>CAZBBA010000025.1:2099-43702 GCA_964490015.1 uncultured Rikenellaceae bacterium
CCGGGAAAGCCTTCCGGGCCTGCCTCTGCAGGAAGTTAAGATTTCGACGCTCGGAAGTAAGGGCAGCACTGGTAAGCTCCAGGAGCCAACGCGAAACCTCCTTAATATCGGCAATGCCCTGCATTTCAATTTGCTCGGCACGGAAGCTTTCGCTTTTGAGCCAAGGGTACTGATTGTAGTACATATCGAAGAGCATGCTCTTGAGCTCCTTAAGCACATACCGCAGCGTAAAAATATGGCAATGCGCATCAAAACGTGTAGTTTTACTCATAAAGAAAGAATTTAAAAGACAGATAAGCTGTGGCTAAGTATAGTTAAGCCAACAGCAAATACCAAAAAGGGCAAGTTACGGCAAGTTGCTGCAAAAAAAAATACCCCAAAAGGGTGATATTGATTCTAATAATTGGGTAAAAAAATGCAATTGTGAAACTGGTTGTTCATTGATTCTTAATGCATCTTTTGGCGAGAAGTGTGTGTTGGGAACAAGCAGGCACAGCCTGTTTATATAACTAGACCGAGGTACAACCTCGGCCTAACAGGGAGGTTGGGTAGTAAAAACTATGAAAATGTATAGAATTACTACTTGATACTTAATGTAGCAAAATGCGAGGCTTTAGATGTTTTAGAAGATAAGCAGGAACATCCTGCTTATATAAACAGACCGAGGTATAACCTCGACCTAACGTGTCTAACGGGGAGTTTGTCGGCTACGGAAAGTAAAATTCTCAGAACTACCAGTGCCCGTCCCAAATTCCAACGCCGACGAGCGAGCTGGAGCTATAACCCTGAGGGATGGCAAAGTCGGAGGCTTTAAGGGTGATGCGCATGGCGCTGATAACCTCCGAAATTTGGGTGGTTCCATCGCCACGACGAATCTCCACGCGTACAGGGTAGCCCCTTTCGAGCAGCTTAAAGTACTCCTGCGAACTCTCGAAGCTGTCGGCGTAGGCGCCCTGCGCCAGCTGGTTAAGGAAATGGCTTAGGCTGATAAAATCGAAATCCTTAGCTATGGTCAACTCTGGGGCAATCCAGATAGTTTCGAGCAGGAAGCCACGCTCCATAACCGAATACTTTGTTGCAGTAAATCCCGATATCCTTTCACCATCCTTCACCTTTTGCACGGCGAACGATTTAGGGTTCGATGGCCTATTAGGGTTCG
This sequence comes from uncultured Rikenellaceae bacterium, assembly GCA_964490015.1. GTDB lineage: Bacteria > Bacteroidota > Bacteroidia > Bacteroidales > Tenuifilaceae > Perlabentimonas. Next base: position 3,259 of record CAZBBA010000025.1, read on the forward strand.
TTGGAAACGACGACTCCAGCATCTCCATATACATAGCCCTAGTCTCCTCCTGCTTATGCGGCTCAACGCTCAGGAGCTTCTCCTCGATGGACGCCTCAAATTCGGCTCTAATCTCCTTTACAAATCGCTGCGGATTGCCACGCCAGTAGGTTCTATTCTGGGAATTTATGTAGATTATCTCGTTACTAACCAGATTGAAAACTGTGGCCAGGTTGCCACTCACCATCTTCATAAAATCTTTGTACAGGTAAACCTCCTCGATACGCTCGCTTGCTATATCCTGAGGCTGTGATAAATACTTGGTGGAGATATGCCAACCCTGCGAATAAATAAAAATTGCTAGGGTTTGCAGTAGGGTTATTATGATAATCTTTTTCATTGGGCAGATTGGTATTAAAGTAGATATTCTCCAGTAGACTTGGATTAAAACGAAAAATCGCGTTGTCGGCAAGCTTCGAAAACCAGAACCGCAGTGGCTGTTGAAACATTCATCGAGTCAGCTGCACCCCGCATAGGGATTATAATATTGGCATCGGCAGCGTTTACCCAAAGGTTGGTAATGCCAGTTGCCTCTGTTCCCATTACAATTGCGGTTGGTTTACTGTAATCGGCCTTATGATATGGTGTGGCAGCTTTTAGGTCGCTAGCCAGAATTTGTATGCCATTACCCTTAAGCCAATGAATGGCCTGAGAACTTGAACAAATTGCCGTGGGCATTGTGAAAACACATCCCAGCGAAGCCCTTATGGTATTTGGGTTGTACAAATCGGTTGCGGGATCGCAAAGAATTATGGCCGAGATGCCTGCCGCATCGGCAGTGCGGTAAATGGCACCAATATTACCAGGTTTCTCTACGCCCTCAATCACCAGAATTAGCGGATTTTTGCCAAACCTTAAATCTTGTAGGTTATGCTCACGAGGTTTTACCAACGCAACCACGCCCCCTGAATCCTCGCGGTAGGCAATGCGGTTGTACACATCGCGACTCACCTCAAACACCTCGCGGGGGAGATTGGTACCAAAAAGTTCATCAACCTGCGATGGAAAGATAATGTCGGGACAGTAAAAAACGGAGTGAAGGGGATATCCCGATACCACCATCTTCTCAATCTCCTTAATGCCCTCAACGGGAAAAACGCCCTGTTTACGCCTCTCGCTGCTCTTTTGGAGATGAACAAGATTTTTAATGCGCGGGTTCTGCCTGCTGGTTATTAGCTCTATTCTCTGGTTCACGATGCTGCTTTTCAAATTATCCTGTATTGCTCGTCCTGATTTTTGGAGGGCTTAAAGAACTTACTTGGAGGCGTGTAGTTCAATGCCACTAAAAGTCCCGAGACTGGATGCCTAAACTCTAGCTTATAGGCTGCAAGCCTAATTTGCCGATTAACCGCACCATCGGCATCATAACGGCGATCGCCCACAATGGGACAACCAATTGAGCTCAAGTGCGCCCTAATCTGATTCTTACGACCGGTGTGCAGTGTTACCTCAAGCAGGTGATACTCGCCCTCGCGCCGCAAATAGGAGTAATCAGTTTTGGCAAACTTGCTGTTCTCCTCCTCCTTTTTGATAACAAGCACCTTGTGGTTAAAATCCTCCTTTAGCCAGCTCTCAATGGTCCCCGACTGCGGATTGGGTTTCCCTTCGGTTAAAGCCAGATATTTCTTGGTTACTGTGGGCCAAATCTCCTTAATCATCTGCTGATACTCCTCGCTCTTGGCAAAGATAATCAAACCTTCAACCTCCTTGTCGAGCCTATGCACAGGCCAAAGGCGAGTTTTTTTATCGTCGCGATCAAGCATAAATGCCTCGAGATGCTTATGAAATGATTTGGCTGTTTCCTGATTCCGATCGTGGCACGAGAGTATGCCCGCGGGCTTAAGCCCAACCAGCAAGTATTCGTCCTCAAAGTAGATGGCAATGGGGTTGTGCTTGCTGGGCAAAGCAACTTTCTTCTCGCCCTTTACACTTTTCTCCAGCTCCACCACCTGTCCAGCCTGCACCACCTGCAACGGGTGGTTCTTTACCTCAACGCCATCGATTGTGAATCGGGAGTAGGTAATCATCTGCTTGGCTTTCTGCTTCGAAACGCCGCTGTACATATCCATAACGGTTTCGAGCAGGTTGGCGGTTTTCTTGGCTGTGAATTTCATTGAATTAAATATTTTTGTTGAAATCTGCTATACGTTAATTAACCGCACGTAGGTGCCCAAAGGCAAATCGATTCCGGTTTGCGATCGGAGGTACGACTCGCCAAAAACCTTATCGTTGCACTTAAAGTGCGATTCCACCAGGTTGTTGGAGATAATGGGCGAATAGCCCAGCGAGTAAAGGTTTAGCACCAGAAAACTGTTAGTGGGCTCAAGTATTTTTGAACAGGCCGAGAGCACATCGTTGATGCCCTCGTCGAGAATCCAGCGCTCACCACCTGGGCCACGCCCATAGGCGGGTGGATCGAGGATAATTCCATGATACGTTTTACCACGTTTCTCCTCGCGCTTTAGGAACTTTAGGGCATCGTCAACAATCCATCGAATATCGGTTAGCTTGCTTAGCTCCATATTCTCGCGGCCCCAGGCAACAACCTGCTTAACCGCATCGAGGTGAGTTACCTCGGCGCCAGCCATGCGAGCAGCCAGCGAAGCGCCTCCAGTATAGGCAAACGCATTGAGTACCCGTGGCGCTCTTACTTTTACACGTTTTATGGAGTTGTAGATAAAGTGCCAGTTCTCGAGCTGCTCAGGGAAAATGCCAACATGTCCAAACGAGGTGAGGCTCAACTTTAGCGTGAATTGCCCATTGGGCAATGGACATTGGATATTCCAGCTCTCGGGCATCTTCTTAATCAGAGTCCATCCTCCATTCCCTGGATCTCCGCTACGGTACGAGTTTTTCTGCTGCTCCCGCTTAAAGCGGGCATGCGCCATCTGGTTCCACTCGCGGTCGGTGAGGCGCTTTTTCCATATGGCCTGCGACTCGGGTCTAATCAGGACGTAAGGGCCAAACCGTTCAATCTTCTCAAAATCGCCACAATCTATCAGCTGATAATCGGGCATTTGTAATGGAGCGCTTAACCTCATTAATATTGATGATTTTGGGGTAATACAAATATATCTAACTAAAAATCAAGCGGCAAAGTTAGCAATTTTGACGCTTTTTTAATACAGTTGATTCCTGGTTTTGGAGTCCTGCGTGAAATTGGTATAAAATCGTAACAGTGTTTTAGTCAAATAACGTTTTTAATGGTTCACAAATTACAATCGGCCTAAATGTTTATCTTTGGAACAATAACGTGGTTGCTCAAGGAATGCATATAAACCTGATATCGTTTAATATTCCCTACCCTGCCGATTACGGTGGGGCAATTGATGGTTTTTACAAGCTAAAAGCGCTTAGCAAGTTGGGCGTAAAAATTCATTTGCATTGCTATGCCTATGGCCGAGAAAAGACTGATATATTAGATAACATTTGCGAAAGTGTTGCCTACTACAACCGGCCATTGAACTTTTGGCACAACCTCTCAGCATTGCCCTTTATTGTAAAAACACGTAGCAACAGAGCATTAATCAACGCCATTTTAGGCAATAGCTATCCAATTCTTTTCGATGGTTTGCACACTACCTACCCGCTGCTAAGTGGCAACTTTAAGAACCGCATAACTATTGTGCGAACGCACAATATTGAGCACAACTACTACAGTGGGTTAGCCACAACGGAAAAGAATCCCATCAAAAAGACCTTTTTTGCTTTCGAGGCCCTTAAACTTAAACATTATGAGTGGGTACTGAGTAAAGCCACGGCCATTGCGGCCATTGCGCAAGCCGATTTAGCGCATTTTAAAAATATCAACAAGAATACTGTGCTGGTAACGCCTTTTCATCCCTTTGAAGAGGTTGATATTAAACCCGGTAAAGGCGATTATATATTGATGCACGGCGACCTTTCGGTGCCCGAAAATATCAAAAGCGTACTTTGGATGCTGCAAAATATTGCCCCAGCCATTAAACAACAAATTGCTGTTGCCGGAAAAAATCCACATCGAAGTATTTATGAGGCTAGCACGGATTTATCCAACGTGAAAATTATTGAAAACCCTAGTGACGAGGCGATGGATAATCTTGTCAGAAATGCGCATATCAACCTTATACACTCTTTTTACCCGCAGGGGTTTAAGCTGAAACTGCTTTTCGCGCTCTACTCAGGCCGTTTCTGTCTGAGTAACGCATCCGCAGTTCAGAGCACTGGATTAGCTAACATATGCCATATAGCCGAGAGTCCAGAAGAGTTTATTTATGGCATTAATTCGATATTTGAGAAGGATTTCGACAGGAATCAAGTTAGCAAGAGAGTTGAAATTCTGACAAATTTTGCGAATGAAATTCAGGGGAAAAAGATCGTCGATCTGATTTGGAATGTATAGTTAACCAAAATTCAAACCAGTATAAATGAATAAACGAAGACTATCTAAGGCAATAAAAAGACTCAAGAATTTACCCATAAATCGTGCCCTACTGCTATACACCGCCAATAAGGTTAAGCATATCTTCCTAAAGGCGATTAACTCCACCAAAGTTGCCTACCCGTCAACGGTTATGATTGAACTCACAAATCAGTGTAACCTAAAATGCACAATCTGTCCAAGGGAATACCAGTTTGGTAAGGAGATGGATAAAGGCTCAATGGCAATCGACAACGCCAAAGCCATTGTGGATGAGCTTTGGCCATACCTCGATTCCATTGGTCTTACCGGTATGGGCGAAACATTTATGTTTAGGGAGATAAATGAGATAGTTGATTATATTAAGGAAAAAAATAAGGGCATTATTATTTCCGTGTCGACCAATGCCGTACTCCCACATTTTAACGAGAAAATTATTGGCCTTATCAACAAAATTGACACGATCCAAATTTCGATCGATGGTATAGACAGTGTTTACGAAAGCATTAGGGTTGGCGCAAGTTTTAGCATCTTAGATCAAAACATAAGATCGTTGGTTGATCTATGCAAAGGAACCCAAACAATCCTTATGCTGAACATGGTGGTTACCAAGCAGAATTACACCCATATGCCTTTGCTGGTTGAGTACGCAAATAGGGTTGGTGTACAATACCTCGATTTTACGCTTCTTAACTTAGCCTCAGTTACAAATATCGATGTTGATTATTACGATTTTTACCAATCCAAAGAGTTTAAGGATGCAGTTCATCAGTTAAACTCGACGGTAAAAGAACATCCAGCGGTAACCGTTACCGGTAGGAACTTTAAAACCCATAATAGCTTTCGAAAATGTCCATTTCCCTGGACTCACTTTTACATAACCTGGGATGGTTTTGTGGTACCGTGTTGCGCAAAGCCTTTTCCCAAGGAGATGAATTTTGGAAATGTTTTGAACAGAAAGGTAATAGACGTTCTAAACTCCAATGATCACAGGGAATTTCGAAGGATGTGGTTTGCAAACAAACCTCCAAAATTTTGCGAAAGATGCCATTTCATCCATATTGAACCTGTATAAAACAAAAAAAAGGGAGAGGCGATGCCTCTCCCCTTCTTGGGATTATATGATGATGTATGGAAAAACTCTACATCATTCCGCCCATGCCACCCATTCCGGGGTTGCCCATAGGCATTGGGTTTTCCTCTTTCTCCTCGGCCATTACGCACTCGGTAGTAAGGAACATACCTGCAATCGATGCGGCATTCTCAAGCGCAACGCGGGTAACCTTGGTGGGGTCAATTACGCCGCTCTTGTAAAGGTTCTCGTACTGATCGGTGTAGGCGTTGTAACCAAAATCGCCCTTACCTTCCTTAACCTTTTGAACAACCACAGAACCATCCTGACCTGCGTTCGACACGATTTGGCGAAGAGGAGCCTCAATGGCCTGACGGATAATCTTGATACCAGTATTCTGATCCTCATTGTCAACCTTAATGCTGTCGAGCATTTCGAGAGCGCGGATGTAAGCCACACCACCACCAGGAACAATTCCTTCCTCAACAGCAGCACGGGTTGCGCTAAGCGCATCGTCAACGCGATCCTTCTTCTCCTTCATCTCGGTTTCGGTTGATGCTCCAACGTAAAGAACAGCAACACCACCAGCTAGCTTAGCCAAACGCTCCTGCAGCTTCTCGCGATCGTAGTCGGAGGTAGTATTCTCAATTTGCAGCTTAATTTGGGCAACACGCTTATGAATAGCGTCCTTATTACCAGCACCATTTACAATGGTTGTGTTCTCCTTATCAAGGGTGATTTTTTCGGCTGAGCCAAGCATATCCATTTTGGCTGCATCTAAACGAAGACCTTTCTCCTCGGATATAACCACGCCACCAGTTAGGATAGCGATATCCTCGAGCATCTCCTTGCGGCGATCGCCAAACCCTGGAGCTTTAACGGCAGCAATTTTAAGCGAACCGCGAAGCTTGTTCACAACCAGTGTTGCAAGCGCCTCACCATCCACGTCCTCGGCAATGATCAGCAGCGAGCGACCATTCTGAGCCACAGGTTCAAGAACTGGAAGCAGATCCTTCATGGTAGAGATCTTTTTGTCGGTAATAAGAACGAAAGGATTCTCTAGTACTGTCTCCATCTTATCGGGGTTGGTAATGAAGTATGGCGAAATGTATCCACGGTCGAACTGCATACCCTCAACCACCTCAACGGTAGTTTCAATTCCTTTGGCCTCCTCAACGGTGATAACACCTTCCTTCTTCACCTTTTTCATAGCCTCAGCTATAAGCTTGCCAATCTCGTTGTCGTTGTTAGCCGAGATGGTAGCCACCTGCTCAATCTTGGTGTAATCGTCACCAATCTCGATGCTTTGCTTCTTAAGACCCTCAACAACTTTAGCAACGGCCTTATCGATACCGCGCTTCAAATCCATGGGATTTGCTCCAGCAGTAACGTTTTTCAAACCTACGCCAATGATTGCCTGAGCCAAAACGGTTGCGGTGGTAGTACCGTCACCAGCGTCGTCGCCAGTTTTAGAAGCTACCTCTTTCACCATTTGAGCACCAATGTTCTCCATAGGATCGCTTAGATCGATCTCTTTGGCAACAGTTACACCATCCTTGGTGATTTGGGGTGATCCAAATTTCTTCTCAATAACCACATTGCGACCTTTAGGGCCAAGGGTTACTCTTACTGCGTTAGCCAGCTGATCAACACCTTTTTTAAGCTGATCGCGAGCTTCGATATCGAATTTAATAATTTTTCCTGCCATGATTTTTCTTCTTTAAATTTTCGTTAAACAATTAAACAATCAGTATCCGATGGATGCAAAAGCTACACGATAGCTAAAATGTCCGACTGCTTCATCATCAGGTAGTCTTTTCCGTCGATGCTGATTTCGGTGCCAGCGTACTTGCCGTAGAGAACAACATCGCCCTTTTTAACCTCCATGGTTACATCTTTGGTGCCTGGGCCTAAAGCAACAACAGTACCTCTTTGTGGCTTCTCTTTGGCTGTGTCGGGGATGTAAATACCGCTTGCGGTTTTCTCTTCTGCTTCCATGGGTTCAACCAGAACCCTGTCGGCCAATGGTTTAATCTTTACTTCTGACATTTTTAAAATGATTTATTGTTAATGAATAGTTTTTCGATTTACAGCCTTGCGTATATCGAAATACATGCCAAAGCCAAAACCTGACTTTTTGCCCTAAATCGGCTGTCAGCATTCTGAAAAAAATTTTAAATCGGCAATAATTTTACGGCTATCGTATTTTTATCGGGGATCAAAGAACTGCAAACACCATCAACTATTATTCATCTGTATTTCTAGTATTTATACGATGATAATTAGGTTTGTTGGGTGAAAAAATAAGAACTGCATCCAATTGGTTTTACCCAAAAGGCGAAAACAAATAAATAAATATTCACATATCAATCAATGCATTAAGCGGAATAAAAAAGCGAGGGTGTCAGTATGGCAGATACTGACACCCTCGCTGGGCTTAAATAAGTTTGAGGTTATTGCCTAATTACCCTCTGGTTTCTCCTTGCCTGAATTTTGGTCGGGAACTGGAGTAGGGAAAGTTGGCAACGCCGATGGGCTTGGTGTTCTATCGAGTTGCTCCTCGATGGCCGAACGGCTCACCTGAACCTCGTTGCGAGGAATAAACATGGTGGCCAATAGGGTAAGTACGAGCAAGCTGATGGCCAAAGTCCATGTAGCTTTTTCGAGGAAATCGGCGGTTTTACGAACGCCCATTACTTGGTTCGATGAGGCAAAGTTTGATGCCAAGCCGCCCCCTTTTGAGTTCTGCACCAGCACGATTAACGTTAACAGGACGCAGGCAATAATGATTAGAATTGAGAAAAGCAGATACATTGCTAATGATTTTTACGTTTATTTATCGGGTTGATTCCTAATTATTTCAATTTGAGCGGCAAAGTAAGCTCTTTTTTCTGGATATTTCAAACTTAATTTCTCGTAAATTTTAATGGCCTTATCGATGTGGCCTTGAGCAAGGTATATCTTAGCCAGCGACTCACTGGCGGTATCCTCGGGTTCCCTGAGCGATTCCAACGATATGTCCTCCTGCTCCTGGGGAATATCCTGCGGCGATTGCCGGGGCACTATCCGGGGATTGGTTTCGATAAATGCATCGATTAGGGAGAAAGGATCGTCGGGATTTGCCCTTTGTGCGCTAATATCTATTGTACCCTTATTAATAAGATCGAGTACGGAAATTTCCTCCTTGGGCAAGCTGGGCTCCTCCTCTTTCCCTTTTGTAAAGTCGAGCGAAAGCGATTTCAGGCTCTCCTCGTCGAACTTATCCTGTGGAATCTCGAGGGTGTAAAGCTGGGGATCCATAAAAACCTCCTCGTCGGTTTTGTGAGCCGAGGCCGTTTCCGAATCGGTTAGTTCAAGCAGCAGATCATCATCCTGAGCGGGTTTCGGATCAACTTCTGCTTGCTGAAGTGGGGTTTTGGTGGAGCTAACATCCAACGAATCGTCAAGCAGGAAAGGAGTTTCCGGTTCAATACTCGTTTCTTGAGTAGCAATCGGCTGATCAGCAAAAACCTCATCCTGTTTAGCTTGCGCAACTAGTGGATTTAGAGCAAAAAACAGGGCGCGCCTATTGGATGCCAAAGCGGAAACCCTACGAATAGAATCATCAACATTAGGACTCGAATCGTTCTTAAGCCCTATAAGGCTAAGCATACGCGCTGCAAAGAAGTAGGGATTCTCATTCACCACCTCATCGAGTTTAGCCGAGGACTCTAGTCCAAGCTTACTGGGATCGTTTAAGTATTCGAAAAATTGCTGCTTTTCCATAACTACCAGTTTGCTACTGCATTGTTGAAAATATCCTCCACCAGTTTTTCCACAATCAGGGTAACCAGCTGCTGCTCCACCTGCGCCAGCTGGCTAGTGCTGGGGAAATCCTCAAAGTGAGTAAAAGTTTTATCGTAATTCTGCGTTGGGTCTATCACGTTCTCGAACTTAACCCTTACAGCAATGGTCAAGCGGTTCATGGCTGCCATCTCGTTGCCCTGAATGGCAACAGGTTGCACACGATAGTTGCGAATCTCACCCGAGAAGGATAAATCGCCATAGGCCGACACAACATTTAACCGGGTTTGCGAGATAAACCTGTTACGAAGCGTTTCGGCCAGAGTATTGCTAAGGGTTGGATTAACCAGGGGCGCCAGATTTTGAAAATGCTCCACGCTAACAGTTTTCACATCGGGCGATATGGATGCTCCGGAAAAAGAGTACTTTATGCTACACGAAACCAAAGCAATCGCCAGCAAAGAGAAAATAATAGCGGAAGTGCTTTTTACAAAAACTCTAAAAGATATAATATCCTTAATCATCTTATTTACTATTCTAAATTGTATTCCTTAATCTTGCGGTAAAGTGTTCGCTCTGATATTCCCAGATCAAGTGCAGCTTGTCGGCGCTTACCATTGTACTTGTCGAGCGCTTTTTTTATCATCTCAATCTCCTTGTCGGCAAGCGAGAGCGACTCCTCCACAATCTCCTCGGTATCCTGAATATGGGATTGGTCGTTTGCAAAGGATTTTGCCTCATATTCTGCAGGTGATGATGGCGCAATGTACGAAATGTCGTCCTTATACAAGTTTTTGATAATCCCTGCATTTTCCCTATTCACATCGATGGTGTGGTTCTCGTTTTGAAGTAAATCGAGCACCAGCTTTTTGAGGTCGTTCACATCGTTGCGCATATCGAAAAGAATTTTGTAAAGGATTTCCCTCTCGTTGGCAAACGAAGCCTCGGCAGGATTTGCCCTGTTGATAAGGGCTGGCAATTTAGTGGGATTATAATCGGGCAAATAGTTTAAAAGCTTGGCCGCTGTAACCAACCGCGATTCCTCGATTACCGAAATTTGTTCGGTTACATTTTTCAGCTGCCTTACGTTGCCCGGCCACTTATAGTTGATTAGCACCCGGCGGGCATCGTCGTCGAGCGTAACAGTGGGCATACGGTACTTTTCGGCAAAATCGGAGGCAAACTTGCGGAACAGCAAGGGAATATCCTCGCTGCGCTCGCGCAGGGGTGGAATCTGTATTGGAACCGTATTGAGACGGTAGTACAAATCCTCGCGGAATCGACCATTCTGAATTGCCTCAACTAGGTTGATATTGGTGGCCGCAATTACGCGAACGTTGGTTTTCTTCACTTTTGATGATCCCACACGGAGGAACTCGCCAGTTTCGAGCACTCTAAGCAGTCGAACCTGAGTTGACAAGGGCAACTCTGCCACCTCGTCAAGGAATATTGTGCCGCCATCGGCCACCTCGAAATAGCCCTGACGGCTATCCATGGCTCCGGTAAACGAGCCCTTCTCGTGGCCAAACAGCTCGGAGTCGATAGTCCCCTCAGGAATTGCCCCGCAGTTTACAGCAATGTAGGAGCCATGTTTGCGGGCGCTAAATGAGTGAATAATCTGCGGGAAAACCTCCTTACCAGTACCGCTCTCGCCGGTAATTAGCACCGACAGGTCGGTTGGTGCAACCTGCAAACCAATATCAATGGCGCGGTTTAGCCCCTGCGAATTGCCAATTATCTCGAATCGTTGTTTTATGCGTTGAATTTCACTACTCATAGCCATAATTATAGATACTGACAAAATTACATATTATAATAATATACAGCAACAAGATTTTTATAATTTGTGCTAATTGGTGAGCCACAGACGAAACTCGCCACATGACAATTTTGCTCGTATGGAGGAATAAAAAATGAACCCTATAGGACTAAGTTGTGATAAAGCACAAGGCCATCGGCAAAATCCGATGGCCTTGTGCAAATTGCGATTGTGAATATATATTTGGCTAGTTTCCTTTTTCCTTTACTAGAATAAGATATGTGGGGAAGTGATCGGAGAAACCACCCCGGTACTGACCACCAACATAGGTGCGGAAGGGGTACCCCTTAAATCTACCTGATGACTGCTGCAGAAATTTCTTATTAAACACCCCTGCCCTATAATAGCGGTATGAGGAGTAATCGGTGTCGGTTAGGGGTTTGCTTACAAGTAGCATATCAAAAAGGCTCCAGGTATCGCGCCATGCCAGCGAGCCAATACCCTTTTTGTATAAGCTGAAAAATGGGTTAAACAGATTGTCATCCTTCATATCCTTAGCATCGGCAACGGCTCTTAAATGCTTTGTAATGCTTAGGTTGTCGGGGTTGTCGTTTAGGTCGCCCATAAGGATGATCTTAGCGTTGGGGTCGGCTTTTTGGAGCGAATCAACAATATGTCGACCCAAGTCGGCAGCGGCAACGCGGAGTGGCCGGCTACGGCTCTCGCCACCGCTACGCGATGGCCAGTGGGCAACAATAAAGTGCATAGGTTCGCCATGCAGCTCGCCCGAAACCAGCAGCTGGTCGCGAGTGAAAAAGTTGTCACGACCAGGAATTGTGAGCCTATAGCTCTTGGTGTTGGTTACCTTAAAGTAATCGGGTTGGTAGAGTAATGCCACATCAACTCCCCTGCGGTCGGGGCCATCGTAATGAATAATCTGGTAGTTCCGCGCGGATATCTCCTTACGTTTAACCAAATCCTCAAGCACATCTCTATTTTCAATCTCGGAAACGCCAAGAATTGCTGGCCCATGGGGCGTGAAATCGGTTCCAATTTCAGAAATCACACGAGCCAAGTTGTCGAGCTTTTCGAAATACTTGGGGGTGTTCCACTTGTTTGGGCCATCGGGAGTAAACTCTATATCGTTTACCCCTGGAGTATTGAGAGTATCGAATAGGTTCTCCACATTATAAAATGCCACGCAAACAACCTTAAAGTCACGTTTTTCCTGTGCAAAAACCGAAACCGATAGCACCAAAACCAGCGCTAAAGTAAGTACCCTAGTAATGGTGTTCCTTGAATTTATCATATCAATTACAATTTAAAATTTGCTTAATTCTATGGACTCCAAATAATCCTAAAACTCTAGTTTTTACAATTCTTCTTGTAAAAAACCAATAAATTGGGGGGATAAAGATAAGTTAAATTTGTTTTTTGGGATACAATCTCAGCAATTATATCTATTTTTACCACCCCCTAACTTGGGGGGTATAGCATTTAATTAACTCCTTTTATGATGTTTATGAGAAAAACGATCTTACTACTCATGTCGCTGTTCACCCTATCGGCCATTGGATATGGGCAAACAGACACAACTACTGTAGAAACCCAGATTGAGATTATTCCAATCATCACTCTGTCTTCGGCAGATTTAGATGGGGATGATGAGATGCACGACATCTCGGGGCTACTGCAGGGCTCGCGCGACATTTTTATGTCGACGGCGGGATTCACCTTTGGTAGTGCACGGTTTAGGGTTCGTGGCTACGAATCGGAGAACTCCTCTGTACTGATCAATGGTGTTATTATGAACGACCCCGAAACTGGCCGGGCATTTTACTCGAGCTGGGGAGGGCTTAACGACGCCATGCGCAACACGGTTAACACCATTGGGCTTGCCCCTTCGGAGTTTATCTTTGGAGGAGTGGCTGGAACCAATAATTTTGTGATCCGTCCGTCCGAAAACCGTGCCGATACCCGAATTACCTACTCGGCGGCCAACCGCAGCTACAAGCATAGGGGCATGTTCACCCACTCCACTGGATTGGTTGACGACAGCTGGGCGCTCACCATCTCGGGATCGCGCCGTTGGGCTCAGGAAGGCTACGTTGAGGGCACTTTTTACGATGCTTACGCCTACTTTGTGGCCCTTGAAAAGAAATACGATGAGAAGAACAGCTTCGTATTCACGGCTTTTGGATCACCATCAAAGAGCGCTCGCTCGGGTATTGCAACCCAAGAGGCCTACGACCTTACGGGGAACCAGTACTACAACCCCAACTGGGGCTACCAAAATGGGAAGGTTCGCAATGCCAGGGTTAATAACTACCATAAACCCATGCTTTTGCTAACACACTTTGGGAATTACGGTAAAACCAGCATAACCTCTACGGCATCATACTCATTTGGACGGGGTGGAAGCACTGCCCTTAACTGGCGCAACGCCTCTTCGCCTGTTTGGTTCGATGGTGATATTATTAAGACTTTAGCTGGATCGGACCCTCGTCCCGATTACTACCGCTACATGCCCAGCTACTATAGAAATAGAGATGAGTACATGTTTAACTACCTCACCGATAAGTGGAAGAACGACGAAAAGTTCCGCCAGATTAACTGGGATAACTTCTACTTTGCCAACTCCGATGAGATATCCTCAGAGGCTGCAGGGAAACGATCAAAATACATTGTTGAGGAACGTCGCAGCGACCACAGCCAGTGGCTTTTCAACTCCAGTACAAGACACGAGCTTAACAGCAACATTATGCTAACAGGAGGTGTTAACGTATCGCTCTTCAAAGGATTTCAGTTTAAGGTGATGAACGATCTTTTGGGTGGTGACTGGTGGAAAGATGTTGATCCTTTTGCCGAGCGCGACTCGGATGATGAGACATACTATCAGAACGACCTTAACAACCCCAACCGGATTGTTGGTGTAGGCGATAAATTCGGTTACGACTTTACTGCAAACATAAACCAGTCCAACCTATTTGCCCAGTCGGAGTTTTCCTATGCAAAAGTCGACTTTTTTGTGACCGCTAACCTGGCCTATACCTCTTTCTGGCGCACAGGCCATATGCGTAACGGCCGTTTCCCCGACAACTCCTACGGCGATTCCGAAAAGCATAACTTCCTAAACTATGGGCTTAAGGGTGGTGTAACCTATAAGGTAACCGGTCGCCATTACCTCGACCTAAATGCTGGTTACCAAACCCGTGCACCCTTTTTCCGCGACTCATACATCTCGTCGAGGGTTAGGGATCATGTGGTTGACAACCTCAAGAGCGAGCAGATTTTTGCCGCCGACGCCAGCTACATTGTACGCGCACCACTGGTAAAATCGCGATTAACGGTTTACTACTCCGAAAATCTTGATCAAACCTGGAACCGCAGCTTCTACCACGAGGGCTACAACACATTTGTGAACTACATTATGACCAATGTTGATACCCGCAACCTTGGGGCTGAACTTGGGTTTGAGGCAAATATTACCCCCGATATCTCGGTAAATGCTGTGGGTGCATGGGGTCACTACACTTACAATTCGCGCCCCAGTGTAACCATTGCTCGCGATAATAACTACGAGCTGCTGGCCGAAAATCGGACGGTATACTTTAAAAACTATATGCTTGGTGGTTTTCCCCAAGCAGCAGCATCGGTTGGTTTCCGCTACGACTCGCCCAAGTACTGGTTTGTGGGTGGAAATGCCAACTATTTTGGCAAATGGTATATTGATGCTAACCCCGACCGCAGAACCGAGGAGGCACTGGATGGCCTTGTAATTGAGGACCCCCAGTGGAGCCTGCTACTCGATCAGCAGAAACTCAACGACGGTTTTACTGTTGATCTATTTGCCGGAAAATCGTGGCGCCTAAAGAACAACCAGTTCATTAGAGCCAACCTAAGCGTAAGCAACGTGCTAAACAACCAAAGCCTTTCGGTTGTGGCCTTTGAGCAGCTGAGATTCGATGTAAGGGATATTGACGGTTTCCCTCCCAAGTTTGCTTACATGTACGGCACAAACTTTTTCCTTAACCTTAGTTTCTCGTTTTAATCAACTCGTGTAAAAAATTTCAAATTGATATAGATTATGAAAAGATTTAACTTAAAGCTAATTGCAGTATCAATTATAATGGCCATAGTGGCTATCAGCTGCATCGACGACCAGTTTGATACTCCTCCCATTAAGGAACTTCCTGTTGGCTCTGTGGTTACCCTTCAGAACTTAAGAGACCTTTGCCCTCCAGGCAATACCTTTAAGATTAAGGGCGATTCGTCGCTCTACGCCACCGTTACCATGGATGAGTCGTCGGGAAACCTTTACAAAACGGTATTTGTACAGGATAACACGGGCGCTGTAAACCTTCGTTTCAGCTCTTCCACAACCCTTAGCGAGGGCGACTCTATCAGAATTTACCTAAAGGGAGCCATCCTGTCGTGGTACAATAACCTTTTCCAAATAGACTCGCTCCATGCCGATTATAGCGTAATTAAGCAGGCTGTAAATAGAAATGTAGAACCACAGGTAGTTTCAATTACTGATATTAACCTCGATAAGTCGTTCTTCCAATCACGCCTGGTGAAAATTGAAAACGTTCAGATAAGGGAATCTGACCTTGGTAAAACTTGGGCTCCATATCAGGAGTATGGCGAGGTTAACATAGAGGATTTAAACGGTAACACCATGCTAATCCGCACCAGTGGATACTCAAAATTTGCCTCTCAAACAGTTCCCGAGGGTTTGGGATCGATGATTGCCATTGTTGGACTTTACCGCGAAACCGTACAGCTTACAATCCGTCGTGCAAGTGAGATTAATTTTACTGAGCCTCGTTATGTTCCTGTGGTTACAGGCACAGGAACTAAGGCTGATCCCTGGGATGTGGCAACCGCTATCACGCTACAGAACCAGGAGCCCCGAAAAGTAGGTTTTGTTAAAGGGTTTATTGTAGGATCCGTTAAATCAGGAGTTTCCACAGTGGCATCAACCGATGATATCCACTTTACTACCCCTGTTACATCTGCAACAAACGTTGTGATTGCCGATGATCCCAATGAGAGAGACTTGTCGAAACTTCTTGCAGTAAACTTACCCTCAAGCAAACCCCTTAGAACCCAGGTTAACCTTTTAGATAACCCTGAAAATTTGGGCAAACGGCTAAATGTTAGCGGTGCCCTAAGGTCATACTTTGGCCTAGCTGGTTCGCGCGACAGCTCGGGAGAATTATCAGAGTTTGAGATTGAAGGTGGTGGTGGCAGTGGTGGTGAAACTACAATTTTTTCTGAAACATTTGCTACGGGACAAGGCAACTTTACTGTTGTAAATGTACTTAAACCTGAGGTTTTTGATAATATTTGGTATCACAATACTCAGTATAGCCAAATGGCTGCTGGGGCTTATAAGGATGGGACCAATCATGCTTCTGAAGCATGGCTAATCTCACCAGCAATAGATCTCTCTAGTGTATCTGCTGCCATATTTACTTTTGATCATGCAGGTAAACAATTCGGTGCCCCTGTTTCGAACTTAACCATTCAGGTTTCTACGGTTTATTCAGGTGGTGAAATTAAAGCCGAGGACTGGACTGCGATTGCAATACCAAACCATTTATCAGGAGAGACAAATACATTTAAGTCCGCTGGAGACATGAATTTGACCCCGTATTGTGGCAATAGCAATGTTCGTATAGCATTCAAATATACTAGCACAACAACTGGTGCAGGTAACTGGTATGTGAAAAATGTGGTTGTTAAGTAATCACATTTAATTCTATCATAAAAAACCCCGAGCGCAAGAGCTTCGGGGTTTTTTTATTGTGTACAATGTTTTGTAGGGTAATACTACGGATACTTGATAGTGGGTTTCTGACAATGCAAGGTATCCTGTTGTACTAGTTTCTATATAAACAGCAACAGGCTAACCGACATTACCACCATTCCTGCAATTAAACCGTAAATGGAGAGGTGGTGCTCGCCGTACTCGCGGGCTGCAGGAAGCAGCTCATCTATGGAGATAAATACCATAATGCCTGCAACTCCCGCAAACAGGATTCCAAAGGTTAGTTCGGTTAAAAAGGGCATCAGAATAAGGTAGCCCACCAGCGCGCCCACTGGCTCAGCCAGACCCGATAGAAACGAGAGCATAAAAGCCTTACGCTTATTACCAGTGGCATAAACTATGGGAACGGAAACTGCAATACCCTCGGGGATATTGTGAATGGCTATGGCCACAGCAATGGCAATTCCCAAACTAGGATCGGTTAAAGCAGCAGTAAATGTGGCCAATCCTTCGGGAAAGTTGTGAATGGCAATGGCCAGCGCGGTAAAAACTCCCATTCTAATAAGCCGCTTATCGTTCTTTGGCTTGTGTTCGGCATCCTCAATAAGTTTTATCTCGTGCGGGTTCTCGGTGGATGGAATTAGCTTGTCGATTATGGCAATTATGGCTATGCCTCCAAAAAACGAGGCAACAGTTACCCACGAACCCGATACATAGCCAATGGCTTCAACCAGCGACTCCTTCGCTTTAAAGAAAATCTCCACAAACGACACGTAGATCATTACTCCAGCCGAGAAACCCAGGGCAACGGAGAGAAATTTGGTATTTGTATGCTTGGTAAAAAAGGCAATGGCGCTACCAATCCCGGTCGATAACCCAGCAAAAAGCGTTAGACCAAAGGCGATTAAAATATCATTTAATTCGTACTCCATATCAAATTAGTGTAAAAACTGAACAAAACTAGGATTCATAAACAATTACGAATATAATATGTTTATGCAGAATCTCAGCAAATAGCTATAAAATCAAGATTCTAGCCTTACCTGAAGCAATTCCTTCTCATGGTTAAAATCGATATATGGGTGTTGCTGTTGAACCTGCTCTATTTTACTGATGGTGCTACTTATAAAACTCCGGTACTCCTGCGTTTCGGTATTGAATGGCCGATGGTTTATGGCCAGATTAATCTTTTCAATTTCCACCATTAGCTTGTGAGCGTTTGAATCAATTAGCGATTCCTTAAACCGATCCCAAATGTAGTTAATGGCCTGAGTGCTGGGATGAAGCATATCATCAGCGTAAAAGCGGTAATCGCGTAGGTCGTCCATCATTATCTCGTACGAAGGGAAATAGAACGCATTATCGGGAAATTCGGTTACCAGCTGGCTTACGGCCAGCAGTAGGGTCGATTTGCTAACCTGATTGCCCACGGCGCCATCCTTCCAATGCCGCACAGGACTAACCGTGAAAACAATCTTTAACTCGGGCTTACTATGAATAATCTCTTCGATTATGCTGCGCCACAGGGCTACAATGTCATCCACAGTTAGCAAGGAATGGTTAAACTCCCTTGCCGGTAGCTTATGGCAATTTGCAACTGGCAGTCCCGTCTTTTTGTAATGATAAACCCTAGCGGTGCCAAAGGTTACCATCAGATAATTTGCACTCTCCCAAAATTTAGAGGACGCATGTAGCGAACTGTTAATTGTACTTAAACATTGTGCCCTATCGCTATGCGAAAAGCTGGTGTGATGATGAAAGCTATACCATAAACCATTGTGCAGGTTCAGGTCGTCTTCAGTGTAAGGTTTCGCTTCAATTATTCGTTTTAGAACAAGCGCTGTGGAAACGGGATTGTATATCACCCCCGCAGGGTTTAGGAGAAGCGGTAACTTCCGTTCGATTAACATAGCCCCAATATTCTCGGCAAAACACGATCCAAGCATCAATACCGGGGTTTTGAAATCGATGCGGAAAGGGAAAGGATTTACCTCAACAACTGTTCTAAAAGAGGCTTTCATTTACATATAAATATTATTTGCTGATTTGCTTATGCATTTTATGCATTTTACCGCTTAATCTGATTCACAATAATCCACCTTTGTCGAGCGATTACTAAAATATAAAACATCCAAAAAAGTATTGTAGCCAACATTGCTGCAAAAGCCCACTTTATCCATAAAATATTAACTCCTCTGTAGAACATAACCAGTATTGGAATTGGAACTCCTACAAAAGGGGCCTGCTTGCTAAATCGAGCATTATCGAAAAGTTCGATTATGTCTCCATCGTCAACAAGAAGGGAAACCCGCCCGCTGCCATACCAATCGAACTTTGCCTCTATGGTTACAGGGCTGGCGTCTATTTCAATTACCTGACTTGCGCCAGGCTTGAGTGTTGCCACTTGTTTATCCTGGATAAAAATCTTGTACCTCCGCTCGTTCCACCAGCTGCCGGAGGTACGGGTAAGACTAATCTTCATATTATCTGCAAAAATGAAACTAATCTATATTTCCGCTAAGCCACTCCTTTATCATTCTAAAAACCTCATCCTTTATGGTTTCGTTGTGCAGCTCGTGATACATATCCTTAAAGGGAATAAAGCTACATGTTTTGCTTTGATCAAAGAGCTGTCTTGATGCCTGAAATGAGGTAATGGGATCGGCATCGCCATGCACAAGAAGGAAAGGCTTGTTAAGGTTTCCAATATGTTTAAGTGCATAATCGCCTGCTTCCGAAATCCCTGTTAGCAAGCGAGGGGAAATTTTCCCGTGGTTCAAGGGATCGGTTTTATACTTGTTAACCTCCTCGGGAACATGACTAATACCAGCTGCATCGAGAGGCGCTGCAATTTGCAGTCCAGGAGCCAATCGGTTTAGCACTTTTACCAGCAATTTCATGGGTTTAGCAGGTTCGTTAACCAGCTTTAACCATGGCGAGGTGGCAATTAGTAACTGATATGGATTAGATTCCTTAAGCGCGAAGTTTATGGCAATATTGCCCCCCATGCTATGCCCATAGAGCGCCACAGGTGCACTGGGGAAAAGCTCGTTGGCCTTATTGATTGCCAGGTTAACCTCCTCCATAAACACCTCGTAGTGGGGAATGTGACCGCGCTTACCTTCAGATTGCCCATGTCCGTAGTGATCCCAAGCAACAACGGCGTAATCGTAGCTGGCAAATTGCTTAGCCCACCCGATATAACGCTCAGAATGCTCGCCCCAGCCGTGGCATAGGCAGATTACCGCGCGGGTCATTCGCGATGGGCTTAAACTCCAGGCGTGAAGCTTTTCGCCCGATTTAAGGGTAAGGGTAAATTTTTTTGGCTCCATATTTAATGCTGTTTTTTTAATCACATAAAACGCCACCAAAATATCAAAATTAATTCGATAGAAAAAGAAAACAGATAGTATTCATGTAAAGGCTAAGGTAAAGGAAATTGTGCAAATATCAGAATAAAGGGTCACAGATTTCTACTTGTTGGCCACATTCTGGCAATTCTGCTTAAATCCATTATATCCTCTTCGGCTAAGGGGGGTGTTGCCAAATATTGAATCGAACTGAATCTCAGTTAGGTTGCTGAGCGATTCTTTTGTAGAGGCAATAATCTCTGCTTTGGGCATAATCACGGGGAGTGAAACCGGCTTTGCCTGTTTATTCCAGGGACAAACCTCCTGACAGATATCGCAGCCAAAGCACCAGCCATTCAGCGATAGTTTCTCCTGCTCTGTGAGTAACGATTTTTTTTCGATGGTATGATAGGAAATACACTTGCGAGCATCAACAACACCCGGACTTACTATTGCCCCGGTGGGGCAAGCGTCCATGCAGCGCGTGCAGGTTCCGCAGCGATTTGGCACCTTTGAATTGGAGGGCTCAATGTCGGCATCAACAATAAGCTCGCCAATAAACATGTAGGAACCAATCTTTGGATTTATCAGTAGCCCATTCTTACCAATCCAACCCAAACCAGATCTTTCCGCCCAAGCCCTCTCTAGCACTGGGGCCGAATCGACAAAAGCCCGGCCGCTGATTGGTCCATACTCCTTGCGCAGCATCTCGAGCAATTGCCATAGCATCTGCTTTATAACGGTGTGGTAATCGATACTAAGCGCGTATCTCGCTATTTTTGGCACCTCAACGCAAACCCTAGGATTACCGGGATAGTAGTTAAGCAACACCGAAACCACCGATTTTACCCCAAGAACCAGCAGGCACGGGTCCAAGCGCTTCTCCTGGTTACGCTCCATATACGCCATTTCGCCGTGCATGCCCTGGGAGATCCATTCAGAAAAGGGTATGCGATCCTCCTCAAGCGCCTGCGCTCGGCTCACTCCGCAGGCATCGAAACCCAGGGAGAGCGCCATGGCCTGTATTAAGGGTAATGGAATTTGATTCACCGCTTCAGCTGTTATGCCCTCAAAGATAGGTATTTTTTGGACGGTTCAGTGGCTGGTGACTTGGGTGACTAGTGACCAGTGACTTGGGTGACTAGTGACCAGTGACTTGAATGACTAGTGACAAGTGACTCTAAGCCAATATTTCTTCACCCCAAACAAAAAGCCTATATCTCCTCGTTTGCTCCTACTAATATTACTTTCCGCTGGATTAAAGGGAAGATATAGGAAACCACAATACTGAATCGGCTCACCTACTTAAGCTCAATAATGCGCGTATCGACCTGCAGCACGTTCTCGGCCTTCACCTCTTTGGTGTCGATGGAGTAGATTACCCAACCTGAGCCGTGAATTCGCGATGCCCGGGTGATCTCGTTGGTGAGTGCTGGAAAATCGTCCCTGCTGGGCGGTGGTGTTCCCAGCATATTGGCCATGCTGGTCAGGTACTCGAAGGTGGCGTTGGTGAGCTCAACCGAATCGATAACCTGGGTCATTCGGAAGATGGCGTTATTATCATCGGAATTGATCTCATCGAGCCAAAAGGTGATATCGGCATTGAAGGGCTCGCCTCCAAATCGGTTTTGTATTTTCGATTGCGAAGTAAACTCATCGTGCAGCTTGTACTTGAGCCCGTGAAAGTAGTAGTACTGGTGAATCTCGTCGATGGCCGAATTCTGGATAGCCTCCTTGGTGCTATAAAGCTCCTCTAAATGCGCAATGAACTGATCCATGTTGGGTATTCCCTTAAACTCTTCCCTAAGCAGGGCGGTGGTGATTAGCATAAAGGTTTTAATCTCCTCCCAGTTGAGAATCTCCTGAAATGTGCCAAGCTCATCGGTTGTAATAAGCACGCTCATATCCTCAAATATCGACGAGAGCCTTTTCATCACCTCGTTATCGGTTTCGATGTAGTAATCGCGGTAGTACCACTTTACGGTGTATGAGTTCGCGGTAGAATCGACAATGGTAACATCCACCTCGTAGCGGGTGAACTCGTACGAAATTGTATCGGAACCCTCTGTCCTCACGCTTTCGTTAAATACCAAGTAGGTTAAGGACTCGTTCATATCCCAGTAACCCACCACCTGCACGGTGGAGTCGGAAGTATTGATTTGGCTAACAGCCGTTAAAGCAGCCATCAGGAGAAATGCACAAAATGATAGTTTTTTCACTGTTTGATTTATTATATGTACTATGCACACGCTTCAGGCAAAACGATATAAAAGGGTTTGGCCATGATAAACTAACATTAGCCAAACCCTAAGAATAGTTGTAAATGTAAAACTTTTAATAATATATTGAAATCTCATTAAAGCTTTTTAAAGGATTACAATGGAAACTGATTGGTTTTTTAAAAAGAATCATTTATCAAAACAGGCTGAGCCAGTTTATATTTCGCAAGCAGGCGCAGTTCGATATAATATTTTCGTCAGAGGCTATACGTCAGCCAAACTCTGAGAATTATAGAGGC
The DNA here is from genome assembly GCA_964490015.1 of uncultured Rikenellaceae bacterium. GTDB lineage: Bacteria > Bacteroidota > Bacteroidia > Bacteroidales > Tenuifilaceae > Perlabentimonas. Next base: position 25,955 of record CAZBBA010000025.1, read on the forward strand.
TTATTATTCCTCCTCGTCATCCTTACCTCTTACCCTGTTGATTACGCCAACAAGTAGAAATAAACCCAGAACGCCAAAAAGAATTTTTACCCATAGCTTCTCGCTGGTGCAGATAATCCAGGCAAACCCCGCAAGGTAAGCAACAGCCATTACGGCGGTTTGGATGGGTGATGACTTGGTGGTGGTTTCGTTATCGGCCATGATTTGCGTTTTACTTGTTTAATGGGTACGAGTGATCCATATCGCCCCGCTGGGAGTACGAACTGTTCTGCCACGACCAGTAGCGGCCACATATCCTACATCCATAAAAATCCTGATAAAAGTAGTTGATTATTAAAAAAACAGATTCTAGAATCCTATCCTAAACCCGATGGTTGTGGTAAGGCCACTCCGATTCTCGAATACATCCTTGTATGCCCCAAAAGTATTCTCGTTGCTATCCTCGGCCTCGGTAATAAAAGCAAAGTATCCTGCACCACCAAACACCTGAAAGTTGTGGGTAAATAGGTTTATGGCGATATTCCCCCCGGGTTTTAGGTAGAATGCGCCAATGTAATTCTCGGCATCGTCGAGTTCCTTGCTAGAAACTTGCTCCAGCCCAATGGCTAGGTATGGCCGAAATTCAATATTTCGGGTTAACTGAAGCCCCTTGGAGATTCCGCCTGCCACCCGAAGAAAGGAGAAATCGCCACTTTGCAGACCTAGAATTGCTGGCGCATTGGGGTATTCCTTTGCCTCCCAGCCCAACTCAACGTGTGCAAACACCGCTTTTACTCCTGTAAAGCCAAGGCGATACTCAAGTCGACCATTAATACCTCCAATCTCGCCCATATCCCAGCCGCCAATTGCCTCAACGCCATTATCGTTCTTCTGTACAATGGTGTAACCCTCACGCAACTTTAGCCCATGAACCTGGTAGAATTGCGACATATCCATTTGACCGGTGGCCACATGCCGGTTATCGACAATTTTCGAGGCCGATTCGGCCCTGATTACACCTCGGCGTTTGGGCTCAGCCTGACTTGTTCTAGAATTGTAAACATACTCGTACACAAAGTACCGATGATCGGTTTTTAGGCCCTCCTTAAGTCCAATTTTGGCCCGTAGGGGATTGGTGGCATAAATGGGTGTAACCACCTGCAGCTCGGGCACGTCCATCTCATGGCGGTACAGGTTATCCTCGTACGATTTTTGTATCAGCTCGTTCATCAGCTCATCGTACGATCGTGGGTTGGCCTTATCCGACGACTCAGTGGCGGTTACAGCTGTCGATTTCTGCGAAACCGGAACGACGGGTACCTGCAGCGCATCGAATGCGTTGCGCTTTTGAGTTTTTAACTCCTCGGGGTCATCATCGTAAATCCAGGTATCGTAGAAGGCATTTCGCACCTGATCGTTAAAGTCGATTCGGAACAGGTAGCTGTTTGCCGTGGCAGTCCAGCCTCTAGATCCCTGAGCAGTTGATGTTTTTAGATCAACCAAATCTATCACCTGAATAAAACTTTGATTGATAAGCCTGTTGCCAAACTCCTCCAGAGCTGCATTGCCACGCTTTGAGGTTTGGGCTCGCAGAACATCGGCGTCGGTGGCCGTAAAGCGGCCCCGCTGATGCACGAGATCCATATCCATGGTGCCATCGGGCTTCCGGTTATACCACTTGGCCAGTATCATCCTACCCACACTTAACCTATCCATATCCTTGATAAGGAGGTCGTATAGGTCGTTCTTGGGAACAATGTTGTTCACTGCAATTAGCTTCTCGTACATCTTGTTAAGTGGAGCTTCGTCGCGCTTGAACGAGGGCATTAGGATTAACGACTCCAGGTTATTGTTATCGTACTTATCCGAAAACCTAAGGGCTTTAATTGCCTTGGTTTCGCTGCCACCCAGCGAAAAATCGACAAATAGTAGGGTAATTGAGCTACGGTCGTACGATGCGGGCACCTTGTTGTTGCTGGAAATATCCTGCGGTTTTGCAGTCAAGCCAATAAGGATTAGGGCGATTAGAAAGGAGGTTCGTTTCATCTTTTTAGGGAATTGGTTTGTTGTGGGTTTTTGTTTTAGGGATAGTCATTAGTTGTTGAAATTATGGGCTTTTGAACTATAATTCGTTAATAAAGAGTTCGTCGAATAGGGCGTAAGTTACCAGCGCATCCTTCCCGCTGCGATCGACAACTTCGTACACATTGTCCACGCTATTATATACAAAAATATCGTCGTCGCAGCTGCCTACTACCAATTTCCCCTTAAACTCGGGGTAGTCCATCCACTTCAGGTTAATATCAATTATATCGTCCATGGAGTAGTTGCTGTCTGGAGCATTTACGCTGGTTGTACCGTAAAATTCAGCTCCATTCCAGGCAAAACCATTGGCGGTATCCATCAGAAAATTCTGGTAATCGTCGGGGATAAGCGGAACGCAAGTCTCATGAAAGTAGGCCAGCACACCGATAATATCCATGTAATCGGCAACCTCACCAACTAGGGGGTTAAACCCGTTGACCCGAAGGGCATCTACTTTAATATCGGCAAGCGAAAATGTCCTCAGGAAGAACTCCTCAAAGGTTTTACAGTAAGATTTATCGGTTCCGTCGTTCTCAATAATTACGTAGGGTCTTTGTCGGCTAAGATCAGGATTAAAGGCAAAACACTTGGTTGCGCTTCCACCAATTACAAGCATTCCACCACAATGGCCACTATCGATAGACCTAGTATTTGCATCAAATAGACAATCGATAATTTGCAAGGATTTGGGATGCTTGAACGAGCAGGTGCCAAATAGGTAGATATCGTTCAAAACAAAACCATTGGACACGTTTTGCAGAAACTTAAGGTAATCGTGGGGAATTTTACTGAAAAGGGGAATGTCATTTACTCCGGCATCAATGTACGGGATATTACTTTTAAACCCATTGTTTTGCAATGAGCAATACTTCTCGATAAGTTGAATCTTTTCAGTAATCATTATACTCTACTCATTGTTTAGTATATTAATTATTCTCAGCATATATTTTCTTAACAGAGAATGGAGGTTGTTTTTAATATCTCAATATATACCTACACATCAATTTTCCCATAGTCCTAAACCATCCTTTCTCGATACTGTAACTGCATTATCGTGAAAGAAAACAGGTTTTGAGAAGCAAATTTTGGGTATTTGATAACTTTGATCCTCAACACATCGATAAACTAGGCAGGGTGGTATTTCCGTTCAAGCCTAACTTTTCTGTCAACAAAATCCACATTCCATTTTTAACAAATACGCAAAAATCAAATTGAAAATGGTTTTCTTTAAAAATCGCTACTATATGTATCAAAAACCGTACAAAAAAACTCCACGAACAACAAAAAATCCTCTTCGTTTCTAAGTTGGAAAAACTTACTCCATTTCGAGGCGATATAAAAAACTATAGCGCAACCTGTTTAAACCGGTAATGTATTGAAAGTTGACTTAAGATCTCCTCTCCTAACCTTTCGATTTCATGATTTGAGTAGCACCATTCTATTGTAGCCTTGGTGCCCAGCTGGCCAATGGCATCAACTAGGAAAACCAATGCGTTGATGTAAGGCTCGCTGGAAGGTAGAACTTCGGTAAGATTGATGTTTAGGGTTAAAACATCCGGTTTGTCAACCAAAAGCCTATCGCTAAGCCATCTTAGAAGAGGACGGAAAAAGGCCATGGGGTTGTCCATTTTGGAACTACCATGAACAAGAAAATCACCTGTGGTATCGATATATACCAAAGGAGAAACGTCGCTTTTTGCAATGCTCAGGTAGCTGGCCGATGAATGTTTCACCAGGTTAAATGAGCATTTCACCCAATCGGTGTAGTCATCGCCCATCTCAAACATATCCTCATCGTCGGCATTGTAATGCCAAAAGACCGTGGTTCGGAGCGGATCGGAAGAATGGCTGACAAGCCTAAGCAATCCGGTAATCATCAGACTCGCGGGATTGCTAATGTAGCAGAGATCGAGATGAATAACCAAGCTATTTTTGCTGTCGCTCAGATAACTATTTACCCATTTTTCCGTAGGAATTACCAGTTCCATTACATCCGTTGGATTCGCATTTCCGCAAATAAGCAGTTTTCCTGCTTTTGAATTGCCGTAAACAAAGGGGTTGTTGGAACTTGGCAGCAGTGAAAGGTTGTCCATCGATATTCTTGTATTTAACCTTAAGATATTGGTTGATAGCGACGAAAGCTATTTGTTTTTGTAAATATTCTCAGTAGTAATAATAAATATTCTGCTTTGCAATGCAAAAAAAAACAAACAATATTTCTTATGTTTGTGATATTATTAACTGGCATTTCACCGCATAACTTTATGAAAAAAGTTTACATCGTAATTGCCCTGCTGGTTTTAGCCTCGTCACAGCCCATGGCACAAGCAGTGGATAAGCTGACCAAACTCCAGAATAAGGTTGAGGAAGCGGAAGCCAAAGTTGCAAAAGTGAATGAAGATATTGCGGCCAATGAGGAGTTAATTCGCGAAGGGGCTAGTATGGTGAAATCGGGGAAGAGCGAGAAAAAATCATATGAAAACCAAGAAAAAAGCCTTACAAAAAACTTTAATAAGAGCAAAAAGGCCCTTGAGAAAAGGATGAAATCGAAGGATCGCGACGAGCGTGAGGAGGCCAAGGTTGAACTAAAACAGCTCTCCACCGACTTCAAGGCTGAACTTAAAACCGCAAAAACAGGTGTAAAAGAGGCCGAAAAGCAGCTAAAGAAAGGTGCTTCACAGCAAACTAAGGGCAAGGAAAACGCCAAAAAATTAAAACAAAAGCAGAAAGATTTAAAGGCAAAGTTGAAAATTGCCGAGAAAAATCTTAAGAATGCTCAGGACTAATCTCTTGCAATTTTCAAACTTCAATAATATCGAACGAAAAATGGAGGTAAATTACCTCCATTTTTCGTTTGAACATGGACTAAACCTAAACCACCACGTTCACAATTTTGTTGGGAACAACAATAATCTTTTTGGGTGCTTTGCCCTCAAGGTACTTAGCGGTTTGCTCATTGGCCAACACCATCTTTTCAACCTCCTCCTTGGCCAGGTTTAGTGGGATATCGAGCGTAAAGCGGGTCTTCCCGTTAAACGATATTGGGCAGGTAAACGAGCTTTCAACCAGGTACTCCTCCTTAAACTCGGGCCATTGGGCATCGCATACGCTTTGCTGATGTCCCAAAAGTTGCCAAAGTTCCTCCGCTATATGCGGTGCGTAGGGCGCAATCAGAATGGTTAGCGGCTCAAGAATTTGGCGCTTACTACACTTCAGATCGGTAAGTTCATTCACACAGATCATAAAGGCCGAAACACCAGTATTGAAGCTGAAGTTCTCAATGGCCTGACTAATCTTTTTAATAGTTCTATGAATAACTTTTAGCTCGTCATTCGTTGCAGTTTCGTTGCTTATATTGGGCTGGTTGTTCGCATCGTGGTACAAGCGCCATAGGCGACGTAGGAATTTGTGCACGCCATCAATTCCGTTGGTATCCCAGGGTTTCGACTGCTCAAGCGGGCCCAGAAACATCTCGTAAATGCGGAGCGTGTCGGCACCGTACTTCTCAACAATATCGTCGGGGTTTACCACATTGTACATGCTCTTGCTCATCTTCTCAACTGCCCAGCCGCACACGTACTTACCATTCTCGAGGATAAACTCGGCATTGGCAAACTCAGGCCTCCAGGCGCGGAACTTGTCCGTATCGAGCACATCATTCTCCACGATATTCACATCCACATGAATTTCGGTTACATCGTAGTTTTGGCGAAGGTTGTACGACACAAACTGGTTAGTTCCCTTAATCCGGTATACAAAGTTCGATCGTCCCTGAATCATCCCCTGGTTTATCAACTTTTTAAAGGGCTCGTTCTTGCAAACGTATCCCAGATCGAAAAGGAACTTGTTCCAGAATCTAGAATAAACAAGGTGTCCAGTGGCATGCTCGGTTCCTCCGATGTATAGGTCAACATTCTCCCAGTACTCGTTGGCCTCCTTCGATACAAGACCCTTATCGTTTTTAGGATCCATGTAACGCAGGTAATAGGCCGATGAGCCGGCAAAGCCGGGCATGGTGCTTAGCTCGTAGGGATAGCCCTCGGCGGTTTGCCAATTCTTGGCGCGGCCAAGTGGTGGCTCACCCTTCTCGGTGGGCAGGTAAGCATCCACCTCGGGCAACTCCAGGGGCAGCTTATCCTCATCAATAGCGTAGGGCAATCCATCCTTATAGTAAACAGGGAAAGGCTCGCCCCAGTAACGCTGACGGCTAAAAATGGCATCGCGCAACCGATAGTTCACCTTGCAGCGACCAAGCCCCTGCCTCTCGATATTCTCGTTTATTGTGCGAATAGCCTCCTTCACATCAAGGCCATTCAGAATTCCGCTATTGATAACAATACCCTCCTTGGAGTCGTACGACTCGGTCCAAGTTGCAGGATCGGATGGCGTTTCGCCGGGTTGGATAACGGTTTGTACTATGGGTAAACCAAAGGTTTTGGCGAATACAAAGTCGCGGCTATCGTGCGCCGGAACGGCCATAATGGCCCCAGTTCCATATCCAGCCAACACGTACTCGCTAATCCAAATGGGAATGCGCTGCTCGGTGAAAGGGTTTATGGCATAGCTACCCGTGAACTGTCCGGAAACCTTTTTGGCCTCGGCCTGACGCTCGCGCTCGGTTTTGCGCTTGGCAAGGGTTATGTATTCTTCAACCGCTTGCTTGTACTCCTGTGTGGTTAACTCATTAACCAGCTCGCTCTCGGGCGCCAACACCATAAAGGTAGCGCCGTAGATGGTATCGGGACGAGTGGTGAATACCAAGATTCCACTATCGCTGCCATCAATTTTGAAGGTAACCTCGGCACCCTCGGAGCGGCCAATCCAGTTACGCTGAATCTCCTTCAGCGAGTCGGTCCAGTCGATGGTTTCCAAATCGGTAAGCATGCGCTCGGCGTAGGCCGAAATGCGAAGGCACCACTGCTTCATCTTGCGTTGCTCCACGGGATGCCCTCCACGCACAGAAACGCCCTCCTTCACCTCGTCGTTGGCCAGAACGGTTCCCAGCGCTGGGCACCAGTTCACCATGGTATCGGCCAGGTAGGCCATGCGGTAGCTTAGCAGAACTTCTTGCTGCTCCTTCTCGCTCATGCCATTCCACTGCTGTGCGGAAAATGTTTCAACCTCGCTGCAGGCAGCATTAACCATGGTATTACCATTTATCTTAAACTCGGCAATCAGCTGGTCAATGGGCTCTGCTTTTTGTTTAGCGTTATTATAAAAATGCTTGAACATTTTTACAAATGCCCACTGGGTCCAGTGGTAGTAGTCGGGCTCGCAAGTGCGAACCTCCCGATCCCAGTCGTAGCTAAAACCAATCTTATCGAGCTGCTCTCTATATCTTTTGATATTGATATCGGTGGTTAAGGCTGGGTGTTGCCCAGTTTGTATGGCGTACTGCTCGGCGGGTAGGCCAAAGGCATCGTAGCCCATGGGGTGCAGCACATTGAATCCCTGCAATCGCTTGTAGCGCGAGTAGATATCGGAGGCGATATACCCCAGCGGATGGCCCACGTGAAGCCCAGCCCCCGATGGGTAGGGGAACATATCGAGCACGTAGTACTTAGGTCGCGATGTATCTATATCAACCTTATAGGTCTTGTTTTCCTTCCAGTACTGCTGCCACTTTTGCTCAATTGCAGAGAAATTATAATCCATAAAGCGTTGGTGTTGTAAGATTTAAAATGAGTGGGCAAAGATAGAAAAAGTTGACGATTTGAACGATTTCCCCTTCCACAAATAATGGATTGAGCGGATTGTTTACCACAAATCGTATCGATAAGAATACATTTTATCACTTCTGGGCGCATTTAATATCACATTTATTTATCTTTACTACGATTTAAGCAAACTATTTCCCCATGATCAGACTGGCAGTTGTTGATAAAATGGTCGATGAGCAGGGCTATAGTATCCATCAGGTTGAGGATAATGGCCTGGTGAAATCGGTTAAAACCTCCGACTACCAGCAGCAAACCATCGACGGCAAGGGAAAGGACGACCAGGTGATAGTGGTGTTTAATATCAACCTAAAGGGTGAGGAGGGCAAAGCCCTGCTTAGGCAGGTCGAAAACCAGGAGGCCAAGGTTTGCCTGTACCTATCGGCCGATAACCCATCAGCCGAAATGGTCAAACAACGGGATGGCGTGCTAACCAGCGCCGACTGGATACTGCTTAACGACAACCAGCGCAACACCCTGGTTGAAGAGATTGAAAGCGTGCTAAACCAGGGCAAGCGCATAAGCCCCAAAATAGCCAACAGGCTAATTAAGTTTATCAGCCAGCCGCAGTTTAGACATTTAGAGCCAAATTACACGCTAACAAACAGGGAGTTGGAGATAATCAATCTCCTTATCGAAGGATTACAGACCAAAGAGATAGCATGTAAACTGAATATTAGCCTGCAAACAGTAAAAACACACACAAAGCATATTTACAGCAAACTAGGCACAAACAACAGGTTTGAAGCGATTAAGATTTATGCGCAAAGCAATAATTACATCAATATGAAGCCTTAGTTGATTTGCATTTGTGTGTTTGTGAAAAAATCTTTCACAAAAATTTAAAACTCGATTTGCTAGATTGAAATTGGATTTGCACTCGGCCATGTTCTGCCAAAACATACTCTGCCGCCCTGATATAAAAACAAACTACCTACAAAATTGTATACAGCTGTTAATATTGAGGATTTTTGGCCACTAAAACCCAATTGTATGAGGTAATTTAGCATTGACCAAATATGGACATTGATTGCAGGTTTGGTTTTTTTAACTATTTTTGCACCGCACTGGCCCCGTAGTTCAGCTGAATAGAACGTCAGATTCCGGTTCTGAAGGTCGTGGGTTTGAATCCCGCCGGGGTCACTCAGAAGGCTAATCCAAACGGATTGGCCTTTCGTGTTTTATGAAAGTCTCGAAATGGCTTTTTCCCAAAGGCGGGATCGTGAGCTTCCGAGCTAAACGGCTATTAAAGCGAACAATCCTGTCGGGGTCACTACCTAAGACCAGCCCACCCGGTTGGTCTTTTCGTTTTGCTGAAAAGTTACCACCCTGAAATAGAGAGACAGAAGTTAATTCAGTTAAGTTGATAAATATTTGCTTATTTTTTTAAGTCCTTGTAAACTATTGTGTGCAAACTACCCTGAAACCCATTGTATTAAAACGACTATCCGGGGTGCTATTTGATCTTATTGATACCCTGACATTCTGAGCATTATTATTCCACCCACCCCCTCGGAATACGCGATTCGAACTTCGAGGACTATCATTCCATGCTCTTCCATAACTTATAGCTCCAATATAGCTAGAATGCCAATCGTCTGCGCACCATTCTGCAACATTGCCATTCATATCGAATAGCCCCAATTCGTTAGGTTTTTTTTGACCTACAGGCTGAGTTTTACCACTACTATTACTTGTAAACCAAGCAACCTCGTCAACTTTCTTACTTCCCGCATACTTGTTAGCATTACTTTGCTGCCCTCCTCTTGCTGCATATTCCCACTCTGATTCAGATGGTAATCTAAATTTCTTACCCGTTTTCTTGCTTAACCATTCGCAATAAGCAATAGCATCATTCCAACTAATATGAATTACTGGGTGATTATATTCTCTTTCATGACGTTTGTTCCCCTTTACATCGTAATGCCAATTAATTCCATCCTTCTTAATCCAGTTTTTACCATCCCAAATATAACTCCCGTAGTTAGCAACTCTACGATCTGCATCAGTTTTATAACCCGTATCATCAACAAATGCCTTGAACTGGGAAACTGTAATCTCATATTTTCCTATATAAAAATCATCTACAGTTTTGCTGTGTGAAGGTTTCTCGTTTTCAAAACAACTCAAACCCTGCTCGCTGGTACAGCCCATGACAAAACTTCCTCCCCTAATAAAAACCATTTCTGGTTCAAAATCTTCAACATTGAATATCCATATAACCTTTTCATCTGTATTTACATCAATTGTCTCCTCAACAACTCTATTTCCATTAACAATTTTGATATTATGTTTCCCATATGAAATATTTGTTCTTACTGGAGTTTTGCCATAGTTTATACCATCAATCATTACCTCCAAACCAATTGGATTAGAACCAATAGATATGTCTTTACCAATTTGCACATCAAATTCCCATTTATTCTTACCATCCTGCTTAATAAAAATATCCTCATTAAGAATCTTTTTTTCATTAACTAACTTTAGATTATGGTTACCAAAACTAAGCATTGTGGTAAATGGCGTAGAGCCTACCGGAACCCCATCTATGCTAAGCTGGGCTCCGCTAGGATTACTTACAATGGTTATCTCCATGCCGCTGGGTAGGGTTTCGTTTACTTCAGTAGTTTTGCCCTCGGCAATGGTAATGGTTTTGGTTACGGTGCCATAATCATCTTTAACAAGAACCAGTGTGTATTCGCCCACCAACAATCCTCTTATGGTGTTGGGGGTAGTACCGTAGTCAATGCCATTAAGGATAATTTTGGCCTTAAAGGGGGTAGTTTCAATTTTAAGTGCGCCCTGCATGGGCTTTGGGTGGAGGCTTAGGTTATGGGTTTTGCCTAACTCCACCTGCATCTGCTTGGTATCGTTGTGGTATCGATCCCTGCGAGCCTCCACGGTATAGATTCCTGCCATAAGTCTTCCTTCCCACTTGCCTTTTGCCTTAAACTCATTGGCTATATATATGGATGCATCAGCTTCAGCCGTAATATTTACATTACCAAAGGTTGGCTGCATGGCAATTGAAAGTTCTTTACTTTCTCCATCGTTTAGTGTTACGCGTTGCGTTTGGGGTTGGTACCACTCTTTGCGAACGGTTATTGTGTGCTCACCGCGGGGTAATCTTTCAAGGGATGCGGGAGTTGTTTTACCCGTAGGGTTACCATTTAGAATTACTTCTGCTCCTTGCTCAGGGTTTGTATTAATAGTAACTCCACCAAAAGCAGGCTGCATATTAAGCGTAATAATGCTTGTTTGACCATCGGTAACGGTAACCTGTTGGCTTACGGAGTGGAAAAGCGCTTTACTTGCCTCTACATTGTAAATCCCCGATTTTAGCATGCCTGATTTTACAGGACTATTGCCCGGTAATTGACTGCCATTAACTGTTACGGTTGCACCATTTTCTGGTGAGGTACTGACATGGATATAACCAAAATTAGGCCTTAACTTAAAATCTAAATTTTCTTTTTTTCCAGACGAGAGATTAATCTTACCAGCCTCCGGGTGATAGAGTATCTTCTCCAACCGGTAATTGTAATCGCCTACCTCAAACTCCTTAGAGAAAGGAGTTTGCCCTCGGAGTAGATCATTGATATACACATCAGCCCCCTCCGGTTCTGAGGTTATCACCAGCCACTGGGTAGGGATAATCTCCTCCTCAACAATGGTGGTTACACGGGCGGTAATCAACTCCATAACATACACCGTAGCGGCTTGAATGGCAATCGGGTACTGGTAGTTGCGTAAAATACCTAACTTATTATGCTTTATGGTTAGGCGGCGGGCACCGCGGGGCACGTACAGCCAGTACTCGCCCGTTTTGCGCTCGGCTGCTACTATGCCCAGCGCATCGGGTTCCCAATCGAAATCGGTTTGGGTAGTTACCACCTTAATTATGGCGCACACCTCACCGTTCTGATCATGTTTGGAAAAGGTAACGCGTGCGTCCATATCATTCTCAATCAGATTAAAAGATTTTACGCTGATATTTTGGGCTTGTGTGGTAATGGTGGTAAATACAAGGAACATCAATAGGTGTAAAAAGTGCCTCATGGGATAAGGATTGGTTATGGTTAGGGTAACGAATTTAAGGATTTTTTTGTGGCTACCAAAGCAATAAGATATGAAAGACCACGATAAGGTCAACTAATAATAAAGAAACCAATCCATAACCTAAAAATGGACTCAACTCATGAATATGTTCATAAATCATAAATATTGGACTTACTGCCAGAACCTTAGAGTCCATTCCAGTCCGGACGTAACGATTGCTAAGCCTGGGTAGGCACAATACTCACCAGACCGTTAACAGCTAGGCTATTCGTATTGGTGGTAGGCAGGAGCCAGCAAGGATAACTTCGACAAGTGCAGAGCCTAAACCGAAAGGGTGGCCTTGCTCCAGATAACATAGAAATATGATAAGGGTGAGAAAAGAGCCGCTCAAATGGGATGTTTAGAGTCTTAATTTACGCCAATCTTTTCATTATTCCAAAAGCGAAGAAGTTCTACCTCCTTATCATTAAGATGACGATAGTAGAGGGTTATTTGCTTGCAGACAACACACTGCCTTATGTTGTGGTAATCACTTTCCTTGTATTCGACATTGCCAGCCTTTAGGTTAAACAGGACGTTCTCCACATCCACCATAAAATTTATGGCCTCCTTTTCGGACCATTTGCGTAAAAGGTAATCGATATTATCATGATAATCCCTTAGGGCTAGGTCTGTCTAGGTAAAAGTTTTCATGAAAATAGGTTGGGGTATTTTTCTTTTGTCATACGCATGGCCTCCTCATGCGAACCCCCCCGGCCATAATTACTTGATTCCATAGCTGCATCCAATGCGGCTTTCACTTCGGGAGATATTTCATCTTGCTTGTGCGGCTCGGAAGCGATAAGGGAAAGTATCTTTTCGTAGACTTTTTCCAGCCGAGCTCCATCAAGGTTGTCCAACTTACGGAATAAATCTAGTTTTAATTCTGCTACATTCATGGTGCTAAGGTTTTGTGCTGTAAAAATTTACCGATTAATCTCCGATATTGTTTCCATTGATGCTACAAATGTATCACAAAACAATTTCACAGGGTTTAGCAATACGACTTCGTTCAAAATGACTAGTATGTCACCCTGGAGTCGAAAGGTAACCTCAGTAACATGGTTCCACTCCACTTCGACTCCGCTATCGCTTCGCTCAGGGTAAAAATTGTCAAAGTTTCAAATAGTCAAATTGACTAAAAATCCCTGACGCAACGGACGGAAAAACCCCAACTCTTATTGCTGCCGAGCCTGCTTACAAAGCTGCTACTGTAGAACATGGCCCGGTACCAGGCGCTACTGGCATTGAGCTCGGTAGAACTCCACCAGTAACCGTTGTCACCAATGCTGATGAATGTCCCATAGCTGTAACGGTGGCCCCCGGGAAGAGCCGAAAAACCGTAGTCATCGGTTCCGTTGCCATTGCTGCTCCAGCCGCTTTTGGCTTTTAGCTTGGTGCCGGGGTTGCTACCCACAAAATCGGTAAACTGTGTCCACTCAGCATCGCTGGGCAGGTGCCAGCCCGTGGGGCAAACATTCTTTGCGGTTTGCCAGTCGTACAGGTAGCCGTACTTGGCCACGTTGCTGCTATTATTATCGTATGCCCAATAGCTTCCACTGCTAGGCTTGTAGGCAAGGTTCTCGGCCATCCATACCTGTTTACCTATGGTTACGTATTTGTAGGTTTTTCGGTCTCTACTATCAGTAAAAGATCCTGTTGGTGGAAATTCAGCAACATCAAACTCCCACCGTGTTTTTCCGCCCTGAGTTACGTTTATGGTTTCGTTTACCTCCTTTTTCCCGTTTACCAGCTTTACGCTATGGCTGCTAAAGGCAAGCGTTGTTTTGTATGGAGTTGTGCCAACGGAAACTCCACCAACCCATAGCTGTGCACCACTGGGGGTACTTGTTATGGTTACCTCCATTCCGCTGGGCAGGGTCTCGTTTATATCGGTGGTTTTGCCTTCGGCAATGGTAATGGTTTTGGTTACAGTACCGTAGCCTTGCTTTTCAAGCGTTAGCGTGTAGCTACCTATCAGCAAATCCCTTACGGTGGTTGGCGTAGTGCCGTAGTCCTTGCCATCAAGCGTAATATTTGTATCGAATGGAGTAGTAACTACTTTTAGTTCACCTGTTTTGGGTGTTGGGCTTAGGGTTAAGTTTAGCGGTTTACCCGCTTCAATGGGATGCCTTTGGTTGGCGGTGTTATGCTTATCGAGTTTGGCCTCAAATGTATAAACGGCTGGGTTAAGCTTTCCCTTCCAGCTTCCACTCCCCTTTCTCTCACCATTTATGTATATCTCCGATTTAGGTTCTGTGTTAACTATAACAACAGCAAAGGTGGGCTTCATACTTATATTTACAGGCAAAGTTTGCCCTGCGTTTAGTGTAACTCGCTGGGATGTTGTTTCGTACATGTCGTGCCTCACAGATATGGTATGTTCACCTGCTGGAATCTTTTCCAGTGTGGCAGGTGTCTTTTGCCCAAGCGTAATGCCATTAAGGGTTATATCAGCACCACTTTCAGGCGAAGTTGCAATATTGAGGGTACCGAAGTTTGGCTTTAGCTTAACGTTAAGAACCTCCCTTTTATCCTTAGTAATCTGAACAACACCAGCATCGGAAAGATATAGTTCACGGCTTATCCGCCAGGTGTACCTGTCAATTGGCAACTCGTTTTGGTATGGGGTTCTACCAACGGGCTGGTCGTTTATGTAAACATCGGCACCATCGGGTTCCGAGGTTATCACCAGCCACTGGGTGGGGATTATCTCCTCCTCAACAATGGTGGTTACACGGGCGGTAATCAACTCCATAACATACACCGTGGCGGCTTGAATGGCAACCGGGTACTGGTAGTTGCGTAAAATACCTAATTTATCGTGCTTTATGGTTAAGCGACGAGCTCCGCGGGGCACGTATAGCCAGTACTCGCCCGTTTTACGCTCGGCTGCCACAATGCCCAGGGCATCGGGTTCCCAATCGAAATCGGTTTGGGTGGTAACCACTTTAATAATGGCGCATACCTCGCCATTTTGATCGCGCTTGGGGTGGTGAACGCGGGCATCTAGGTCGTTCTCTAGCAGACGAAAGGATTTTACGCTTATGTTTGGGGATAGCAAACTGGACGAAAGGCAAAGGAAAGCAATAAGTATATTTATGCGTATCATATTTTACAATCTTTTCTTTTAATCTTTTATGCAACGGACGGAAAAACCCCAACTCTTACCGTAGTAACTCCTGCCAACACCGCTGTAATCGTAGTACAAGTTCCAGCCCCAGGCGTTATCGGCCTTGAACTCGGTAGAACTCCACCAGAAACCGTAGTCATCAATTGTGCCGAATTTACTATTGCGACTTCGGCCGCCTCCCGGAAGCGCCGAGAAACCGTAGTTGTCGGTTCCGTTTCCAAAGCTGCTCCAGCCGCTTTTGGCTTTTAGCTTGGTGCCTGGGTCACTACCCACAAAATCGGTTAGCTGTGACCACTCCGCATCACTGGGCAGGTGCCAGCCTGCGGGACACACATTCTTTGCAGCTTGCCAGTCGTACAAGTAACCGTACTTGGCCACGTTGCTACTATTATTATCGTATGCCCAGTAGTTACCGCTACTAGGTTTATAGGCAAGGTTTTCGGCCATCCAAACCTGGTTTCCAATCTTTACTGTTTTGTAAACCTTGCCATCTCTTTTATCTATTAAAGGCTCAACCTCACTCACATCAAACTCCCACCGTGTTTTGCCTCCCTGCGTAACGGTAATGGTTTCGTATATCTCCTTTTTACCATTTAATAGTTTTAGAATGTGGTTGCCAAAGGCAAGGGTTGTGGTTACGGGAGTTGAGCCTGTCGAAACGCCATCAATGGTTAGCTGTGCACCGCTGGGGGTGCTGGCAATGGTTACCTCCATGCCAGTAGGCAGGGTTTCGTTTACCTCGGTGGTTTTGCCTTCGGCAATGGTAACGGTTTTGGTTATGGTGCCGTAGCCTTGCTTTTCAAGCGTAATAGTGTAGGTGCCTATCAGTAAATCCCTTACGGTGGTTGGCGTGGTGCCGTAGTCCTTACCGTTAAGCTTAATTTTAGCATCAAATGGGGTGCTGGTTATATCAACCCTTCCGGTTTTTGGCTTAAGGTCAAGGGAAATGTTCTGCGCCTTGCCTGCTTCCACAATCAATTGCCGTTCTTCGGGGTAGTGCTTATCGAGCTCCGCTTTAAGCGTGTAAATTCCCGTTAGCATACGGTCGGTATAGTTACCGGTTGCTTTTTTTGTACCATTAATAAGTATATCGGCCGATGGTGTGGTTTTTACTGTAATACTGGCAAATGCTGGTTCCATGGTAAAGGATGCCGTGGTGGTTTGGTTATCGTTTACCGTAACCGTTTTGGCCTGTGGCTGGTACCACTGGCTCATGAGCTTAACGGTTTGGTTGCCGCTGCTCACGCCCTCAAGGGTTGCGGGGGTGGTTTTGCCAGTGTTCTCATCGTTCAGGTAAATCATCATGCCATTCTCAGGGCTAGAGGTTATGCTAACATTCCCAAAGCGTGGGCGTAGGTTAAAGGTAAGGGTTTCACGTTTTCCCTTAAGGGTAATTTTACCCGCTTCGGGGTGGTAGCGGGGCAGCTCAATGCGGTAGGTGTAATCGCCCTCGGGGAATTGGCCTGTATAGGGTGTTGTACCCACCAATCTTTCCTCAATAAATACATTTGCCCCAGCAGGGGTTGAGTTTATGGCAAGCCATTGGGTTACAATTTCACGCTCCCTTACTACTATTTCAACATCGGCGGTAACCAAAACCATCTCATAAGCAGTGGCCGAATTAATGGGAATGGGCAAAGCGTAATTTCTAAGCACGCCCAGCTGTTGGTGGCTTATGGTAATGCGTTGTACGCCACGGGGTACGTAAACCCATATCTCTCCGGTTTTCTGCTCGGTGGCCACCACGCCCAGCGAGCCCACATCGAAGGAGAAGCCCGTTTGAGAGGTAACAACCTTTATTATGGCACACACCTCGACGTTCTGGTCACGCTTGGGGTGGTGTACACGTGCATCGAGGTCGTTGTCGAGTAGTTTGAACGATTTTACATTGATTTGCGCTTGGGCGGCTATGGTGGTTAATGCAAGTATTAGCATTAGGTGTAAAAAGTGCTTCATGGGTTTAGGGTTGGTTGCTATTGTAGTAACGAAGATAAGAAAAAAAATAATAGTCATGGTTCGACTTCGCTCACCATGACTGAACGACTTCGCTCACCATGACTGAAACACTTCGCTCACCATGACTGAAACACTTCGCTCACCATGACTGAAACACTTCGCTCACCATGACAATGGGGTCACCCTTCGACTTCGCTCAGGGTGACTCGCTCAGGGTGACTCGCTCAGGGTGACACGCTCAAGGGTGACTCGCTCAGGGTGACATAAACTCACCAGAAACTAAACACTACACTCAGGGTGACGAGAGTTCCTTCGAATGCATTCAGAGTCATAGTGAGCGAAGTCGAACTATGACGATGGGTCACCCTGAGCGGAGTCGAAGGGTGACCTGTAGTTCTCATGTGTTGTGTCATTCAGGCACTTTGCAAGTTCGTGTAACCTTTGCCAATTCCTTTCTATTAACGCCTCCTTTTTGGCTCTTGTCCATCGTTTCACCTGTTTTTCGAATCGTATAGCCGACATAGGGGTTGGAAACGTCTCAAAGAATACCAATTGAACGGGACGGCGTTTAAAGGTATAACACGTTTCGTTATATCCACTTTCATGCTCGGCAAGCCGACGCTCGATGTTGTTGGTGACTCCTGTATAGTAACTGTTATCGTTGCATTTAAGAATGTAAACGTACATGGTTGTTTTGGTTTAGTGTAGTCATGGTTCGACTTCGCTCACCATGACTGAAAGACTACGATCACCATGACTGAAAGACTACGATCACCATGA
>CAZBBA010000025.1:43802-51624 GCA_964490015.1 uncultured Rikenellaceae bacterium
TCACCATGACTGAAAGACTACGATCACCATGACTGAAAGACTACGATCACCATGAAAATGGGTCACTCTGAGCGAAGTCGAAGAGTGACACGCTCAGGGTGACACGCTAAAAATCGCCCAACCCGTATATACTTCCATCGGCGTTCTTATGTGGCTGCCAAGTACGAACGTGGATAACCGGTAGGTCGGAGTTATTAAGATCGACAAGCAGAAATAGGTAACCCGTGTCGCCATAATTCGACGAGAAGTAATCCTGCTTAATCTGAATACCATACACCTCGCCACCCCTTCCCGACTTGCGTATAATATTATCCTCGAAGCGAATATTTATAAACTCCTTGGAGGCAAATGAATGCTTTAGGTTACGGATAAACTGCTCCTTGGTGTAACGATTGTATTGGACAATCTGGTTGTTTCGGTATGGATTATCGCCTGTAGTCTTAGTCTTTAAAACGGAACCTACAATTATTAAAGCATCGTCGGCAAAAATACTCTCTATGTAGTCGAGCCGTTTAAGGGCATATGCCGTTTTGTAGTTTTCTAGGAAGTTTATCAGCACCATTCTAACCCGTTCGCTCCACATATCCTTACCAATAATATCGTCGAGGGCAACTTGTCCTAACCCCATGGAGAGACTCGATATCTTGCGATCGGTATTGAAGTAGAATACAATATCCTCAATAAAATTGCGGTTGTTGTTGGCAAAGCTAAAGCTCATGGGTAGTGATCGGCACATTACTCCATCCTCAAAATGGATAAACTGGAACTCGGGCTCCCTGATTACTTTAGCCTGCCCATACTGCAGAATGTTTTTATACATTTCAAAACCCTCGGGTGTAAAGTGTTTCTGCAATCCTTGGTAGTTTCCAACCTTAATGGCATCAACCAAGCTGTTCATTACATCCTGATATGGTTTGGGATTTGAAACATAGGATAGATCTCCACGAGTATTCTTAGGTGATGGTGGCAACTGAAGATTACCGATTGGCACGCTAAAGTAGCTGTTTCGGAAAGGTACTACATCGAGTTTTGCCATTACATCGCGTAGCTCATGGTCAATAGCTGTTTCGCCCTCGAATACATACTCGGCCTTAAAACGTATTTCCTTGACTTCAGAGTCGCCAAAGAACTCAGCAATACCCAAGCCATCCTTTGCACTGTAAATATTAGTCCAATCGCGCCCAGTCCAGTAAGCATAATCAAAGTTTCGCGCTGGCTTGTCTTTATGCATTACATTAAGCGTAAACCTTGTTAAATCTCTATTCTTACTATTTTCGGCAATCGATATCCGAATATCTCCAAATAGGCTATTTATTTGCATTGGCAACCACGAAACCAGCAGTCTTTCATCGCCTTTTTCGTCAATCATACTAATAGTATTGGCATTGGGGTGACTGCGCAAAAGGGTAAGCGACCAGTAGTAATACCGAAGTGCATCGGCAACCCTGCCATTTTGTTCAGACTGCTGGGCATTTCGCACAAATTCAATTATCTTTCGTTCTCTATCAGCAAATATCTTATCCACATCGGCTCGCTTGATGTACCGGAACACCTTGGCGTCGGGTTCATTACTTATAACAATTCTTTCAGTATTTCTAAGGGTAGCCGAAGAATAAGTATTGATAACACCCTTAAAAGTCTCCTTAAAAGTATCCTTGCCACTACCCCTAATTTCCTCCTGTAAAAGTGTGAAACGGCTCTCAACTTGGGCTGATATTTGGTTTACAAGCATTCCCAATGCATCCTGGTCGGCACGATTAAGAGTTACTCCAGTACCCTCGCCCCAGATATAGTTCTGACGATCGGCCTTTATCTGTTCAATGGTTTGAGCTTGAGTTAATAGCAAGGGTATTGATATAAGGGCAATAGTGTAAAGGACTTTTTTCATTGATTGTGGTTTTTATTCTTTGGTAACGAATTTAATGGTTATGGGTTAAATAAACAAGTTTTACTTAGCTTTGCTCCGAATGAAACTCCCCTATTGCATACAAAGAAATATTGAGTTTACCTCTAAACCACAAATTCTTAGACAGTTTTAGGTTTTTCAATACGTGACATGAATTAAAATTTGTGCGATTATTCCATTATTACATAAGCACGCATGGCCCTGGCAAATGGCACACATTATGCAATTTGATTTTGAAATTATACCTTTACAACAAATTGCTGAGCCATGAGAAAACTCCTTGTAACCCTTACACTAATATGCATGGCAGCGGTCATGTACGGACAGGTAACGTTTATCCTAACGGCCATTCCAGAGGAAACCCCACGCGATTCGCGATTCTACCTGGCCGGAATGCTTAATAAGTGGCAACCCAACCACCCCGGCTACGAGTTTACAATGGATAACCTTGGGCGACTATCGCTCACCCTTGAGGCAGTGCCCGACACCTTTGAGTACAAGATTTGCCGGGGCGACTGGACCTCAGTTGAGGTTGACTCCACTGGCCGTGATATTGCCAACCGACTCTACGTCGATTCGCTGGGCAACTCGGTGGTGCTGAGTGTAGCCAGCTGGCGCGATAGGGTAAACCCCAAGCAGCTGGTATCCACCGCAACGAAAAGCGTTTTCTTTACCCCCACCAGTATTGAGATTCCCCAGCTTAAGCGCCGGCGAACCGTAAGGGTGTACTTCCCTCCTAACTACTCATCGCGTCAAGGTTTTCCGGTGATATACATGTTCGATGGGCAAAATATGTTCGATGCAGCCACCTCATTCTCCGGAGAGTGGAGAGTTGACGAAACCCTCGATAGCCTTTTCGAGAACAAGGGACTTGGCTGTATTGTGGTGGCCATTTATCATGGCGAGGAGGAACGCCTTAACGAATACACCCCTTGGCCCAACGACCAAAAGGTGGGTGGTGATGGCGCCAAGTTTGCGCGATTTATTGTGCGCGATTTAAAACCCTATATCGACAAGTATTACCGAACTCTTCCCAACCGAGAGAATACCGTAATTATTGGCAGCTCGCTGGGTGGTCTAATGGCCATGTACACTGCACTTGAATACCCGGAGGTATTTGGTAAAGTGGGCGTTTTTAGCCCATCGCTATGGTGGAGCAATAAGGCGTTTGAACAGATGGAGAAGTTTAAGAAAAAGCACTTCCAGAAGATCTACATGTACGGCGGCGAAAAGGAGAGCGAAATCCTTGTACCCAATATCCTCAGAGCCGAAGAGATGCTAAAGGGTGTTGGGTTCTCCGAGAACGAGCTAATAATCAATATTGCCCCCGATGGACGGCATAACGAACTATACTGGGGACGCGAATTTCCTGAGGCTTTAATGTGGCTATTCGGAATAAAAAAACCTGAGCCCGCAACCCCAAAAGAGTCTGCTGAATAGCCATCTCATTATCCCAGAATGACAAGACGAAAGTACTTTAAGTATACTTAAAAATTGGTTAACTCCGAACCTTGTGTCCTAGAAACACTTTGAAGTATACTTTACACGAAGCCAATAATGGCACACAGATTGTGCTGACACTCACCATTAGTAAAGTAAATCTTTTTTGAATAGGGGTTATATTTTTTACTAATCGCAACATGCTAGCGGGTTCACCGTTAAAGGAACAGGTGAATTGCATAAAAGAAAGCACAGGAGGTGCTCATTAGATTAATTGGGGGAGCGCATCAAATAAGTAAAGCGGATAATCAGATTAATGGGTTTACTAAGAAGACAATAACCAACAATAACTAATACCTTGGCATATGAAACAATTAGGGTTCATAACTGCATGCATTGCAATGACAGCAATAGTTTTCACCTCATGCGAAAAGATTGATAACACACCACTTGTCCAATCAATTGAATCGGATGATGAGGTAGCTAGCTTTTTCGATGAGCTTCTGGGCGAAATGGATGAGGTTACCAACCAGTCGTCGACAAAATTGGCGGTTGAATTTATGGCTGAGAACTCGGGAACCAGAACTATTGAGACTTCCTTCTCGGGCGACACGATGATTCGCACTATAACCTACATCGAATTTGTAAATGGTAACACACAGTTCGAGAGGGTTAAAAATGGCGTAATGATTGTAAAAGTGGTAGGTAGACCATTTGCGGAAACATTTTGGAGAAAATTATCATTCGAAAACTTCACTGTAAATGGGCACACGGTTGAGGGAGTGAAAGTAGTTGAGAAAACTGGCGAATACCAGTTCACCATTACGTTGACTGGCGGAAAAGTAACTTTTACGGATGGTACCGTTTACACTCGCGATTTTGAACACATTAGAACCTGGATCACTGGTTACGAGACCCCTTACTTTATTTGGGACGATGAGTTTTCAATTGAAGGTAACGCCTCAGGTGTAAACCGAAAAGATCAAAATTACTCAAGAACAATTACTAGTCCTCTGATAGCCAAAAGAAGCTGTCGCTGGATAACTGCGGGAACCATTGATATTGAAATGGGCAATAGGAATGCAACGTTAGACTATGGTGATGGGGAGTGCGATAGGTTTGCCACTATTACCGTTGACGATGAAAGCTGGACGATAAACCTGCGATAAAAAACTTGTAATCTATCTGCATATTAACGAAAAGGGAACCTTTTAGTGTTCCCTTTTCGTTTTATTCAAACATCATTTTAACCCTTTTCACCCCTTCAACCAGCTTATCGATCTCCTCCTTGGTATTGTAGAATGCTAGGGATGCACGTACAGTACCATCAATACAAAAATGCGCCATCACTGGTTCAGTACAGTGGGTGCCCGTACGAACAGCAATACCCATCTTATCGAGGATCATTCCCGTGTCGTAGGGATGAATATCGCCAACAATAAATGAGATGATTGCCGCCTTCTCCTTGGCTGTGCCAATAATTCGAACACCCTCAATCGATAACAGTTGCTGGGTTGCGTACCTCAGTAGCTCGTCCTCATAGGTGGTGATAGTATCTATACCAATTGATTGATAGTACTTGAGCGCTGTGGCTAAACCAGCGGCACCAATGTAGTTGGCAGTACCAGCCTCGTACTTAAACGGCAGCTCGTTGTAGATGGTTTTTTTGAAGGAAACAGAGGCTATCATATCGCCGCCACCCTGCCACGGAGGCATCTTTTCCAGCAGCTCCTCCTTGCCATAAAGCACACCAATCCCTGTTGGCCCGTAGATTTTATGCCCCGAGAAAACGTAAAAATCGGCATCTAAATCCTGAACATCGAGTTTACCATGCTTTACTCCCTGCGCTCCATCAATTAGTACTTTAACGCCTTTGGCGTGGGCTTTTGAGATAATTTCTTTGATGGGATTGACTGTCCCAAGAGAATTGGAAACGTGGGTTACGGCCAAAATCTTTGTTTTAGTCGTAATTAATCCATCAAGTTTCTCAACCTGTAACTCACCATTATCATCGAAGGGTAAAACCTTAAGCATAGCCTTTTTACGCTCGCACATCAACTGCCAGGGCACAATGTTGGAGTGATGCTCCATTTCGGACACAATAACCTCATCGCCCACGTTAACAAAAGCCTCGCCAAAGGAAAATGCCACCAGGTTAATGCTGGCTGTTGCACCAGAGGTAAAGATAATCTCCTTGGTGCTCTTAGCGTTCATAAACGCCCTCACAGTCTCGCGGGCTTCCTCGTATGCTTGGGTCGAATGGTCGCTAAGCTTATGGACTCCACGGTGGATGTTGGCATTTATCTGGTTGTAAAAATGGTCGATGGTATCCAACACACACTTGGGTTTTTGCGTGGTAGCACCATTGTCGAAGTATACCAATGGTTTGCCATGCACCTGCTGATTAAGGATCGGAAAATCGATTCTAATTTTATTTATATCGAAAGACATGTTAAAAATTATTTACTCTTTATGCTGTTACTATCGCATTTCCCTATCATCTCTAACAGGGATTCTCTGTATAATTCACTTTCGGTATTAGACAATAAACCTAATTGTGCAATGATATCATCGCGCTTAAAGGTTATTATTCTATCAACCTTAATTATGGAATTTGACCTTAACTTATTGGTTTTAGATGAGTGAACTAAAATTTCCCTTTTATTTAGTGAATCTGGCACAACCGAACTTATAGCAGATACGATTAGGTCCTTATACTTATCGACGGTTTCTGTAATTACAACTGCAGGCCTAACCTTTTTGTGGGTATGCTCTGCAAATGGGAAAGGAACAAGGATTATTTGACCAAACTTCATCATTTATTCTTATTGGCATCGAGGTAATCCTGATATAAATCCTCCTCCTTAGCAATCCAAAAATCTAGTCCTTGGGATTGAGAGGCAAACTCTCTGACATTAGTGGCCTCTTCGTCAATTTCCTCAACAAAGGTTACTATTACTCTATAGCTCTTCTTCGTTGGCACATCGCCAATCAGCTTAACTATTGAACCATCGAATATTCCATTTACCGAAAGCATACCATTACATTTTTGGTAAAGATACTATGAATCAGCATTAAAGTCAACAAACTATCAACGCCCAACAAACAACAAAATAACTAGCAGCAATGCATTGGGCAATTATGGCATCTCGACAATTCGCCACGAAGGCGCTTATTTACCAGCTCATCGATGCGCTCGCGCAGGGGTTCAATTTTGATATGACCAACTACATCGTGGGCAAAACCAAACATGAGCAGCAACTTTGCCTCGCGTTCGCCAATTCCCCTCGATTGCATGTAGAACTTAGCCTCCATGTCGAGCTGTCCAACGGTGGCGCCGTGGCTACACTTCACATCATCGGCGTAGATCTCGAGTTGGGGTTTGGTGTACATCTTGGCATCGGCGGTGAGCAGCAGGTTATTGTTGCTCTGGAAGGCCTGTGTTTTCTGAGCATCCTTACGAACCAGAATGCGTCCGTTGAAGGCTCCGGTGGCCTGATCGTCGAGGATGGCCTTGTACAGCTCGTTGCTGGTACAGTTGGGCTTGGAGTGATCGATAAACGAGTACATATCGACATGTTGATTCCTATCAACCAGGGCAAGACCGTAGGTGTGATTCTCACAACCCTCGTCGTTGAGAAGAACGTGAACGTTGTTGCGAATTACCCCGCCATGCAGCGATACCGTGTTGGTGCTAAGCACCGAGTCGCGCTCCTGCTTGCCAAACAGATGTGCAAACTGGGTGGTTTGGTTATGTTGATTTTGCATGCAAACCACGTCGATATTAGCTCCACGGTTAGTAAAAACCTCGGTAACCACATTCGATAAAAACTCCGATGGTGAAAGCGTGTGGTCGCAAATGGCAATATTGGCCTGAGCATTCTCTTCGGCTACAATAAGGTTTCTGTAGTGCACCATCTGGTTATCGTCGCTCATCAGCAGGTTAATAATCTGAATGGGTTTCTCGAGCACCACACCCTTGGGGATGTAGATAAAAACCCCATCCTGAGCTAGCGCTGTATTGAGCGCCACCAATCCATCCTCATCGTTACTGGCCAGCGCGTTGTAATACTTACCTACCACGTTAGGGTACTTTCGGGATGCCTCGGCAAGACTTCCAATAATTACCCCACTCTCCACCTCAACCAGCATATTGGGGTTGTTTAGGTAAAAACCGTTAAGGGTAAGCGCCAAGTGGGTGTCGAGCGATGGAATATCGCAACGGAAAATATCATCTACATTAAAAGAGATACATTTGGGTGTGAAATACTTCTCGTAGTCGGAGCGAAAAAGTTTTTCAACCTTCATGTACTTATACTTTTCGCTCTTGGCATTGGGAAAGCCCAGCAGCTTAAAGCTCTCGATTGCTCCCGGGCGAGCCTGATTAAGCACGTCGGCGGAGTTCTCGGTGATTAGGTCGAGATTATCGATGTAGAGGTTGATTAGCTCCTCCTTGGGGGATATTGTGATTGTTGG
>CAZBBA010000026.1:0-36633 GCA_964490015.1 uncultured Rikenellaceae bacterium
GTAATTGTTGATATTATCGCAGAATTTAACCATATTTACCAAATGCTCAAGTCCGACATGGCTCTTGGAGAAAGTTCCAAAGCCGAGGATCTTGATTCCTTAAAAGGATTATATACCATGGCCAGCGAACATCAAATTCACGATAAGGTAACAGCAGCCGATGGGGATGTTGATCTTTTTGGTGATGAGGAGATTAAGCCAACAGATGACGATGACGATAATCTAGAACTTTTTTAAAGACTATATCAATATGGCAAAAGCACAAAATATTACCCTAAAGGCTCAGGCTTCGAAAGGAAATGCCGAGGAGATGGTAGTAACCATCCAAGGTGAATTAACCCTTGATAATGCACAAAAAATCAAAGATTTTCTCCTGGCAACTCTGGCTAAGGGGAACAAGTTTTTGGTTAAAATTAGCAACGTGGATAGTATAGACCTGGGCTTTATTCAGCTCATGCAGCGGTTTAAGTGGGATGCCCAGCAGGTTCAGAAGGAAGTAGAGTTATCGGCAAAACTCACCGACGATCAAGCCCAACTTCTTTCTAGAGCAGGATTCGCATCGATAATCACCCTAAAAAATTAAATATTTTACATCAAATACTGAGTTACCATGGCAAAAACAATACTAATTGTCGACGACTCCGAGAGCATACGCGAAGTAGTTAGTTTTACCCTCGAGAACGAGGGGTATAATGTTCTGATTGCAAATGATGGAACAGATGCACTGAAATTTTTGGATGGAACCCATATCGACCTTATCATTACGGATCTTCACATGCCCGAGATGGACGGCATTACCCTTATTAAAGAAGTTCGAAAGATGGAGCAGTACATGCGAATACCCATCCTATTCCTAACAACCGAATCGCAAGCCGCCAAGAAGATGGAGGCCAAAGACGCCGGAGCCACCGGATGGATTATTAAGCCATTTGTACCCGCTAAACTCATTGCTGCACTTAATAAAGTACTACGCTAATGGATAATTTCAAGAAAAAATTTGTTGAGGAGGCCGTCGACCTGATTGATGGTCTGGAGAAATCTCTCCTTGAACTCGAGGAGAATCCCGAGGATGAGTCCATAGTGCAAAAAGTATTCAGGGTAATGCACACCTTGAAAGGCAACAGCGGCATGTTTGGATTCGACATGATCGACAGCTTTACCCATGAAATGGAAACCGTTTACGATCTTATTCGCAACAAGCAACTTTCGGTAACCCGCGAAATCCTTGATGTAACTTTAACCGCTGTTGATCACCTAAAGCTTTTGCTAAACGAGGATAACTACAGCGATCCCGAGGTGCAGGCCAACCACAAGAGTCTGCTTGCCAAAGTTTCGGCAATAATAAATGAGGATAAGTCCATTTCTCCAAAAGTCATAGTCAGAGAGGAGGTTAATCTGCCCAATGCTGATCAGGGAAAAACATTTTATATCCTTTTTGAACCTCATAAGGAGATATTCAACAATGGAACCAACCCGCTATTTCTGCTCGATGAACTCTACACATTAGGCGATGTAAAGGTTTATGCTCATCTTAATCGTGTACCACCTCTAAACGAAATTGACCCCCTTTTATGCTATACTTACTGGGAGGCATTGCTATATACTCAAGCAAGTGTTAATGATATTAGCGATGTATTTATTTTTGTTGAAGATGAATCAACAATCGAAATACAGCAGCTTATCGAGGGTAACCTATTAGCCGATGAAGTGTTTGTGGCCGAGGTAAATAATTTGGCCAGTATTCAAAAGGACATTGGTATCAGTACTATGCAACGTCTTGCCATTGAAGCACAAATGCACAGTGAAAAAAGTGTTGTAACTACCAAAAGCAGGGAACGAAGCACTGCCAAGGATACCACCATTAGTAGTATTAGGGTTGCTGCCGATAAGCTTGATCTGCTAATGAATCTAGTATCGGAGTTGGTAACAACCCAAGCCCGATTAAGTCTTTTCGCAGAGGAAAATGCTGTTCCCGGCTTGATGCCTATTGCCGAAAACGTGCAAAAGCTGTCGCGACAGCTCAGGGATATTGCCTTTAGTATTGTGCTCATCCCCATTGAGAATATGCTCACACGTTTTCAGCGACTGGTTAGAGATTTGTCCTCGGAGCTGGGTAAGGAGGTAGTTTTTATCACCGAAGGTGCCGAAACCGAACTCGATAAAACCATTATCGAGAGTCTTGCCGATCCGCTTATGCATATTCTACGAAATAGCTTAGATCATGGCATTGAGGAGTATAGCATAAGGGCAAAGGCCGGAAAACCCAAGCAAGGAAAAATTTCGCTCAAGGCGTTTTACTCCGGAGCCAATGTGATGATCCAGATTAACGATGACGGTGCTGGTATAGATCCGGAAATGATTACCCAAAAGGCAATCAGTAAGGGGATTATCTCGCCCGATCGAAAGTTAACCAAACGTGAAGTACTCGATTTAGTCTTTCTTCCTGGGTTTAGCACTGCTAAAAAAGTAACCGATGTGTCCGGGCGCGGTGTTGGAATGGATGTGGTAAAACGTAAAATTGCCGACATAAGGGGAGAGGTGGAAATTGATTCCGAAGTGGGAGTTGGAACCACCATAACCATTAAATTGCCATTAACCCTGTCGATAATCGATGGACTGTTGGTTAAGGTTGATAATACCCACTTTATTATTCCCCTATCAGTTGTCGATAAGATTTTTGCCGTTGAGCACGATAAGATCGCCAAAACATTTAATAATGTTGTTGTTCTCGACGGTAAGCAGGTGCCATTCTTCTACATTCGAAGAGAGTTTGGGCACCCTGAAAATGCCGAAAAGTTTGAACAGGTAATTGTTGTAAATTTTGAGGAGAAAAGCGTTGGACTTGTTGTTGATACTGTTATTGGTGAATACCAAGCCGTGCTTAAACCTTTGGGCAAACATTACAAGAACCAAGAGATGATCTCAGGAGCTACCATACTTGGTGATGGTACAGTTGCCTTAGTTATGGATACCAACAAGATCATCAAACTTTTTGCTAATCACGAGGATTTTGTAATTGAAAACGAAAAAACATCAAAGTCATATTAAATTACTTAAAGGAGGAATGCATATGAACCAAGACAATCTATCAAAAATTAACTCCTACCTATCTTTTAAACTAGGCGAAGAGGAGTTTGCTGCCCATGTGGGTAAAGTATTAAATATTTTGGAGATGACCAAAATAACCGAGGTTCCCAAAGCGCCCGGATACATGAAAGGGGTTATAAATCTCAGAGGAACTGTACTTCCAGTTATTGATACCCGAATTAAGTTTGGCATGGCACCAACAGTATATACAACTAATACCTGTATTATAGTTCTTGATATACAGGTTGATGGTGAACAAATCCAAATTGGAGCCCTTGTGGATGCTGTGCAAGCTGTGCTCGAAATTGAGAAGGGACAAATTATGCCACCCCCCAGCATTGGCAGCAAATATAAGTCGGAGTTTATCGAGGGTGTTGCCAATATCGATGATAAATTTATAATGATTCTTGATATGGATGCCGTATTCTCTACCGAAGATGTAACTGACCTAAAATTTAAGACAGAGGAAACAGAGAAGTCAACCACTATTGAAGAGATCAACTAGTAAAAAGTTTGAATTTTACTTGATTTTCGATGTTAAATGTTGTATTTTTATATAGAGGGTACATTTGATTTAAACCTACAAATCAGTTCTTTAGTATAGAGTGTAATTAATGTTGGGGACAAATTACAATTTTTAGGCTGGAGCTAATAATTTTTTTGTGTCCCCATCGGGCTGTTCAAAAAGCGAACATCAGGTTTAGGGGAATCACGAACATTGAAAGGAGTGCTTTTTGAACAGCCCTTATTATAAGCATATCCCACCAATAGTTCAATTTTTTTTGTGCAAGCAAAATTCCTTTAGGTTTATCATGGTTTTAGGCGTATTGAATCCAATTGCTTGGCATTCAATAGGAAGTATTTTATTTTGTTTTTTTTGCTTTTGGTCAGTGAAAGTTTGATTGTTCTTTACAGGTTATTTCTATATTGTTATAGCCTATTTTTAATCAAAAGAAGAGGGTTATTAAAATTTGAATTTGTAAATTTAGGGAATGAATTTTTTGCATGTTAAAATGTGCAAAACAGTCTTAGCCCTTTTTTAATTAATCTCAATTCAGCGAAATAGTGTATGTTCAATCCCCGACTAAACGAAATTTTTAAGGCACAACTAACTCAGGATGAGTTTGATAAGCTCAGCCGGTTTATATACAAGGAGAGTGGAATAAAGATGCCGCCAGTAAAAAAGGTTATGCTCCAAAGTCGTTTACAGAAAAGGCTTCGAGAGCTGAATATGGCTTCATTTAAAGAGTACATCGACTACGTGTTTAGCCAAGAAGGCCTTAATAACGAGATCATTCACATGCTCGATGTGGTGAGCACCAATAAAACAGATTTCTTCAGAGAACCAGTACATTTCGATTTTTTATCCCAAACAGCACTTCCCGAACTTACCCAAGGCGCTCGAAATCGCATGATAAAGATATGGAGTGCTGGCTGTTCCAGTGGGGAGGAGCCCTACACCATAGCTATAGTTATGGCCGATTTTGCCGAGAAGAATCCTGGGTTCGATTACTCCATTATTGGCACCGATATATCAACTCAAATCCTGCAAAAAGCAGTTGATGCGGTTTATAAGGAGGATCGAGTTTCAATTATCCCCCTGGAAACCAAAAGAAAGTATTTTCTAAAAAGCAAAGAAAGGCTTAACCCCACTGTAAAAGTTGGATCAAACCTTAGAAAGAAGGTTCGCTTTGGCCGCTTAAATTTTATGGACAACTACTATGATATTCCCGAGACTTTTGATATTGTCTTTTGTAGGAATGTGCTGATATACTTCGATCGCGAAACACAGGAAAAGGTGATTCAAAAGTTATGTGATAAGCTCCGGCCCGATGGATACTTTTTCCTTGGTCATTCAGAGTCTATTATGAACATGCAGGTTCCGTTGAAGCAAGTAAAACCTACAATCTTTAAACGTATTTAGGCTTTTTTATTCGTTATCATATATTAAGCAAGAAGTTCAACATAAATATCCTTACGATTATGGGACATAAAATTACCGACGAAGAACTTTTAGATGAGCTAAAACGTCGCTTTGAGCAGAATAAAATAGCCGTTAAAGAGCTTAAATCGCTTAACGAAGAGCTTAAAAATGTAAACAAAAAGCTCGAAGAGTCTGAATCGCTAAAGAGCCACTTCATCTCTAATATCACCAACGAGATTATCAATCCGTTTACCTCTATCCTTGGTTTATCTCGGGCAATTCTTTCGGTGGACAAGGAGAATTGGAAAAAAGTTGTGACCATGATTGCGCTTATTCACTCCGAGGCTTTCACCCTCGATTTTCAATTTCGCAATATTTTTGTTGCAGCCAAGATTGAGGCAGGTGAGATTTTCCCCGAAGTGTTTAATACCGATGTGGTAAACATTATCGAGAGCGTTATCGAATCGTTTAAGCTGGAGGCTCGCCGTAAAAAATTGCAGGTAATTTTCGACAATAAGTTAACGATGGACGAAACGGGGATGTTTCTATTTAAAACTGACCCCGAAAAGCTAAAACTCATATTGGCCAATTTGCTTAGCAATGCTATTAATTTTAGCTTCGAGGGTGGACTTGTAGAGATAATTACGCAGCTTCAAGGACGCGATCTGGTTGTTTGTGTTCGCGATCATGGCATAGGCATTAGCAAGGAGAACCAGAAAATTATTTTCGATAGATTTAAGCGCCTTGACTCCGGAATAAACTCCCTTAACCGGGGTCATGGGCTAGGTTTATCAGTTAATAAGGCCGTTATAGAGATGCTCGATGGTAAGATAAAAATTGAGAGTGAACTTGGGAAAGGCGCATGTTTCACCATCAGTATCCCCGAGAGTAATCAGGAAACATCCGATTTTGCTTCAGATGCAAACGAGACTTTCTTTGACTCGGACGAGGAAACCTTTTAGGCCAAAGGCTTATGGAGCAGGAGAATACCCATTTTTTATATCCAGCAGCGCTATTCGCCAGTAAGGAACCCCATAGGGTCTCCACCATCCTCGGTTCGTGCGTGGCTGTTTGCCTGTACGACCCCATTCTACAGATTGGAGGGATTAATCATTACATGTTACCCTTCTGGAACGGGCAGGGGCTGGCAAGTCCAAAGTATGGGAATATTGCTATCGAAAAGCTAGTGGAAAAGATGCTTAGTCTTGGATCAAAAAAAACAAATATTAGAGCTAAGGTATTTGGCGGTGGAGAGGTTATTGATACAAATATTTCACAATTTCATATTGGAGAGCGAAATATTAAGCTGGCCATGGAAATGCTCGAGGAGCTTAGAATACCCATTGTGGCCAAAAGTGTTGGTGGAAAGTTGGGGCGTAAGATTGAGTATTACACGCTTACTGGTGAAGTTAAGCAGCGGTATATTGATAGAACCATTAATCCCCAACCATAACCGCCGATGTATTGATTAATTGCTAATTTATTCATGATATGGGCAACAGGATTAGAGTACTTATTGTAGACGATTCGGCTGTTGTTAGACAAACTCTTAGTCAGATTATTAGTTCCGACCCGCACCTCGAGGTTATGGGTACAGCAACTGATCCCTATTTTGCTGCCAAAAAAATTGCCGAGGAGGTTCCCGATGTTATTACGCTCGACGTTGAAATGCCAAGGATGGATGGTCTCACATTTCTGAAGAAGATAATGACACAGCATCCCATTCCCGTGGTAATTATATCGAGTTTGACAGAAAAGGGAACCGAAACGGCCATAAGAGCTTTAGAATTTGGCGCCGTGGATATAATAACAAAACCACAGGTTAACACTAAGGCATTTTTTGAGGAATCGAAAATAAAAATATGCGACGCTGTAAAAGCAGCAGCACAGGCTCGAATTGCCCGAAAAAAGATTTTAATTGAACCTCATGCCGTTGAGCCAAAGTACACTGCCGATGCCGTTCTTCCTCCTGTTTCTTCTAACATGAGTATGATAAAAACCACGGAATATGTTATAGCTGTTGGCGCATCAACTGGGGGAACAGAGGCGCTTACTACCTTTTTGCAGGCAATGCCCCTGGATACACCAGGTATTGTAATTGTACAGCATATGCCCGAAAAGTTTACCACTTCTTTTGCTGCCCGACTAAACGAAATCTGCAAAATAACCGTAAAGGAGGCCGAAAATGGCGACAGTGTTATTAGGGGAAGAGCCTTAATTGCTCCTGGCAATTACCATATGATTCTTAAACGAAGTGGAGCTCGATATTACGTTGAGATTAAGGATGGTCCGTTGGTGAATAGGCATAGACCATCGGTAGATGTACTTTTTCGCAGTACAGCACGATACGCCGGGGCAAATGCTGTTGGTGTGATTATGACAGGAATGGGTGACGATGGGGCAAAGGGAATGTTGGAAATGAAACAAGCTGGTGCAAAAACAGTTGCCCAAGATGAGAAATCGTGTGTTGTATTTGGAATGCCCAAGGAGGCAATAAAACTTGGTGGTGTTGATAAAATTCTATCTCTCGATGCCATTGCACCATACGTGGTAAAGTTATAGCATCGGAGGAAACACTTAAAGGCTTTGCATTGTTCCAAAGCCTTTTTTTATTATTATTGCCTTGTAATTACACTTACCTAGCGTAAGCCAAAACATACTAAGATGCAGAAACTTGCCGATACCAAACCCGAAAAAACCAAACAACCATCGCCCAAATTATCGTTGTTGTACCGTTTTTTTTGCTGGTGTTCGGGTGCACGGCTATACATCCTTAAGCAATGCCCCTCTGAGTTTAATAAGTTTTACGGCATTGGTGTAATCGTCTTCTTAACAGGCGTTATGGCTTCGTTATCGGGAGGTTATGCTATTCACACTGTATTTCAGAAAGTAGAAATTTCTATTGCATTTGGTATACTATGGGGATTTTTGATCTTCTCCATCGACTGGTACATTGTGGCAAGTTTGCGTAAGCAATCGAAACGGATGGCGGAGTTTGGTATGGCAGTCCCACGCTTTTTATTAGCCATTCTTATTGCATTCGTAGTATCGATGCCTCTTAAGATGAAGCTATTCGAGCGCGAGATTGAGCAGCAAATACTATTCGACCAACAGCAAAGTTATCTCCAATATCGCGATCTGGTTTCAAAAGATTTCTCCGACATTGAGCGTTTAGAGAAAGACATCGCCTCGCTTCGTGAGCAAATTTTCCAGAAAGAACAACAGCGTAATTCGCTATTCTCGATGATAGTTGCGGAAGCCGAAGGATTGAGTCCAACCCGAACCCCAGGCAAAGGCCCAGTATACCGCGAAAAAAAATTAGAGTACGATAAGGTTGATGACGAGCTAAGGCAGCTGCGTGAACATAACCTAAATCTTATCCAGCAAAACAATGATGAATTGTCGCGCTTAAGAACAAGGCGAGATCAGGTATTGTTAGATGCACAGGTAGTTAATAACCGATCTGATGGTTTTTTGGCACGTCTACAAGCAATGAATAGCCTTACGGCCAGCAGTCGTAATATACAGCTGGCAAGCTGGTTTATAATCCTGCTTTTTATAACCATCGAGAGTGCACCCATTATTGTAAAGTTACTTTCTGCTCGTGGCCCCTACGACGATTTACTTGAGGCCGAAGAGTATATAAAGCAGGTTGAGATACGACGCGATGTTGTTCAAGCTGAACTGACCGAGGATCATCATATCGATCTTCATCGCCTACTCGAGAAAGAGCGCAGCGAGAGACTCTTTGAGGTGGAGAAGGATCATATTCAAAAGGAGGCCGAAGTTCTTGCAGAGATAAATAAGTTGAAGATAGATAAGTGGAAAGAGGAAGAGGTGAGTAAGCTTAACGCAACAGCCAAACTCGTGGAGCAGGATGAAGTGTTTAACGACCAATCGCTGGAGCAAATAAGTAAACTTTTTGAACCAGAATCGCCTGAGATGAAGGATGTTGACTTTGATGAGGACGATCAGATCTCCAACGTGATAGCAAAAGACGGTAATTCGTTGACCAACGAGTAGTTCTTGTTCATAACTTCTACAAGCCCTAAATGGTGGAAAAGCAGGATCAGTAAAGTATTTTTTAAGGTAGAGATTTAGCGATTATAACAAATAATATCTATTTTTAGTCAAATTTTTCCGACTATGCAACCAAACTATTCAAGGGGGTTTGTAATCCGCTACACAATTATTGTTTTCTCCATTACCTTTGCTTTCCTGGCTCTTATTCTTTTTGTGCAGGCACAAATGCTGAATATAGCCTTTACAGCAAGTGGTATAGTCGATATCCATCGAAGGTTTCCAATTTTCTATTTAATCGATACGCTCCCCATATTGGCCGCAATAACAGCATACTTTATCACGAGGTATGTGTCGGGTATACAGCTGGAAGCATCAGACTTCTCCGAAAGGGAAATTAGCCGTCAGCGAAAGCTATACCGGTTTGTACAAAAACTAAAAGAGGGAGATATTAACGCCGATTACTCCCCAGAGGAGAGCGATGTATTAGGCAAGGCTATAGTCAATTTACGCGATACGCTAAAGCTTAGCAAAGAAGAGGAAGCAGCCAGGCGAAAAGAGGATGAGCAGCGCAGTTGGACCGCTGAGGGATTGGCCAAATTTGGAGAGATACTTCGAGCCGAGAAAAACGACATAGAGGAACTTTCCTACCAAATTATAAGTAACTTAGTAAAGTATGTAAATGCCAATCAGGGAGGATTCTACCTTCTCGACGATTCCGATCCTGGTGACAAATTCTTTAATCTCACTGCATGCTACGCTTACGAACGTAGAAAGTATGCCGACAAAAGAATTGATTGGGGAGAAGGGCTAGTTGGAGCCTGCGCGCTTGAAAAAGAGACTACAATTCTAAAAAAAGTACCTGATTCGTACCTGAAAATCACATCGGGTTTGGGTACTTCTAGTCCAAAAAACCTTGTGCTTGTGCCTCTTAAAGTGAACGACGAGGTACATGGAGTAATGGAACTGGGCTCGTTTCATCCCTTTGAGCAATTTGTAATTATATTTATTGAAAAGGTAGCCGAAAGCATAGCCTCAACAATTTCAAGCGCAAAAATAAATATCCGAACTGCCAAGCTGCTAAAGGAGTCACAGGAGCAAGCCGAGATTCTTCAAACCCAGGAGGAGCAAATGCGGCAGAATATGGAGGAACTTCAGGCTACCCAGGAAGAAGCAGCCAGACAGGCCGAAAAGTTTATCAGCTTCACAAACTCAGTAAACCACACCCTTATTCGTGCTGAGTACGATGTGAATGGAACACTGCTTTATGCCAATACGAAGTTCTTAAATAAGCTCGAATATACCTCCAATTCTGATGTGGAGGGCAAGCATATCTCCATGTTTATCAATAAGAAGGATAGGGTTTGGTTCGATGAGATTTGGGAAAGCCTCGCCAAGGGAGGCCATCACTTTGAAGGCGATATGAAGCATGTTACCCGAAATGGTAAGGATTTGTGGACTATTGCTACTTATACGTGTGTGAGAAATATTCATGGTGGAGTTGAAAAGGTTTTGTTTCTGGCCATTGATACAACCGAGCAGAAAAATCAAAGCCTCGACTTCGAGGGGCAGATTGAGGCGCTCAATAGGTCAAGTATTAAGATAGAGTTTAGCCCCACAGGCGATATTATTGATGTGAATGATAAATTCCAGCAAACATTTGGCCTTAATCAAATTGAGGCCAAAGCTAAGATGGTGTTCGATCTTTTCCATAAAAACGACCGTAAACAGATTGACGGTATCTGGGATGATGTAACCCATGGAATACCCTACGAGGGGCAACTCAAGATGATTATGAAATCGGACGAGGAGCGCTGGTTCCGAGGAACATTTACTGCGGTTAACGATATGTACGGTGAGGTGGCTAAGGTTGTATTTATTGGACATGACATTACCCGTGAGAAATTAATGGAAATTGAGACCATGGAACAGACCGAGCAGCTGCGTCATCAGGAGGAGTTGCTCCGACAGAATGAGGTTGAACTTAACCGCAAACTGCGTGAGGCCAAGGAGGATATCAAGAATCAGTTTAAAGAGATAGAGCGTGTGAAGATTCGCACCGAAAAAACCCTTGAAGGTTTCCTTGATGCCATTATAACTACCGATCAGGATGGTATTGTGCAGTTCTTTAACAAGGCAGCAGAAGAACTACTTGGTGTTACCAAGGACGAAATCCTTGGACAGAGCATTAGAATTTTATTTCCTCCCGATGCAACCGATAAGGACGAGTTTCTTGCATCGTATCTCGACCCCGGCAAGCAGGCCATTGTTGGAGAACGACGCGAAATATCGATTACTCGTAAGGATGGAGAAGAACTTAACGTGTTGATGCTGCTTACAGAAGCTAAGGTGGGACGGGAGCATACCATAACGGCCTTTATTCAGAATATTTCTGTAGATTTATTCTAAGTTCAAACTGATTCGCTCAGTTTCAGTTACCAGTAAGTTTTTTTGCTTACTGGTAATTTGAGTTTTAAATACTCCCCTTTTTTGCTATTTTTGTGCTAGGTTTTGGCGTTGATTATTGCCAGATTTATTGCAACTAGTTGAATTATGGAGAATTTTGTAGTTTCTGCACGAAAATACCGCCCGTCGAGTTTTAATACCGTAATTGGGCAGGGATCACTTATCACCACGCTAAAGAATGCCATTCAGCGTAAACAGCTTGCGCAGGCATACCTTTTCTGTGGTCCTCGTGGTGTTGGAAAAACCACTTGTGCCCGTATTTTCGCAAAAACCATTAACTGCCTAAATCCTACAGCCGAGATGGAGGCATGCAATGAGTGTGAGAGCTGCAAGGCTTTTATAGGCCAACGCTCGTTTAATATTCACGAGCTCGATGCCGCATCGAATAGTTCAGTAGAAGGGATTAGAAAGTTGATAGAGCAGGTTCGAATTCCACCTCAAATCGGAAAGTACAGCGTATATATTATCGATGAGGTTCATATGCTTTCGCAGTCGGCTTTTAACGCGTTTCTGAAAACGCTTGAGGAGCCTCCTGCGCATGCCATATTTATACTTGCAACAACCGAAAAGCACAAGATTTTGCCTACAATCCTCTCGCGTTGTCAGATCTACGATTTTAACCGAATTAGGGTTGAGGATACTGTGAAATATCTTGAGTATATTGCTAAGGCCGAGGATGTAACCTACGAGGTTGAAGGCTTGAATATTATTGCCCAGAAAGCCGATGGAGCCATGCGCGATGCGCTATCCATTTTCGATCAGGTGGTGAGCTACAGCGATAATAATATTACCTACCAAAAGGTAATTGAAAACCTGAACGTTCTAGACTTTCAGTACTACTTTACCCTTACCGAGAATTTTCTTCAAGCGGACTACGCAAGTTCGCTTCGTATATTCGACGAGTTGCTATCCAAGGGGTTCGATGTTCAGCAGTTTATTTCAGGAATGAGCGATCATCTTCGCAACCTTCTAATTTGTAAGGATCCTCAAACTGCTCAGATTCTTGAGGTGGGAGCGGCTATTGCCGAGCGTTATATGAAGTTTGCAACCCAATGCTCACCCGAGTTCCTGATTAAAGCGCTGGACGTTGTGAACCAGTCGGATATTTCGTACCGACAAAGTAGCAACCAGCGCCTGCATATCGAGCTGATGCTGATTAGGCTTTGTGGTCTAAATCAAGAAAAAAAAAAATAACCTCTACGAGTGGTTAAACGATCAATCTTTTGAGCTAGAGGTATTGAAATCTGTGGAGAATAAACCACAGCAAACGCCACCTGTTGTAGCACGGATTGAAACGAGTAGACCAGTGGTGCAACAGGTAATCCCCAAATCTAGTCCCAAATCTTTTTCGATAAAGGATGCCATTGAGGGTAAAGTGCAGGAACCACCACGAAAGATTGATGTTTCGCCTGAGATTGTTTCCGAGGAGGAACCATTGGATGATGATTCCGATGTAGCTGAAGTCGCAGATGGGACAAGCATCTTTACACAACTTGAGTTGGAGAAACAGTGGCAACAATTTGTTTTAAGCTACCTTTCGGAAAAACCACGATATGCCAGCTTGCTTACCACTTATCAGCCATTGTTAAATCCTGATTTTCAAGTAAAGGTTGTGCTTGAGTCGCAGCTGCAACTCGATATGTTTAACGAGATTAAGAATGAAATTACTCACTTTCTTAGGTCAAAACTTAATAATAAGTCTATTGTTCTTGTGCTGACTATTCAGGCTCAGGATTCCTCCAGTTCGAAAATTTACACGGTTGAGGATAAGTTCAAGTACCTAAGCCAGCTTAATCCTAAGCTAATAAATCTTAAGCAGCAGTTAAGCCTCGATTTTGATTAGTTTTTTGTAGAACATTTAACACTATGTTTGGTTTACTTTTAAACACTTTCAACAATTATGAACGCAAATAATTCACAATTAAATTTTAACCTTTAAAAATTACAGCTATGTTAAACCCAAGAGTTCAAAATGCAATTAACGATCAGATTAACGCCGAGATTTGGTCAGCCTATATGTATCTTTCCATGTCGTCGTATTTCGCATCGGAAGGGCTGAATGGATTTGCTAACTGGATGCGCGTTCAGTGGCAGGAAGAGTTAACCCATGCCATGAAGTTTTTCGATTACATGGTAGAGCGCGGAACTCAGCCAATTCTTAAGCCTATTGATGCTGTTCCAGAAAAATGGAATAGCACGCTGCATGCCATGGAGGAGACCCTGAAGCATGAGCAAAAAGTTACCTCACTAATCAATAATATCATGGATATAGCCATTGAGGAGAAGGATCACGCCACCAAGAGCATGTTGCAGTGGTTTATTGATGAGCAGGTTGAGGAAGAGGCTGGCGCTCAAGAAATTATTGATAGTTTGAGGCTAATTGATGGTAAGGGACACGGAATTTATATGCTCGATAAGGAGCTGAAAGCCCGTCAGTTTGTAGATGAAACGGCTGCTAAGCAGTAAGAATTTCTGAATTAAACAAAAGGGCTGAGTAGATCAGCCCTTTTGCATTTCTTTATTTCTTTTAGGTTATTGCTGAAGAACAGAATGGTTAAAACCACAGCCATCGAGGAGGGCGAGTAGGGTACACCGGGTTTCTTCCGATACGCATTTCCATTTAATATGAATCGATTTGTCGTCCTTTTTATCAATTATCTTAAGCTGGTTCAAAATGTGCTTTAAGTATTGGAGGTTCATCTCATCGATGGCCTCGATGTTAATTTCAAAGTTGATCCTCATTTTCCCTTCAGCAAAGCGTACACTATCGGCCCATTTAATCAAAGGGTAAAAGTATTCCCAGGGTTTTTTCCCCAGAGCTTTTCCATCGAGAATTATATCGCCCATATGATCGAAATAGACAAGCGGGGTATTATCTGTTTTTGCCCGATTAAATGTGGTTAAGGGTTGATACTCCATTATGTGAATTGGAAATTTTAGTTGATACTCCAAATCCTCACCATCCTCCTTAACATCTTCATCATCGGGGTAATGGTACCAGTTAATCACAATACTCTTACCCTCATCGTTGAATTTCTTAAGGGAGTGCAGAAGCTTGTAAAAATAGTTTGAGGTAGTTCTGTTGTAGAAGAACATCTCAAAATTTACAATCAGCGAGTCAGACTGATGGGTAAGAAAATCGTCAATCCAGGCTTTAAGGGGCATAAAAAAGCTGTTTGGATCCTCGGGGATTGATATTCCGGAGATCAGTACTTTGCCCTCGTTGCCATCGGTTAACACAAAGGGGTAATTTATCTTGGGGCTAAAAACAAAATCGGTCATTCGGCATTGTTGCGTTTGGTGTGTGAATGGCAATATTTTCTATTGCCAAATGCATTAAACTCAAAGGTATTTTAATAATTCCGAAACGCCAAGCAATAACCCCTGCAAAATTGTGATTTAGTAGAAAAAGCTTCCAATTTGGTAAAACAGAAAGGAGACAATCCAAGCCAGCGATGTGGTGTAGAAGATGGTAAAAGCGGCCCATTTCCAGTTCCCCGCCTCCTTTTTTATGGCTGCAACAACTGCCACACAAGGGAAGTAGATTAGTATAAATAGCAGGAATGAGAATGCGCTGATTGGCGTGTAAACCTTTTGCCCAACTCTTGGCCCATAGGTGTACACCTCATTTTGAAGTTTATGAATAAGGGTTTGACTGGTTTCATCAGAGTCATCACCTGCCTGAACCAGCACGCCCAGCGTGCTAACCACAATCTCCTTAGCAGCAATACCCGAGAGTAGGCTAACGCCCATTTTCCAATCGAATCCCAATGGTCGAATTACAGGTTCAATGAGTTTTCCAATTCGTCCTAGGTAAGAGTTTGCTTGCCTTTCGGCAACCATTTGATTATCGATATCGAACAGTTTGCCTGTAAGCGAAAGTTTTATGCTGTCGAGCATGAGCGTATTCGGTGTTGATTCTTCAATTCTACTGATCTGCTGGTTAACCTGCTCTAGTTGTCGCTCAAAATCTTGAGAGTAGTTTACACTTTTTGGGAAGTACTCCAACGCCCAAATAATAATTACCGCCACCAGAATAACTCCACCCATCTTCTTAAGGTATTGAGAAGCCTTAAACCACATGTGGCGAATGGTAGACTTCAACGTAGGAATTCGGTAGGGAGGCAACTCCATTACAAAGGGAATATCCTCGCCTTTAAATAGCGTTTTTTTGAACAGAATGGACATTAGAATGGCCATTATAATACCTATTAAGTAAATCAGAAATAGGAGAGAACCAGCATGTTTTGGAAAAAAAGCGCCAAGAATAAGTATGTAAACGGGTAGCCTAGCGCTGCACGACATAAAGGGGTTAATCAGGATTGTAACCAGCCTATTGTTCCTGTTTTCAATGGTTCTTGCCGCCATAATAGCTGGCACATTGCAGCCAAAGCCCATGATTAAAGGGATAAAGGACTTGCCATGCAATCCAATTTTGTGCATTAGCTTATCCATTATAAATACTGCCCGGGCCATATACCCTGTATCTTCCAGTATCGACAGGAAAAGGAAAAGCAGCAAAATATTGGGAAGGAATACTATTACACTGCCCACACCACTAACAATTCCTCCAATCAGCAAATCCTTAAATGCCCCTGCGGTGATTATAGAATCAAGAAAAGCGCTAAGTAGTGAAACACCCTGATCGATCCACTCCATGGGGTATGCGCCCAGCTTAAACGTAGTGTAAAAGCTAAACCACATAAAAAGCAAGAAGATAGGAAACCCAAAGTATTTATGGGTGATAAAATGGTCTATCGATTGGCTTCCGTGTTTCTTTTTGATTGGATTTTCGGTGTATGTTTCCTTAAGCGCACCTGCAATAAATCCGTACTTGGCATCGGTTATTAAGGTTTCGGAATCCTCCTTGTAAATATCCTCTAACTTTTTTATTTGGTAATTTGTTACAGAAGTGATCTCGGAATATGCGTATGATTTACTGAGAATCCGGTGCGCTTGCCGATCCTTTTCTAGTAGCTTAATGGCTAAATATCGGGATGAATAGTGTAGGTTAAGTGAATTGTTATTCTCCTTTTTTATTGGAATCTGTATGGCCTCAATACTTCGCTCAATATGCTCTCCGTAGTTCAGATGGATATGCCGTATTGTTTTATCCTTATCGGTAAAAACGTTAATAACTGTATCGAAAAGTTCCGGAATTCCTTTACCCTTTGATCCTACTGTTGGCACCATGGGAATTCCAATCATCCGACCCAAATCCTTGTAGTTAAATTTATCGCCCTGTGCCTGAAGCTCATCAAACATGTTAAGGGCAATCACCACCTTTATGTCCATATCAATTAGCTGAGTGGTGAGGTAGAGGTTGCGTTCAATATTTGAGGCATCAAGTACGTTAATAACCACATCGGGTTTTTGCTCGTGGATAAAACGTCGAACGTAAAGTTCCTCGGGTGTATATGCGCTTAGCGAGTATGTTCCAGGTAAATCGGTTATGTTGAATGTGTACCCTTTGTGTTTAAAGTGCGCCAGCTTGGAATCGACAGTTACCCCACTATAATTTCCAACCTGAGCGTGAGCTCCTGATGCGTAGTTGAACAGCGTAGTTTTACCAGCATTTGGATTTCCCACAAGGGCTACATTTACAATTTTTCCTCCCTCTTTAGCCCCTTTGGTCAGAATATCGGTTTCGCTTTGGCTTGCCAGAACACCATTGTAGTTGGATTTGGCTAGGTTCACAGCCTCCTCGGGAGTAATAATCTCGATAAGATGTGCTTCACTTCGACGAAGTGAAACCTCATACCCCATAATTGAGTATTCGATAGGATCTTTTAGTGGAGCGTTCTTAATCACCGTGACTTTCTTTCCACGGATGAACCCCATTTCGATGATCCGCTTACGGAATGCCCCACGCCCCCTAACTTTCGAAATAATTCCGTACTCACCGTTCTGTAGCTCGCTCAGTAGCATCTTCTAAATTTTATAAAGACTAGATTTAAATAGCCTACAAACTTAGCATCTTTTCTTGTATTTGATCATCCCCAAAAGTTGGTATTTTGATATTTGTATTT
Organism: uncultured Rikenellaceae bacterium; assembly: GCA_964490015.1. Lineage (GTDB taxonomy): Bacteria > Bacteroidota > Bacteroidia > Bacteroidales > Tenuifilaceae > Perlabentimonas. The sequence goes on from CAZBBA010000026.1 coordinate 17,527, forward strand.
TCCTCCCAATTAATAGCATTTTGAAATAAGGAGTCTTATTATATCATATTTTTGATTTACTTTGACTTTAGTTTTTTTTTATAGGGAAATTTAAAGCGAAAGCATTGGAGCAGGACGAAAACATTATAGCGCGCATTAAGGAGATGCTTGGAGGGGCTACTCCAAATTTCAGCATTCTCGAGCATCAGATCGATATTAGGCTGCAGATGGAGTACTTTGAGTATTCGAAATCGCACCCAGCTGTCGCTACGCCAGAGGAATTGCTTCTCGATGAGCCAAAATTATATAGCATAGATGTGGATTTTGAGGCCAAAAAAGCGCTGCTTGTCGGTTTGGCATCGGTCGATAAGCCCGAAGCCTACAGGATTTTAGAACGATTTGTAGCCACCGCGCCAGTGCAAATTAAGGAATGGGCGCTAATGGCTTTGCAGGAAAGTAGAATGCTGCTCGAGACTCGCATGCTCGATGAGCAGCAGGTTTTTATATCAACTGGTCTTGGCGGCAAGGGAGGAAAACTCCGGTACTTTGTGGTGGCCTTTGCCCACGATGAGAGTCCCTTTTCCAATACTCAGCAAAAACTCATTGGTAGCGAGTTCGATTTTTCGCTCAAGCAATTTAATTCCGAAATTGAGGAGATTAGATTTTCTGGTAACTACTTTTCCGTTGTAGCAATTATGCCAATTAGTGTGCCAATTAGGCAACCCTTTAAGATGGCTATTGATGAGTGTAACTCACTGGGACAGTTTATCAAGTCGAGTTTTCTGATAACCAACGTTAAAATATTAACCGATGCCGAAATAGCCGAAATAGTAAATGAAAGAGATAATGCTTCCGAAGAAGAATAAAAAAAACCAGCTTCGGCTGGTTTTTTTTATTTGTTTATAGTTGGTTTACTTATCTTCAAGATCATCGAAACTAATACTCGAGAATTCGTTTTGCATTACATCTACTTCCTCCTCCTCAACATGAGGTAGCGCTACAATCTCTCCCTGATTTGCCTTTATGAAATCTACCACCTCGGACAAGCCTTCAGCAAACTTTTCGAAATCCTCCTTGTAGAGGAAAATCTTATGTTTTTCGAAGAAGAATTTCCCTTCCTGTCCAAATCGTTTCTTGCTTTCGGTGATAGTTAGGTAGTAATCGTTCTGACGAGTGGCCTTTACATCAAAAAAATAGGTTCTTTTACCTGCCCTAACAACCTTTGAAAAAATATCATCGCGATCGTTTCTGTCAAGCCCATCGTGATTATTAAGCTCATCCATTTTTTCTATGTTTTTTAATGATTTAACACTGATTATTACCGCTCAAAAATAAAAAAAGTAATTTCATAACCATAATCTTTATCGATTATTTTACAAAAATGTTGAAATATTTGCTGAAACCCTCCAAATCATCATTTTTTACACCTTTTTTTTGGTTTTGTGAAACATAACTGTCTTCTTGAGCATCAATAGTAATCCTTTCTCTTTTTTAAATGTCACACAATCAATCGTATTAATATCCGTAGTTAAATTTCGATATACATTCGAGTTCAACCAAATAAGCTAATATTAACTCAATTGATAGAAATGCTTTTAAATTGCAAAATTTGGGCGTATCTTTGCATCTTGAATTTTATGTTTAGATACGTTCTTAGATGATTAGCAGAAGATTACTTAGGATTAAGGCATTGCAGGTTCTTTTTGCCTTTTACAGGGGAGAAAATGATTCGCTGGCCAAGGCAGAAAAAGAGTTGTTGCATAGCATAAAGAAGGGTTACGATTTGTACCACTACCTCTTCGTACTCTTGCTCGACTTACAGGCATTTGCGCAGAAAAGAATAGACATTTCGCTGCAAAAACTTATGCCTACACACGAAGATCTGAATCCAAATACTCGCTTTGTTAATAACCCATTTTTTGGACTAATTCTCAACAACGAGGCAATACAGGAGTATACAACCTACAATAAACTTACCTGGGTAAAATATCCAGAGCTAATCAAGAAACTTTTTCAGAAAATTGCCGCTTCCGATTACTATCAGACCTATATGGAGCAACCCAATGCCGATTTTGCCGACCATCGGCAGGTACTTGTAAATATATTGTCGAAGGAATTGTTGGATTTCGAAGATTTTACTCAGTGCCTCGAAGAGCAGAGCATATACTGGAACGATGACCTTGAGTTTATGATTGGTATGGTGGTGAAGACGCTTAAGAAGTTTGAAGCCAATCAGCCCGATTCAACTCCGGTTTTTCCGATGTACAAGAATGAGGAAGATGAAGATTTTGCCAAGAAGCTTGTCCGCAAGGTGGTGCTCAACCATAAGGAGAGTACTCTGGTAATCGATCAGTACACAAAGAACTGGGATGTTGAGCGGATAGCGAGCATGGATATTCTAATTATGGAGATGGCGCTTAGCGAGATTACCGATTTTCCTTCGGTTCCTGTAAAAGTGAGTTTTAATGAGTACATCGAGATTAGCAAGTATTACAGCACCGATCAGAGCAGCACGTTTATAAATGGTGTGCTCGATAAGATTATAGCAACCTACAAGTCGCAGAATAAGATCCAAAAACAGGGTAGGGGACTTGTAGGAGATGAAGAGAATTAATATTTTGATTTTTTATGCCTAATAATACCCATTATACTCTTTTAAATTTTCTCTCAGCACTTATTGTTACTACACTGTTAGTATCGTGTGGAGGTAGGGCATCTTCTGACATAAACGAAAGTGACAATTTACCTGCTGTTGTTGAGGATGGTAGGGTACAGCACGCAAACATTGAGTTTGAGGAAGATTTTGTTGATTTTGGAACAATCAGGCATGGCGAGGTGTTATCCTATACCTTTAAGTTTAAGAATACAGGAAATAACACACTGCTTATTATGAACATAGTTCCAGGATGTGGGTGTACCAGCACGAAGCTTAGTAAAAAGGTTTTAAAGCCATCGGAGGAAGCTTCGCTCGAAGTGGTTTTCGACAGCAGGGGATGGCATGGTTCTCAGTTTAAATCTGTAACAATAGTATCCAATGCACTAACCCCAAAGCGATCAGTTACGCTTAAGGTAAATGTGGTATAGTAATCTAAACAAATACTTTCTAATAATTAACTAATTATGACAAACACACTTTTTGTAATTCTACAGGCCGAAGGGGGAAGTCCCTACATGTCGTTTATTATGCTTGCGCTTATCATTGTAGTTTTCTACATGTTTATGATCCGTCCACAAATGAAGCGCCAAAAGGAGCTTAAAAAGTTCCAAGAGGCACTCCAGAAAGGCGACAAGGTAATTGTTGCTGGAGGTGTTTTTGGTAAGATTGCCGATGTTAAAGAGGATCATCTACTGGTTGAAGTAGCAGATAACGTGCGTATTAAAGTTATTAAGAGCACTGTACTTCGCGATTCTTCGGATTTGCAGCAGAAGTAGGTTTTTTTTATACCTTTACAGAGTTCAAAACATCCCCTGGGAGTGTTTTGAACTCTGTTTTTTTACCTCAGATTGCCAAGCAAAATGGATTATAGAACCTTGCCAAATTTTATCCATATTCTTACCCAGCGAAGGGAAAAGTTAAATATCCGGATAGTTGTTTTTACCTTTTTTGTGGCTGTGGCATCCATTTTATGGTATTTAAACAAGCTCACCTACGAGTATACAACCGAGATTACTTTTCCCCTTAAGATTGAAAACATGCCTGCTGGCAAGGTGCTTGTTGGAGAACCGCCCAAGGAGATAGTTCTTCAGGTGCGTGCGTTTGGGTACACCCTTCTGCGATATAAGTTTGGCGCATCGCTAATACCCATGATAATTGACCTGGAGCAAGCTCCACTGATGCCAGTTATTGGGTCTGAAACCAAGTTTTACCTTTTAACCAGCACACAACGAACATCAATTATTAACCAGCTTGCGGGCGAACTGCAGCTGGGTTTCATTGCTACTGATTCGCTTCATTTTGAGTTTACATCACTGGTTCAGAAAAAAGTTAAGGTTGTCCCTACGCTTAGCTATACCATTGAGCGACAGCGAATGCTTTCTGGGCCAATTATTGTTAAGCCCGATAGCATAATAATTAGTGGGCCACGTTCTCTTGTTGATACAATTCAAGCGGTAGTCACCAAAAGTTTAAAACTCGATCGAATCTCAAGTGTTTATTCCGGTATGGTCTCCTTGGTTGAACTAAGCCAAATTGGGTTTTCGCATCGGAGAGTAAACTTAACGATACCCGTTGAGCGATTTACCGAAGCAATTTTTTCAAAGGTAATCGAGGTGCGAAACTTACCTGATACTGTCCGTTTGATTCTTTTACCAAGAGCTGTTAGCATTAAATGTAATGTTTTATTAAGTAGTTATAGGGGATTACCCGAAAGCGATGTTGTTGAGGCTTATGTAGATTTCAACGAGTTACAGCCCGGTGTTACTAGTCGCCTGAGGATTTATACTACTAGCCGACCTTATGAGGTAAGAGTTATCGATTTGGATCCCAAATATGTTGATTACATAATCGAGAGAATTTAATGCTTAGGGTTGGTATAACTGGCGGAATAGGTAGTGGCAAATCAACGATTTGCCAAATTATTAGCGCTTTTGGATATCCTGTGTACAATGCCGATAACGAGGCAAGGTCGCTTACAAATTCTCACCCTGATATTATTCGGGGTATTACCTCACTCTTTGGAAGTGACATATACATTAACGGGGAGTTAAATCGCAAGAGGGTTGGGCAGCTGGTTTTTGCCGATAAAAATCTGCTTCAACAGCTTAATTCGGTCATTCACCCCGTTGTCGCAGCTCATTTTGAGGAGTGGGTTCGGACAAATTCTAATCATCGGTTAGTTTTTAAAGAAGCGGCCATTCTTTTTGAGAGTAGAGCTTACAGGCAGGTTGATAAAACAGTAGTGGTTTTTGCACCCAACGAACTACGTGTTAAGAGGGTTTGCCTGCGTGATGGGATTTCAGAGGCCGAGGTGCAAAATCGCATGGACAACCAAATGCCTCAGGAGGAGTTGATGTCTAAAGCCGATTATGTGATCAGAAATACCGAGGAGGAGTTACTTTTGCCTCAGATTATTGGGCTTATTGAAGTTTTGTTATGTTGATTATCATCAAATAAGAAGTTAAAATTTTTCTAAAAGTAATTATGGCTAAGTACGGAAAATGGATTGCAGGAGGATTAGGCTGGGCTTTTCTGGGGCCCATTGGCGGCATATTAGGCTTTGCCTTAGGATCACTTTTCGATAGCTCCGAGAAAACGGTTTATACAGGTCAAACCAGCAGTCGTAATAGCTTTTTGGTGAGTTTACTTGTGCTTGTTGCCGAGGTAATGCGTGCCGATGGTAAGGTAGTACAATCGGAGCTTAACTATGTGAAATCCTACTTTCTCAAGAATTTTGGCGAGGCTGCCTCGCGTGAGGCGCTTATGCTATTGCGCGATATCCTGAAGCAAAATGTTCCCTTGCAGGATGTTTGCTACCAGATTCGCGACAATATGGACTATTCCTCGCGATTACAGCTGCTGCATTTCTTGTTTGGTATCTCCAACGCCGATGGCATTCTGCATCCCAATGAGGTTAATGTTATCACCAAAATTGCCTCATGGATTGGTATTTCAACTGCCGATTTTGAGTCGATTAAATCCATGTTCTATGATACTCTTGAGGATTGCTACAAGATACTTGAGGTATCGCCCAATGCTACCAACGAGGAGGTTAAAAAGGCCTACCGCAACATGGCGCTTAAACATCACCCCGATAAGGTAAGTTACCTGGGCGAGGATGTTCGTAAGGCCGCCGAGGAGAAATTCCAAAAAGTGAATGAGGCGTACGAGAAGATTAAGAAGGAGAGGGGGGGTGTGTAGTTTAAAGTGACTAAAGTGACAAGTGACTGTAAATTTGTTTATTAAACCCTTTAGTTTCTTTGCTTATAAAGTTGAAAGATTAAGGTTGGTAAACCACAAAGAAAAGTCTCAATTAATTCGCAGAATCTCGTCATCCAGCCAAAGTACGGCTGTTTTCCGAGACACGCGCAAAACGCAAAACGCAAAACCCAGAATCTACCATAGGTAGGCAAGCATAAAACGTAAAACGCAGAACACAACAATGTCAGCATCAAACCCAAAAATCCGCATCGAGTTCGAAAAATCGATATCGCCCACAAATCCAAAGGATTTGCTGAAGCAAAAGCTAATTATGAACGATATGGGTTTTTACCAGCGAGCCCTGAGCCTAAAAGTGAACGAGAGTTTCAACTCCGATGAGCTGTTGGATAGCGATGTAATTATTATCCGCTATGGATTAGATGGGGAGCGACAAATTGATATTGGCCAGGTAAACCCAACCATTGCTCAACGGGTTAGGGCAATAGCCGAGGGTGTATTCCCGTCCAACTACAAGAATGCCAAAAGTTAATTGTTCAGCGATGAGAGTTTCTCCCATTTTTCTTACCCTTTTGGTATTTGTTTTTTTCTCTTGCGGTCAAAGACAGGGTAACGATTTTGATAATAGTATTAGCGGGACAGTAATCCTTCCTGTGGAATACGCCCAGGGGTTTTCAATATCCGAATTTTCAGATGGTTTTATTCTCAAGGTAACAAATCCCTGGCAAGATGCGCGGGGAGTGAACTATCGGTACTTTCTTGGCAACAGTGAGCAAGAAATGTTGGATAAAAGTTTCAACGAAAAAATTCCTATTCCAGCAAACCGGATTGTTTGCTTATCTACAACCCATATCGCGTTTATCGACAGGTTGGGGTATAGCGAAGCCATAGTGGGAGTGTCTGGTGCTGGATTTGTTTCAAACTCCAACGTTCGCAAGCGGATTAACCAAGGACAAGTGAGGGATGTTGGCTACGAACAAGCCCTAAACTACGAGCTGCTGGTAAGCCTAAAGCCCGATGTGGTACTGGCCTACGGCGTGGGAGCCGAGATGGCCGGATATCTTCAGAAGTTGAAGGATATGCGAATCCCCGTAATTTTTATTGGCGATTACCTCGAGCAGAGCCCGTTGGGTAAAGCGGAATGGCTTAAGGTTTTTGGACTCCTAATGGGAAAGTATCAGCAAGCCGATAGCATATTTGCTGGTATTGCAAATGAGTACAATAGCATTAAATCTTTTTTACCAGCCAATCTTAATAAGCCTAATGTTTTTATTAATCTACCCTGGAAAGATGTTTGGTATTTTCCTGGTGGGCAGGGTTATATGGCTAACCTAATTGCCGATGCTGGGGGAGTTTATACCCTTTCGCATTTAAAGGGAAGTAAAAGCTACCCGTTTAGTGTGGAAAATGCTTTAGAGTACGCTGTAAAGGCTGATGTTTGGATAAATACCGGTTCGGTAAATTCTCTTTCGGAAATTGTAAATGAGCTGCCCATTGTTAAGGGTTTACCAATTCTGCGAAATGGCAGGGTTTTTAACAACAATAATCGGATGAATTCCACTGGTGGCAACGATTTTTGGGAATCAGGTGTGGTAAATCCTCATCTAATTCTTAAAGATTTAATAGAGATATTTTATTCTGATCATACGGAGCACGATTTGATTTACTACAAGCAGTTGAAATGAGATTTAGTAATGGGTTAGTGAAATCGAGAAATCTGCTAATTTTTGGCGGATTGATTTTGCTATTGCTTACCTTTTTTATTTTAGATCTGCTGCTGGGTTCTGTATCAATTCCTTGGGTTGATGTTTTAAAATCGCTTTTTGGAACTGCCGATAATGAGGTTTGGGGAACCATAGTGCGCGATTTCAGGTTGCCAAAATCGATTACGGCTATACTTGCTGGCGCAGCACTATCGGCAAGTGGGCTGCAGATGCAAACCACATTCCGTAACCCATTGGCAGGACCATACGTGCTGGGTATAAGCGCTGGCGCGAGTCTTGGTGTGGCCATTATGGTGCTGGGAATAGCATCGCTAGGAGCAGCAAGCCTGTCGGGAATGGCCACCAGTTTTAGTTTGGCAGGTGCTGCCATTTTGGGTGCAATGCTGGTGCTGTTGGTGGTGCTTGCTGTTTCGGTTAGGGTTAAAGATATTATGACCATTCTAATCCTTGGGATGATGTTTGGCTCTGGTGCTTCGGCACTGGTTAGCGTGCTACAATTCTTTAGCAGCGAGTCGATGCTTAAGGCTTTTGTGATTTGGACAATGGGTAGCCTTAGCTCCGTGGCCGGTATGCAGTTGCAAGTTTTTGCCATAATTATTGGAGTTGGGTTAGTATTGAGCATTATCTCTATACGTTTACTAAACGTGATGCTGCTTGGCGATGCCTATGCCAAGGGCGTTGGGTTGAACCTAACTGTAACACGAGTGCTAATCTTTTCATCTACCAGCCTGTTAGCTGGTGGCGTTACAGCCTTTTGTGGTCCAATTGGTTTTATTGGTATTGCAGTGCCCCATGTGGCTCGAATGATATTTCGAACTGCCAATCATAGCGTGCTAATTCCTGGAGTTATGTTGCTGGGGAGCATTGCTATGCTCCTTGCCGATATCGTTGGGCAGCTTCCAGGGTTTGAGGTTACGCTACCCATAAACTCTGTTACTGCATTGTTGGGAATTCCCATCGTTATTTATGTGGTTATTAAAAACCAACGTTTTTCGGGAGTATAGTATGGAGCAGAGTAGCATATCAATATCGATAAAAGATATAGAACTAGGTTATAGCCCAGACAAACCGCTAATGCCAAAATTCTCTGTCGATGCTCAACTGGGCGAACTAGTCGCATTGGTGGGACGAAATGGAATTGGTAAGTCAACCCTTCTGCGTTCAATTATTGGATTGCAGCAACCCCTTTCCGGTGAAATTTTAGTTGAGGGAACTAGATCATCGGCCTTAATGCGGAAGCAAAGGGCTAAGGCAATGAGCTTTGTACCAGCAGATCCAGTTAGGGTTGCCAATCTGTTTATTCGCGATTTTGTTGCTGTGGGTCGTTTTCCGCACCTAAGCTGGTCGCGGGCATTGTCGCATAGCGATTGGGATATGGTTGATTACGCCCTAACGCTTGTGGGAATCGATCATCTTGCCCACAGAGACATTACCACTGTTAGCGATGGCGAACGTCAGCGCGCAATGATTGCCTTTGCTCTTGCGCAGGATACCCGAATAATTATCCTCGATGAGCCCACTGCATTTCTCGATTTGCCCAATAAGTTCGAGATGGTTCGCCTGCTTTCACATTTGACTCACACCAAGGGCAAAACAATTATATACTCAACTCACGATTTGCAGGGTGCCATTCATGAGGCCGATACCATTTGGATGATGCTTAATACAGGGCTAGCGGCAGGTGCTCCGGAGGATTTGGCGCTGAGTAACAGCTTTCAGAATCTGCTTGCCGATACGCAGGTGGTTTTCGATGCCGATTCGGGTCTGTTTCGCAACTACCGCAAACTAACCAAATCTATTGCCCTTGAAGGCAATGGGAGTATTCGTTTATGGACCGCTCGAATGCTCGAACGAATAGGTTTTGATACCCAAAATTTTGAGCAAGCCAGTATAAAGGTAACCTGCATAAACGAGAATAATTCCCCTTGTTGGGTAGCAACCGAAGCCGAAAATTTAATTTTCAAGGCCTATAGTCTAGGTGAGTTAGCAAAAAAAATGAGGGCCATATAGACCCTCAAAGGTTTACTCCTCAATTATCTCCTTTGTCAAATCGAATTTCGCATGAAATAGCAACTCGCCGTTGTGATGCAACTGATAGTTGAATGAACTCATATCCTGGGCAAGTTCAACAACCCATATTGAGCCCTCTGAGCGAGGATGTATGTTAATTGTGTAATCGTCGGCAGGAAATTCCTGACGGAATGGGGTTCCCTTATCGTTGGCGTAACCACCGTAAAGCGTCATATCCTCCGGTGTACCATCTTCGTGTCTATGGTCGTGACGGAAACGTAAACGTCCCTCCTCAACGATAAACATCCAGGTTCTTGACTTATTCTCGCCAACATGAAACGGAATATGAATCTCCTGATTGTCGCAACGCGTCACAAACATTCTGAAGGGAAATTGAGCCCAGCTCTCACGGCCTTCCTTCATGTAAACCTCTTCGCCAGCAAAAGACTTTCCGCAGAGCGACTGAAGTTTCTGGTAGAATGCTGCAGAGTTTTCATCTGTAATGCTTAGGGTCGATTTTGTTGATTTCTCGTCCGTTTGCTTTGAACTTGGTGAGCCGCATGAAGTGCATAATAGGGCAAAGCTGATGATGAATAGGTAGTTTCTCATAACAATTTTGAATTTTGGTTAATTATCTATCTCAGGTTTGACTATTCCGGTTGTAATCAAATGCTTTAGCACCCATCGGAGCTCGTTGTACGAGTATTCATCGCCCAGTGCCTCCTTTGCAGGAGTAAGATGGATATCTTCAGCATTAACAAAGTATTGGGTGATAATTTCGATTTTTTCCGAAGGAATAAGCCTGTCAATTTTAATCTCCCCCGACCCTACGTAGCGAGTAAGATGACTGGCAATTGTCGATTCGGCCATATTGCGCTCCTTGGCTATTTGGGCAATGGTTTTTCCCTGCTCAAAGAGTTCAAAGGAGATTTCCCACGATTTGGTTTTTCTTTCTTTTGCAGTTTCTTCCTCAAAAATCTCTCCTTCGGGCATTTCTAAACCCTTTTCGATTCTGTACTCGCGAACTATATCGAGGATATCGTTGCCAAAATCGGCAATTTTTTTTGAGCCTAATCCCTTAATGGGTTTAAGTTGCGATTTATGGTAGGGTAGCTGATTTATAATATCGTAAAGCGTGTTTTGCCGCAAAATTTTAAACACTTTAACCTTGCGCTCATTGGCAACGGCCTGTCGCCACTGGCGAAGCCTTTCGAATAGCTCGGGGTGTTCAATATCTGCCGGTTGCTCTTTTGCTTTAGCTTTGGATTTCTTTTTCTTAAAGTCCTCAATGGCTGCCTTTGCTCTTACCTCAAGGAATTTCGACAGGTTAAACCCTTCTTCGCAGGCTTTAAGGCAAAGCATTTTCTCGCCAAGATTGCTGATAATCCTATCGAACTGATCCTTGGCCTTGCTCTCTAAATCGATGCTGTCCGATTCGTAGTTGGTATTAATGAATACTGGAATAAACTCGTTTTCGATCTTTGGGGCAAAGTAGCTTACCGCTTTTTGTATGCGCTCCTGAAGCGCAGGGTTTCCCTGTACCGATTGGAATTCTGAAACTAGTTTCTCAACCTGTTGACTAAATTTTGCGGCAACATCAAAAACCTCACCCTTAAACCTATTGGCTAGTGCTATTAACGATAAGGAAAGTTGCGGGGGGAAACTTCCAGCATTTTCGCGAATTAACCGTTGGGTGTAATCAATGGTTTTCTGAACCGGCATAAAATCAAAGAGATCAAGAACCAGTTCTCTTTGATACTCAATTTGCGCACTGGTTAGTTGCGAATGGCTGGGCTGGTTATTCTCCACATCTTTAGAGAATCCCGTTACCGTTTTGTCGGTGATAATTGCGTTAGTATTTACTTTGGAACTAAGCACCAAACCTTCGAGTGATCGACAGCGGCTCAGCGCCACGTAAACCTGCCCGTGCGCAAAGGCGGCTTGAGCATCAATTATTGCTCTATCGAATGTTAGCCCTTGACTTTTGTGGATGGTAATGGCCCAGGCCAACTTTAGCGGATACTGTATAAACTGGCCTGTGACATTCTCCGTAATTGCCTTACTAACTGGATCGATGGTGTAGTTTGTATTTTCCCATTCCAGAGGAGTAACCAGAATAGGAGCAGGATCGCTAGGGCACTGCACGTAAATTCCCTCCTCGTCGATATCCTCAACGGTGCCAATTTTCCCGTTAAAGAATAGCTTCTCATAGGTTGGATCGTTCTTAACGAACATCACCTGGGCGCCTACCTTGAGCGTAAGCTCATAATCGGTGGGGTAGGCGTGCTCGGGAAAATCGCCTTTAACGGTGGCTTTAAACGTTTTGGCTTCGGTTTTTAGCTCTTTGAGCTTGGCCGTATTTATGCTTTGTGCTTGATTGTTGTGCGTGGTTAGGGTGATGTAACCCTCGGTGTCGCTAGGGCTGAAATTGGGGATGTAACGCTGGTTAAGCATACCAACATCATCGAGATTAAGCTCGTTGTTACGAACCTTATTTAGCAAATCGATAAAATGCTGATCGCTTTGGCGGAAAATATCTTTGAGTTCGATGCTCACAAAGCTGGTCTGGCGCAACGCTTTGCTGCTGAAAAAGAACACCGTATCGTAATACTCCCTTAGAATTGCCCATTCATCATCCTTGGCAATGGGAGCCAGCTGTTGCAGGTCGCCAATCATCAGCAGCTGCACGCCCCCGAATGGCTTGCTCCGGTTTTTAAATCGACGCAGAACCGAATCAATGCCATCGAGCAGATCGGCACGTACCATGCTCACCTCATCGATTACCAGTAAATCGAGACTTTTTATAATGTTGATTTTTATCCGGCTAAATCGCTGAGCATATGGGTTCTCTCGCCCCTGACTACCCGAGGCGGAGTAAGGGAGCTGTGGTCCAAACGAAAGCTGAAAAAAAGAATGAATTGTAACTCCCCCTGCGTTAATGGCCGCAACACCGGTTGGGGCAACCACAACCATCCGTTTGGATGTTTGCCTTTTAAGGTTGTGAAGAAAGGTGGTTTTGCCCGTTCCAGCCTTTCCGGTAAGGAAGATGTTTTTGCCTGTGGTTTCCACAAAGTCGAGGGCAAGCTGCAGCTGAGGGGTAATTTGGAGATCCATTCCTTTATTAGGGTGATGTGATATTAAATACCTTATAAAGGTACATAAAATAGGCTGAATGGCAAAAACGGCTATTGTAGATGCTAAAACTCAATTAGCTCCGTTTAACAGAATAGTTTGCTAGCCCAGTGTTAAAAAAGGCTTATTTTTACACAATATTTTAAAGTTTGTAGCAATGATCAACAGGCAATTTGGATTCATTTTGATGATGTTAGCTGTTCTGGTGGTTTCATGTACTAGTCGTAGGGATGCTAAAATTCCGCTCGATAGTATCGATATCTCTATTCATGTTGAGCGGTTCGACAAGGCTCTACTCGGCATCGCTACTGAAAATAACAGTAGCGAAATTGAAGTGATTAAACATCAGTATGGCGATTTTTTTGAGGTCTTCACCGAGGGCATAATTGGCATTGGCACGCCCGATAACGAGAGATTTGAGGATTACCTCTACAGCTTTATCACCGATAATATGGTTAGGGAAACTTACGGTGAGGTGCAAAGGGTTTTTGCCAGTACTAGCTGGTTGGATCAGGAGTTGACCAACGCATTTAAGCGTTACCGATACTATTTCCCTAACATGCAGATTCCCCGCGTTTACGGTTTCATTTCGGGTTTTAACAACTCAGTGGTGATTGCCGATAGCGTTTTGGCCGTTGGTTTCGACCGGTACCTGGGGCGCGACTGCGAGTACTACCCACGACTTGGAATTGCCAAATACCTGCAGTATAACATGCATCCTAAAAAGATACCTTCGGATATGGTGAGGGCATGGGCTTTTAGCGAGTTTTTGTTTAACGACTCCATCGACAATCTGGTGAATAACATGATTTACGAGGGTTCTCTGATGTATCTTACAAAGCGTATGTTACCCAATCAGCCCGATAGCCTTATTTTTGGGTTTACACCCGATCAGATGAGGTGGTGTCGCAATAACGAGTCGCACATGTGGGCATACCTAGTTGAGCATAAGCTGCTGTTCACCACCGATAATTTTACCATAAACCAGTTTGTGAGTGGGGCTCCATTTACCAAAGGATTTCCCCCCGAATCACCAGGAAAAGCAGCCGTATGGCTGGGTTACCGGATTGTGTCGCGGTTTATGGATAGGAATAAAGATTTTACTCTTGAAATGCTGATGAATGAGAAGGATTATCAGAGTATTCTTAATAGAGCTCGTTATAATCCCTAGGTGATTGTTGTTAAGGGCATAAATTAAAAAAGCTCGCCGTGGTAAATCCTTGTGGCGAGCTTTTTGGTTTATCAGGCTGGAGTATTATGCTATTAAAAACTTTTGCAATAACACCCCTTAGATGAAGAACGGGTAGAAAAGGTTGCGTGGGTTGAAATTTTTTAGTCTTTTCGAAAACCCTTAATGTTGTTATAAATAGCCGAAATATTTAGTTTGGGAAGAAAGTATTATGCTTGTCTCAGCAGAATAACAAGATAAAGTGTAAAGTATAGATTGTTGAGAGATGTAAGACCAGCAGAAAAATGAATATTCAATATCGAATATCGAATATTGAATATTGAATATCAATCTACGAACAACAATTCTGTTAATACCTATACCCAGAAACCTAGTATTTTCTGAGCCTCTCCAGCTCGCGCTTAGAGTCCTTTTTCTTGAGATCCTCGCGCTTGTCGTGCAACTTTTTACCGCGGGCAAGGCCAATATCCACCTTGGCAAGACCTCTAGGAGTTAGGAAAAGTTTCAGTGCCACAATGGTTAGCCCTTTCTCCTGCGAAGCTCTAAAGAGCTTGCGAAGCTCGGTTCGGTTCATCAAAAGCTTGCGCTCGCGCTTGGGCTCGTGGTTGTTGTAAGTACCGTAGGAATACTCGGCTATGTGCATGCCGGTAAGCCAAAGCTCGCCGTTAATAAACTTGCAGTAGGCATCAACCATGCTTGCTTTACTAAGTCTTATCGATTTTATCTCGGTGCCAGTAAGCACAATGCCGGCAGTAAAGGTCTCCAGTATCTCGTACTGAAAAAATGCCTTCTTGTTTTTGATTGATATTTTGGGTTGTGTTGCCATTATCGGTCTATAGATGAACAGGTATATTAAAAACCACTACAAGTATCATCTCCACTATGAATACAATGAGGGCGAATACTAGCAGCGAAATTAGCAAAAATCCGGGAACCCGCTCACGGCTCAACCCCGACAATCTGTTTAGAGCAAAATAGTAGTAAACCACGCCTATGCTTCCAAGCAGGTAGAACAAAACCTTGGCTACGGGGAAGATATGACCTAGGCTAATGGAGATTACCAGTATGGATGAGCAGATGGTGAGAATAATTAGTGTCTTAGGCATCGATATCATTCCCTTAAATCCCCTTACTAGTTTTGCGATGGCCCAGCTGCCAAATAGTATACTAAATAACCATTTTAACGAGATGTACCCAAAATACTTTACGGCCAAAACAAAGGAGCCACCATTGCTAATGCTTATGCCCACAAAGCTAATAATGCCAGCAATTAGAGCCAGATTGACCAAAAGATTAAACCCTATTGTGGCGGAGATACTCTCGATTTTGTCCAGCTTTTCCCAGCCATCCCTTGGGGAGGTTAATATCGATTTTATAAGGTTGATTAACATTTACGCTTTATTAGAAATGACTGCAAAAATAACTATTTTTACGGCATACTGTTCAAAAATCAGTAGCTAAGGAAAATGGACTGGAATCACAATAATTACAACCTAGTAACTATTCTAGGCCCAACTGCGGGAGGGAAAACCAGTGTGGCCACCCATTTGGCGAACGCCATAGGCGGCGAGGTGATCAGCGGCGACTCGCGCCAGCTATACCGTGGAATGGATTTGGGCACAGGTAAGGATCTGCACGACTACGTGGTGAAAGGCAAGCAGATACCACATCATCTGATCGATATTGCCAATGCGGGCTACAAGTTTAACGTTTACGAGTATCAAACCCTTTTTCTTAATGCGTACAACGATATTGCTGGCAGGGGTGTTACGCCTATTCTATGCGGCGGTTCGGGACTGTACATCGAGGCGGCCATTCGAGGATATAGGTTGATTGAGGTACCCGAAAACCCAGAGCTGCGTGCCGAGTTGGCCAACAAGTCGCACGAGGAGTTGGAGCAGATGTTGGCATCGATGAAGAAGTTGCATAATCACACTGATACCGATACCCGAAAAAGGTTGGTGCGAGCTATTGAGATAGAGGTATATTATGCCAGCGCTCCCGCCAAGGATTTTGAGTACCCCAAGCTGAACAATATCATTTTTGGTGTTCGATTTCCCCGTTTGCAACAACGGCAGCGGATTACCGATAGGTTAAGGCAACGCCTTAAAGAGGGGATGATTGATGAAGTACAAAGGCTACTGAATAGCGGAGTTAATTCCGAAGATTTGATGTACTATGGATTGGAGTACAAATGGCTCACACAGCACATCCTTGGTGAAATTACTTACGAAGAGATGTTTAGTGGTTTAAACACAGCTATTCACCAGTTTGCCAAGCGACAAATGACATGGTTTCGTCGTATGGAGCGCAACGGGCTTTCAATCCATTGGATTGATGGAAATCTGTCGATGGAGCAGAAGTTGGAGTTTATTTTTTATACCTTGAGCAAAACCAATTTATGAGATGAGGAGTTTTCTGAGTTCTAAGTACACAGAAAGGCTTGATGCTAATCCACTGGTTAGCCTAAATATGAAAGGTTTTTTTGAGAATCATCGCCCTCTCAAATTGGTAGAGATTAACAACTCCTTTATGGCCTGTGGAAAAAGCGATGAACTTTGGTGGTATATCCATTGTATGGAACGGGACGATTTTTTGAGCTTCTTAGATCGTTTAGGTAAAGGACTCCACTACTTTGCGGTGATATCCGATTGGATGAAGGCTGAGCTGGAATTGATGTTTAATATTGAATCGTTGCTTTCTTGCAAACGATTCTACCTGCCAAGCCAAGTGGTTTTGCCAAATTTTAACCATACATTAAGTGATTTGTTGGTCGAAGATACTAGGCAAATATTTGAAAATTCTAACTATAAGGCTTTCACCAGCCCAGAGTATATTAGCAGCCAAATCAAAATTCGACCAGGTGTGGCTTATCGAGATAAAGGAACTCTGGTGGGTTGGGTAATGTTTCACGATGATGGTGCAGTAGGGTTACTTCACGTTCTTGAAAAGTACAGGCGACAGGGAATTGCAAGAGCACTGGTTGCTGAACTGTGTAGAAGATTGCGACAGCAAATACAAATTCCATATACTAGTGTCGAGCCAACAAATACAGCATCTTTAGCTATGGTAAACTCTTTAGGGTTTTGTGAGTTGGATAATATTAATTGGTGCAAAGTAGTAAAGTAACTACGCTCCAATAAACCGAACGCTACTTGCCTTAAACGACACCCATACCTCCGAACCAATTTCAACCCCAAGCTTTTGGATTGATTCCTGGGTAACCAGCGAGTATACGTTTACACCAATATCTACAACCACCTCCACGCCAAATCGTTGTGGATAAATATCAACTACTTTCCCCACAAAACAGTTCTGCGAGCTCGAATCCATAGTGGACTTGCTAATGCTTACTGCATTCTCGGGAAATGTTATGTAGCCCTCACCATCAGCATTGCCAAGTATGCATATAGTGATCTGTTTCCCAATGGTAACCTCTGCTAAATCCTGATTTTTTTTGGTTGCTGCATTGATCCTAAAGAAATTTTTAATTCCCCCAAACCCTGCCACAAATGATGATGCAGGTTTACTAAAAACCTCTTGTGGAGTTCCCGTTTGCTCAATTATACCATTATTCATCACAGCAATGCGATGCGCCAGCGCAATGGCCTCCTCGTAGTCGTGGGTTACATGGATTATTGTTTGCCCATTACGGTTAATCTCACGGAGTAGTTTCCTGATTTCGGCCCTGCGTTCCACATCGAGCGAGGAGAGGGGCTCGTCGAGTAGCAGCACATCGGGTTTGGTAACGAGCGTGCGGGCAAGGGCAACCCGTTGCTGTTCACCACCCGAAAGGGTGGTTGTACTACGCTGCAGTAAATGATCAATGGAAAGACTTTGGGCAGCGTCAATAACCAATCGGTTAATTTCCGTTATCTTTAGTCCTCTACCATGAAGCGGATAAGCAATATTGTGTCGTACCGATAGGTGCGGAAAAATTGCCAAATCCTGAAAAACCAGCCCAATATTTCGCTCCTGGATCCGCTTACTATTTAGGTTGATGCCATTTATCTCAATTTCGCCCGAGTCGGGTGCAATTAAACCTGCAATAATCTCTAGCACTATAGATTTGCCAGCCCCCGATGACCCCAGTAGTACAAAGTACTCGCCCTTGCTCACCTGAAGCGACACATTCCTGAGATTGAAAACACCAAGGGTTTTATTTATGTTGTTAACTTTAAGCATCTTTTTTACGCTTTATCGCAATTAGTCTTATCACCACAAAAACCGCAAGGCTAATGGCGATGAACAGAACGGCAGCAGGTCGGGCATACTTCAACCCAAAGGCATTAAACCTATCGAATATAAGCACGGGGGCTACCATGGGATGGTAAGCCACAATTACCACAGCGCCAAATTCACTCATCCCGCGGGCAAACATCATTACTAGTCCCGACACAATACTCCGCCATGCCAATGGTAGCGAGATGGTGAAAAACACCCGCGAAGGCGATGCTCCAAGCACCAAAGCGGCCTTCTCCAAACGCTCGGGAACTGCAGCAAAACCATCTCTGGCGGCATTCAAAAGAAATGGGAGGCTAACAAACGCCATGGCGATGGCAATGGCAAAAGGACTTCCCACCAGGTTAAATCCCATCGATCCGGCTACTTTCCCAATTACCGAATCGCGGCTAATGAAGCCAAGCAGAGCAATACCCGCAGCAGAGTGAGGAATAACAATGGGTAGATCGATTATGCCAAGTACAATGTTTTTAAGCAGAAAGTTATGCCTTGCTAGCATGTAAGCTAAGGGAATGGCAAGAATTGAAAATGCCAGCGTGGCTCCCATCGATACCGATAGGGTGCGCCAAATGCTTTGCTGGACCTCGGTATCTGAAGCGGTATCAACCAAAGAGGCTAGGGGAGTGGCGAAAATCATTCCCACTAGCGGTGCTACAATAAACAGTAGAACAACACCACCCAGGAAGGCAAAAAGGAGCTTTATTGGAGATTTTTGCATCAGGAGCTAGGTTTTCTTATCATTTTCTATCATAGAATAGATATTGTTAGTATTAGTAAACATCTGTCCTTTAATTATCATACAGTTAGCTGTTAGCTGTTAACTGTTAGCCGTTGGCCGTTGGCAAATATTGACGAATCATACAATCAGTTAATTATACAGCAACCATCAAATATCAAATATCGAACACCGAACACCGAACACCGAACACCGAACACCGAACACCGAACACCGAACA
>CAZBBA010000026.1:36733-48585 GCA_964490015.1 uncultured Rikenellaceae bacterium
CGAACACCGAACACCGAACACCGAACACCGAACACCGAACACCGAACACCGAACAACCTACCTAGTAACCAACGGCCAAACCAGGGGCATTCCCATCGATTCGATAATCTTTAAACCTTTATCCTTGTGGGTGAAAAAATCGAGGAACTTTTTGGCCAGCTCCTTATTTGGCGCATTTTTAGGAATGGTTATTCCGTAAACCATGGGTTCGCCCGTAATAGTGAGCGAATCACCGGGAGCTAAGCCCCTTATGGTAACGCTTGCCTGTTTGTAAAACTCTTCGTAATTCGGATTTCCAAGATTTACCTGCGAGGGTAATGCAAGGTAAGGCAAGTGGTGTTGTACAGCGACCGAACGGTATAGAAATATATAGTCGATGGCACCCGTCTCAAGCAGGGCGATAAGGTCTACCTCTTTTGGGCGGATAAATCGGTTATCCTTATTTTCGATGGATTTTGCCAGGTTTGGAATGCTATAGTAAATTTCGGCAAGCTGAAGGGTAAGCAGCGTGCGGTAGCCGCAGGGGTCGGCATTGGGATCGCTACGCCCATATTGAACTTCGGGTTCTTGTAAAATCTCGTACCAGTTATCCTTGTTTATTTTATCGGCATACTTCGATCTACTTGTGTGAACTAGCGCCATCTCGTTACCAGCAAATAGAATATTGAAATCGGCATTCTCGGGAATAAGCAGCTGATCGATAATCTTGTAATCGGCCGAGGCCATAATATCAGCCTGTCGGTTTAGCTCCGTTATTTTTCGTGCGCACTCCACGCTTCCTGCTGCCTCAAGAAAGATTTTCACATTGGGATTCTCAACCTTAAAGCTATCGGCTATGGCTTTAATGGGCATCGAAAGGCTTCCGGCATGGAAGATTGTTAAGGTTTGTTTATCCTTACTGGAAGAAACACAAGCGCTTATAGCAACTACGAATGCAGCAATGACGAAAAGTCTTTTCATCGGAATCTGTTTTACGATATGCAAAAAAAGCATATCGAATTGGATAAAAAAAGGAAAATCACAAAAGAATTTTGGGATGAGTAAAATTGACAAGTGCTATTCGTTCACCTTTGCCCAGAATCGCCTGGCGGAGTCGTGCATCAGCGTATCTATCTCGGCCAAAAAGTCCTTGTAGGCTTCAATTAGCTTTTTGCCTTCGGCATTCAGGTGGGTGCTGCCGCCATCTTTGCCACCACGACTTTTGTCTACTATGGCAAAGCCAAGGTTCTGTTCAATCTCGCGAAGCTTTCCCCAGGCATTACGGTAGCTAATATCAAGCTTTTCGGCTGCGGCGGTAAGCGATTGCAGCTCATCGATGCTGAGTAGCAGCTCAAATTTTCCATCGCCCACAATGTCCTGTCCATTAATATTCTCGAGCCAAACCTTGTGCTTGAGAAAGATATCGTAATATCGACTTCCTTTTGTGCCTGCCATATCTAAATAAGTTTAAGATTTTCCGTTTAGAATGTACACTTTCTGCATGTTAGCCAGGAATGATCGGGTGCCTCCTCCTGCTTCGATTGCCCTGAGGACTTCGTAATCGAATGGTTTAAAGCGCGCCCCAAAAATACCACTAATTGGAAGATGCTCGAAAATAGATCGGGTTAGAGGTGTAGAGGGACCCAAGAGGTAAACCTGGCAATTATTATCTTTATATGATATTAAATTACCAATAGTTCCGTTTGCAATTGATGTAGAGGTAAGAATAACACAATCGGCGTTTTGAATACATTGTTTCTGATTTTGCAGGGGTTCAACTGGTTTTTCGTGCTCATTAAGGTCGAAAATTGTTAGCTTCAAATCCTTACTATTAAACTTTTGAGCCAGGGAACCAAAGTAACCCACCATCACCACATTTTTAAACTTGGTGAATGTAATTGCATCAAAAATATCATTAGAACCTGTAATAATCTCGGAGTGGTTAACACAGGCGTTTATCCAAGCATTGGCAAGAATTCGATGAGTGTAGATAGTAAAATCGGGGTTTTTTAAAACATCAAAAGCATCAGTAGGCATTTTTTCCAAAAGTGTTGAGGCAACGCCAATGCTTCCGTTTTTTAGCATTACAGCTATAAATTTTTCGCCACAGATAATCGATTCATAATTGTTACTATCGAAAGGGTATTGTTCGAAAAGAGTCACTAAAATATCTTTCATTTATGCTGATGAATGATGTGTAACAAAAGTAGTATTTTATTGCAAAACTTATGGTTTTTGGTAACCTAATGGTGTTTTGTTAAAAATCATTAAGGCATTTTATTTCCGATCTTTTATGGTTACATTTGTTTAAATACCCATGTGTTGATGTTTATTCCCGATTTCAGTAAAAGGCAACTACTTGATAGGCTTAAGTACTCCATGACCAAAAAGGATGTGCTGTGGATTGCTAATGAGTTTAGTGAACAAAAGCTAGATACAGAGGAATTGATAACCCTTTCCATTAGTAACGATACTGCATTAGCCTTTCACTCTGCATGGGTGCTGGAGAATATTCTCCTCAGCAAACCACAGGGCATAGATTTTTATTTGTCCCGTTTGGTTGAGTTGCTGCCCAGTTTGAGCAACGATAGCGTTAAGAGGCATTTTACAAAGCTTATCTCCATTGGCATTCGAAGGGTGGTTTTTAAAGAGGCATCAAGAAGCAGTGAGCGTGAATTTTGGGCAATGAATTTAGAACCGCTTGAGGATATCTGCTTCAAATGGTTTGTTGAGGAGGATACAAAACCTGCTGTTAAGGTTAATGCATTGGTAATTCTTTACTTGCTCTCGATTCGTGAACCATGGATTGCACAGGAGTTACCCGCAATTATTGAAAACCAAATGCAGATTAGTTCTCCTGGATTTAGAGCCAAGGCGAAGCATATTTTACGCTTGCTGAAAAACTAGTCGCGTTGCCGGGGAACGGCTGTTATTCCTTCTTTAAGTATAACACCAGTTCTCTTTTGCCCATCAATAATTATTTCCAAGGGTTTTTGGGTTCTAACATGCCTAACCATTTCGGTTTCTGTTGCTGCTGCTATGTTGTCAAGATACTCACGGTCGATAAAACCCTCGTCCATATACTGGTTAACAGTTAGGTAGGCAACCTTGAATGATGTGAGGTTTTGAAAAAAATGTGTACCCTGACTAGGGTCAATTTTGTAGTTATCCTGTCCAGCCTCTACAATAACTTTTGCCGCCGATATTTGCGGCCACTTAACGGGAATTCCCAACCAGCTATCGCTTGAGCCCCAGCGGCCAGGACCAATTAAAATGTAGTTTTTTTCCTGTTTCACAAAATCCTGATTAAGAACCTCTAGTTCCTCAGCAATTTTGTTTGTTTTGGCTGGATCGAAAGTATTGGATTTGATGTAAATTATATCATAAATATCCTTGTAAATCCCGTTACCTAGCGCCGAAGGCGTTTGAAGAATCATATCACCCTTGTTGATTGCATTGAAATCGGTATTAATTAAATCTCGGTTCTCAACAATAGGGCGAATTTGAAGCATGCTAAAGATTTTTGGTTTGCCTGGGGGTGGATTTAGGTTTACCGCAAACTCAATTTCTACGGGGTTGTTCATTTCGAGTTGACCCATCTCTAGCAGATCCCGAAGAATCTCGGGCAAGGGAAACTGTTTATGTTTTAGTATGCCAGCAAAGCTGATGATTGGAACACCGCTTCCACTAAAACCATCATAAATACTATGGTTATCGTGATCGAATGTGGATCCTGCCAGCGTAAGGGTTCCATCGGGAAAGGCATCTTTAATGCTAAGCTCCAGTAGGTTTATGTCGTCGTTTGTTGAGGGGACAAAGCTTGTTGGTCGCAGGTCGAGGGCGTTGAAGGTTTTTTGCGTTTCCTTAATCGCCATTTCGGGCGATGAGAATTGAAGCAGCTTTTTGGGGTACTTAGGCGAAAACCGTAGCGAGGGTTTTCCTCCAACTACATGCTTACCCAGCCCAAGAGCAATACTGGCAATGCCTTCGGCAGGTTTTTCTGGTTCAATTGGGTAGAAGTTGATCGATCGGGCAACTCCCGAGATATTTGGGTAAAATCTATCGTCGTAAGCAGTTCCGGTAACCTCCTGCAAAACGATAGCCATCCGTTCCTCGCTAATCACGTTGTGCGTTGCCAACATGTAGGCTTTACTCTCCTTGTAGTATACCGATGCGTAAACGCATTTTATGGCCTGGCTCAACAGCTCCAGCATTTGCGATGCGCTTTCCTTAACGTTGGGAACCATGTAGGTTGAGTAAATTCCTGCAAAAGGTTGGTAGTGCGAGTCCTCGAGCAGGCTCGATGAGCGTATGGCTAAAGGGTTTCGGGCAACAGCTATAAAAGCATACAAGTCTTTATGGATTCGAACAGGCAGCGATGCATTAAGGAAGTGTCGTAGAATCTCCTCATCGCTAGCATCGGATAGGGCAACACCGAAGAGGTTGTTGATTTCCATAAACTCATCGAAAACATCGGTGCAAATAACAACCGTTCGGGGAATGGTTACCACAACACCATCGTAGCGGTGCATTAGGTAGTTACGCTTAATTACCTGGTCGATAAATGCCAGACCTCTGCCTTTCCCACCCAATGAGCCATCGCCAATGCGCGAGAAGATTTGATACTCATCATAGCTGTCGCGATAAAACTTGGCAATTATGCCTCTGCCCTTACTCTGTCGATAGCGGTCGATGGTATCGAATATAAAACGGCGAACCTCATCGAGGTTGTCGAAATCGTCGGCGATTATATACTTAAAAATATCGGCAATGGGAAATAGCGCCCTGGCTGTGAGCCATTTGGCAAAGTGATTCCGCTTTATATGATAGGCAAGAGAGTCGTCGGGAATTTGAAAAATAATATCCTGGAGCGAGCGTAAATCCCCAGCACGGAATATTTCGCGACCCGAGGAGGGCTCAACAAATACAAAATCGCCAAAGGCGAAGTATTTCACCACAAAATCTTGCAGTTCAATGGAGAGGGTTTTGGAGTACTTATGAATAAACCCTACCTTAAGCTGCTTGGCAATAAGCTGATTATTAATATCGGACGACTGAAGCAGGATGGGCATAAATGGATTATCGGCCTTAACCATCTCAACAAGTTTTACTCCTGCTCGCTGTAGCATCTGCCCCCTGTGCGGATAACTCATATCGCTGATAATCCCCAAAATATTATGCTTGTATTTATGGTAAAGGGTTTCGGCCTGCTCAAAGTTGCGTGCAAGGAGTATTTTGGGTCGGCCACGCATGCGGAGCATTTTCTGGTGCTCGTTTAAACCTTCGGTCATAAACTCCTTGCTTTGAGTAAAGATAATCCGGTATAGATTGGGCAGATAAGCCGAGTAGTAGCGAACCGAATCCTCCACCAGAAGTATTACCTGAACCCCGATCCTATTTACATCATGCTCGGCATTCATGTTGTCCTCAATAAGCTTAATAATGGCCAGCATTATTTGGGCATTGCCCAGCCAGGAGAAAACATAGTCGATTGCGCTCAGATCCTCGCGGCTTAGCTTTAGGGAGACTTCGCGCGAGAAAGGGGTAAGGACAACAATGGGTTTTTCGGGGTAAATCGATTTAATTTTTTTGGCGAGGCTAAACGGATCCATTCCCTCCACGTTGAGCATGGTGATAATTAGATCGATGGGTTTGCTCTCGAGCATGGTAAAGGCTTCGGTGGCCGATGTTACCTGAAAAAACTTGGGAGGATACCGTAGGTTTAGGTTTATGTACTCGTTGAAAATTTGCTCCTCAATCCGGCCATCCTCTTCGAGTAAAAAGGCATCGTACTTGCTGCAGATTAGCAGTACATTCAGAATACGGCGCTTCATTAGCAGGTCGAAGGCGGTTTCGGCAAAGTAGTATTTCCCGGCGTTTATATCTGGAGTGGTTGGAACCATTTATTGGAATTGAAAAATAAACATTAAATCCTGAACTTTAAACTCTAAACTCTAAACTCTGTAACTATTGGTCTTCCATGGTAATTAAAATAATTCGTTGTTTTCCATCCATTTGAATGGTCATCGATTTTGTAAAGTGTATATGCCTAAAGAATTGCGTTTCGGCTTGGGCAGGGAACTCATCCAGCTTATCCCACATAATTTTCGACTGGATGTCCCCATCCTGCACCGAGCAGTAGCCAACATTCATGCTGATCACGTTGTGAAAAAAGTGCGATCCCGAGGAGGCATCCAGCGGAAAATCATCGAAGCTGGTTTCCACAATTACCTTAGCATTCGAAATCTGAGGCCAAGTTACGGGAATTCCTATCCACCTGTCGCGCGTTCCCCATCGGCCTGGCCCAATTAGTATATACTTCCGACCCTTGTCGACCAGCTGTTTATTGATCTGCTCAATTTCGAGAGCCATTTCGGGAGTCATCGATTTGTCGAAATTCTCTCGCCTGCAATACACAATGTCCGAAATATTATCAATTAGCCCATTGCCCATTCCGCAGTACGAAATAAGTAAAACTTTGGAGAAATCGATGTTGTTGGGAAAAATTTTATACTCCTCGGTATTTCCTACCATTGGTTTTATCTGCAGTAAGAAGAAAGAGGCCTTGTAGTTTTTATCCTTGTTAAGGTCGATGGCAAACTCAATTTCGCAGGGCGAACCCAGAGCCTCCTCCACTACTTCGAGCACGGTTTGGATGGTTTGTGCCAGGGGGATGTAGTTGTACTTTAAAATATTGGCAAAATTAAGCACGCGAGGACCGGCTTGTGTAAGCCCGGGAGTGATGGTGTTGTTAAGTGGATTAAAAACCGATGCGCAATGTTTTATGGTGCCCTGCTCCTCGGCATCGTAGAGTTGCAACCGGGTTAACCCTGCCTCATCGCCATCCTTTAGAAGATCGATATCTCTACGATTAAGGTCAATGGCAAAGAACTCTGCCTGGGAGTTTTTTACCAAATCGTTTGGTGTATAATTTTGTAGAGTAGGGTACTTTGGGCAGAACCGGTAGGCTTTTTCTCCCTCAACCACGTACTTGCCAAGTCCAAGGGCTATAGTGGCAAAGCCATCTTCGGGTTTGATATGACCAAACGGGTAGTAGTTGAACGATTGGGCAACACCGCTAATATGCGGGTAGTAGTAATCGCCAAATCGATTTCCCACCACCTCCTGAATAATCACGGCCATCTTCTCATCCTCTATCTTAAAATTTACGGCTTTAATATAGTTGCGCGCCGTATCGGAGAAAACCGATGCAAAAACCAGCTTTATGGCGTCCATAGTTTGCTTAAGCCGCACATCGGGGTCGTGGTGGTTGTTAGGAACCAAGTAGGTTTCGAATATTCCCGCAAATGGTTGCATTAGAGAATCCTCAAGCAAACCCGATGATCGAATGGCCAACGGACGGTAGTAAATCTGCAGCAACCGTTGAAGACGGGAAATAAGCTGATCGGACAGCTCGGCTTCCAGAAATAGCTGCTTAATTTTTTGGTAATTGGTTTCGCAAAAAACCTTTTCGTACAGCCCATTGCGCTGCATAAAGCACTCGAACTCGTGTACCCCAATTATTGAAGTTCTTGGGCTGAATAAATTGATGTTGGGTACGTACTGCGATATTTCGAAAGTGTATAGCAGCGTGTTAATAAAGGAAAGGCCTCGGCCTTTGCCCCCGATTGATCCATCGGCCAGAGATACGATATTACTGGAGTCGACCTCCCATGCGGTATCAAAGCCCACAATCTTACCGCGACGTTTTTCCTGTCGATACTTTTTTAACGTGTTAAGCAGGTATTGCCTAATCTCCTCGGGCCCGCTAAAGTCGTTTATGCTTGATGGGTGAATAATGCGGGCTACATTAATTTCGCCCCTGGCAGTGAGCCACAGCGAGAAGTGGTTTTTTTCGGCATGGAAAAGGATACTTTCACCGGGAATCTCGCGTAAACACTTCTCGAATTCCTCCATCGATGTGGCCGTGGCAATTGGCTGTCCAATCGCATTTTTAAATACAAAATCGCCAAACCCTAGATAGTTGCTTATAAAGCTTCGCAAATCCTGCATTAAGCTGTCGGAGTTCTTGTTGATAAATCCGATGTTCATCATCTCCTGTAAAAATGAGTCCGTTTGTGTTCCAGCAATCTTTTTACTGAGGATATTCACCTTCTCCTCGTTGCTCTGCTCGTACGATTGGATGATGACGGGTAGGTTTGGTAGCGATTTTCTGATTTCGGAGATTAAATTTATCCCAGCATTCTCGTCGAGTTTACCCCTGTGAAAAAATTTCACGTCGGAGATAACGCAGAGCATAAAATCCTTATACCGCTTAAAAATTTCCATGGCCTCCTCGTAGGTACCGGTAAGCATAATCTTTGGGCGAATCCGGATGCGCAGCACCTTGTACAGGTCGTCGGTACTCACGTCATCAATAATCCTTCGGGTTTGCTCCAGAATGCTACTGTAAAGTAAGGGAACGTAACGAGAATAGTATCGGGGCGAGTCTTCAACAAGCAGAATAACACGGGTTAGCCCAATACGCGTATCGTTTTCGATATTCACCTTGTCCTCGAGGAGTTTTATCATGGAGAAGAAAATTTTGGGATCTCCATTCCATTCAAATACCTTGTCGATACTTTCGAGGGCGAGTAAATTTTTTTCCAAATCGTTGAGCACGGCCGAGTTGTTGACCAGCAGGTAAAGGGCTATGTAGTTATACTCGCCCTTAATCCGTTTGGCCATTTCGAGCGGAGTTACCCTATCTGCACCCATCATGATGATCACCATGTTAAAGTGTTTCTCCTCCATCTTTGCAAGCGCCTCTTCAAGAGTCGAAACCCCCGTAATCCTAGGAACGCTGGTTAGGCTAAGCTTTGCGTACTCGCCCAGAATGTTGTCGGTAACTCTATCCTCCTTTTCGAGGCTGTAGGCGTCGTAAAGATTGGCGATCAGCAAAATCTCCTTAACCTTAAAAGGCATTAGGTCGTGATAAATATCGCGGTCGAAGTTGTGCTGGTTGATGAATTTTTGAAGAAGTTTTTTTCCCGAGTGAGCACTTTCTGGTTCAATGGGGCGTTTGGAAACCTTTACCTCCTTTACAAAATCTTTTCCCTTTATCGAGTTAAGATATCCTGCAATAACGTTGCTGATGTTCTGAATTAAATCGCGCTCTTCCTTAAGGAATGGGCCCTCGTACTCATCGGGGAATTCGCGGGTGTAAAAAATCTCAATTTCGCCCCGTTCCCCATCAATTGTTGTAAATTCCTGCTTTTGTATCCATTGCGTTTCTTGAAATCCAGCAGAGGTGAACTCCATTTTTTGGAAACGTATTCGAGCAGTGGTGTACTGTGGGTATTGCCATGCGTCGGGGAGAATTAGGCATATTTGCCTAAGGGTTCCCTCAATAGTTCGACCCTCCTTGATAATTGACGTGGTTCGGTTTATTGCGGCCAGCTCCTTTAGCCTTTCCTTGTTTTCTGCTAGCAGTTTGTAAAACTCCTCCTGGGGTGTGTTGCTGCTGCTCATGACTCAATTGCTTTTGGGTTTGGGTGAAAGCGAGTTGGTGACTACCTAAATCGCAAAATTACATAACTCTCAACCAACCAATTTACACCCTTTTTTTGTTAGCACCAATTTGCAATAGGGTAATTCCGTGTTTTACGGATAAGGTATAGGTAATTCTCTTAATCTAGCACTAAGTAAATGGCTGAAATTGAGGCCCTATAGATACTTCGAATCTTATTTAAGGGTAACTTGAACGCAAATTTAGTTCCATTGATTCAGCATTTTCTTAAACCTTAAAAGTTGCACTATGAAAAATCCAGCTCAAGAAGAAAAGGTGAACAAGTTTATGGCATACATTATTGCCAAGAACCCCGCCGAACTCGAATTCCACCAGGCAGTAAGGGAAGTTGTTGAAAGTATAATTCCCTACATTGAGGAAAACCCAATTTACACAGAGGAGCGAATCCTTGAACGCATCTGCGAACCCGAACGCGTTATGATTTTCCGTGTCCCTTGGATAGATGATAAAGGAGTAATACAGGTTAACCGAGGCTTTCGTATACAAATGAACAGCGCTATTGGACCCTACAAAGGGGGATTAAGGTTTCACCCAACCGTGAACTTGGGTATTCTAAAGTTTTTAGCATTTGAGCAGGTATTCAAAAATAGCCTTACCTCACTACCTATGGGTGGAGGAAAAGGTGGTTCCGATTTCGACCCTAAAGGTAAAAGCGATAAGGAGGTGATGCGGTTCTGCCAGAGTTTTATGACTGAGCTCTGCAAGCACATTGGCGCCGATACCGACGTGCCAGCCGGAGATATTGGAGTTGGTGGCCGTGAGGTTGGCTTTATGTTTGGACAGTACAAGCGGATTCGCAATGAGTTTACCGGTGTTCTAACCGGAAAAGGCATAAATTGGGGTGGCTCGCTTATACGGCCCGAGGCAACTGGCTACGGTACCGTATACTTTGCCGAGGAGATGCTTAAAACCAGAGGTGAGAGTTTTAAAGGAAAAATTGTTACCGTTTCTGGGTCGGGCAACGTGGCTCAGTATGCAGTTGAAAAGGCATCGGAACTTGGCGGTAAAGTGGTTACCCTGTCCGATTCCGAGGGCTTTATTTACGATCCTCATGGAATCGATCCCGAGAAATTAAAGTATGTTATGTGGCTTAAGAACGAGAAGCGTGGTCGGATTAAGGAGTATGCCGAGAAGTATAACTGCGATTATTTCCCCGGCGAACGACCATGGGGCATTAAGTGCGATGTGGCACTACCCTGTGCAACTCAGAATGAGATAAACGGTGAGGAGGCCAAAACTCTGGTTAAAAACGGATGTATTTGCGTATCCGAGGGCGCTAATATGCCATCGGTACCCGAGGCCGTGGAGGTTTTCTTGGCAACCAAAATTCTTTTTGGTCCAGGAAAAGCGGCCAATGCTGGCGGTGTGGCCACATCGGGTTTGGAGATGTCTCAGAACTCCATGCGGCTTGCTTGGACACGCGAGGAGGTTGATGCCCGCCTAAAAACCATTATGGTGAATATCCATAAAACCTGCCAGAAGTATGGAACCAAGGAGGATGGGTTTATTAACTATGTAGATGGGGCAAATATTGGTGGCTTTGTTAAAGTGGCCGATTCGATGATTGCTCAAGGAGCAGTATAATCAGCATGGTTCTACTAGTTGTTCAGTAATTGTTGCTGGTCGGTTTGCATAAGTGCGTACCGACCAGCTTGTTTTGCCAGTGGCAATTAATTTATACTCATTCCAGTGTTTTTTGCAATCGCAGTAAGGCAATAATTGCTATTTTTGATTTTTAGTAATTGTCACAAAATTATTCCCACTTAATTGCACACTATGCGTGTTCAAAGAATTCAGCCAAACGTAATTGCAGCTCCATTGAGCAGTTCAGTTGACTTAAGTTTGCTTAATACCCTAATCGAAAAGTACAAAGGTAAGAAAGGTAGCCTAATCCCACTGCTACAGGGTGCTCAGAGCATTTATGGGTACATCCCCGAGGAGGCATTTCGTAAGATATCCGACGACACAGGCCTTAGCCTAAGCGACATGTATGGTGTGGCAACCTTCTATGCTCAGTTTAGGCTTAAGCCAGCCGGAAAACACATTATTAAGGTCTGTCACGGTACCGCATGTCATGTCCAAAATGCCGATTCTATTACCGATGCTATCAAGGAAGCGCTTAACGTAAAAGATGGCGAAACCACACCCGATAGGCTTTTCACCCTCGAATCGGTTGCCTGCCTGGGTTGCTGCTCTCTGGCTCCGGTAATGATGATTGGCGAGGAAACCTACGGCAAGTTAACCGGTGCCAGCGCAGTAAAGGTTATTAAGGATATAAAGATACAGGAATTAGAACGCTGATTACACAGATTAAATTGATGAACGCGGATAAGATAATTATTAT
>CAZBBA010000027.1:0-8776 GCA_964490015.1 uncultured Rikenellaceae bacterium
CGAAATGCTGCGCGCATCGCGGGTTTTAATGATTTTAACCGCCTGTGGAAAGAACGATATTGTGGTTAGGGTTGCAGCTATTAATCCTAAAATCCTTATGTAATCCATTGCCGTTGAGTTGAAGATTGATTGATAAACTGATTGTATGATTTAATTTTGCACCATGTACTCGGGTTGAATTTGAGTTAAGGTTGAGGCGATGCCCTGAGCCTGTCGAAGGGTTGAGATTGACAATTTGTAAGCCCTGACTTGCGGACTTTCTAATATCGACCACCTAAACACAATGTCACCCGTCACTAGTCTCTTGTCACCCGTCACCCGTCACCCGTCACTCCCATCACCCTTAATTCCTAGGCACAAAAACCACCTGCTTCTCCTCAAAGTACTCCTCCTCAAAAAGGTTAGATATTTTCCAGCGCTGTACCGTTTTCCCAAAGGGCAACAGTTCCTCCTTAATATCTCCTCCCTTAAGGGCAATAACGCCGTTTGGGAGATGATTGTAGCCACCGGGTTTCACTTTACTCCTAACCCATCCAACTATGGTGGGCATAGGCGCAACGGCGCGGGTAACTGCAAAATCGAAGGTTTCCTTTATCTCCTCAACTCTTGCCTTTTGAGCCTTAACATTCGATAGGTTAAGGCTTTCGGCCACTGCGTTAACCACGGAAATTTTTTTCCCGATTGAATCGACCAGGGTAAAATCAACTAAAGGGAAAAGAATTGCCAGCGGAATTCCGGGGAAACCACCTCCTGTGCCAACATCCAAAACTCTGGTTCCCTTGGCAAAGGATATTACTTTGGCAATGGCCAATGAGTGGAGCACATGATGGACATCCAACTTATCGATATCCTTTCGCGATACAACATTTATTTTTGAATTCCAATCGCTGTAGAGCTCCTGGAGCATTAAAAACTGGTCGCGTTGCTGTTTTGTAAGTTCCGGAAAGTATTTAAAAACTATATCCATGTTAGCTATGGCTTATGGGGGCTATTGGAAAGGATATTGAAGAGTAACTCCCTTGCCCTAAAAAGCTGCGCCTTTACGGTTCCGAGCGGCAGTTCCAACTCGTCCGAAATCTCCTCGTACGAGTACTCCTTAAAGTAACGTAGCTCGATAAGCTTTCGGTAGCGGGGCTTAAGCTTCGACACCACCTCTTTTATTAGCTGAATATTCTGATGCTTAATAAGATTTTCCTCGGGATCGAGACCTCCCGACAGAAGATTTGAAGCAGGGGTCGATGAAATACCCTCCACGTCCTCGGTGGGGTGGTCGATGGAGATAATATTAGCTTTACGCTTACGGATAAAATCGATACAGTTGTTGGTGGCAATCTTGAATAGCCACGTGCTAAACGCAAAGTTTGGAGTGTACTGTTGTATGCTCTTAAAAGCTTTCCCAAATGCCTCGATGGTAAGATCCTCGGCATCGCTCTTGTTATTCACCATCTTCAGAAGCATAAAGTAAATGGCATCGCGATACCGCTCAAGCAGCTCTGCATAGGCTTTCTGATCGCCATTTACAGCCTGTTCAACCAGGACAAGGTCGTACTTAGCCTTATCGGAAAGATTAGGACCTAGTTCCATCTACTTCGTTTTAGGGTTAAGCGGTTTGCTAGCATTAAGGTGCCAATAAAAAGCGGGGAAAACAAATCATACACAAGCGAAAGTATGAATATTTTCTTTTCATTCAAACGATTCATGGCAATTTTTAGTATGATATTTATCAATATCAGCCTAAAGCCCAACACGCCTAATACTATGTAAAGATTTGACTGGTCAATAATTAGTAGCACTGTCGAAATCCAAAAAAGCATCCTCGACATGGGCTCCAAACCCAACCAAAACTTAATGCCCTTTTTATAGTGTGGCGATGTGGTTAAGTGTCTCCGCTTTTGCGAAACCCATTCAGTAAATGTATTACTTGCCACCGAGCGGGTTTGTGCCTCGTGGCTAATCTCAACCGCAGTAATTTCTCTACTAGCAACCTGGTTAACAAACAGATCATCATCGCCCGATTTGATATGGCTATGCGATGCAAACCCCTTGTTATTAAAGTACAACTCCTTTCGGTAAGCCAAATTCCGGCCAACTCCCATATACGGTTTGCCCATAAGGGCAAAACCTAGGTACTGCATGCCAATAAAAAAGGAATCGAACCGAATAAGCGCATTAAGAAAGCCTTTTGCAGGAATATAACCTCCATACCCTAGCACTAACTGCTTGGGCGATTTAAAGTTTGAAGCCATTGTGGCAAGCCACTTTTTGCTTTCGGGCTTACAATCGGCATCGGTAAGTAGTAGCCATTCATTTTTAGCTGCCTTTATGCCAATTGTTAACGCCAACTTTTTACCATGGGTAAATTTGCTATCGGGCTTAATGGTGGTTACTCGTAAATGTGGATACTGAGCCGAGAATCTTCGTAGCACCATGTCGGTATCGTCGAACGAGCAATCGTTCACCACCACCACCTCAAATGCGGGATAATCTTGTTCGAGCACTAAGGGCAGAAAATTGGCCAAGTTCTCCTCCTCGTTTCGGGCACAAATTACAACGGAAACTGTGGGCAATTTATCGGATGATATCGAGACCTTCGGCCTACGAATGGTTACGCGGAGATAAACAAAAAGGGAGAAAAAGAGCTGAATCAGTAACGAAACTGCAAGAACTCCCAAAAGAACTAATTCGTAAATAGTTGATTGCGAAAAGAAAAGGCTCACTGCTCGGTGTATTAAATTCAACAGCAATTTTATTAAAGATTTTTGGCTTTACCAAGGTAACCTATAAACAAAAGTAGATATCACTTTTTCTACTATCTTTGAGGCCAATTTTAGAGCAAGTTTTCGCAATGCAATTCACCATCAACTCACTTGATCCCAACAGCAAAGCCCGTACGGGTATCATTAAAACTGACCACGGCGAAATTCCAACGCCCATTTTTATGCCTGTAGGCACTGTGGGCAGCGTAAAGGGTATAAATCCCAGGGAACTTGAACAGGATATTAATGCAAAGATAATCTTAGGAAATACATATCACCTTTATTTAAGACCTGGGCTAGAGGTAATTGAGGCAGCCGGTGGCTTGCATAAGTTTATTTCGTGGGATCGTCCAATCCTAACCGACAGCGGAGGATATCAGGTTTTCTCACTGGCTCAAAACCGGAAACTAAAGCCCGATGGCGCGCATTTCCGCTCACATATTGATGGATCGAAGCATTTCTTCTCGCCCGAAAATGTGATGGATATTCAGCGGGTGATTGGCGCCGATATTATTATGGCATTTGACGAGTGCCCTCCGGGCACTGCCACATACGATTACGCAAAAAAATCACTCGATCTTACCGAGAACTGGCTCGATCGCTGCATTCAACGTTTCGACGAAACGGAACCGCGCTATAACTACCAGCAAACCCTTTTCCCTATTGTTCAGGGCTGTGTTTATCCCGATTTACGAAGACGAGCAGCCGAGTTTGTGGCAACCAAGAATCGCGATGGCTACGCCATTGGAGGTCTCTCGGTGGGCGAGCCAGCCGAGGTAATGTATCAAATGGTAGAAGTGGTGAACGAGATACTACCCACCGAAAAACCACGTTACCTTATGGGTGTTGGCACGCCCGACAATATTCTTGAGGCCATCGATCGCGGTGTGGATATGTTCGACTGCGTAATGCCAACGCGCAATGGCCGAAATGGTATGCTGTTCACCAGCGAAGGGATTATAAATATTCGCAACAAAAAGTGGAGCCACGACTTTAGCCCCATCGACCCTCAGGGGGCCACATTTGTCGACCACCGTTTCACCAAGGCGTACCTTAGGCATCTATTTGTATCCAACGAAATGCTGGGACCACAGCTGGCAAGCATCCATAACCTGGGGTTCTACCTATGGCTGGTGGGCGAGGCTCGCTGCAGGATTGAGGATGGTTCCTTTAAGAGTTGGAAAGATCAGCTAGTGAAAAAACTAGTAGTACGATTATGAGAAAGTTGGGTTTTAAAATACTTGACCTTTACATTATCCGAAAGTTTATCGGCACCTATTTCTATGCCATTCTGCTTATTGTGGGAATTGCCGTGGTTTTCGATTTGGCCGAGAAGATGGACGACTTCTTTGCCAAGGGAGCACCTGCAAAAGCCATTGTTTTTGACTACTACCTTAACTTTATCCCATACTTCGCCAACCTTTTCAGCTCGCTTTTCACATTTATTGCGGTAATCTTTTTTACCTCAAAAATGGCCTATAGCACAGAGATTATTGCAATTCTCAGCAGTGGGGTTTCCTTTAAGCGGCTCCTGTTCCCCTACTTCGTTTCGGCCACAATTATTGCGGTATTCTCGTTTGTTCTCACCAGCTTTATTATTCCACCTGCCAATAGGGTACGACTTGAGTTTGAGAACACTTACATAAAAAAACAGTACAGAAACACCGACCGCAATATACACCGGCAGGTGAGGCCCGGAATTTATATCTACATGAACTCCTTTAACACCTTCAGCAATATTGGATCAAAATTCTCGATGGAGCATATTGTTGATGGCGAGCTAAAATCCAAACTGATAAGTGAATCGATAAAGTGGGATACCACCATAAACAAATGGATAGTAAACAATTACTTTATCCGCACGTATTCCGACAGCGTCGAAACGGTAGTCTCGGGCACTAGAATCGACACCACCATCTACCTTTATCCTTCCGACTTCTCGCGAAGACTTAACATTGTTGAAACAATGAATATGTTTGAGCTGGATGAGTTTATTGACGAGCAGAGAATGCAAGGAGCCGAGAATGTCGATTTCTATCTAATAGAAAAGTACAGCCGTTTTGCCTATCCTTTCTCAACTTTTATCCTTACAATTATTGGGGTTGCCCTTTCGTCAAGGAAAGTGCGAGGAGGCATTGGGCTTCACATTGGACTCGGCCTAGCGCTAAGCTTCAGCTATATCCTGTTTATGCGATTCTCCACCATGTTTGCCGTTGGAGGAAGTCTTCCGCCTTTGGTAGCAGTATGGTTACCAAATCTTTTATATGCAGTAATTGCATTTGTGCTTTATAGGCTTGCCCCAAAGTAGATTTGCAAAGATTTTCATGTTACTTACTCAGATTATGAGAGACAATTGGGGTATAACAAGGCCCTAGTGGTAATAACTCACTTTTATAGAGAATAACTTCATCAATCCTACTTTGCTGAAACGACATATTTGCATATTCTAGAATTAACTCATCAAGTAATCCAGTATCGCTTAAGCTTTTTATCCTTCCAATGGTGATATGAGGATTAAAGCCCCGCATATCGGCTTTATAACCTAAGGGCTCAACAAATCTTACAACCGCCATTTCCAACAACATTAACTCTGAACTAGGCTCAATGCCTACCCATAATACCTTAGGATTTGCTCTGGAACCAAAAACACCAAGCCCTTTAATGGATACTGTGAATTCGGGAAACCCGTGTAAATGTTCCTCGAAAAGTATTTTTAACCTGTCGGCAACTGGCATGGGTGTTTCTCCAAGAAAGAATAGGGTAAGATGCAATGTATGAAAGTCGACCCACTTAATCTTCTCAAACGACAGAGCATCCTTAACCTCCCTTAAAACTGTCTTAAGCTTATGTTCTACAGGGATTTTTAGTGCGATAAAAGTTCTCATATTCAAGTTAAAAGCAAATCTTTAACATTTCTTTAGAATTTACCTGATCCGCAAGTTAGCTAAATTTCGTATCTTAACTGGCAAAATAAAAAACTTTGACAATATGAGTAAAGCAAAACGATTTGCCGTTGTTTTGGCAGGATGTGGCGTTTACGATGGCGCCGAAATCCACGAGGCAACCATGACCCTTTACGCCATAACCCTACAGGGAGGATCGTACCAGATCTTTGCCCCCGATATCGACCAGCATCATGTGGTAAACCACCTCACAGGTGAAGAGATGAATGAGAAACGAAACGTCCTGGTTGAAGCAGCGCGAATTGCCCGGGGCAAAATTTTGCCACTGGCAAACTATAAACCTTCCGATTTCGACGCGCTCATCTTTCCGGGTGGCTTTGGGGTAGCAAAAAACCTGTGTACATACGCATTTGATGGTGACAACCTAACCGTAAATGCTGAAGTAGAAAAAGTCATTACCGAAACCCACAGTGCAAAAAAACCCATTGGCGCGCTTTGCATTTCGCCCGTACTTCTGGCTAAAACCATAAAGAATGCTTCGTTAACCATTGGGCAGGACAAAGGAACAGCCGAGAACATTGAGGCGCTAGGTGCAAAGCACCAAGTGACCACTCATGGTGAGGTAACTGTTGACAAAGAAAATCTACTTTTTACCACACCCTGCTACATGCTCGATGCCTCCATTGTTGATATTGCCAATGGAGCTAGCGCCGTGGTTAAGGAGATTCTGAAGCATTTGTAGAATGATCAAACAAAAAAAACCGCCTTCGGGCGGTTTCTTTTTTAATTTACGACTATATTAAGCCATGCTCGTAGAGGATAATAATCTCGTTTAGGATTTTATCCTCGCCAGCCGCATTAAATTCCGACTTTAAATTTGACCCAAAAATCCGTGCAACCGTTTGCCAAAACACTGCCGATACGCCACCTCTTAAGTCTTTAATAACATCGTATGAGGTTCGCCCAATCTCGCGATCAATTAGCTTAATAAGCAACCGCCCTTGCGAAATGGTAAGTTTAACCAGTTGGTGTTCGAACTCTGCCCTTAGTTCCTTTTCAACTCTTTTCACATACTCTCGACGTTCATGTTCAGTTTTTAGGGTTCGGTAATGGGTATCCATCTCCGAAATTTTCATCTTAGCAATTTGAGCGTATGGGTAAACCACTTTCACATTCCTTACCAATCGATAGTACTGGCGGTAATCGCGCTTACTGGCAAATTTGCGTTGAGGAAAAACAACCACTTGTGGGATTAGCACGTTGGGCAAGGTATCGCCATCAATAATGGTAATGGGAACAAAAATAAAGCCATCGCGCTCTATTGGCCGAGTTTGCGCCTCCAACTCAGCAACAAGTAGAATCTGAGAGGCTAAAGCAACTATAAGCGCTATGTAAATATATTTTTTCATTGAAATCACAACTCTCAAGCATTTAAACGGATTTGAGGTTGAAATGTTGTAACGTAATCGGCCCACATAAATACATAAAAAATGCCAAAAAATTTTTGTAAGTCATTTTTTTTAGTGAATTTTCACGCTTAAAGAAACGCCCAAATATCAACCTAAAAAACTACGATTATGGAAACTATTGAGACCTCAACCCCAAGAGAACTAGAGTATGCCGGCTTCTGGCTTCGTTTTGCTGCCTACATAATTGATTCGTTTATAGTAGGATTTATAGGATTTCTGATAGCCGTACCCAGTATTGTCATTATCGTTTCAATGGCCATTGGCCTGGAGAACATATCCGATCCAAAAGATTTATTACACGATGGAAATCTTATGAAATTAGGGATAATGGTTGGCATTATTATTCTGATCTCGCTGCTTAGCCTAGTGGCTAGCTGGTTATACTACGCATTGTTCGAGTCCTCGAAGCAGGGCGGAACTCTTGGCAAAATGGCCGTTGGTATTAAGGTTACCACCTACTCTGGCGAACGCATTTCATTTGGCCGGGCCACGGGAAGATATTTTGCCCGAATCATTACGAATATGACCATGCTAATTGGCTACATCATGGCAGGATTTACCGAGCGAAAGCAGGCTCTGCACGATATTTTGGCCAGCTGTGTGGTGATAAAAAAGGATTAATTCCCCAAACAAACAGGTTTGTTTAGGGTTATACTGTGAAACAGACCATTCATGGAAAAAAACAATAGAAGTTACTCAAACGACGAAATAACAGTATACTGGAAGCCAGGCGAATGCGTGCATGCTACCACATGCTACGTGAAGCTCCTTTCGGTTTTCAATCCCCGCAATAGGCCATGGATAAATATGCAGGGGGCACCAACCGATCAAATTATCGACATAGTAAACCAGTGCCCCACCGAAGCGCTTACATTTAAGTGGAACGACCCTGCAAAAAACGAGCAGGAAAAATCGCCTAAGGCTGTTAAAGAGGGTGGTTCGGTTCCTGTCGCTAAAGAGGAAAAACCCCTTACCATTCAGGCAATGCGCAATGGCCCCCTATTAGTATCGGGGAAATTTAAGCTTATTGGCGAGGATGGTCAGGAAATGAAATCGATGCAAATGATTTCGCTTTGCCGTTGTGGGCAATCGAACAACATGCCCTTTTGCGATGGCAACCACTTTAAAATTGGATTTAAAGATTCCGAAGAGTAACTACATACCATGAGTACACCAGATAGTAATAAACTTACCGAAGTACGAATTAACAGGAATGGGCCCATTAAAGTAGTTGGGACTTTCAACATTATTGGAGTTAATGGCGAGAGGCTTGAATCGTCATCGCCCAATCAGGTATACATATGTGCCTGCGGAAAATCGAAAAATAAACCCTTTTGCGATGGATCGCACAATCGTGTTGATATTAAGTAGATTTTCGGCATAGAATGGCTAGTCAGAAACCTAAAAAAACGCTTAACCCATACCTTAGGGCACTTATGGTTGCTGGAGGTATTCTATCGGTGACGCTGGGAATAATTGGCATAGCTTTACCAATACTCCCAACAACTCCTTTTTTCCTACTGGCAGCCTACCTATTTGTACGGAGTTCCACAAGGCTTTACCGATGGCTGTTAACACATCGCCTGTTTGGAAGCTACATCAGCAACTACATCCACAATAGATCTATTTCCAAGGGGGTGAAAATTTT
>CAZBBA010000027.1:8876-22297 GCA_964490015.1 uncultured Rikenellaceae bacterium
GTATTTAAGCAATTACAATTAAAGTGGTGATTCCTGCCGCTTAACACCAAGATTTATTAATAACTTTGCTTAAAGCAGGATTATCTTTGCGCACTAGTTTTGTGAATGAATTCTAGTATCATTTAAAGTTTATATTATGAGCAGCAGGATGAGAGTTTCCGTAAATTCGGAGATTGGCGAATTGCAAGGTGTAATTCTACATACACCGGGTGCAGAGGTTGAGAATATGACTCCCATTGATGCCCACAGGGCGCTTTACAGCGATATCCTTAACCTGGAAGTTGCCCGTAAAGAGTATTCACAGCTAAGCGGAATCCTATCGAAGGTGACAAGAACCTTTCAGGTTAGCGATTTGCTTTACGAGGTTATTCGCAAACCCCATGCCCGCGAGGAACTAATCAATACAATCTGCAAACACGAAGGGGTAATGCATCTGCGCGATGAGCTGGCATCCATACCATCCAAAAAGTTTGTATCGCTACTTATAGAGGGTTTACCGCTTAAACGTAACACGCTTACTAGTTTTCTAAGTAACGAGCGTTATGCGCTACCTCCTCTTTACAACTTTTATTTTACCCGCGATGCATCCATTGCCATGTTCGATGAGGTGCTAATTGGGAAGATGGCCAATCGCGTTCGCGATAGGGAATCGCTGATCATGGAGGCCATTTTTAATCATTCCGACACTTTTGAAACCAGCACCATCAATCCCTTGTCATTCAACAACAATGGCGATATATCCATAGAGGGAGGCGATGTACTTATTGTTAGAGACGACATAATGCTGATTGGAAATAGTAGCCGAACCACCTCACAAGGAATCGATTTTATTATCAATAGGTTATGCTCACATAACGATAGCCGCGAACGCCATATTATTGTTCAGGAACTTCCCTACAAACCCGAATCCTTCATTCACCTCGATATGGTATTCACAATGCTCGATGTAGACTCGTGCATGATCTTTGAACCATTGATTCTGAGGCCCAACAAGTATCAAACTGTACTGATTACTGTACAAAACTGTAAGGTTAAGGAGATTAAAAATGTAGAAAATATTCTCACTGCACTAAAGGGGCTAGGCATGGATCTGAAACCTATTCAATGCGGAGGAACCAAGGATCAATGGACTCAGGAACGAGAGCAGTGGCACAGCGGAGCAAACTTTTTTGCCATAGGCCCTGGGAAAGTAATTGGTTACGGACGCAATAACTACACGGCTGAGGAGATGAATAAACAAGGATACGAAATAATTAGAGCCAAGGAGATTCTGAGTGGGAAAGTAGACCTTCAGCACTACAACCGATACCTTATCACCCTTGACGGCAGTGAGCTACCCCGAGGTGGCGGAGGCGCCAGGTGTATGACAATGCCTGTGAGTCGCAAACCTGTAAGTTGGAAGTAGATTAACACCAAACAATTTCTTCTCATTCTTGTTTATACTGGAAACAATTAACTGGTTTGAGTATGAAGAGGAATGTTGGAAAACCCGATATGGTTATCAGAATTGTAATAGGTTTAGTAATTGCTGCCCTTGGGTTTGCCTATCAAAGCTGGTGGGGTCTGCTGGCAACAATACCATTAGTCACAGCCCTTGTAAGGTTTTGCGGGCTATACGCAATTTTCGGAATCAGCAGCTGTCCTACAAAACAGTAATGTTTATACTAAAAGGGAGCCCTGCCAAATGGCAGGGCTCCCTCTTTAATGCTATTTACATTGTATTAATTTACCAATTGCTTAACCAAATCGGCAGCCTCCTGAAGGCTAATGGCCGAGAATACTTTTAATCCGCTCCCATCAATCAATGCTTTACCCTCCTGGGCATTAGTGCCCTGTAGACGAACAATTACAGGAACAGGAATATCACCTATCTCCTTGTATGCATCAACTACGCCTTGCGCCACTCTGTCGCAACGCACAATTCCACCAAATATATTAATAAGGATAGCCTTAACGGCAGGATCTTTAAGAATAATTCTAAAGCCTGCAGCCACAGTGGTTGCGTTGGCAGTTCCGCCAACATCTAAGAAGTTGGCCGGTTCACCGCCCGACAATTTAATAATATCCATTGTAGCCATTGCCAATCCAGCACCATTCACCATACAGCCTACATTGCCATCGAGTTTGATGAAATTCAGATTCGATTCCGACGCCTCCACCTCGGCAGGATCTTCCTCATCGAGATCACGCATCTCAACGAGTTCGGGATGCTTGTAAAGCGCATTATCATCTAAGTTAACCTTGGCATCAGCAGCGAAAATCAGATCATCGGAAGTTTTAAAAACAGGATTAATCTCAAAAAGGGTGGCATCGTAGGCAATATAGGCATTATACAACGCTGTAATAAACTTTACCATTTGCGAGAATGCTTTGCCAGATAATCCGAGGTTAAATGCAATACGCCTTGCCTGGAAAGCCTGAATGCCCGATGGATGAATTTCCTCCTTAAAAATAAGGTGAGGGGTTTTGACCGCTACTGCCTCTATATCCATTCCGCCTTCGGTTGAATAGAGAACCATATTTCGTCCAGAAGCCCGGTTAAGAAGAATACTCACATAAAACTCCTGAACTGGCGAAGGCCCATGATAATAAATACCTTGCTCAACTAGCAGCTTGCGTACTAATTTACCTTCGGGTCCAGTTTGATGAGTTACCAGTGTCATACCGAGTATATTCTTGGCATGTTGGCTCACCTCCTCAATAGTTTTAGCGATTTTAACACCACCACCCTTACCGCGACCTCCGGCATGAATCTGCGCCTTTACAGCAACAGCATTGGTTCCTGTATCGTTTATTATTGCTTTAGCTGCTTCAACTGCTTCCTCAGCGCTAAACACAACTTTACCCATCGGAACAGGAACTCCAGCCTTTCCCAGTAATTCTTTTGCCTGATACTCATGTATGTTCATTGGAAAATTCTTTAATTTGCGTTGCAACTAAAATACAAAAAAAAGGTAAATATCTTTGTCCCCGATTAAACAATAATGTAATTACCAATGGCTAAGAATCGTAAATTAAGTGTAGAAGAGCTAAATAGGGTTTCTGTAGCTGAATTTAAAGGTGCTGCAAAAATGCCAGTTGCGGTTATTCTTGATAATGTAAGAAGTTTAAACAACATCGGATCGATATTCAGAACCTGCGATGCTCTTGGAATTACAAGAATATACCTGTGCGGAATTTCGGCCACGCCACCTCATCCCGAAATTCACAGAACCGCACTTGGAGCGGAAGAAGCTGTTGAATGGCTATACTTTGAAAGTACTGAGGACGCTATTTATCAGCTTAAAAACGATGGCTACTCAATATTCGCACTTGAGCAAACAACTCAAAGCATTGATCTGCGTATGTTTGCACCCCAAAAACGCGAAAAGTATGCTTTTGTATTCGGCAATGAGCTAAAAGGTGTTTCGCAGTCAGTAATCGACCATTGCGATGGTTCCATTGAAATACCCCAATTTGGCACAAAGCATTCTTTCAATGTTTCGGTTACAACAGGCATTGTCCTGTGGGACTTCTTCACAAAACACGACTCACAACTATAAAGTAAAAGGGCGCTCATATGAGCGCCCTTTTTAGATATTGTCCTTTAACAAATTACTGAACAATTGCAGTAAAAGCGTCGTTTTGGAAGTAGTTGCGGAACTCAAGATCTTTCTTAGCGCGTGCTTTAAGCGTAGC
Source organism: uncultured Rikenellaceae bacterium (assembly GCA_964490015.1). Classification (GTDB taxonomy): domain Bacteria; phylum Bacteroidota; class Bacteroidia; order Bacteroidales; family Tenuifilaceae; genus Perlabentimonas. Next base: position 12,555 of record CAZBBA010000027.1, read on the forward strand.
ATCTTTTCCAATAGCCGTGCGCAGGTTGTTAAGAACCATGTTCTCGTCGCCAATGCGAGCACCTACTATGGCTTGTCCGTAGAAAGCTTTTGCCTCGTCAACCTTTACGAAGGTGTTCTTAGCAGCATCGTTCTTGTTGGTAAGAAGCATAGCAAGACCTTGGTTGAAAGTATCGGTTCCAGCGAAATACTCAACTGCTGCAGGATACTGATCCTTTATGATTGCGATAATACCTAAGTTGTACTTCACATCGCGACCAGCGTTGGTTGCACCAATGAATAGAGTTTGAGCAGCATCAATATCGCCTTCGTGCATAGCAACACAGCCCAGGTTATTCTTAACAACAGGATTATTAGCCTCGATTGCAGCAGCAGCGTTTAGTGCTGTTTTTGCATCAGCAACTTTCTTGTCGAGCAGGTAGATGTAACCTACGTTGTTGTGAGCACGAACATCGTTATGAACTGCAGCGGCTTTCTTGTAGATATTTAGCTTAGTAGCATTGTCTTGGAAAAGAGTTGCAGCGTAAAGCATCTCCTCAACATTTAGGTTGTCGTAGCTACCACCATTAACCATTTCCTTAAGCTCATCATCAGAATAACCAATTTTGTCAACATTGGCAACCATCTTAGAGCGACGAAGCTCGGGTAAAATTTTCTCTTGAAGAACAATGAACACCTTGCTCATGTTGCGTATTTCTTTCTCACGAACATCAGGATCGGAGTACATGGAAAGGACGCGAAGAATAAGTTCTTTATCCTGAATATTCGAAGCTTGAACTAGTTTTTGGAATCCATCCCAGTCCTCAGCGGTTGTGTTAACAGTGATGAAATCGGCAGGTTTGCCAGCAACTTTAGATTTCTTGAAAAGGTCGCCTAACCATTTCTCGGCATTGCTACCACGATTCTTCGAAAGTTTATCGTTAAGATCCTGAGGCCCTTCGGGTGATGCATATGCTGCTACTTTCACACCTTTAAGTTCAAGTTTCTCCTCTTTTGCGGTTTCTTTAATAAAGTTTTCAAGAGCTTTAATATCATCACGGGTAAGCTCTGACTTGCGGATATCAGATTTATTAACTACGAAGTTAAATTGGGCTTCCTCGGTTTTAGATTTAACGCGCTGGAATTTATCGGTAAGCATAATTGGTTTGGGGTTCATATCAACCAACTTTGAGGTTGCAATAACACCCATACCAACTTTATGAACTTGATCGAAGGGGATACGCTTGTCCTTTGAGATAATGACGAAACGGAGTTCCACATCCGATTTCATCATGTCATCGGTATACTCAAACTCAATCTCGTGCCTTACGGTTCCACCAGCATCATAAGAAACAACTTGATGGTTATCCTTAACATCTTGTCCTTGAAGCATTTTAACAGGTAGAGGAAGTTCACCTCCTTCGTAAACAAGTACTGGGGTTACTTCAAGAATTGCCTTTTTATTGAAGTATTTAGGAGGGAAAGTAGCCTCAATTGTACCCTTTACCTTGTTACCATGCACTTCGAGAGGGTTGGGGGTAAGTTTTAGGTTGGTGCCCTCAGCAAACTCTTTCATCTTATTAACACCGCCACAACTGCTAAGAATCATGGCTATCATGGCAAATAACGCCAATACATTCAAACTTTTACTTTTCATAATTTATAAGTGTTTAATTTGGTTTCCCTATCGTGTTGGTTAACAAGTTACAAATTTAGTATTCTTTTGTGAATTTGAAAATCATTGTAAACAAAAAATACGTTAAATCGCTAAAAAGAGACCCTTCGAACCCCTTTCTTGTGCTCTTGGTCAAAAATTGCAGAACGAATCTTTTGAAAATCAGTATCACTTTCCACAAAATCCAGATTGGATGTGTCAATAACTAAAAATTTATAATCGGGGTGCTGCTTAAAAAACTCGAAGTACCCCTGCTGGATGGTCTCGAGATACTCTGGTGTGATTGATTGCTCATACTCTCGCCCTCTTTTTTGGATATTGCTAATTAATTTTGAAACAGGAAGATGCAAAAAAACGTATAGATCGGGTTTGGGGATGGTATTATAAATTATCTCAAAAATTTGCCTATACAAATTATACTCGTCTTTTGCCAGAGTGTTTTGTGCAAATATTAACGATTTCATAAAGAAATAATCGGCGACAAGCAGTGGCTGAAAAAGATCTCCAGCGCGTAGTTCACTATTCAACTGCTTGTAACGTTCGGCCAAGAATGAGAGTTCTAAAGGAAAGCTGTACCGCTGGGGATCGTTGTAAAACTTGGGAAGGAAAGGATTATCGGCAAATTGCTCTAATACTAGCTTGGCATTAAAATCCTTGGCCAACATCTTTGCTAATGTTGTTTTACCTGCTCCAATATTCCCCTCAATTACAAGGTATTGCATAAAAACCTACATTTTTCGAAAAAAAAGGAGTTGGGGCAATCTCCAACTCCTCAGTATGAATAAAAAAAACTAATATTCCTAGTACGTAATATCGACTCCCATATTATAGAAAAAGAACGAGTAAATATCGGCAGCTTCCTGAATAGCCAGCGAGGTAGGTTTACCTGCGCCATGACCTGCGCGAGTTTCAATCCTAATTAATTTTGGATTGGCAGATTTTCTATGCTTATCCTGTAAAGTGGCAATGTACTTAAACGAGTGCGCAGGAACTACTCGATCGTCATGGTCGGCTGTTGTAACAAGTATAGCGGGATAGCGCACACCCGATCTCACATTATGAATTGGGGAGTAGTTATACAGATTTAGGAATTGGATGGAGTCTTCACTCGATCCATAATCGTTTACCCAAGCCCAGCCAATGGTAAACTTGTGGAAGCGAAGCATATCCATTACGCCAACCTGAGGATTAGCAACTTTAAACAGGTCAGGACGCTGGTTTACCACAGCACCTACAAGTAAGCCCCCGTTAGATCCACCCTGAATGGCCAACTTTTTATTCGATGTATAACCTTGTGCAATCAAATACTCGGCAGCGGCAATAAAGTCGTCGAAAACATTTTGCTTGTTAAGTTTAGTTCCGGAGCGATACCAGTTTTCGCCGTACTCGCCCCCACCCCTGATATTTGCCAAGGCATAAACCCCACCATTCTCAAGCCATACCAATCGCGATGTGCTGAATGATGGATTTACAGTAATGTTGAATCCTCCATAACCGTAAAGAAGTGTTGGGTTTTGACCATTTAACTCTATGCCTTTCTTGTGCACAATAAACATGGGTACCTCTGTCCCATCCTTGCTCTTGTAGAAAATCTGCTTTGTTTCGTATTGCTCAAAATCAAAATCAATCTCTGGCTTAAAGAACTCCTCTGTATCATACGTCTTTGTATCGAATTTGTATATTACAGAGGGTACTGTAAATGATGTAAAACTATAGAATGCAGTCGGCTCACTTAAACTTGAGCTAATTCCAGTAACTGTTCCTAAAGTGGGTAGCTGCACTTGGTGAAGCTTATCACCATCAAGATTATAGACCTCAACGCGGCTCTTCACATCGTCAATATAGGTTGCGATAATTTTGCCACCAGCCATTACGCAGCTCTCAAGAACATCCTTCTTCTCGGGGATTACATCACGCCAATTGCCAATGTCGAGGCTATTAATATTTATTTTAATCAACTTATACTTTGGTGATTTGTAGTTTGTTAATACGTACAAAAAGTTGTCAACATGGTCTAGAACGTCGTAGTTATACTCGAAGCTGGTTGTAAGCTTAATAAAATCGTGCGTTGTATCCAGGTTTCTAATGTACAACGAATTACCATGAGTTGACTCGGTTTCGGAGATAATTAAAAACCTCTGATCTGATGTAACTTGTGCTCTGTAATTCCTAAGTGGTTCCTCAAGGTTTTGGAAAACAAGCATGTCTTTCTCCTGGGGTGTTCCCACTTTATGGAAGTACACTTTGTGGAAACGATTAGCGCTGCTAAGTTCCTCTCCCTTTTTAGGTTGATCGTAGCGACTATAGAAGAAACCATTTTTATGCCACTGAATGCTCGAGAACTTAACCCAGTTTATCTCATCCTCCAAATCCTTACCGGTGGCAATTTCTCGCACTCTAATCTTGTTCCAATCCGATCCTCCCTCAGAAATTGCATAGGCAATATACTTCCCATCAGTTGAAACATCGATAGTTCCAAGAGCCACAGTGCCATCTTCGGATAACAGATTTGGATCTATCAGTACTCGAGGGTTCTGTTCGAATGAGTCCTGAACATAAAGCACTGCTTGATTTTGAAGCCCAATGCGTTTGTATGTGAAAATTTTTCCTGCTCTCACAAACGGAGTTGACATGGTGTTAAAATCCATCAAACTACTCAAACGATCCTTTATCGCTTCGCGATAGGGAATGCGGTTAAGGAACTCTGTTGTTACTTCATTCTGGGCTTTTACCCAGCTAGCAGTTTCTGGAGAGCGGTCGTCTTCGAGCCAACGATAGGGGTCTGCAACGTTAACCCCAAAATAAGTATCTACCACATCGCCTTTAAGCGTTTCGGGGTACTTAACCTTACTCCTTTCGCAGGAAGTTCCAAAAATCATAACCGCTGAAAGCAAGATCAATAAATTATTTTTCATAGTCAGAAATATTTCTGAAAGTTATTTTTACGTTCTCACAAAACTACACAAATGTTTAGAAAATCTAAAACATAAAGGTAGTGAAATTTTATAATTCGATAATGAAGCATTCACAAAATAGCGTATTAATGTGAATTGTTAATGAAATCAACAGGGATTAAATCCTTTTATGCCCTAAAGGCTATATCCAACAAGATGTGAAATTAGGAGCGAAAAGTTCAAAAAAAAGCAGCCTAAGTGGCTGCTTTAATGATATAGCAAATAAGAATTACTCTTTCTTGGTCGACTCTGGCTTGGGTAGTAAAACCTTGCGAGAAAGTTTTAGTTTACCCGTTTTCTTATCAATCTCGATAAGTTTAACCTCCACCATATCGCCCTCCTTAAGCACATCCTCTACCTTCTCTACGCGTTTCCAGTCTATTTCGGAAATATGCAGCAGGCCATCCTTACCGGGAACAATCTCAATAAACGCACCAAATGGAAGGATAGATTTTACCTTTCCGGTGTAAACCTCTCCCTCTTCGGGCGATACAGCTATTCCCTTAATCCACTTCACAGCTGCGTTACGAGCATCCATGTTATCGGCGAAAACGGTTACTACTCCGTGGTTATTAATCTCCTCAATATTAATGGTTGCTCCCGTTGTGCGCTGGATTTCCTGAATAATCTTACCACCAGGGCCTATTACAGCACCAATCATATCACGAGCAATGCTAAACTGCTCAATACGGGGTGCGTGTGGTTTCAGATCGGCATTGGGTTCTGCAATTACCGCGGTCATTTTACCAAGGATATGAAGTCTTCCCTCGCGAGCCTGGTTAAGTGCCTTGAAAAGAACTTCGTAGGGTAGCCCATCAACCTTTATATCCATTTGGGTTGCGGTGATACCATCCTTAGTTCCGGTAACCTTAAAGTCCATATCTCCAAGATGATCCTCGTCGCCAAGAATATCGGATAGAATTGCAAAACGGGTACCCTTTGGCTCAGAAATTAGGCCCATGGCAATTCCCGAAACTGGCTTCTTAATCTGGATTCCGGCATCCATTAGCGCCAACGTTCCAGCACATACAGTGGCCATGGATGAAGAACCATTGGACTCGAGAATATCGCTCACCACACGAATGGTGTAAGGATTCTCCTCGCCTACGGGAACCATCTTCTTAAGGGCACGGTGAGCAAGATTTCCATGACCAATCTCTCTGCGACCAACACCCCTATATGGTCGAGCTTCGCCAGTTGAGAAGGGAGGGAAATTGTAATGAAGCACAAATTTCTCTGTACCCCTATTGAGCACACCGTCGATAATTTTCTCATCGAGTTTAGTTCCAAGGGTTATGGACGTAAGCGACTGAGTTTCGCCGCGGGTAAACAGAGCCGAACCATGCGACGAGGGCAAAAAGTCTACTTCGCACTCAATGGGTCTAATTTGGTCAGTTTTTCTTCCATCAAGTCTCATTCCCTCATCGAGAATCATGTTTCGCATGGCGTACTTTTCCACATCGTGGTAGTAGCGACCAACTAAGGAAGCTTTAGCTTCGCGATCCTCTTCGGAGAGTGTTTGCATGAATTCTTCCTTAATTGCGGCAAAAGCATCACCACGCTCATGTTTCGATAACATTGACTTGGCCACTTTGTATACCTTGTCGTAGCAGAATTCCTTAACCTGAGCGCGAAGTTCATCATCATTTTTCTCGTGGCAATACTCACGCTTAACAATGCCCAGTTCTTTAGCAAGTTCCATCTGAACTACGCAATGCTTCTTAATCTCCTCATGAGCAAACTTGATAGCCTCAAGCATTTCGGCTTCAGAAACCTCAGCCATTTCGCCCTCAACCATCAGGATGTTATCGTAGGTTGCTCCAACCATCATGTCAATATCGGCCTTTTCAATTTGGGCAAAGCTGGGGTTAATCACCAGTTTTCCATCAACACGCGCAACGCGAACCTCCGAGATAGGGCCATTGAAGGGTATGTCGGAAACGGCAATAGCTGCTGATGCAGCTAGACCAGCCAGCGCATCGGGGGGTGTATCCTTTTCGGCCGAAATCAATGTAATGGTTACAAAAGTCTCGGCATGATAATCATCGGGAAACAATGGGCGTAGAGCCCTGTCAACAAGTCTTGAAACAAGAACTTCATAGTCCGATGGACGGGCTTCTCTCTTTAAAAATCCTCCGGGAAAGCGTCCGCCTGCAGCGTATTTTTCCTGGTAATCAACGCTAAGTGGCATAAAATCCACATCTTCTTTAGCTTCCTTTGCACTTACCACCGTGGCAAGCATCATGGTTTTGCCTAAACGGATAATCACTGATCCATCGGCCTGACGGGCCAACTTACCAGTTTCAATTGTGATGGACCTTCCATCATTCAGTTCGATCGATTTCTTTACAACATTAAACATACGATATCAATATATTGATAAATAAAAAACTTGGTATTAAACAGAAAATCAGAGGAAAAGTTGCAATCCCTCTGATTTCCCCTACAAAAGATTACAGTAAATTCAAAAAAAGGCAATTGAAACAATTGCCTTTTTCTTGGTTTACTTTCTAAGATTTAAAGCTTTAATGATTGCACGATATCTTTCAATGTCGCGATCTTTCAAGTAATCTAAAAGTCTCCTACGTTTACCCACCAGCTTTAGAAGCGAGCGCTGAGTTGCGTAATCCTTACGATTCTTCTTCAAGTGCTCGGTTAAATGGCTGATACGGTGGGAAAATATCGCGATCTGTCCCTCGGGAGAGCCAGTATCGGTATTAGACTTTCCGTACTCCTTAAAAATCTCCTGCTTTTTTTCTGCTGTCAAATAATTCATAGCTAATCAGTAAATTAGTGGGTATTACAGTAGTGTATTTCAAGCTGCAAATGTAATAACAATTTTAATGACATCGCTATAAACTTAGAATATTTTTTTCAACAAGCCCTCTCTTTATAGTTATATTATTTTATCTTTCAGCATTTTACTGCTTCGTGTAGTTGTGAACACAATGCAGCAGAAAACAAGATTCCAGAAGTACCGGTTGAAAAAAATAGAATTAAGTGCAATCAATAAAAATTGCATTTGAAGTATTAATATCTAGTTTGATATTGGCAAAAAAAACGGATTGACAAAAATTAATTGACTTTTTTTAGAAGCACATTTGCTCCAACCTTGCAGTACAAGCACTTGCGCTTGTCGCAGTATTGCCCCTTAAGCTGTAGTAGCGACTGTGAGGTAAAGGCGCTTTCAGCCAGTATACCCAACTTGGCAAATCCAGCTACAACACTATTCTTTTCGGGCTTTATCCCCTCAAGGAAACCAACAGCTCTATCCTTTAAGGTTTGATTGGATCGAGAGGAGCCATATGCAAACATAAAGGGGATTATGGTATTCAAAGCAATGGTTCTGATGGCCTCATCTCCAAGAATCTTTGCCTTTGCTGGCGAAACCTTTCCAAAGGTATAGTGTGAATTCCAGTAATCTGAACATCCCGACCTAAGCAACACTTGCAACTTATCAAACGATGTTGAATACATGCATTTGGAAAAAAGGCCTGAAGAATGATGTATTAACTGAGCTAGCTGAGCAATACGTAGAGTTGGGAAAGAACTAGGGCGTAAACGTAAGAACTTCCAAAGGTGACCTGGAATTGGCGAGAGTCCAAACTTCATCTGCTGGTAATTGTACTCCTTTGAGAGGCTTAACATATACTCGTCGGTATTATCGGGTTTAAAGTTTAACATCCCGGCTTGGCCAAAAAGAACTGCTTCGAGGGTTAGTAAGTTGTCCTTTACCCTAGCAAGGTACTTTAGAGGTGTTGCCCTCGCAAGCATTTCAAAAGGAAGAGCATTAATTTTTAGTCCAAAACTCCGAGCAATTGACACGTAAAATGCTTCCTCCCAACCACCCTTAAACTCCGAAACCAGCTTAAAAACCTGTTCGGTTTTTTGCTCAAGTCTCTCAACGGCTAAAGCCGAAAGCCACATACGCAAATTAAAATCGCCATAGTTTTTTATGTGATTTGCACAGGGAATCCATGTTTGATTGGCAATAAGCTGATGCAATTTCCATTCCAGCTCATCGGGATAAGGTATCTCTACAGTAGGAATAGTTTCCCCCTTACTACTGAAAATTTGGGTGTCGTTTTTGGCCACTACATGTAGTATTACCGAATCGTACTGAGGATTCTGGTGGTGACCATGCTTGTTCCAATCGGAAGCATTTATGTGGATTTCGACATTTCCGGCCCAAACGGTATCGCCTACCTTAACCTTAGCGTTAAAAAAATCGGGGCCAGAATCGAAATTATGATCACCTGGCGAGATAACCTCAACTACGCCGGCACCGTCGATTATCAGCCCATTAACACAGTTGAAATTATGCTTCCAAACAAAATGCAGAATGTCCTCTGTCATAATCACATTTTTGATTCGAAGTTATGGAAATTTAGCCAAACGCAGAACAACCAAAGTCAATAAATTATACCTTTGCCCTTCGAAAAATGCTTTCGATAGTATTTTACCAGCCAATAAGCATTCTGGTAATCAAAAAAACAGTATTTACGGGGCGTGTAGTACGGAACGTTCCGTGGGGATTAAAATATTGCGGGGTGTAGCCCCACCGCTGGCGGGGCGCGTTGTTCGGGACGCACCCAACTGCAATAAAATGATTACGGGGTGTAGCGCAGCCCGGTTAGCGCGCGTCGTTCGGGACGACGAGGTCGAAGGTTCGAATCCTTTCACCCCGACCAACTTCAACAAAATGCCTTACTTCGTTTACATACTGCAGAGCGAAAAGGATGGCAAGTACTACATTGGATCAACCGCCAATGTGGCCAATAGATTGCAGTATCACAACAAGGGGTCACAGCGATCCACTAAGTTTCGAGTCCCATTCAATATAGTTTACACCGAAACTTTGCTTGACAAAAGGGCTGCTCTTGCGCGGGAGAAACAAATCAAATCATACAAGGGCGGGGAGGCTTTTAAGAGGTTGATCGCTGGAGTACGAGTAGATAACTCTAAATAATAACCTAAAATTTCTGGAGTGTAGCCCCGCCGCTGGCGGGGCGCGTCGTTCGGGACGACGAGGTCGAAGGCTCGAACCGAGAGCCGTTTTTTGGCTCGAGCTCGGCGAAGCCAATCCTTTCACCCCGACCAACTTCAACAAAATGCCTTACTTCGTTTACATACTGC
>CAZBBA010000027.1:22397-47264 GCA_964490015.1 uncultured Rikenellaceae bacterium
AACTTCAACAAAATGCCTTACTTCGTTTACATACTGCAGAGCGAAAAGGATGGCAGGGTTTCGACTAAAATGGATCTTTCGAATTCTGGTTTAAAGAATTAGGAGATTGATCTTGACAAACTATCGATTATACCATAATTCCTAGAATGGTCACGTCGTCAATCTGCTCGTAACGGGTACCGCCAAAAGTTATCCATGTGTCAAAATTTGACTCAATCTCCTTTCCCTGCTCAACCATTGTTAGCGATGAGGTTTGCGAAATCAGTCGTTTTAGGGCGCTATACATATTAAACTTTTTCCCCTCTGGGCCACCAAACTGATCGCCATAACCATCGGAGAACAGGAAGAGTCTGTCGCCAGGAAGAAGGTCAAGGGAATGGCAAGTAAAAGGTTTCATATTTATATGGGCGGCAACGGGCATAAAGTCGGGTTTAATCTCCTCGACAAATGACAATGGGGAATCAATAGAGTAAACTTGAGTACTGCGTCTAACAATCCACAAAGGGATATTGGCTCCAGCCCAAAGGCAGCTTTTATTCTTGGTGTTATAAGCAATTATACTCATATCCATCCCGTCGCGTTGGCCACGTCCTTCATCTGTTTGCTTTAACGAATCGATAATATTAGATCTGAGTTCCTCAAGAATTTCTGCAGGATCGACCACATTATTCTTCAACACAATCTCCTTAAGCAACGACATGCCCAGCATGCTCATCAAGGAGCCGGGAACTCCGTGACCAGTACAATCGGCAACAGTGGTGATTAACCAATCGTTTTTATGAGTTGCCCAGTAGAAGTCGCCAGATACCACATCCTTGGGCCGATACATAATGAAGTATGAGCTTTCGCCTAGCCCAACCTCCTTGTAAACTGATTTTAAGTCGGGGAGCACAGCACTTTGAATAAACTTTGCGTACCGGATGGAGTCGTCGATATTGTCGCGCTGCTTCTCAAGGATGTTTTTGCGCTCCAATGCGATTATATAAAGCTGTTCAATCTCATTCTTCTGGGCATCAATCTCGTCGAGCTGGGCTATAATCTCCTCCTTCTGCTGTAGAATCTCCTCGTTCTGATGCGATAGTTTACTATTTGCTTCCTTTTTTTGTTTATTGAATCGTATTAAAACTACGCTTAGAATAACTGTTAAAAGCAGTAATACGGACACAGAAAGTATGATAACTCGTTGTAAAACAATATGCCTCTTAAATAGCAGTTTCTCCTTTTGCATACTATCGATGAGAAGCTGTTTTTTCTCGTTCTCGTAACGGGTCGATGCTTCGGCTAGGGCATTGGCCTTATCCTTGTTAAACATCTCCTTCTGAATATCTATGTACTGACTTGAAGCCTCGTAGGCTTTAGCATAGTCGCCAAGTTTATGATAAATCTTTTTTAGGTATCCGGTAGATTCGAGGAGGTAGGGTGTTGCACCAATTTCCTTAGCGATGCTAATTGATATTTGAGCATACTCAAGTGCAGCATTAAGGTATTTGCGCACTGAACTTACGTTTTTCTCATTGTCGGCCAGCAGGATATTTAGATAAGCAATATTTCCATTTACCATGGCTAACCCATTCATGTTCTTGGTATGGGTATAAACCTCGAGTGCCTTTTTAAAGAATACGATAGCCCCAGTATAATCCTCGTCGGTGGCAAACACAATGGCAATGTTATTGTAACCTTGAGCCACACCATTCTTGTCGTCTATCTCGTTCTTTAAGTTTAACGACTTCTGATAGTAATCGATAGCCTTACGATTATCGTTAAGATTCCAGTAGGCTACGCCTATGTTATTGTAACAGTACGATAACCCCCTTTTAATAGTAACCAAATCGGAGGATGGTTGAGCCGTTGCAAGAAGATCTTCAAAAAGCTTGGCCGATGAAAAATGATGCTCAAGGGCTTTTTCATAATCCTCCATCTCCTTGTACACGCTCCCAATATTGTTATGACAATCGGCAATTCCAATATTGTTACCAATTGACTCGTAATTCCTTAAAGCATCGAAATAGTTTTGAAGCGACACATCAAAATTGCCCCAGTTGAAATGGATATTGCCCTTGTTCACAAAACACTGAGCCACCCTAAGTGTATCGTTAAGCGCCTGATAAATAACCTGTACTTCCTCTTGAAGTGCAAGGGCCTCGTCGAATCGTCCTTGCCTACGGAAGGAGAGGCCGATCTCTCGCAGCGCGTTTGCTTTCCAACGGGCATAGGGAATGGTGTCGAGTTTCGATTTTTTTGCAAATTCCCACGCTTTATTGTAGAGTGAAAGGGAAGAATCGGAATCGACTACCCGAAGCTCATCCCCCATTTCGAAGAGAATACGCGCTCGCACCGAGTCTGACTTTGCCTTCACAAAAAGGTTAATCAACGAATCGGCTTTTGTTGGCGAATCACCAGCAAATACTAGCTGAACAGAAAAAGATATGAGCGCTAGAATAAAACAATAAAAACTCCTCAAAATCTTATATTTTAAATTTCAATTCGAGTAAAAAACAGGACCTTAATTAAACCTAACGAGCAATGCAAATATATGATTTTTGTTTACTTAAAAACAGTAAAAATTATCACAGTTTGCCGTGCAAACATCAAACCTTTTGTGCAATCGGATGTTTATATTGATAAATTGCTGTATTTTTGACCTAATTGTTATTAGTAAACTAAATCATCAAAATATGAAAAGAATAATTGCATACTTCCTTATTGCAATTCCCTTGTGGAGCATTGCCCAGCAACAGGAGGCCAGAACACCAATCACTGTTACAGAGCTAGGCCAAGGAGTTCATCGACTATTCGTTAATAATGCTGTGAGTGTTGTTTCCTTTACGGGCGAAGACGGGCTATTGATTATTGACACGGGTTACGAACGAACAGTGTACGACCTTAGCGCAAAGCTAAAGGAATTATCGGACAAACCTCTCAGATACATTATCAATACTCATATCCACGGTGACCACACCGGTGGCAATGTAGCTTTGGGCGATGGGGTCGATATTATTGCTCATCAAAATGTGAAAGATTACCTGAGCAAGGAAAAAAAGCAGGGCGATAGAGTAATTGCTGCTCTTCCTGAGTTTGCTCAACCTAATATCTCCTTCACCGAAAAAATGAATCTTAGTTTTAACAGCGAAAATCTTCAACTTATCCATCTTCCCGAAGGGCATACAAGTGGCGATATTATTATTTTCTTTCCAAAAAAGAACGTTCTGGTGGTAGGCGATTTACTCTTTGCCAACTATTTTCCCTACGTTGATGTGGGTAACGGCGGTAATCCAATTAAGTTTTTGGCAAACGTGGAGTGGATAAACCAGAATTTCCCAGCCGATGTTACCATCGTTGGAGGTCACGGCCCCATCTACACCATCGACGAATACAAGAATTACCATAAAACCCTGTTGGCTACTATAGATGCTTTGAAAAAGCACAAACAGAAGGGAATGACAGCCGAGCAAATGAAAGAGGCCAAGGTTCTTAATGAGTGGGCATCGTTTGGCAGTTTCTTTATCACCGAGGATAGGTGGATTGACACCCTTTTCCCATTCCTGTAAAAGAGGCTACAACCTATTGTAGAAAACCATTGGCAACCCCAATGGTTTTTTTTGTACCTTGCAACTCGATAATCGTTTAGGTAACTTAAACTCGAACCAAATGAAAAAGATTAGCCAACCGCAAATTCTCCTTATTTGCACAATAGCCATACTATCGCTAGGCCTAATTACATGTGGCAGATTAAGCAGGGCCGAAGACGACATAATTGAGATCCTGCGCCGGAAGGGACTGGTTGCTGAGGAAATATCAGCCGAATCATTCTTCAAGGGTATAGCCCCCGATGGTTTTGAGCAGATTGCTGGCGCCCCCTACAAACCATCGTACAACGAGGAGCCCAACATTCCCGCCCAGTGCTGGATTGAAACCAGCTATGGCACGCAAAATGCCTGCAAGTATTGTCACACCGATTACTTGGCTACAATTGAGCACGGTAACAACTTTCCCATTTCCGACGACCAACTTTCCTACAGTTTCCCAACTCCAAACCTAAACCAGATTCTGTGGCAAAACATAATCTATCCTCAGAATATCGAGGCAAGGCTAAAATCCGAGGGAGTTGAAATCCCCAGCCTAGATGATGTTGACTATGTTCGGCACGATAACTGGAGCACAACATACAATGTGGTTCGAGACAATGGTAACACATCGTGGCTTAACCAGGACTCGCCAAATAGCAACTATATCCTATTCCCCGCGCTAAACCCAAACCATTTATTCCCTTTTGTCCATAATAATCCCACCAACAACGGAGTCAATGGTTACATTAACCCTGAGGGTTTTGTAGTTGACGAAAAAGATAAATATACTGGCTGGAGAGCCATTAATTTCTTCCCCTATGCCATATTCACACCCCTTACAGGAAGCGTGAGCGGAATTTACATCCGATTGCCCCAAATATTCATGACAAAAAAGGGCACTTTTGATATCGACATTTACAAGCAAAACCTAGAACTGCTTGAAAAGAACATCAAAAACCAAAGCCTATCGCAAACTCTTTACAACGGCGATGCGGCAAAAATCAGAATCAAAAAAGGGTTTTACCCGGTTGGAACCGAGTTTGCTCATCCGCTCCATTATGTGGATCTGCTTGCCGATGGCGAAACTGGCGTTGGTGTTGATGGTGTTCTGGCATCGGATGGAATTCAGTATGAGTTTCCCGGAACCCGATCGAAAAGGGTGAAGGAGATTCGGTATTTGTATAAGTGGAAAGAGGTGGGTCTAGATGATATTGGGGAAGATGAGGAAGATGAGGAAGGAAAGGAAGGAAAGGAAGGGGAGTTTGGTGTTTACTACGGAAAGGAAGGACAGGGTTGGGTTGATAATGGTGCGGGATGGATAATTGCCGCTTTTATCGAAAATCGGCATGGCGAGCTACGCCCTCAAACCACCGAGGAGTTGGCCCAGTGTATTGGTTGCCATTCCAACGTGGGAAATACTGTAGATGCCGTGTGGTCGTTCCAACGCAAGCTACCCGGACTTGAGGGCTGGGCCGATATGAACTATGGCCACTACTCATCGAAATCGCCTAACCTAACAAAACTAAAGGATTATCAATACAAGGAAACGGGAATGGGTGAACAGGGATACTTTTACTACACCGTGGTAGGTGCCGATCTGTACGGCGTTATGCCAGCAGAAATCAGAAAGGAGTTAACCAAATATGCCCAATCGGTAGATATTAAAAAGGTGTTGGATATTCCCTTTGCCATTCACGAGATACTTGATGATGATATCCTAAAGCGCATGGGCAAATCGGAACGCGAACCCCGCCTACTGGCGCGACAAAAGCTGATGCGGCATTACAGCAAAAGCAAAGAGTATCTTTTGTACTGCCAAACCGACGACAGCTACTACATTAAGGGCGAAATCTTTTATCCAACGCCCGAAACCATGAAGGCGAATATTCAGGGATATCGAAAAATTGTGCTCGATCAGAGTTTCAATCTGGGTAAGGACGTGTTTGGTAGCGAAGCCGATCATATTCCCTTCACCTTCCGCTCCGATGGAACTGTTTTAGATGAGAAATCACGAGTAATCCCTGTAGGTGAGGTAATTTACAGTCGGCCATTCAATAAGCTTGGAATTGGAATTACCCCAACAGGAATAATTGAAGGCGATGCTTATGACAAAACCGGCAATTGGGTTGAGTTCGTAACCAACGACGATAGGTTGAACGGTAGACTTTCCTTTAGTGGAACGCTCGACTTGTACTACAACCCAATTCTTAGCGGGAAATCGGTACGGAAATAGTTGGAAAAAAAAATTACAAAAAAAAGGAGGCCGATTTGGCCTCCTTTATAAGTGGGCAATATTGATTACTTTTTCTTTGTCTATCTACATCCAGAACCCCATGCTGCCGCACGATTGGCTACACCGAACTCACCAAAGAACGGCTCGGTTGCATCGTATGGCAGTATCTTTTCAAGAGCAAAGATTGTAAAAATCTTCGCTTTAAAAAAACCTACAACATGAATGTAACACAACGGCAAAGAATTTTACACCCTAGGCAAAGCCTAGAGAAATAGTTGGGCGAAGGTAGAACCTGCGCCCAACTTTATTAAACGTCTTGCTTACAACCTCAGTTTATCGAGGTTAATGTTGTCTTTTGATTGCGTACGAAATTGACTTTGACCCATCCATCAACAATATCAAGCAACAAGTTGAATATAACATTAGTTTAATCAAATACTCAAAATCAAACCTTTCTGTTAAGTTTGCAGAAAAACCTATTAAATTAACTTGATAAGTTTAATCCAGGAAAAATATATTTAACTCGATCCTTTTCTAAATTTTGTAATTTAACTTTCGTTGAAGGGTAACTAGAAAATTCAAACAATTTTATTATTAACTCTAGTTCATTTTCCAGCATACAAATATAATCGTCGGGCTCAAATCTTTTGTTAAACTGCTTATCATTATCTAATAATGCTTTTACAAGAGATAAGTCAAACCAACATTCATCATCTTTTGTGCTTGAAATGTCAACAGATAAAAAGGAGCGGTCAACAATTATACGAAAATTTACATTATTATCCGTACACACTATTAACTTATTTCCAAGATTTGTAGATAGATCCTGGTTGGTTATGTGAAAATCATTCTTTGTTAAGAATTTTATAATCCTATCCATCATTTTGCTAACCATAAACCGTTTGGACTTAATTTATACCCAAGACTAAATAAGTAATTCAGTTCTTTCTCAAGAAAACTACCTGGCCTTACTTTACTAATTGGTGTAGCTAAACGAACTTTATCTCCCCTAAGAACCATTCTATCTAAAAATCTTTGATTAGCAGTCCACTGTTCAGATGGTGTCATTTTATTCCATATTTCACTTGGTATCTCAAATCTATTTGCACCCAGTTCGTTTGATAGATTTACATAATCAGGATAATGTCCTAATACAGTTGTGCCAGTTGCTTTTTCTATAGAATAATCAACTCTTTGTTCAATACTAGGAGTAACTGACTTTTTAAACTGACTACTGATATAATCAGTAGCAGCCATTGTGGCAAGCCCTGTAGCAGCCCTTTGCCCAAACTGCTTAAATGACACATCCTGCCATCCCTCACCGGTAATATCTACTGCCGAAGTTAATAAGATTTCGCCAGCTTTAACATATTTTGCATTCTTAACCATAAGCAACCCAAACTTGCTCACAGTATGCCCAGCCTTAAGCGAAGCTCCCCAACCAGCCGTGAGCCCTCCAATTGCTCCGGAGACTGCTACATCAAAAAAATCTACCTTGTTGAACCAAGCATCTGCACCTCTTTCACCTGTGGAATAATTCATAGCAACCTGAATACCATAATCAATTATTGCTGATACTGCGACTCCAATTAGGAAAGCAGTGATGATAAACTCACCATCCGGATCCGTATAAACCAGCGGATTATTCAAGCAGTAGGCGTAGCGGTTGTAGTTCTGCGCATTGCCTGGCTCCTGTACGTATGGGTCTGGGCTTAGGAAGCGTTGTAAATAGGGATCGTATAGGCGGCCGTTCATATTAATTAGGCCAAAGCCCGCCATATGTTCGTGGCCGGTGTAGCCCCGATCTAAAATTGGTTGCATATTGGTTAGGCTATGCATGGCGTTGGCAACGTCAACAGGTTTTAGCTGCCAAGTAAACGGATCGCGAGGTCTTCCCTCCCGTTGTCGCAAGCTCCCACGGGAGCGGCTCGGCTATGCGTTTGCTTCGCTGCGCTCTCAAATGCCAAGCCTCACTCAACAAGCATCGTAGCTATGATGATGTGTCAAAGAACCTGACTGGTTACTAACGGCTAGCCATGAGCCCAAATAGTCAGTGTGGATATAATTAAAATTTGTTGTAGTTCCAATTTTTTCGTAAACCGCACATATACCTGTTGGGGCTTGTATATGGGTGTACCACTTGGTTATATTGCCCCCTGCATCGAGTATTACCTCGGTATTTAACACACAAAACACCTTTCCAAATCTACATTATGGTTTTTTGGCATTTTGTGATGTATATTTGCATTGATAATAGGATGTTGATTTAGCTTATTGGCTTCTTATACCAACATAAAATCAATAATTAAAAACTTAATTAACTATGAACCTGCAATATATTCTAGATAGCAAAGGACAAACAACAGGAGTATTCATTCCGATTAATGAGTGGAACGACCTTAAAAATAGATTCAAGGAGATTGATCGGGAAGATATTGATATCCCCGATTGGCACAAGGATTTGGTAAGGCAACGACTTGATGATTATATGAAAAACCCAGGTTCAGCCTTGGATTTTGATGTTGCTATGGACGATATTGAAAAGGGACTTTAATGTATAAGTCTATAATACTGCCACTTGCTAAAAATGACATCGTTGAAGCCGCAAGGTGGTATAATAAGCGACAAGAAGGACTTGGTGGGAGATTTACTGCTGAAGTTCGCGAGAAAGTTCATTTTATCAGGCAGAACCATAAGGCTTCGAATGTCCGTTACGATAAAGTTAGAACTATCGTATTAAATGTGTTCCCGTTTATGGTTCACTATACTGTTGACGAAAAAAACAAAACCATAATCGTTTCGGCCGTATTACATACAAGTCGCAACCCAGAGTTATGGAAAAGCCAATAGGGTAATGGCTGAACAATATTACTCCGAAGGCTCCTATCAGTATAGTAAAGAGTCGCCCCCGGAGTAATACTTTTGCTGCTAAAACGCACAAAACCCACCCAAAAACTGGGTTTTAATTTTCCTATGCCGTAATGCCCAACTTCGTTTGGATCACCCCCCGCTGCCGCACGAGTCTCTCGTGTGGCTTTAGCGACAGCAAAAACAATACCTAGCCAAAATAGCACTTATGGCTACATCGGAAATATAACCATTTTCTTTGCTTCGTTACCACGCTTGGGGACACGCAGTAGCGGTAGCAGGGGTGCTAGGGCTTATAATTTAAAAGTCTTACCTTCAATTTCATTTGCATACTCATCAGTTTTATAGAACTTGTACAAATCAGTTCCACAAAAGGGACAATAGTCAATAAAAAGTGTAATTAAATCAAAAGAAAAATCATTAGCATAACCCCAGGTTATGTAAAATCTAAAAGGAGATTTTTTGTATTTATCCTTTACCGGCATTGTCTTGGAAAACCACTCAGTTGTTAGTTTTACAATTCTAAGATTAGGATAGCTTCGGTTATGAAACTTCCAGTGTGTTTCGAATTTATCGCAGCAAAATATCATACTACCACCTTCTTAATAATAGTTGAATAACAGTTTTATCGTATATAACATAGCCAGCCCCTTGCGATCTTATAAATGGATTGTAATCTAGGATTGGTGCTATAACATTTGCTTTTTGCAATTGGATGAAAGAAATTCGGTTGATTTTTATTTCTACCATTTTAGTTCCATAATGATCCGCATATGCTTGTGCAAGCCCTGGTTCTTGGGAGAAAAAAAGCGGCCCCCTCCCCTCGTTACCACTAAGACCTCTATACATAGTTACATTGTCTCCATTTGGATCTGGGGATAAATCCCACTGCTTAGTGTTAACATCTGGCGACTTCTTAAACTGGTTTGAGATAATCTCGGTGGCAGCCATTGTGGCAAGCCCAGTAACAGCCCTTTGCCCAAACTGCTTAAATGACACATCCTGCCATCCCTCACCGGTAATATCTACTGCCGAAGTTAATAAGATTTCGCCAGCTTTAACATATTTTGCATTCTTAACCATAAGCAACCCAAACTTGCTCACAGTATGTCCAGCTTTAAGCGAAGCTCCCCAACCAGCCGTGAGCCCTCCAATTGCTCCGGAAACTGCTACAAAAAAGTAATCGATTCGGACAGAATTAAGCGGCAGACTTACCTTTAGGGGAACGCTAGATTTGTACTACAACCCAATTCTTAGCGGGAAATCAATACGGAAATAGGTGGAAATACATTTACAAAGTAAAGGAGGCCGATTTGGCCTCCTTTACTTATGTTTTTTAAAAGCTTTTCTACTTCTTGGTGGGTCGTTGGAATTTTAGAGAAATAGGCTCTTCAACCCCTTGGTTCTTCATCATAAGTTCCTTAGCGCTATTATAAGTCCAAGTCCATGATGCAGGTGTACAAGATGAAATTGTTTTGGTATCCCAAGTCCAATTAGTTACAATACCCGGAATACGAATTCCAATATCAATGGTAGCACCAGCCCACACATTTTGATATGTAACAGACTCGTTATAGCTCAAGAATGTCTCACCGTAGAAATATTCGCCTTGGCGTATATCAACGTAAACTACATAGCCTGTGTTATTAACCATCTCAACTGTGGTAACATTAAATAAAGCGCACGGTTGAGTAGGGGTTTGGAAAGTAACAGTGCCGCATTTAGCTAGGCTCTGTGTATTAACAAGCCAAAAGTCTTCGTTATTGCTTGTTAATGATGCCCAAACTTTCACTGTCCCTTCGGGCATGGTGTAGGTGGTGCTAGTGCCTGCAGCCACGAAACGATTTTCATTTGTAGAACCATCCTCGCCGGTTACATCAAACCAAAGATTAACACCAGTATCGTTAGTAATAACCACCTCACCTGCCTTATCAATCTCACATTGCTCCAGGCATGAGGTTAACGAACCCATTACCGCAATAGCGGTTAGAAATACAATTAGTTTTTTCATAATAGAATTGGTTTTGTTTTAAAAATTTAAAAAAATAAAGGTAATTATTCTTTGAATGTATAAAAATACACAATGAATATTTGGTGCTATCCACTTATTATTTGTTGATCACGATTAATTATTTGAAAAACTAAATGCTTTTTTTTCTAAAACGCCTCTTCTTCATCAAAGGTTATGCCAGCAATGTTTATTTATCGTAGAACAATTCTAAACAAAACACATCCGCACTTGTTATTTAAATAACAAAACACATAAACATGAGAACAACAATAAACATACTACTATCAACTGAGGCAAAGGCCACAGAATGGATGCGCAAAAACGGAGACGCCATGCTTAGAATTAGCATTGGTATTGTATTCTTCTGGTTTGGGGTACTAAAATTTTTTCCAGGGGCAAGCCCAGCGCAGGATTTAGCGATCAGAACTATCGACTTGCTAACCTTTGGGCTGCTTCCTGCATCATTAATTATTAACATGCTGGCACTATGGGAGGTGCTTATTGGACTAGGATTTATGACGGGAAAATACCTGAAGACCACCCTACTTCTGCTGTTTGCCCAGATGCTGGGTACCTTTACCCCAGTGTTTCTATTCCCAGCTGAGGTGTTTACCGCAATTCCCTACGCTCCCACCCTCGAAGGGCAGTACATTATCAAAAACATTGTAATTGTAAGCGCTGGCTTTGTAATTGGCGCTAAGGTGTTTGGTAACAAACAAAAGACCAAGGGCGAAAAATTGGTCGCATAACCTAAATTTTCCACAGGCATATATGGGTGGACTACTTCGCCCCTATTGCCTGTGGTAATATCTACTTAGAAAAACAACCGAAGCAAGAAGGAACTTGTTTTGAAATCGAAAACTCGCATTGGATGGTGGTTAAGAAATTGGAAAAATATGATTCCGCAATAAAAAATTGCCATTATCTTTATCGCAAAATGAGATTTTAAAATAACCTAGGTATGGCACTAGATACGATTATTGAATTCAAAAACGCATCAGTCTTTCAGAACGATAATTTAATACTTGCAGATGTAAATCTGAAAGTAGAGAAAGGCGAGTTTATCTACCTAATTGGAAAGGTGGGCAGCGGAAAAACCAGTCTTATTAAAACCATTACCGCCGAGTTACCCCTGCGGAAGGGCGAGGGAACCGTTGTGGGATACAACCTGGCCAAACTCCGCACCAGCCAAATACCATACCTTAGGCGAAAAATTGGCATCGTTTTTCAGGATTTTCAGCTGCTAACCGACCGAACAGTGTTCGACAACCTCACCTTTGTGCTGCGGGCCACCGGATGGAAAAACAAGAAGGAGATGAAGCAACGCATTGATGATGTGCTGGAGAAGGTTGGCTTAAAGCATAAGGAGTACAAAATGCCGCATCAGCTCTCGGGAGGGGAACAGCAGCGGGTAGTTATTGCCCGCGCACTGCTGAACAACCCCGATATTATCCTAGCCGACGAGCCCACAGGAAACCTCGATCCCGAAACCTCCGACGAGATTATGCAAATACTATTCGACATTGCAGCCACAGGCCGTGCCGTAATTATGGCCACGCACAACTATAGCCTGCTTAAGAAATTCCCATCGAAAACGCTCAAGTGTGAGAAAACACGATTAGAAGAGACCGAACATACTGCAGAGATAGATTTCGAAAGCCTAATGGAGTAACTAGTGTAATTCTACACCGCAAGTTTTACAGAATTTTGCATCGGCCTGATGCTCCGACTCATCGCAGTAAGGACAAATTCGGGTTTTTATCTCTGTGCCTCGGCGTCGGGTAATCTCGGCTGAAACAATTCCCGTGGGAATGGCAATAATACTGTAACCCAACAACATGATAAATGTTGAAATAAATTTACCCAAATCGGTTGATGGAACAATATCGCCATAGCCAACGGTTGTAAGCGTAATAACCGCCCAGTAAATACTAAGAGGTATGCTGTTAAATCCATTCTCGGCACCCTCAACTACATACATAATACTACCCAAAAGCAGCACCAGTACAAGGATAAAAAGCATAAAAATAAAAATCTTGTGAAGGCTGTTACGCAATGCAATCAGCAAAATATTTCCCTCGTGGATAAAGTGGTAAAGCTTGAGAATACGATAAACCCTGAGCAGCCTAAGAGCCCTAATCACAATAAGCGGCTGAACAGCAGGAACCAACAGGGCAATAAATGTTGGAAGGATGGCCAACATGTCGACTACCCCAAAAAAACTCAACACATACTTCTTGGGTTTTGGACTGCAGATAATCCGAATAATATACTCCGCTAGAAATAGCACGGTAAGGATCCACTCTGCGGCTGATAGATAATTCCCGTAGTTAAGCCTAACCTCAGCAATGCTCTCCAGCATTACAACGCCCACACTCAAAAGTATAAGCACTAGCAGTACCTCATCGAATAGTTTTCCGTAGTAAGTATCGGCTTTAAAAATAATCTCGTACAGATTTCTTTTCCATTCAGGTTGACAGTGGCTATTTTCTTTTTGCATTGCTGTTGTTAAAAAATTACAAGGTTAATCTTCATTATATAAATGCACAGTCTCCATCGCCCTCAATAAAATTAAAAACCATTTCCGTTTTTTCAAATAAATCTTTTGTGACAAGAAACTTGCGTTCCTGATTTATGGATAAAAACCCAAAGGGTTTGATTAATCTTAACGCGTTACCAACTTCCTCGTGAAAAGTTGTAATACGTACACAACGCATGGCAATTGCTTGCTTGAGAATTACACGAGCAAAAATACCCTCATCTCCTTGGTTGCAAACAATGTAAGGCGTGGTTAAATATCCATCGGTAAAGTTGGAAATAACTAAGCCAATCAGCTTCCCTCTGCGGAAGACCTTAGTGATTAGTTGATCAAAATGCTTGGGTGATGAGGAGAAAATGAACTTTTCTCCTACCCTATCGCCCAGCGGCGAGGAAACAAGCCAGGGAAAATCAAAAACCCACTTAAGTTCAATGGCCGAACGCTGCGTTGGGGATCTTTTTGTAACCTCCTGAAACATTTCTATTACCTCATCATCTGGCGAATTAGAATACTCCAACGAAACATCCTTAATCTTTACCATTCGACCAAATAAAGGCAGAGGATTAATAATTGAGAGCAAAAAATCGAGAATAACCCAAAAAAATTTAAGTCTTGCAAAGAATTTCCCTTTGGGAGGAAGTACTCGTGTCAGGCAAGGTTTAAGATATATTCTTACCCCTTTTAAGGCGTTAACTTCAACAAACTGCTTGGTTTTATCAATTACCGATCTTGAAAAAGGCGTAAAATTGGTACTCAACACATTATTGTCCCAATCAGCCATAACTGCCTGCAGCATTTTTGATGCAATGCCCTTGCGACGATTATTGGGATCGACCCACACACCACTTAGCCAGCATACCCTAATAGGTTCTTCCTTGGCAAAAATCCAATCGGGTAGCACAATCCTGTAACCCACAAGAGTCTTTTCGAGGTAGGCCAGGTATAAAACAATATCTGAAGGAACACAGCGGGGATTTGCTATAAAGGATCTTGCCCGATGGCGGCTAATGGGAATAGCGCTCCACTCCGGATAGGATGGATCCGACACCAAGACGTTAAGCTCCGAGACCGCTATGCGTTTTATGCTGATCATAAGGAAATTTTTGCAATGTGCCTTCCAGCAATCCTCTTGGCAAGGTAGTAAAATAACTCACCCTTAATGATGGGCTTTGCCCATTTGTTTTCAACCTCCATGGAAATTCGATGTAATAGTTTAGGTGTTGAGGTTGGCTTGTACCCTGCTGTACCAAAAAACAGATCGCAAAGCTGAGGATTGTCGTTAAAAAAATACCTGTAAAGCTGCGATGAAACGCCATCGCTGGTAAAGGGAAAAGCAAAAATTTTAGGTTGATTGGGAATATTTTCGCTCACCCACTTAAGGCTCGACTCTACCTGAACTATTTGCTGATCAGCCGGAATATCACAAAAAATGGGATGATCGTAACTATGCGCTCCAATGGTAAATCCTTGGTTGGCTAAGCTGTTCAACTCATTTAAGGTAAGATATGGTTTCTGGTCTTTTAAGTACAAATCTATATCTACTCCAACTTCCTGAGCAATACTTGCGATCAAGTCTCTATTACTGTAATCTAAAGTAAAATACCACTTTATGAACTTCGAGGGAGAGTTAGAAGAGCATTTGTAATATGGCAATGCCGATTTGGGTAGTACGAAAGATTTCTCATTCCGATAAATGTGCTCAGCAACCAAGCTCTGCTTACACCGGTAAAGCATTTCCCTGTTATCGATAAAAGCAGGGGATACAAAAAATGTTGCAGGAATTCCTTTGCTTAAAAGGATTGGTGCGACCACAGAGGACAACTCGCTAAAACCATCGTCGAAGCTAAGGAGCAGCTTGGGTTTTGAAATCAAGCCTATATCTTTCCGATTAATGATATTTTTTAAATCGACAGCAGTAAAATGCTTAAGCAGAAAATCGAGATCCTTTACAAACTGCTTAGGAGAGCGGACTGGATACAAGTGCTTTACATGGGGCAAAGGTTTTTCGGAAACTGTATGGTAAAAAACCGAAACCAATTGAGGATTTGCTGTACGCTCTAAAACCCTCAATGGGACAATTGTTGAAGCCGACTTCACTAAAACTCGTGCAATCATTTGAACAACTTTAAAAACCAGGGAAGCCGATTGATAACTATGTGATTGTACTCACAGGGAGACGCGCCAAAACCAGCGTAAAATCGAGCAATTGAATCGATATTTGAGCCCTCGAAATCGAGAACCAGATTCGACTCGGAGTTTTGGTTGATAAATTTGTCAACCAAGCTGAACATGGCTCTGTGTTCTCGTCCCTCATCGGTTGAACTGGCTAACAAGTAAATCACCTTTCCATTCGATTTTAGGAAAAGAGCCCCCGCCGATAGCTCATTGTGCGCATTATATGCCCCGTAAAGTTCGCCAACGCCATTGCCCACCGATTGGGTGATAAGCTGCGTAAGAATATTGTAATGCTTTTGCCGTAAAGGAGCCATTGCATTGGCTTTTTTAAGTTCAACCAGTTGCAATGCGGTTAACCCTCGAACTACAGAAATATTATAGGCAACAGCCTTTGAAATATTTCTCTTTGTATTTGAAGCGTATCGACCCGAAATAGTAAAATAAGGTTCAATTAGATCGAGATGGTAGGTAATTTTAGGTATAAGCTTTGCGGAGCTGTACTTTACTTTAACGTAAGTATTCAGATTAATGTCAATAAATCGAAATTGATCAGGAATTGCATCTAAAAAATCATGAACCAACGACAAGCTAATGGGAGCAATGGAAAACAACCCGAGCTGCTGAGTAAAAAAAGGCTGGTATACATAGCGAATACCATACTTGGTATTAAAGGGTAAAGGAAAAACTGCCTGGTAATCGTCGCCAATCAAACCACACCAGTTCTCTGCCACAATATCGAGGTACCACGAGTAGCCATAAACCATTCCATTAACCGAATTGGCTATACAGCGATCCCATTTCTCGGTGTCGATTTCGTTACGATATATTAAGGCTATTTTCAATTTACAAATAAATATGCAGTTTCACTTTGGGTCAATTTT
Organism: uncultured Rikenellaceae bacterium; assembly: GCA_964490015.1. GTDB lineage: Bacteria > Bacteroidota > Bacteroidia > Bacteroidales > Tenuifilaceae > Perlabentimonas. The sequence continues at coordinate 38,671 of CAZBBA010000027.1, forward strand.
AAAGTCAAATGATGTTAGTTGTTTCGTTGTCTTTGGATTGAATACAATTAAGCAAAAATCAGCTGTTAAAAACAACCGCAACTTCGTCAACAATCTCCGCAAAGGTATTTTCCCAGCCTTTCCATTCGTTACAGCCCGATAACGATTCGTTATGCCAAATTATTACAAAAGTACCACCAACATCCTTAACCTGCTTGGCCAACTTTACCGTCCTGATAACCGAATTTGCAGGATAATATCCAACCACATTCAACAGTGTCATATCCATTGCCACAAATGGGAATATTCTTAGAGGTAACTCCTTCTCATCCTCCAAATCGTAAAATGAATATGGGAAAGATGTACTTGCCCTAAACCCAATGTGCGTGGAGTAGCCCATGGAGTAATCCTCACTAATTCCAAGATTATTCAGAATACGATACGTTTTTGGAAATTGGAGCCTTAAAAAATGCTGCCGACTACAGGTAACATCTTCCCCTAAGCAATCGGACAACTCCACAATCTCGTTTTTTATACTCGCAGCATCTAGGCCTGCACCATACGAGGGATGTACACCAACTCGGAAACGCGACGATATTTCCTTAACCAACTTACGCATTGCCTTACTTTGAATAGAAATATTCCTGTCGTACTTCGATTTTCGGCCACCTAGAACAAACCAAATAGCATTGGGATAGGATTTTAGAATTTCAAAAAGTTTTGAGTAGTTATCGTACGGGTCGTCAGTAAGTCCTAGGGTTACTCGTATCCTAGGCATTATTTCGGAAAACTTAAATACAAAAAGCGATTTAACAAGCGCTAGTAAATTATGAGCTAAACCCTTATGTTTATAAGCGTATGCGTTATCAACATCAACCGTAGGAATAAACTTCGATTCTAAACCCTTAACCTTAAACTCAGGATATTTTGCACAAATTATCTTTGCCAGCTCCTTAACCCAAAGATCTACCAATGGGATATCCAAAAAGCCTTTCTTAAAAGCCAGGCTACTCTCAGCATTAAAGCGCCCATGTTTATCGGGAGTAAAGGGTAAATACTCCTCGTAGCGCGAAATTAGGTAAAAGGCTGCCGAAAAAACATCGAAAGGGATCTCACTATCATCATAAGCTTTGAAGAATATGGGTAGATTATGCCAATACTCTATAGAAATATCGTGTTTGGTGGTGCCTTTTTCGAACAGCAAACCCTGTGGTGCAATGCAAAGCACATTGTCGAAACTCTGCAATGAGTAGGCAATCTTACAACCATTGTAGGCTGCAAAATCACTTTTACTCTCAGCAAAGGCAAGATCTACCCCCAACATGTTGGTAAATACATGCTTTATAATGTAGCTCACTCGCGGAGACAGTCTATCGGAGTAGATTAGGACTTGCATTATTTGTTTACAATTTGCTCGGATAAATATATCTAAATTATTGGGATTTGGTGCACCTAGTGTTGCCAAATCAGCAAAGGTTTACGCTATAATTTAGACATCGATTTGGATTAGCGATGATAATCAATAATGTTTTTTAATAACTTGCGCTGCTAAACATTTGTTTAATTTTCTAAAAAATTGGCTGACATGAAATTTATTAACACCACTATTACTGGGACAGGCAGCTACATTCCTTCCCGTATTGTTCGAAACAGCGATTTTGTAAAACAGGTTTTCTTCGAAAAAGATCAAACCCCCATTGAGGGCGAAGGCGACACTATTGTGAGTAAGTTTAGGGATATTACGGGAATTGCCGAGCGTCGATGGGCTCCGCAAAACCAGAACACCTCTGATATTGCAGCTATCGCAGCCGAGGAGGCCATATCCAACGCAGGCATCGACCGCGAAACCATTGATCAAATAATTGTGGCCCACAACTTTGGCGATGTTTTCTCGGACAGCATACAAACCGATGTACTCCCAAGTCTTGCCTCCCGTATTAAGCATTTGCTTAAAATTCAAAATCCCACTTGCATCCCCTACGACATCATTTTTGGTTGTCCAGGGTGGATACAAGGAGTTATCCAAGCCGACTCCTACATTAAATCAGGTTTGGCCAAACGATGCTTGGTAATTGGATGCGACACCCTTTCGCGAGTAATTGATGTGTACGATCGCGACTCCATGATTTTCTCCGATGGCGCCGGTGCTGCCATTGTTGAAGGCGTTGAAGGTGATACAAAATCGGGTGTGCTATCAACTGCTATGGTATCTCACTCCAACGAGGAGGCGTACTACTTATATCTGGGCAAATCGAATGCACCCGAGAGCAATCCAAATATCAGGTATATAAAAATGCACGGCCGTAAAATTTATGAGTACTCCCTATCCAATGTGCCCCAAGCTATGAAGATTGCCCTGGAGAAATCGGGTGTGCCAATTGACGAGGTTAAAAAAGTGCTAATTCATCAGGCCAATGAGAAAATGGACGAGGCCATTGTACAACGTTTCTATAAGCTTCAAGGAATTCGCCAAAGCGTTTCAGAGGTAATGCCCATGAATATCCATGAGCTGGGCAATAGCTCTGTTGCAACGGTTCCAACGCTTTACGACATGATACTGAAAGGCAAAATCGACAATCATCAAATAAGCAAAGGCGACATTCTGGTTTTTGCCTCAGTTGGAGCCGGAATGAACATCAACTCATTTGTTTACAAACAGTAATCAGCCAAATTCCATAATAAAAAAACTCCCTAGCTGTACTAGCCACCTAGAAGGTTAGTATTTGCTCAGGGAGTTTTTAATTCAATTCTTTAGCGCAAATCCGCATGATTTCTTATCGCCTAAATATCAGCGCGATCAGGTTTTTATTGTTATTTGTGAAACAAAAAAATGGAAATGAACCCCCATTAAATAAATAATTAAACTTACTTTTGCAGCTGTCACCAATACTTAATCAATATGGACGAGGACCCTTATCCTAGTAAGAATTTAAGTTTAAACTAGTCTGTAAGGGCCTAATTTTTCCTTGCAGACATAAAACTGTAAGGAAATTATGACAGAAATCGCTGTAAACTTCCAGGAGCTAATCGAAGAGAAGCAATGGAAGGCATTACGGGATGAAATCATCCAACTTGATCCCCACTTAATAGCCGAGGTAATTGAGGAGTTGTACGATCAGGATGATGTAATCCTCTTTCGCCTTTTGCCACGAGAGTTGGCCAAAAGCACTTTTCAACATCTTACGCACGATAAACAGGAGGAAATAATTGAGGGACTTGCGCAGAATGTGAGCAAACTCTCGAGCCTGCTTAACGACCTTGACCCTGACGACCGTACGGCCTTTTTCGAGGAGCTGCCCGGACAAATTACCCAACGCCTTATTCAGCTGCTTACACCAGAGGAGCGCAGTGTTGCTACAAAGCTACTCGGGTTCCCCAAGGACAGTATTGGTCGATTGATGACCCCCGAGTACGTGGCGGTTAAACCCCAGTACTCCGTTGCCGAGGCGCTTGAGCACATTCGATTGTACGGTCGCGACTCAGAAACGCTAAACGTTATTTACGTTGTTGATGACGATTGGCGTTTAATTGATGACATCCGCATTAGGGAGATACTGCTGGCTACACCGGAGCAGAAAATTGCCGACCTAATGGACAACCGCTACACAGCGCTTAGCGCTTTCGACGATCAGGAGGTAGCCATTAGGGTTTTCCAGGATCACGATCGCGTGGCTCTTCCTGTAACAAATTCCGAAGGGGTTTTGCTGGGCATTGTCACCTTCGACGATATGATGGATGTGGCCGAGGAGGAGAACACCGAGGACTTCCACAAGTTTGGAGCATTCCAACATGCAGTAGAAAACCCACTAAAAGCAAGGTATACAGACCTCTATAAAAAGAGAATATTTTGGTTAACCGCGCTTGTCTTTATGAACATTTTTTCGGGCTCTGCACTGGCAAGTTTTGAGAATACTATTCAAGCCCATGTTTCCCTTATGTTCTTCCTACCCTTGCTAATTGCAAGTGGAGGAAATGCTGGAGCTCAATCGGCTACACTTATGATACGGTCACTGGCCACCGGAGAGGTGGAACTCAGCGACTGGTTCAAGCTGGTTGGAAAAGAATTCCTTGTTTCGATGCTTTTAGGAGTAACCATGGCCGTTGGGGTTAGTATTATTGCAACTTTTAGAGCACCAGATATTATAGCGGTTGTTTCGCTCACCATGCTTCTAACAGTTATGGCTGGCAGCCTAATAGGCCTTTTACTTCCGTTTATTTTCACAATACTAAAAAGAGATCCAGCTGCAGCAAGCGCACCTTTAATCACATCAATTGCAGATATATCTGGAGTGCTTATCTATTTTTCCATTGCCACTTGGTATTTTGGGTTATAAAAAGAACTGAATCCTTTTAATAAACTGTAAAAACACTATACAGTTTACAAAAACGAAATGAAATGACTTGCACAATTCAAAATATTGAGGACTTAATAATTAAAAGGGAATGGAGACTCTTACGCAATTTAATTCAAGAACTTGACCCCCTGCAGATTGCAGATATTATTGAGGAACTCAATGAAGAAGACGAAATCGTATTATTTCGTCTTTTACTTCACTCAACTGCTAAAGAAACCTTTCAGCACCTTAGCCATAGAAAACAGGAGGAGATTATCACTGGGCTAGCTCAAAACCTAGAAAAATTGGCCAGCCTTTTGAATGATTTGGAACCTGACGATAGAACAGCATTTTTAGAAGAACTACCAGGCCAAATTTCACAAAAACTCATCCAACTACTCTCTCCTGGTGAGCGTGCAATTGCTACTAAATTACTTGGATACCCCGAAGACAGCATCGGAAGATTGATGACCCCCGAGTATGTTGCGGTTAAGCCAGATTATACCGTTGAGGAAACAATGAATCATATACGAAAATATGGTCGCGACTCGGAAACGCTTAACGTTATATACATTGTAACAAATGAGTGGAAACTAATTGATGATATCAAAATTAGGGAAATACTATTAGCCAAACCAAATCAAACAATCGGCGAATTGATGGACAACCGATTTGTTGCCCTAAGTGCCTATGACGATCAAGAGGTTGCCATAAGGGAGATGCAGGATCATGACAGGGTAGCATTACCCGTTGTTGATTCTGAAGGAGTTCTGCTAGGCATTGTGACCTTTGACGATGTCATGGATATTGCGGAGGAGGAGTCAACTGAGGACTTTCATAAGTTTGGGGCATTTCAAGATGCTATTGTAAACCCTCTAAAGGCTAAGGTTTCATTTCTTTTCAAGAAAAGGGTAGTTTGGCTTTTTGCTCTTGTTTTTATGAATGTGTTTTCAGGTTCGGCCATTGCAGTATATGAAGATACTATTGCTTCTCTTGTGTCACTTGTTTTCTTTTTGCCCCTTCTAATTGATAGCGGTGGAAATGCAGGAGCACAATCGGCTACCCTAATAATTCGCTCGTTGGCAACAGGTGATGTAGTAACCAGTGACTGGATTAAATTGGTAGGTAGAGAATTCGTTATTTCCCTTATGCTTGGACTCACCATGGCTTTGGGCGTGAGTTTGGTGGCTAGTTTTAGAGCCCCGGAAATAATTGGTGTGGTAGCAATCACAATGACCCTTGTAGTGATTGCAGGTAGTATGATAGGTCTATTGTTGCCATTTTTATTTACTAAGCTAAATCTCGACCCAGCTACTGCCAGCGCTCCGTTAATTACATCAATTGCCGATATAACTGGAGTTGTTATTTACTTTTCCATTGCCTCGTGGTACTTTGGGCTTTAGCACGATTTTAACATAACAAAACCGGGGCGCTACACTCTACTTCGTAACGCCCCGGTTTTCGTTTCACCCGAATAAAACGCTAATTATCCATTTCTACAATGGTTATACCTGCCCCACCAAACTCCACATGCTCATCGGCAAATGATTTTACAAAGGGCATCGATTTAAGGAAGTTCCTAATCTCCTGACGGAGAATTCCATTCCCTTTTCCGTGGAGTATTCGCACCCGGCCAATGCCTATCATGGCGGCCTCGTCAATCAAATCCTGAACTGATTCTAGAGCCTCGTCGGTTCTGAATCCTCGTACATCGATATCGGATTTAAAGTTGAGGCGCTTCTTACGCAAATCGAACCCTACTCCCGTTTGGGGCGAATGCACTGACCGTTCAGCACGTCGATACTCGTTAAGAGTAATTCGCTCTAGCTTACTTGTCTTTATGGTGGTGAGCATGCTACCAAAGGCAACTATTGATGTTTTACCATCAACTTGCATTACTTCGCCCACGGCGTCCTGTCCAGCAATACGAACCTTATCGCCCTGTGAAATGGGTTTTGGTTTCTCGAGATGTAACGGTTTTACCTCCTCGGCAGGTCGGCTGGAGGCTCGTTCCTTATTTCGCTGCTGACGCTTCCTAATCTGCTCCATCTTGCTCTCTATGGCTGGGTCATTTTCGGGATCGGTTATTTCAACCTTTTCCTTTTGCTCCTCCACCCCTTGACGAGCAACCCGTGTGCGCTCCTTATCGGCCGCCGATTCCTTTATCTCGCGGATAGTATTCTCAATTATACGGTTCGACTGTGCAAGCAGCTCACGAGCCTCATCCTTGGCCTTTTTCAGTATCTCCTTGCGCTGGGTTTTGATGGCTTCAAGTTCCTCGGCTAACTTTTGCTCGTACTCCTCAGTCTTCTTGCCCGAAATCCTTATCTGATCGCGTTTCCGTTCCCAGTAACGCTTATCGCGCGATATCTCCTTGAGATGTTTTTCGAAGCTAATATGATCGGTACCCGCTTTGCCCTCGGCCAGCTTAAGCACCTCCTCAGGAAGTCCAATCTTTCGGGCAATCTCAAAGGCAAAGCTGCTTCCGGGCTTACCAATTTCGAGTTTGAAAAGAGGTTCAATTCTGCCCATATCGAAAAGCATTGCTCCATTTATAATTCCCTTAGTATTGGCGGCAAAATGCTTAAGGTTGGTGTAGTGAGTTGTAATTACGCCAAATGTGCCAACCTGGTTGAAACGCTGCAGGATGGATTCAGCAATGGCTCCACCCACCAACGGCTCAGTACCCGCACCAAACTCATCAATAAGAATAAGAGTTTTATCATCGGCATTTCGCAGAAAGAATTTCATATTAAGCAGATGTGAGCTGTAGGTGCTCAAATCGTTCTCGATGGACTGCTCATCGCCAATATCGATGTAAAGTTTGGAGAAAATCCCCATCTCGGAGTTTTCGAGCACAGGCGGAAGAAACCCACATTGTAGCATAAATTGCGAAACACCCAGAGTTTTCAAGCAAACCGATTTTCCTCCTGCATTGGGGCCAGAAATAAGCAGAATATGATTTTTGGAATTGAGTTCAATATCGAGCGGTACCACCTCTTTCCCTTCGCGCTTAAGCGCTAGCATCAACAGCGGATGAACCGCCTTGCGCAGGTAAACCCGGGGTTCGGGATGCATAATGGGCATAGCACCAGCCACATTGGTGGCAAATAAACCCTTTGCTCGTATAAAGTCGATGTCGCCGAGAAAATCATACGCTATGAGTAGTTCAGGCAGATATGGACGAACAGCATCAGCAAAATCGATAAGAATACGCACAATTTCGCGACGCTCATCGTACTCCAATTCTCGGATCTCGTTATTCAGTTCAACCACCTCAACGGGCTCAATAAATACAGTTTTCCCGGTTGCCGACTCGTCGTGCACAATTCCTTTAAGCTTGCGCTTATTGGAAGCCAACACGGGAATAACTATTCGCCCATCTCGCACTGATGTAGATGCATCAGAATCGACAATTCCTTCGGACTGGGCAGCTTTTAGGATTGAACCTATGCGCTTGGAGACAGAAGCCTGCTTCGAGGATATTTCGGAACGAATACGTGCCAGCTCGGGTGAAGCATTATCCTTAATTTTCCCAAATCGGTTAAGAATTGCATCGATCCGCTCGGCGACAAAGGGGAAATAATCGATATTTCGGGCTAACTCGTAAAGGTTGGGATACTTTGGCTTCTCGCCTTTCTTAAGAAAGGCCAGCACCAATTTTATGGTATCGAGCGAACGGCGCAGGGTGAACATCTCCGTCTCGTCGAGCCAGGAACCTAAATGCTTAATCCGCTCGAGGTATGGAGTGGTATCGGCATAACCATCAACCGGAAAAGAATCCTCCATCTGGCAGATGGTTTTCATCTCAGCTGTTTGGCGAATTAGGGTTAAAACGGTATTGTAATCTGTACAAAATCCAGCTTCTGCTGCATTGCGCTTGCCTAATGGACACAGACAAAGATTAGAAACCTGAACTCGGATACGATCAAAACCTATCTTCTCCTCAAAATTGTTGGGATAAATGCTTTGCATTAAATATTAATGAAATGTAGAAAAGTACGAAATGCTAAAATAAGATTGAAACGACAACAACTGCAAAGATAGGAAGAGTTTTGAGAAATTGAATAGATCACATATAGCCAGGTAATTACTCTTTTCATTTTTCTAACCATCATCTTTTCAATACAAGGTGTTTGATTACACTAATTTGTAATGGAAAATAATCTGAATTATGAATGGTTGCGATATTTGTAATTTACCTATCTTTATAAAACTAAGTTTTCTAATTAATCAATACTCTATATTTTATGGAACCTAGAATACGTTGGATAAACCACA
>CAZBBA010000028.1:0-42246 GCA_964490015.1 uncultured Rikenellaceae bacterium
TTAAGCGCTGCTGTTTCCTCGGGATTTGGCGACTCAACTGTTGGAAAATTCCCATCCACAACACTCTGCTCGGGAATGGTAACAACTGTGGCAAATCCAAACTTATGCAAAACCTTGGGAACAAGGTTTACGCCTGTTCCGTGAATGGGAGTGTAAACAATCTTAATGTTACGATGCTTTAGGTTTAGCTCGGGCGATAAAGAGAGCGAAGCCAACGTATTGATGTATATCTCATCAATCTCGCTTCCAATTACCCTAATCATGTTATTGTTACCCTCAAACTTCACATCCTTAACATTCTTTATCTTCTTTACCTCTTCAATAATATTCTTATCGTGGGGTGGCACAATTTGAGCGCCATCCTCCCAGTACACCTTGTAGCCATTGTACTCTTTAGGATTATGCGATGCGGTGATTACAATGCCACCCTGGCATTTAAAGGTTCTAACCGCAAAGCTGAGCTGTGGCGTGGGTCGCAAAGCCTCAAAAAGATATACCCAAATTCCGTTTGCCGTTAGAATTTCGGCAGCGGTTTGGGCAAACTTCATGCTGTTGTTGCGCGAATCGCAGGCAATGGCAACCCGTATCTCGGGTTGGTTTTTAAACTCCTTAAGCAGATAATTGGCCAACCCCTGTGTGGCCATTCCAAGGGTGTATCTATTCATCCTGTTTGTTCCTGGGCCCATTATGCCCCTGAGTCCTCCTGTTCCAAACTCCAAATCCTTGTAAAAGGCATCAACCACTTCCTTCGGATTTGTATCGATCAGATTTTTAACCTGCTCACGGGTGTCCCTATCGAACTCATGCTGTAGCCACTGCTCAGCCCTTTTTAGGATTTCAACTTCAATTTTCTGGTTGCTCATAGGATTATGTTTTATATCGTTAATGACTTTAGGCAGTTTATTAGGCTCTCTCTCCAGTGGGGTATATCTACTCCGTAGATAGATTTTATCTTTCCCTTACTCAGAACACTATAGGGAGGACGCTTTGCGGGCGTTGGATACTCCGATGTTAATATAGGGAAAATTTTGCACTCGCAACCATAGTATTTAACAATTTCGTGAGCAAAATCGTACCAGCTACAAACCCCCTCGTTGGTGTAATGAAAAACTTCGGGTATAAAACCGATTTTACCTTTTAATACTATAGCTAGTAGGGCTTTGGCCAAATCGTGTGCCCAGGTGGGCGAGCCTACCTGATCGAAAACCACTCTGAGGCTACTGCTCTCCTTGCCCTTTTGGGCAATGGTTTTGGCAAAGTTCTTTCCATAGATAGAGTATAGCCAAGCAGTACGAACCACCATACTAATGCCCGAATTTAGCACAAATTGCTCCCCTGCCAGCTTTGTTTTCCCGTAGATAGAGTTGGGTAGGGTTGGGAAATCCTCGGTATATGGCACAAATGCCTTTCCATCAAAAACATAATCGGTTGATATATGAATTAGCTTGGCATCAATTTTTTTTGCTGATTCAGCAAGATTACGAGGAGCTTCTGCATTCAGCTTATAGGCATTTGCCTCATCGTCCTCAGCTTTATCAACTGCAGTGTAGGCTGCGCAGTTAATAATAAAATCGGGGTTAATCTGGGTGCAGATGCTTTCAACTGAGAACTTATTGGTAATATCCAACTCCTCATAATCAGTAAATAAAAACTGCATATTAGGGTAATTGAGGGCTAGATGGCGCAACTCTGATCCGAGTTGACCATTAGCTCCTGTAACCAGTACCTTTAATATCGGTAAATCAATAGTTTCCGCCATACACAAAGTTATTTTCAATGGAATCGAATAAGGGCAAAACTCTATCTTTTGCTGATATTATAGCATTGTTTACATCTACCATCCAATCGATGGCTAAACTTGGATCGTTGTAGCAAATTCCCCTTTCGGCAGTGGCATTGTATAAACTGTCGCACTTATAGTTTATTATTGCTCTCTCGCTTAAAACCGAAAAGCCATGGGCAAATCCTTTGGGGATTAATAGCATTCGCTTATTCTCTGCGCTCAGCTCGTATGCAAAGTGCTGCCCAAAAGTGGGTGAGTTCTTGCGGATATCAACGGCAACATCGATTATTTTTCCCTGTATAACTCTAACCAACTTCGATTGAGCGTATGGTGCCAGCTGGTAATGCAATCCCCTGATTACACCATACGACGAAAGCGACTCATTATCCTGAACAAACTGAACGTTGAGACCTAAATCGATAAACTTTGCCGCATTAAACGACTCAAAAAAATAGCCTCGTGAGTCCTCAAAAACTTTGGGCTCAATTATAAACAAATCTTCAATGGGGGTTTCAATTCTCCTCATTAGTTCTCATCGTTTGCAATTCGTACTAAGTATTCGCCATACTGATTCTTTGCCAAGGGTTTAGCCAGTTCAAGAAGCTGATCTCTGGTAATAAACCCATTCTTATATGCAATCTCCTCAAGACAAGCAATCTTAAGGCCTTGGCGTTCCTCGATGGTTTGAATAAAAACCGACGCCTGCAGCAAACTCTCGTGGGTTCCGGTATCGAGCCAAGCCACTCCTCTACCCAGCAGCTTTACATCCAAACGGTTCTCGTTTAGGTAAAGTCTATTCAAATCGGTGATCTCCAGCTCACCACGAGCTGAGGGCTTAAGAGTTTTTGCCTTGGCAACCACATCGTTGCTGTAAAAGTACAATCCCGTTACTGCGTAGTTCGATTTTGGCTGTGTCGGTTTTTCCTCAATGCTTATAGCCCTCTTCTGCTTATCAAACTCAACCACACCGTACCGCTGGGGATCGTTCACGTAGTAACCAAAAACAATTGCGCCATCTTCCATATTGGCGCACTGCTTAAGAATTCCGCCTAACCCATGACCATAAAAAATATTATCGCCAAGTACAAGGCAAACCGAATCGGAACCGACAAACTCTTCGCCAATAATAAATGCTTGCGCAAGTCCATCGGGCGAGGGTTGCTCAGCATACTCAATTCGCAGTCCCAGCTGCGATCCATCACCAAACAAATCCTGATAAAGGGGGATATCCTTGGGGGTTGATATTATTAGTATTTCGCTGATATTGGCCAACATCAAAACCGATAAGGGGTAATAAATCATCGGCTTATCGAAAATGGGGATTATTTGCTTCGAGATACTTTTGGTAATCGGATACAAACGGGTTCCCGCTCCTCCGGCCAGAATTATTCCTTTCATACTCCTATTATAATTGTAGATTTTTAAAATAATCAATTGTTAATGAAAGTCCTTTCTCCAAGGGCATTTTGGGTTCCCACCCCTTTAACACTTTTTTCGCAAGGGTTATATCGGGATTTCGCTGAGCCGGATCATCTTGGGGAAGATTACAATACACAATTTTCGACTTGCTACCGGAAATTTCTATTACCTTTTGGGCTAATTCAGCAATTGAAATCTCTATCGGATTACCAATATTTATTGGGCCTGTAATAGTGTCATCGGTTTCCATAAGCAGAATCATGGCATCGACTAAATCATCAACATACATAAAGCTGCGGGTTTGGGATCCACTGCCATAAATGGTAATATCGTTGCCCTTAAGGGCTTGAACAATAAAATTGGAAATAACTCGCCCATCGTTTGGGCTCATGCGCGAACCATAGGTATTGAAAATCCTAGCAATCTTTATCTTAACATTGTTCTGTTGATGATAGCTTGTAAATAGGGTCTCGGCACAACGCTTGCCCTCGTCGTAACAGGCTCGGGGGCCAATGGGATTAACATTTCCCCAGTACTCCTCGGGTTGTGGATGAACCTTTGGATCACCATAAACCTCGCTGGTGGATGCCTGTAGGATTTTTGCTTTTACCCTTTTGGCTAAGCCCAGCATATTAATCGATCCCATCACCGACGTTTTTAGGGTTTTAATGGCATTGTACTTATAATGGATGGGCGAGGCAGGGCAAGCCAGGTTGTATATTTGGTCAACCTCAAGAAAAATGGGATTGATAACATCGTGCCGAATAACCTCGAAGTAGGGCCTACCCATCAAGTGGATAATATTCGACTTACTACCCGTAAAGAAGTTATCGAGGCAAATCACATCATGCCCTAAGCTTAAAAGCCTTTCGCATAGATGCGACCCCAAAAAACCAGCCCCTCCACTTACTAGAATTCGTTTCATCTCAAAGTAGTTTATTACTTGAATAATCGAGGTGGATTTCAGCTTAAGAAGCCTAGAAAACTCCAAAATTCATTTCTTTGGCCAAAGATATTCTTAGTTAACCTAAATTTAAAAGTTTTACTCAAGTAATTGCCAACTAAAATTTATAACATTCTACCGAGCAAACTTGAATGAATATGCTATAAGCTAGCTATTAATCTATAATACAAGCAAATATATTTGTACCAAAATATATGTTAAAGATAAAACTGAACAAAAAAATCGTAGTTTTTTTCCTATAAATGATAAAGTTATGTATTTTTGCAGTCTATTTTTTCTATCAATATTGTCTAACCCATTAATTATGAGGAAATTTAATGATTAATCAAGAAGAAATGGCTTCAAATGAAGCGAATGCAGTAGAAACAAAACAGCCCGTTGCTGAACTAGCTGTAGAAAAGGCCAAACCTGTTAGCACCACCAAAGGTGTGGAAGATTTTGATTGGGAAGCTTACGCTGAGGAAGGTACATACTCGAGCACCCGTAAATCGGAGTTAGAAGCCATGTACGACGAAACCCTTTCGTCGGTTGGTGAAGGCGAAGTTGTTGATGGTACCGTAATATCGCTGAACAAGCGCGAAGTGGTTATCAACATTGGCTACAAATCGGAAGGTGTTGTTAGCTTAAACGAATTCCGTTACAACCCCGAGTTAAAACCCGGCGATACTGTTGAGGTATATGTAGAGATTCAGGAAGACAAGCGTGGTCAGCTAGTGCTTTCGCACAAGAAAGCTCGCTCAATGCGTTCATGGGATCGCGTTAACCAGGCGCTGGAGAAAGACGAAGTTATTAAGGGATACATCAAGTGCCGTACTAAAGGCGGTATGATCGTTGATGTATTTGGTATTGAGGCTTTCCTACCCGGGTCGCAAATTGATGTTAAACCCATCCGCGATTACGATATTTACGTGGGTAAAACCATGGAATTCAAGGTTGTTAAAATCAACCAGGAATACAAAAACGTTGTTGTTTCGCACAAAGCCCTTATTGAGGCTGAGCTGGAGCAGCAGAAGAAAGAAATTATCGCCAAACTCGAAAAAGGTCAGGTTCTTGAGGGAACAGTTAAGAATATCACCAGCTATGGTGTATTCATCGACCTTGGGGGCGTAGATGGTCTTATCCACATCACCGATCTATCTTGGGGTCGCGTTACTCATCCCGAGGAGATTGTGGAACTTGATCAGAAAATTAACGTGGTTATTCTCGACTTCGACGATGCTAAGAAACGTATCGCCCTTGGTCTTAAGCAGCTTACTCCCCACCCATGGGATTCACTGGATGCAAACCTTAAGGTTGGCGATGTAGTGAAAGGTAAAGTTGTGGTAATGGCCGACTATGGCGCTTTCGTTGAGATTGCAACTGGTGTTGAGGGTCTAATCCACGTATCGGAAATGTCGTGGAGCCAGCACCTGCGCAGCGCTCAGGAATTCCTAAAAGTTGGCGACATGGTTGACGCACAAATCCTTACCCTTGACCGCGACGAGCGCAAAATGTCGCTTGGCATGAAGCAGCTCAAAACCGATCCTTGGGAGAAAATTGAGGAACGTTACCCAATGGGCTCAAACCACAAGGCTAAAGTTCGCAACTTCACCTCATTCGGCGTATTCGTTGAGATTGAGGAAGGAGTTGATGGTCTAATCCACATTTCGGATCTTAGCTGGACTAAAAAAATTAAACACCCTGCCGAATTCACCACCGTTGGTGCCGATATTGATGTAGTGGTTCTTGAGATTGACAAGGAAAACCGTCGCCTAAGCCTAGGTCACAAGCAGCTCGAGGAAAATCCTTGGGAGGTATTTGAGTCAATCTTCACCATCGATTCAGTTCACGAGGGTACTATTATCGATATCTTCGATAAAGGTGCTGTAGTTGCTCTTCCCTACGGTGTTGAGGGATTTGTTACCCCTAAACACCTGGTAAAAGAGGATGGCAGCACAGCCAAAGTTGAGGATAAGATGGAATTTAAGGTGATTGAATTCAACAAGTCATCGAAGCGTATCATCTTGTCGCACAGCAGAATTTTCGAGGATGCTAAGAAGACTGAAGAGGTTACCGAGAAAAAAAGTAAAGCCTCATCGACACAAAAAGCAGTAAAAAAGTTGAAAGATAACTTAGAAAAGACTACCTTAGGGGATATTTCTGAGTTGGCTGCTTTGAAAACCGAACTCGAAGAGAATCAAAAAAAAGGTAAGAAGAAGAGCGCTGACGAAGGTAACGAGTAATCTAGCAATTTGATCACTAAACCCTTAAAGCAATGGAATTTAGGATTAGCAAACTTGAGAACTACTCTCTAGTTGAGGTTCTTGAAGAGAAATTGGATACCAACATTGCCCCAAGCCTAAAATCGGAACTAGTTCTAATTTCGGGCAATGGCGAGCGAAATATTGTTCTCGATCTGAGCACATGTCGATACTGTGATTCATCGGGTCTGAGCGCAATACTGGTAGCCAACCGGTTATGCAAAAATGCCAACGGTACTTTTGTGCTAACTGGCCTTACCGATGCCGTGGAGCGGTTAATCACCATTTCTCAGCTCGACACAGTCCTGAATATTGCTTACTCTCGTAACGAGGCCGCTCAAATAATTAGTAAAGCCGAAAGCGAAAAACAGTAAATGTGACATTCTCTGTTACAATACTGGGTAGCAGCAGTGCTTTACCCACTTCGCAACGATTCCCAGCCGCTCATGCGCTCAATGTGCATGAGCGGCTGTTTTTAGTAGACTGCGGTGAGGGCACTCAAATGCAGCTCCGCAAGTATAAGCAAAGGTTATCGCGATTAGATCAAATCTTTATCTCCCACCTACATGGCGATCATGTGCTGGGGCTTGTGGGCCTTATCTCTACCCTTAATTTATTGGGTCGAAAAAGTCCACTAACCATTCATGCTCATGCTGCACTACAGCCTATTCTTAATCAGAATATCGGCTTCTTTGTAAATGATTTGCAGTTCCAACTTAATTTCATGGCACTTGACAGTAAGCGTCACAAAACAATATTTGAGGATAATTCAATTATTGTAGAGTCGTTCCCACTAAAGCATAGAATTGCTTCCAATGGATTTATTATTAGGGAAAAACCTAAACTTCCCAATATCCGAAAAAACTTAATCGAAAAATATTCGATCCCACTTGCAGATATAATACGAATAAAGAAGGGTGCCGATTTTATAACATCCGAAGGAATTATTATCCCCAATCGTGAGTTAACCTTTACCTCCTCGCCCCCTCGATCGTACGCTTACTGCAGCGACACAAAATATTTCGACGGACTTGCCGATTATGTTAAAGGGGTAAACACCCTTTACCACGAAGCTACTTTTGGTAACGATATGGCGAAAATGGCGAAAGCCACAGGCCATTCAACGGCATCACAAGCAGCAACTGTAGCAAAAGCGGCGGGAGTAGGTAAACTACTAATTGGCCATTTTTCGTCACGGTATAAAAACGTATCAACATTCCTTACCGAAGCGCGCGAAATATTTCCCAATACCTTCGCCGTTGACGATGGAATGGAATTCAAAATTGATCATCAAACTGAGGAATTATAAGCCTTTTTTGACTACCTTTGCGCAACCAATTCAAAGATAGATATCCCCATGCATAACAAGATCCTAATCCTCGACTTTGGGTCGCAGTACACCCAACTTATTGCCCGAAGAGTTCGCGAACTAAATATCTACTGCGAAATTCATCCCTACAATAATTATCCTGCATTGGATAATTCAGTTAAGGGGATAATCCTTTCGGGCAGCCCTTTCTCAGTCCACGATCCTGAAGCGCCTAAGCCTAACCTCGATTCAATTAAGGGGAAACTTCCGCTTTTGGGCGTTTGTTTTGGTGCTCAATTACTGGCTCAAACCCATGGTGGAAAGGTTCTGCCCTCGCAAATTCGTGAGTATGGCAGAGCAAATCTAACGGTAACAAATTCCAATTGTATCCTATTTAAAGGGGTAACTGAGAAGACGCAGGTTTGGATGTCGCATGGCGATACAATTACAAATATTCCCTCAAACTTTGAGATTGTAGCAGGTACCGAAGATGTTAAGGTTGGTGCATTCCAGGTAAAAGATGAGCAGACCTTTGGCATCCAGTTCCATCCCGAGGTTTACCATACAACTGAAGGATTATCGATGCTGCGCAACTTTGTGGTCGATGTTTGTGGTTGCCAGCAGGATTGGACACCCGCCTCGTTTGTTCACGAAACCATCGATAAGCTGAAAGCCCAACTGCAGAACGATAAGGTGGTATTGGGCCTGTCGGGTGGTGTAGACAGCTCAGTAGCGGCACTATTGCTACACCAAGCAATTGGAACAAATTTAACCTGTATTTTTGTCGATAACGGCCTACTGCGTAAGGATGAATTCCAGCAGGTTTTAAATTCATATAAAACCCTTGGCCTTAATGTAATTGGAGTTGATGCTAAGCAAAAATTCTACAACGATCTTAAAGGCATAACCGATCCTGAACTTAAGCGCAAAAGCATTGGTAAAAACTTTATCGAAGTTTTTGATGCCGAAGCCCACAAGATAAAGGATGTGAAGTGGCTGGCCCAGGGAACAATATACCCCGATGTTATTGAATCAATATCAGTCAATGGCCCTTCGGCTACAATAAAATCGCACCACAACGTGGGCGGATTACCCGAAAAGATGAATCTGAAAGTGGTTGAACCGCTAAGACTTCTATTCAAGGACGAGGTTCGAAGGGTTGGCCACGAGTTGGGACTCCCAGTTAATATTCTTCATCGACATCCTTTTCCCGGGCCCGGGCTAGGCATTCGCGTGCTAGGCGAGGTAACCCCCGAAAAAGTTACCCTGCTCCAGGAGGCCGATAGCATCTATATCAATGGCCTGCGGCAATTCGACCTATACGATAAAATATGGCAAGCTGGAGCCATGCTGCTACCAGTTCAAACCGTAGGCGTTATGGGCGACGAGCGAACCTACGAGTACGTAGTTGCCCTTCGGGCTGTTACGTCAACCGATGGTATGACAGCCGATTGGTATCATCTTCCCTACGAATTCATGGCAAAAATATCCAACGATATTATTAATAGGGTTAAAGGGATTAACCGGGTTGTTTACGATATCAGCTCCAAACCACCAGCCACTATTGAGTGGGAGTAGATAATAAAACTTTTTAGCACTTACTACGTTATACTTACATTTAAAAGAGCTGCATTTAAAATTGGTGCCTCATTTTTAGCCAACTAAAATAGATTATATGATACGCCGAATTGCCTCCATCATAATCCTATTATCGCTTTCGATTTCGCTCAATACTTTTGGGCAGAATTCCTCAAATATTGCTATCTACAAAATTGTCCGATTCCTTCAGTACGTTTCGGCCGATTATGTAGATACAATTAGCGTTGATAAGCTGGTAGATGGTGCAATTATCGAGACGCTTAAAAACCTCGACCCCCACTCTGTTTTCATTTCGAAAGATGATGTAAGGGCTATGAACGAACCACTTGAAGGCAACTTCGAGGGGATTGGCGTTGAGTTTAACATCCTTAACGACACGCTAATGGTGGTAAATCCTGTTCCCGGTGGCCCATCGGAGCGGGTAGGTATATTTGCAGGCGACAGGATTATTATAATTGATGGAAAAAATGTAGCTGGCATTGGCCTTAAAAACAGCGATGTATTCAAACTCCTGCGAGGCGATAAGGGAACGAAGGTTACTGTTCAGATTATGCGTAAAGGGCTTTCCGATTTGTTGGAGTTTAATATCACCCGCGACAAAATTCCCATTCACAGCCTCGATGCAGCTTACATGATCGATAAACGTATTGGCTACATTAAGCTGAACCGATTTGCCCTAACCACTGAGGACGAATTCCTTGAGGCTATTAAAATGCTTAAAGCACAAAAGATGCAGGATCTGATTCTCGATCTCCGCGGAAATGGTGGAGGCTACTTAAATGCATCTGTTGCTCTTGCAGACCATTTCCTCGATAAGGAAAAATTAATAGTTTACACCGAGGGACGCAATTCCCCAAAAACTGACTTTATTTCCACCGCTAACGGCGAGTTTAAGAAAGGGCGGGTAGTAATCCTTTTGGACGAAGGATCGGCCTCAGCCAGCGAAATTGTAGCCGGGGCGGTGCAGGATTGGGATCGCGGAATCATTATCGGACGTCGATCGTTCGGTAAAGGGCTTGTACAAAATCAACTGCCTTTGCCCGATGGATCAATGATTCGACTTACAGTAGCCCGCTACCACACGCCAACAGGCAGGGTTATTCAAAAGCCATACAATACCAGTGAACTGGATAAGTATTACAACGACTTTAATAACCGCTACAAAAGTGGTGAACTATTCTCTGCCGAGAGTATTACAATTCCAGACTCGCTAAAGTATTTAACCCTTCAGAAAAAAAGGGTTGTATATGGAGGTGGCGGCATTATGCCCGATATCTTTATCCCAATCGACACCAATTTCTACTCCGAATACTACGGACGAATGATTCGTATGGGTATTCTTAACCAATTTGTCCACACATACGTTGACAATAACCGTTCACAGCTTAAACGCACTTATAATACTTTCGAAAAGTTTGACCGAAATTTTCAGATTACACCAAAATTGATGGAAGAATTGGTTACCTTTGCCGAGAATTCGAAACTACCCTCCGACCCCGAAGGACTTAAAACCTCCGAGGCCGAGATACGTAAACAGCTGAAAGCGCTAATTGCACAGAGTATTTTTTCAACTAATCAATATTTTCAAATCGTTAATCAGAACAATATGGCCCTCCAAAAAGCCATTGAGGTGTTAAATAGCTGGGACAGCTACAAGCATCTTGTAAAAGAATAACCGAAACCTGGGAATCCCCAGGCTTTTATCACCTGTGAATATGCCGGAATGTTCCGATACCACTAGGGGTGTCGAATATCAGCCATCAAAGGTGCTTTGCGTTAAGCCTGCCAAGGGATATTGCTATGGAGTAATGTTACATATTTTGGGGAATTATGGGGGTCAAATCGTTCGCTTACAACTTAATCAATTAAATGGAAACACAAATCGATTTCACACAGCTTGGTCTATCCGACGAAACGTTAAAAACCATTGCTGAAAAGGGCTTCGAAATCCCTACCCCAATCCAAAAGTTGGCTATTCCAGTACTTATCCATGAGCAGTGCGACATTATTGCCCAAGCCCAAACCGGAACTGGAAAAACCGCCGCATTTGGCTTACCCATTATCGAAAAACTAGCGTTGGGCAAAAGCGACAACGTTAGCGCGCTAATCCTGGTTCCCACCCGTGAACTTGCGCTGCAAGTTACCGATGAGATTAACTCCTTCCGCGGGAATAGGGATATCACCACCATTACCCTATACGGTGGTCAATCTATTTCAGAGCAACAACGTCGCCTGAGACGCGGTGCGGATGTGGTAGTTGGTACTCCAGGTCGGATTTTAGACCTCCTAAAACGTCGGGACCTCATCATCGATAAACTCGAATGGGCTGTACTCGATGAGGCTGATGAAATGCTTAATATGGGCTTTATTGAGGACATCGAATTAATCCTAAGCCATACTCCTCTGGACAAACGCATGCTGCTGTTCTCAGCAACAATGCCCGACAGAATCGTGAAGCTGTCCAGCAAATTCATGAAATCGCCCCGCAAACTAACCGTTGGAAGTCAAACCCGGGCAACCGATTTGGCCGACCAGATTTACTTTGAAGTACGAAAAGCCGATAAGTTCGATGCGTTAACCCGAATTATTGATATCGAACCCGAATTCTACGGCTTAGTTTTCTGCCGCACCCGCGTGGATGTGGATGAACTTTCGTCGAAACTGCTTGAGCGCGGATACGCTTGCGAAGGGCTGCATGGTGATATTTCACAGGCACAACGCGAGAAGACGCTTAAAAAATTCAGAAACAAGTTTATTAATATCCTTGTAGCTACCGATGTGGCTGCTAGGGGTATCGACATCTCTGATCTTACTCACGTAATTAACTATAGCCTACCTCAGGATCCAGAATCGTATATTCACCGCATTGGTCGTACTGGCCGAGCAGGGAAAGAGGGAACTGCCATCACCTTTATCACCCCCGATGAGTACCGCAAATTCTTGTTCTTCCAGAAAACCATAAAGTCGAATATCCGCAAAGAGGTTCTACCCAATGCTCAGGATATTATTGAAATAAAGAAAACCAGAATTAAGGACGAGCTGCAATCAATCGTCGAAAGCGAAAGCTACCTCGATTATCTAGGCATGGCCGAGGGAATCCTAGAGGTGAATGGTCCCGAGATTGCCTTGGCTGCGCTGCTACGTATGGCGTTTAAAAATCAGCTAGAGGAAAGCAACTATGCCGAAGTGAGAAGTTTCAAGGTTGATAATAAAGGAACAACTAGACTCTTTATTGCACTTGGCAAGAGGGATGGCATGACACCCAAGAAGATCTCCTCACTAATTCGTGATAAAGTTCGGATTCCCGACAATAAAATCGACGATATTGGAGTATACGACGAGTTTTCATTTGTTAGTGTACCCTTTGCTGATGCAGAGGCGATTTTAAGCGCCTTCTCAAGTAGAGATGGGGGAAAACCACTTGTAACAAAGGCAAAATCTAGATCATAATCACATATTCAAATAATGGAGCAAAAGAAACAATTTGTAGCCAAAACCCTTCAAGGGCTTGAGGAAATACTAGCAGATGAACTTAAAGCAATTGGGGCAACTGATGTTACTCCCCAACGCCGAATGGTTAGCTTTACTGGAGACACCGAAATTCTGTACAGGGCAAATTTTCAAACTCGAACAGCAACCCGAATACTGATGCCCATATTCGAGTTTAAAGCTCGAAACGAGGAAGAGCTTTACGGCTTGGCTAAAAAATTCGACTGGACAAGCGTAATGGAGCTATCACATAAATTTGCAGTTGACGCCACTGTTAACTCAGAAATTTTTACCCACTCGCATTACATTGCACTAAAACTAAAGGACGCTGTTGCCGACCATTTTAGAGATCGATTTGGCCGCAGACCCTTTGTTGACCCCAAAAAGCCAAACATACAACTGCATATCCATATCTCCGGTCAGGATTGTACTGTACTGCTTGACTCATCGGGCGAATCGCTTCACAAACGTGGCTACAGGCTACATCAGGATATTGCTCCTATCAACGAGGTTCTGGCAGCCGGGCTCATTAAGCTATCGGGCTGGGACGGAACCACTCCATTTATTGATCCCATGTGCGGATCGGGAACAATCCTAATTGAGGCTGCGTTGATGGCCAGAGGTATTGCTCCCGGTGTTTTTAGAAAACACTTTGGATTTGAGGACTGGCTCGACTTTGACAAGGCAACCTTCGAGAAGGTATTTAACGACGAGAGCTATGAGCGCGACGTGAACCCCACTATAATTGGAGGTGATCTTTCGAAGCGAGCTATTGAGATTGCGGTTAGCAATTTTAAAAATGCCGGAGTGAGTAAACTTATTGACGTTGATCAGCTGTCCATTTTCGACTATTTTCCCCCCGAGGGGCCAGGAGTGGTAATTACCAACCCTCCTTATGGGGAAAGGCTTCGTAAGGAACAAATCACCATATTTTACAAGCAAATGGGCGATTGCTTCAAGCAACGATATCAAAACTACAATATCTGGATGATTAGTGGCAATCTAGAGGCAATTAAAAATTTCGGGTTACATCCCTCAAAAACCCACACCCTGTTCAACGGGCCGCTGGAGTGTAAATACCAGAAATTTGACATCTACTCAGGGAGTAAGAAAGAAAAGTATAACAGATAACGATTACCCATTGAAATGCAACAAAAGCCTCAGCAAACAATGCCGAGGCTTTTTTATTCATGCATCACGCCACCAATCGTAAGAACTTGGGCAAATCATTAAATTTTATAATGTCATACTTTATGGTGCACATAATCACTTATTTAAGCGCAAAGATGCACGATTAGATGCTTTTTTAATGATTGCTATGATAAAAAAACATTCAATTTGATTTTTACCAAATCAAATGCTTAAGTTTGTGAATAAAAGTGCTAAAAGGAAAGATAATTTTTTGGTATTTAGGAAGAAAAATTTTTATATTTGTTGTAGAGATGTTTATCATTAAAAATTAACCCGGCACCTCGATGAGCCAATTTATTGAGCAATGTTATGACCAAATGAACCAGGGCGAGGTGGTTGTTGCCTACAAAGGTGCCATTAATGCAGAAATTATTGCCGATACCTTGAGTTTAGTAGAAACAAAACTTGAGGATAGTGATGTGCACAACAGCATCAAAAAGAAGCTTTACAACGTGCTGGTCGAAGGGCTACAAAATCTTTACCACCATGTTGATATGCCAATGGGGGTTAAGAATTTAGACAATAGTAATAAAAATGGAAACGGTACAGGCTCAAACTATGGAATTTTTATTCTGAATAGAGTTGAGGACGGATTTGTGATATCGACCGGCAATTTTGTTCATCACAGCAAAATAATTGACATTAAGGAAAAAATTGATAAGATTAATTCACTTTCTAGCGAAGAGTTAAAAGAATTTTATAAATTTGTTCTCAATAATCAGAAATTTTCGGAGAAAGGTGGCGGAGGACTAGGGCTAATAGATATGGCTCGTAAAACTGGCAATAAGTTAGAATACAAATTCTTCAAGTATAACAACGATTTCGAGTTCTTTAATCTAACTGTATATATAAATTTTTGAAATAATTCTTCGTTTAAAATACAATACTATGGAATTGATAAACATTGAAGGCACACCCAAAACCCCCACCGTAACCATGAACCCTGAGACCGGGGTAGTTGAAATAAAAGGTAGATCAATTCCCGAGAACTCCATCGAGTTCTACAAGCCAGTAGTTGATTGGCTTGAGGAATATGCCTCCACGCCCCAGTCGAAAACAGTTGTGAATGTGCAGCTGGAGTACTTCAACACAAGCTCATCTAAATGCATTCTTGATGTTTTTAAGAAGTTAGAGGTTTTAAAAAAGGATCAGAACGATGTGGTAATCAACTGGTACTACGAGGAGGATGACGAGGATATGCTGGAAGCCGGTGAGGATTACGAATCAATCATAAAGGTTCCCTTCAAGATGATTCAAATTGTGGACTAACTGCTCATTCAATAGGCCCCATTACAAAAACCAAGTGAATTCCACTTGGTTTTTTGTTTACATCGAATGAAGGTTGGTAATAATCCCCCAAAATATACGAAGGGCTTTGATTCACAACGAATCGCAGCCCTTTGTATTTAGTGCAAGTTAAGATTACTTCTTTTTGCCCTTTGCCCCTTGCAGCTGTTGCTGCTTAGCCATTTGCTCTAATTTGGTTTGAAACTTCGATTTTGGTGGTGCAGGCTTTTTGGCATTATCGTTCAACTTTCTGAGAATCGCCTCGTCATCTACAGTTCTACGGATTAAAAGGGTCTGCCCTAGCGTGATCACGTTCGACAGGAAATAGTAATAGCTTAACCCTGCAGAGTAGCTGTTGAAGAAAAATAGAAGCATTACGGGCATCATGTAAAGCATCATAAACTTCATCCCGGGCATCTGGGCGTTGGCATCGGCCATCTGACCCGAACTCATCTTAGACGTAAAGAATAATGCCACCGCCATAAGCAGGGTAAAAAGGCTCACGTGATCGCCATAGAAGGGGATGTCGAATGGTAGCTGCATGATTGAATCGTATGTCGAAAGATCCTCAGCCCAAAGGAAACTCTTCTGACGAAGTTCGAACGAGGCAGGGAAAAATCGGAACATTGCGATAAGAAACGGGAACTGAATAAGCATTGGGAGGCAACCACCCATAGGACTAACGCCTACTTTTTTGTAGAGCGCCATAATGGATTGCTGCTTCTTCATGGCATCCTCTTTCTTGGGATATTTGGCGTTTATTTCATCAACCTGAGGCTTAAGTACCCGCATCTTTGCCTGGCTCAAATACGACTTGTAGGTAAGGGGGAAAAGAACCACCTTGATGATAATGGTAAGAAGGAAAATGATTAAACCATAGCTGGCAATGCGATTATCCAGAATATCGAATAAAAATATGATAACGTAGCGGTTTATCCACTTAATTATCCATGATCCTAAAGGTACTACGTCCTCAAAACCATACTTATACGCCTTAAGGGTATTGAAGTGATTTGGGCCAAAGTAAATCTTCATCTTGTGTTCTTCGGCTCTTCCATTCTCTATAGGAATGGCAACTCGCGATGAGAACCGCTTAATGCTTTCGCCATCTAAGATTTTGGATGTGGTTAGGTTGGCATTAAGGAAGTTCTCCTCCGAAACCAGAAATGTGGAGAAAAACTGCTGCTTGTATCCAATCCACTTAATCCGTGTGGTAACATCTTGCTTAACCTCATCATTACGGGGATTCAGCTCCTCGTAGTCACCGTTGGTCGATTGGTAGGTAATTGTAGTGTACTCTCCCTCCTTTACATTGTTCTTCTCGAGCTGAGCGGCGTATAAATCCCAAATTAAATCGATTGAAGTAGTATTGCTAGAGAAAACCCGATCCATATTCGAGAAACGAACATCGAAATCGACCATGTGAGAACCCGGATGGATGGTGTAAACGTACTCAATATAAGATGCTTCTCCCGAAGCCAACCTCATGGAAAGCGATTTTGAACCACTAGCCTCGCTTGCAATTACAACGGTGTCGAGGATGCTAGGTGTGAAAAACAGCTTATGGGTTTCGATGTTGTTATTGTTGCCCCAAAACTGAAGCCCAAAAACGTTCTTGTCATCGGCATAAAGAATAAGCGGATCCTGACTATACTTTTTGTAATCCTTAATCTCGGCCGAGTAAATTGCCCCACCAAGTGTGGAAATTTTAAGCCGAATCAATTCATTTTCGAGGGTTATAAACTGTCTTTCGCCTTTTGCCGAACCAGCAAATGTGGTCTGGTTTAAAGGCTGATTCTGCTCGGCTAGCTCCTGCTTGGCCTTTTCGGCCTCAAAGGCCAGTGTTTGGTTTTCTCTAAACTCCTTTTCGCGTTCAGCCTTTACAACTGTTAGTGAATCGCTTCTCCGTTTTGCGGCATCAATTTGCTCCTGCGATGGCCGGTTGAAGTAGCTAAACCCGATTAGAATTAAGAAGATAATAACTAATCCTATTACTGAATTCCTATCCATTTCTTGATCTTTATATTTCTTATGATTCTTATGACTATTACATTATTTTACAACTTTCAAAGTTAACCCATATTTGGCAAAAGTTGAGGTAATGCCAAAATTTTAGCATAAGATAGCTTAAAGGTTAAGGGGAAAGGGCGCTCCACTACTTATCAGAATTCTTTTGGCCAAACTTAAGGCTGGCCTTAACAAATTCAACAAAAAGGGGATGAGGATTAACAACAGTGCTCTTATACTCAGGATGAAACTGTACGCCCACAAACCATGGATGCTTAGGTATTTCGACTATCTCCACCAAATTTGTGTCGGGATTAATACCCGAGGCAACCATACCTTTCTGCTGAAGAACTTCGAGATAAGCATTATTAAGCTCATAGCGGTGTCGATGACGTTCCTGAATCTCCGTTTTATTGTAGGCTTTGTGTACTGTTGAACCTTCAGCAAGATTGCATGGGTATGCACCCAAACGCATTGTACCTCCCTTGTCGGTAATGCCCTTTTGGTCCTCCATAAGGTCGATAACGGGGTAATTGGTGGTTCTGGTCATCTCGGTAGAGTTTGCATCACTGTAGCCCAGCACATTTCGCGAGAACTCAATTACGGCACACTGCATCCCTAAACAAATGCCAAAGAATGGCACATTATTCTCGCGGGCATACTTAACAGCTAAAATTTTCCCCTCAATCCCTCTATGGCCAAATCCTGGAGCAACTATAATCCCTTTTAACTCTCCAAGTTTTTCATCAATAGTGTCGGGAGTTATGCTTTCTGAATGGATCGGAGTTATCACTACCTTACAATGATTTGTTGCTCCAGCATGTACAAGAGCCTCCATAATAGATTTGTAGGCATCGGGAAGTTCAACGTACTTACCAATTAGTCCAATCTTTACATGCGATTTTGGCTCCTTTAGTTTCGACACAAACTGTCGCCAAGCTTTTAGCTCAGGTGTTTTTCCAAGGGGTAAGTTGAGCTTTTGAAGCACGGTTACATCCAACTTCTCGTTAAGCATTAGAAGAGGCACCTCGTAAATAGTGGAAACATCAATCGATTCGATTACAGCCTCGAGGTTAACGTTGCAGAAAAGGGCAACTTTCTTGCGAATATCGACTGTTAGGGGATGCTCAGTGCGAAGCACTAGGACATCGGGTTGAATCCCATTCTCCAAAAGAACTTTTACTGAATGCTGCGTGGGTTTAGTCTTTAACTCGCCCGAAGCAGCCAAATATGGAACCAGGGTTAGGTGAATAATTGCGGAGTTGGACACACCCAGTTCCCATCGTAGCTGACGTACTGCCTCGATATATGGAAGTGACTCTATATCGCCAACTGTTCCCCCAATCTCGGTAATTACAACATCAAACTTGTTCTTCGAGGCTACAAGCTTTATCCTTCGCTTAATCTCATCGGTAATGTGCGGGATAACCTGTACTGTTTTCCCTAAATACTCGCCCCTACGTTCCTTGTTTATTACAGATTGATAGATTCGTCCAGTGGTTACGTTGTTGGCCTGGGTGGTAAAAGCATTGAGAAAACGTTCGTAATGCCCCAAGTCCAAATCGGTTTCGGCGCCATCCTCGGTTACAAAACACTCGCCATGCTCGTAGGGATTAAGCGTTCCAGGATCCACATTAATGTATGGATCAAGTTTCTGAATGGTGACTGAGTAGCCACGGCTTTGCAACAACTTGGCCAGCGACGACGATATTATCCCTTTGCCCAACGATGAGGTAACCCCACCAGTGACAAATATATACTTGGTATTGTACGGCATAACATTAAATATATGAAAATATTGTATACGCTAGGCTTGATCCATGCTGTCGATCATTCTGATCTTCTCCTCAATCAGCTTAAGATCAGCCCGAGCCTTTTCAATCTTGCGCTCCACATCTTTAATAAGCTGTTCGGCGTTCTTCGACTTAGCAAAGAATCCAATATTGTTCTCCCAAAGAACGATATCGTTCTCGAGCTGCTTTAGCTGATTAAACAGTTTATCGCGCTCGAACCGGATTTTATTTTCCATCCTAGGATTTCCCTGAATGGTATCGATTTTAGTTTTGAACTTAAGGATGTTCTTCTTGCTATTATCGATTTTAAGATCTTCAAAATGTTTATTAACTGCTTCGCGATACTGCTTTTGCAGCTCGTCCTTTTTCTTAAGGGGAACAAAACCAATTTCGGCCCATCGACGCTGAAAATCCTTAAGAACTTTAAGGCTGGCCTCAACATTTTCAGAAACCTTAAAAGCTACAATTTCTGCAATTAGCTCTTCCTTGGCCTTAAGGTTATCCTCGTACTTGCTATCGACGGTAGCAAAATGCTTCGATTTGCGCTCGAAGAAATAGTCGCAAGCCGCTCTAAACCGCTTCCACACCTCATCGCTATGCTTCCGGGGAAGTGGACCAATCTCTTTCCATCGTTTTTGAAGATTAATCAACTCTTCGGTAGCCTTTTTCCACTCGGCACTCTCCTTAAGGGCTTCGGCCTGAACGCACAAATCGATCTTAAGCTGTAGGTTATTCTGCTGATCCTCACGTGCATCATGATAATACTCCCTTTTGCTATTGAAAAAGGTGTCGCAGGCGGCTCTAAATCTATCGTATATTTTATTGTTATCTTTTTTAGGGGCAAAGCCTATGGATTTCCATACCTTTTGGAGTTCGATCATCTCTCTAGATGATTTATTCCACTCCTTAGCCGAGGAAATAACCCGGCTTGCCAACTCCTCCGCGCTTTCGCAGAGCGCTTTTTTGGCCTCGTAGTTGGCCTTTTGCTCCTCACGTAATCCCTCGAAATGCTCTTGATGGCGCTTATTTATGGCAGTTGTCACCTCCTTAAACCGCTCCCAAATCTCGGTGCGATTCTCGTTGGGCACTGGGCCAATCTCGCGCCATGAGTTGTGTAATTTCTGCAGCTTATTAAAGGCCACAACAATTGAGGGCTCAAGCAGCAACTCCTCGGCCTTCTCGCAGAGAAGAATTTTTTCCTCGAGGTTTCTCTTAAGGTCAAGATCTTTGAGCTCATTGTTTATCTTCACGTAATCGTAGAAATTTTGTACATGATGATGGTATGTCTCCCACAAATCGTTGAGGTTTGCCTGGGGAACAGGTCCAATTTCTCGCCAACGCTGCTGAAGCTCTTTAAAATCCTGGAAAGTCTGATTAACCGATTCGTTTCTGTTAACTAGCTCCTTAATCTCCTCGATAATTGCTTGTTTCTTTTCAAGATTTAGCTGCTTATGCCCCTCCAGTTCTCTATTGTATGTTGATTTTTTATCTCGGTATTGCCGTAATAACTCCTTAATTTGGGGCTCCATTGGATCCACAGGAGCTTCAAACTCCTCGATGTCACCACCAGCATCGACCCACTCCTTCCGCTTGCGCTCGAATTCGGCTTTGTGTTTCTTGTAGAAGTTGAGTTTAATACTCTCAACCTCGTTTCTAATCTTCTGAATTGATTTATGTTCAATAAGGTACTTCAATCTATCTACCAGTTCCTCTCTTGATATTACAGTGTAATCAGTAGGCTCAACCCCTTCAACGAGTTCCTCTTCGTCATGCTGCTCGTCCTCGTCGTCCTCGTCCCCTTCATCCTCCATGGGCATCATTTCATTCTCTTGAGCTTCGTTGTGAACCTCTACCTCATCTTCGGTCTGGGTAATATTTTCGTCATCAGCGGGTTCCTTCGATGCTTGTTCGTTTACAACGGCCTCCTCGGCCTGATCTGCAATCTCAAGTTTCACATTATTATCCTGTATTTCAATAGGATAAGTTTCCTCAGTATTGGGAGAGTGCTGAGTATTTTCGGCTTCGCCGAACTGATCATTACTGATCGGATCCTTATGGTCTTTACTTTCCATGAGCTAGAGTATTAACAATCATTGGGTCAAACAAAAGTACTGTTAAAATTTTTAAATTTTCAGCTTACGAAAATACGGAATATGTGCTAATACTCAAATTATTTTAGGAAAAATCAGCGTTTTAAATATTTTGTAGATGTAAAAAAGCCTAGGTCAAATTACAACTAACCTAGGCTCGTATTTATGATATGGGAACCTATAACTAACTCACACTGATTACCCTAGCTGGTTTTTCAATCGCCTCTTCCCGCTTCGATAATGTAATGGTTAAAATACCATCGCGGTAGGTAGCATCGATTTTCGATGTATCAATCGATTTTCCAAGGGTGAACGATCGCTCAAACGAGCATTTATCAAATTCACTAAGCAGATAATTTACCTCACTTTCTTTCTCAGAGACATTAGCCGAAATGGTTAGAATATCCTTCTCGACATTGATTGCAAAATCACTTTTACTGTATCCGGGTACAGCCATTTGAATTTGATAACGCTTGGCCTCCTCCACAATGTTTACCTGAGGAACTCTTTTGCAGTCCTCGGCATAACGGTTAATAGCACGGGAAAAACCGTTGATAAAATCACCGTACTCTGTACGGTTAGCTGCTGAACTCATCGCGCGTGGGCGAGAAATGCTAAGTAGTGTCATATTAATTGTTTTTAAGTTGTTTTACAAAATACTTGCTTTACTAGATGATTTATAAAAAGTATACCACTCCTTAAAACAAGCCATATTGACATAACAACAGCCCTTTGCGCTGCCATTTTGGCTTGAGCAGAATAATAATTTAGATGCAAATAATGACTTTTTGTACAATTTTCTTTTAGCTTTGCGGTTTCAATACCATATTCTAAAACTGATACAAGAGTTTTGAGCACTTGAAAAAAAACCGCATCATATCGTTCAGCATACTGATACTGACCTTGGCTCAAATGAGTTTTGGTCAGGCTGTTGGAACTGTTGAAGGTTTTATCCGCGACATGGACAACAACCCAATTTCGTACGCAACTATTGTAGATGCAAGTTCGGGGAAAGGTGTAGCCAGCACTAAAGAGGGGTATTACAAGATATTGTTACCCGAGTCGGACTCGGTAAATCTGATTTACTCTTCCATAGGGTTTATACCCGAAAGAGCCATTCTTTCAATTAAAAAAGGCGCTACAATAACTCTCCACATAAATCTACAAACAGCATCAAGCGATATCGACGAGGTTTCCATCACCATTTCGAATCGCAGATACGGAAACATTGAACGAATTAGTCATAAGGATATTGATTTTGTACCCAACGCATCGGGCAGCTTTGAGGCAATACTTAAATCGTTGCCCGGCGTTTCGTCGTCGCACGAAATGAGCTCTCAGTACTCGGTACGGGGAGGAAACTTCGACGAAAATCTTGTGTATGTTAATGACATTGAGGTGTACAGGCCATTCCTAATCCGATCGGGGCAACAGGAGGGTTTGAGCTTTATCAACTCCGACATGGTAGATGGGGTTGAGTTCTCGGCCGGTGGGTTTAATGCTGAGTTTGGCGATAAGATGTCGTCGGTACTAAATATAAGGTATCGAAATCCCAACGAAAACTCCGCTAAAACCGATGTTAGTTTACTTGGAGCAAGTGGTCTGGTTGAAGGGACTAGCAAAAACCAGCGCTTTAGCCATTTATCGGGAGTTCGATATAAAACATCGCAGTACTTCCTGAAAAGCCTCGATGAGGGTGGTGACTACAATCCCAGCTTTATTGATCTTCAAACAATCCTATCGTGGCGACTGTCGCCAAAATTCAAGATTAGCATTCTGGGTAATATTGCGTCGAACAGGTACCAGTTTTCGCCCGATGTTCGTGAAACCCGATTTGGCTCATTTAGCAACGCTCTGCAGCTGCGAGTTTTTTATGAAGGGCAGGAACTCAATAAATTCGAAACTTTTCAGGGTGCTGTAACGGGCGAGTATCGGCCACAGGAAAACCTGTTGCTTAAGTTTATTGGTAGTGGATACATGGCAAACGAGTCCGAAACATTCGACCTAATCGGACAATATCTTCTTAACGAACTCGATAATACGCTTGGCTCAACAACCTATGGAGATAGCCTTATTAACGTTGGGATTGGGGGTTTTATTAATCATGCTCGAAATTTTCTCAACGTAAATTTTTATCGCGCTGAACATTTGGGCGTTCTTACCACATCGAACAATTCGCTTAAGTGGGGACTAAACTACCAGCACGAGAGAATTACTGATAGAATCAACGAGTGGACCCTTACAGACTCATCGGGATTCGTAGTTCCCTACAATGGCGAAATACTCACCCTGAAGAATCACCTAAAATCAGCCAATAGCATTATTACTAATAGGATTTCAGGCTATATTCAGAATAGCTATTTCTCCTCGTTGAACTGGGTTGATGTAACAGCAACAGCTGGTATTCGGTTTACGTACTGGAGTTTCAATAACGAGTTTAACATAAGCCCAAGGGCAACAGTAATGTTAAAGCCACATTGGGACTCCGATATCACTTTTCATCTTTCGGGCGGCTACTACTATCAGCCGCCACTTTACAAGGAGTACAGACTTAAAAACGGGGAGCTGAACAGCAAAATCACAGCACAAAAATCGATACATGCTGTAATGGGAACTGAGTACCTTTTTTCGGCATGGAATAGGCCGTTTAGGTTACAAATGGAGCTGTACCACAAGGAAATGAACCATTTAATCCCGTATAAGATTGATAATGTTAGAATTCTTTACTCGGGCGAGAACCTGGCAAAAGGCTTTGCGCAAGGCATTGATTTGAAAATAAACGGCGAATTTGTAAAAGGTGCCGAATCGTGGGCAAGCCTGTCAATAATGAGAACTTACGAGGATAATGCCAACGATTCGTATGTTGATGGCAATGGAAAAACGGTATACCCAGGCTACTACGCTCGGCCAACCGATCAGCGATTTAGCATTGGACTGTTCTTTCAGGACTATATCCCTCGAAATCCGTCGTATAGGGTTCACCTAACAGGATTTTTTGGCACTGGTTATCCGGTTGGCATACCCGATTCACCGCGCTGGGATCTGCTTACCAGAATGCCTTCGTATAAACGATTGGATATTGGTTTTACAAAATCCTTTAAGGGCGATAATGGCAATTCATTAGCTAACATTGATTGGCTTAATAATGTTTGGATTGGGGTGGAAGTGTTTAACCTGTTCGACTTTAAAAACACCATTTCGTACCTTTGGGTGCAAACCGTTTCGAACCAGAGCAACGAATCGGGACTGTATGCCGTGCCCAACTATCTAACATCGCGACGAATTAACATAAAACTGGCCGCTCAGTTTTAATTCTCAATGGATCAACGAGCTCCAAGTTTTCTTGCAAATCAAGTTACGTGATATTGATTACAGGCTTAATTTGATTATTTTTGCCATCAGTAACCCGATGGAAACACCATGGAAATTACACTTAACTATAAAATTGAAAAGATCGACACCTCTAAATCGAGCATAACAGTCGAGGAGTTGCTGGCTATCAAAAATTTTACGTTCGAGCTTCTTATCGTTAGGGTTAATGGCTCTTTAATAAAAAAAGAGAACTACTCCTCAAGTTTAATTTCACACGGTAATGAAGTTCAGGTAATTCATGTTTTTGGAGGCGGGTAATATGAATGACGGGTGACGGGTGATGAGTGACAATGATTACACAAAAAAAAAATATAATCGCAGGAAATGTCGATAGCATCATTTTGGAAAGCGGTTTATCCCTGGTTGCGAAATAAGTACATTCTTACCATAGCCATTTTTTTGGTATGGATGTTACTTTTCGACAGTAGCAATTGGATTGATGTTTACCGCGAATACAAGAAAATTGAGAAGTTTGAGAAAGAAAAGGAGTACTACCTGCAAAAAATTGAGAACGATCGCAAACGCCTCAACGAGCTAAGAACCAACAATGAAAATCTTGAAAAATTCGCCCGTGAACAGTATCTAATGAAAAAACCCGACGAGGAGATTTTCGTGATTATGCCCGATTAGGTATTTAATATCGACCCCAATTAAGATTTAGGAAATACTCTCAAGCAGCACCACATTCTCCACATGATGCGTATGTGGAAACATATCAACAGGTTGCACTCTGGTCACCTTAAATCCCTCTCCTAATAGGTTTATATCGCGTGCTTGAGTGGCCGGATTGCACGATACATAAACAATCCGCTTAGGCTTAACCATTCTAATGCGCTCAATCACATCCTGGTGAACACCCGCCCTGGGTGGGTCGAGAATTACCACATCAGGAAAACCATGCTGTGCAAAAAATGATTCCACAAGAACATCTTTCATGTCGCCCGCAACAAAATGGGTGTTGGTAATTCCGTTTAAACTAGAGTTTTCCTTAGCATCCTCAATAGCCTCAGGAACATATTCTACACCTATCACCGACTTGCAGCTATGTGCAATAAAATTTGCAATTGTGCCTGTACCTGTGTACAAATCGTAAACTAACTCGTTGCCCGAAAGCGTGGCAAATTCTCTTGTAACCTTGTATAACTCGTAGGCTTGCAGCGAATTAGTTTGATAAAAACTTTTTGGTCCAATCTTGAATTGAATACCTTCCATCTCCTCCATGATAAACTCTCTACCCGAATGGCAAATTATCTCCAAGTCATTAATGGTATCATTAACCTTTGGGTTGATTACATACAATAACGAGGAGATTTGAGGAAAACTCTTTTGGAGAAAATCTAGTAACGATGTAATCTTTTCCCTATCATCCTCAAAAACTGATAGAATTACCATCACATCGCCAGTAGAAGCAGTGCGGATAATAAGGTTACGAAGCAACCCCTCTCCTGCCCTGATATTGTAAAACGAATATCCATTTTCCAGCGCAAACTTACTAGCCGCTAGGCGGATTGCATTCGAGGGTTCGGGTTGGAGAAAACACTCGCGTACATCGAAAACCTTATCGAATTTACCAGGAACATGAAAACCCAACACTGGATGTTGCTCTATATCGGTTCCGCTAGTTATCTCCTCGCGCGTTAACCAGCGCGAGCTGCTAAACGTAAACTCAAGTTTATTCCTATAGTATCTTGTATTTGCCGATGCTAAAATGGGACTAACCTCAGGCAGTTCTACCTTTCCAATACGCGTAAGCTGATCAACAACCTGCCTCTGCTTTTGCTCCAGCTGTTTCTCGTAGGGTAAATTTTGCCACTTACAGCCACCACAAACGCCAAAATGGCTACAAAAAGGTTCCGTTCGAAGTGGCGAAAGTTCGTGGTAAACTGTTATGTAGCCCTCCATATAGCTTTTCCTCTTGCTGGTAACCTGAATATCTACCAAATCGCCTGGAACGGCAAAGGGAACAAATACCACCTTACCATCAACCTTTGCAATTGCTTTGCCTTCGGCAGCTAAATCGGTTATCCTAACATTTTCGAGGAGAGGATTTGGACGTCGTTTTCTCACTTTTACTACTTTTGAAATTTGAACGAATACCTATATGGACTGTTTAACTATATGTAAATTTGGTGTGCAAAGTTAATAATAATTAGCATGGATTCACTAACACATATTGTTCTTGGCGCGGCTACAGGTCAAGTAGTGATGGGAAAAAAAGTTGGAAACAAAGCGCTAATTTGGGGAGCTATTGCTGGCTCCCTTCCCGATTTTGATGCTCTCATTACTCCCTTTCTCGATCCGGTATCCTCGCTGTTTTTTCACCGTGGGCCCAGCCACTCACTCCTTTTTGCGATACTAATTTCACCAATTCTTGGGTACTTTGCTCACCGATTTCATAGAGCTGGCAGCTTTACAAAATGGACAGGTCTTTTTATGCTAAGCATAGTTATGCACTCTACTATTGATATTTTTAACACCTACGGTACTGCATTACTCTGGCCATTTAGCAATACCCGACTGGCATTCGACTCATTGGGGATTATCGATTTATTCTTCATGATACCAATTCTTACCCTTGCTATATTGATGGTTTTTAGGCCCCAGTTATCGCATGCAAGACAAAGAATCGCATCCTCAATTCTTATCTATACCATAACCTTTGTAGTTTTTAGTATTGGGAACAAGATTGTGATAGAGCATAGGGTTAAACAGCAGCTCCAAAGTGCATCGATTGAGTATATCAACCTGAAAACAGCTCCACTCCCTCTCACCAACTTTATTTGGCTGGTCTTAGCCGAAAATAAGGATGGATATCACTACGGATATATGGGTAACTTCGACAAAAAGACTGTAAACTTCAGATATATTTCTCGAAACAACGGTTTACTGGGCGATTACGCCCAAAGTGATGACGTTCTTAAGCTCATAAGGTTTACTAAGGGTTACTACACCGTTAAACAGTTTGATAATAAATCACTTTGGCTCTACGATCTCCGATTTGGGAGCATGGCCTTCGAAAGCAACGACTGGTATGTTTTCTCATTTAAGATAGATGGAAATCCGAATTCACCATCGGTTTCGAGAGCTCATCCCAATCGTAGTTTTAGGATGAAAACCATAAAAGATTACTGGAATAGGCTTTTTAATGGCTGATCTAAACTACCTGCAATTATTTCAGATTTTGTTGTTACTTGTTGGTAAAACACAATCAATTCATTAACTTTACCCGTAATTACTCCCAAACCCCATTGAACATATGAATAAATTATTCATTAAGGGAACCAGCAAAACACCTGAAATAGATTTTGCAGCGGGGATAATCCAAATCTCCGGTCGTTCAATCCCCGAAGATGTTGTGTCTTTCTACCAGCCTATTATTAAGTGGATTGAGCAGTATGTTGAAAATCCCGAAAAGTTCACCAAAGTTTCTTTATCCATCGAGTACATCAATAGCGGATCAAATCGGTTTATCTTCAATATTCTAAAATTGCTTGAGGAGTGTCACCAGAAGGGGCACAATGTATCAATATCGTGGTACTACGAGGAGGATGACGACACAATTAAAAACCTTGGGCTAGACTTTAAAGCCCTTTTCACCGTTCCATTTAATCTGATAATTATAACCTAGATTCAATCCCAATGCACAAGTGTAAGGTTTGCGGCTATGTTTACGATCCCAACATTGGTGATCCATCTCAAAATATTGAGCCAGGTACCGAGTTCGAGAATTTACCCCCCGACTGGCGATGCCCAGTTTGCAGCGTTTCAAAGGACGATTTTGCTGAACTAGAGTAAAGTATATATAAGTTTATTGGTAATTCAAACCTTATTGACATATTTACGTTACTGTATATGTAAATATATTAAATAATTATTTTATCGATTAAAACTTATATGGAACTTCAAATTTCATTTTCAGGCAACAAACAGGTAATTGCTCATGTGGGCGAGCACATTATTTTAACCGATCAGCCAGTTATGGCGGGCGGTAACAATGAGGGGCCAGCCCCATTCTCCCTTTTTTTGGCATCAATTGGAACGTGTGCGGGTATTTACGTAAAGTCGTTTTGCGACCAACGAAGGATAGCGACCGATGGAATTACTCTAACTCAAAAGCATAGTTTTAACCCTGCAACGCACATGATCGAGGGCATTGATCTGAAGATAAACGTACCTGCAAGTTTTCCCGAAAAGTACTACGACGCTTTGGTTAAAGTGGCAGACCAATGTGCCGTTAAAAAGCACCTTCAAAATCCTCCAAGCATTAAGGTTTCCACCAGTGTATACTAAAAAAGGGGTGATTAAGTCACCCCTTTTCTGTATAAATTATGTTTAATTACTTCTTATCGAATAGCTTAGACCACTCGTACTTCTTGCGGTTTTTCCACGTTCCACGATGATAGATGTAGCTAAGCATAATGGGCACCACGCTGGTAGCTTCGGCATAAACCATCTGCTCGTAGGTAGTATCAACCTTACCCCATGATGAGGCTTCCTTTAGAGTTGAGCTGGAACATGCTCCATCGCGAGGGTCGGCAACGGTAATCTGCACGGCGTACTTATGCATGGGCACATCGTGGCCAAGTATCTCGGCGCAAACCACTGTATCCTGGGCAAAGTTTTTGGGTGCTCCACCACCAATCATAAACAGGCCTGTGGTTTTTCCAGCAATTTTAATATCGGTCAACTCGCGGAAATCCTTAACCGAGTCAATTGATACGTGCGCATCGGGATTCTCAACCTGGTTTTTAACCAGACCAAAACCAGCACTACAGTCGCTGAAAGCAGGAACAAAAATGGGCACATTGTTCTCGTAACAAGCCTGAACCAAGCTATCCTTCTTTACAGAATGCTGAACAAGGTATCTTCCCATCTCCTTAATAAACTCACGCGAGCTGTAAACGCCAGGTTTCATGCCATCGGCAATTTTCTTGATGGTGGCATCGCACTCCTGCAGCTCTTCCTCATCGATAAAAGTATCATAAATCCTATCGATGTAGTTATTGCGCAAATGGTTGTCGTCGATAAAAGGAGTCCCTTTGTAGTGTTTAAAACCAAGTGCCTCAAAGAAATCCATGTCCACAATCGAAGCGCCGGTGGCCACAATTACATCAACCATATTGTTTTTCACCATATCAACGTATACCTGCATACATCCACCAGCGCTGGTGCTGCCTGCCAGGATAAGCCAGTTACTGCACTCCTTATCGGCAATCATCATCTCAAAAATATCGGTGGCAACAGCAGTATCGCGCGAGGTGAACGACATATCGCGCATTGAGTTGATAATTGGGGTTGAATCGAACGATTTGATGTCGATGTGCTTTACCACATCCTTAAGCAGGTCTTTTTTCTCCATTTCAGCAATTCTTATTAAGATGATAGATTGATAAATAATTATTTTGCAAATTTATACGAAAGTATCTTGTAAAGCAACTTGGTGGCCAAAAAGTCCGACGATTTCTCCTCGGGATTTGGACACAGCTCAACGATATCGAAGCCCACAAGGTTTTTGCGCTCAATCAACTTTTTGATGAACTTAAGAGTGGGGTACCATTGCAGCCCACCGGGCTCAGGTGTTCCGGTTGATGGGAGAATTGAGGGATCGAAACCATCCAGATCGATGGTAAGGTAAACCTCGTCGGTTAGCAAATCGATGGCCTGATCCATCCACTCCTCGCACTGGGTAACCTTATGTCCCCAAAAAACGCGTTTTGGATCTAAGCGATCCTTTTCGCCCACATCCATACTACGGATACCAACCTGAACAATTGGGCAAAGATCCTGTGCCCTTGCCATAACACAAGCATGGTTATTCTTGGATCCCTCGTAGCTATCGCGCAGATCGGTGTGAGCGTCAATCTGAATAACGCTCAAATTCTTAAACCGTTTTGCGTAAGCTTGGATAGGGCCAATAGAAACTGAATGCTCTCCACCAATGGTTACCACAAATTTGCCTGCATCGAGAAACTTTAATGTTTCCTTCTCTGCCGCTTCAACCATCGCTTCGGGGCTAGCATCTTCAGTAATTGCAGGTGCTGTGTATATACCCCTTAGGTAAACTTCGGTATCGGTTTCAATATCATAAAGCTCCATATTTGCTGAGGCCTCAAGCAACGCCTCAGGGCCCTTGTCGGCCCCCTTTACCCAAGTGCTTGTACCATCGTAGGGAATGGGTAAAACCACTATTTGCGAGCTGCTCTGATCACAATACTCGCTGGGGATATCACCAAAATGTATCATAGTGTTTGATTAATTATTTTATCAAAATACTCCTTTTCAGAAAAAGAAACAAGAAAAAAGTTTCTTTGTTTTTGGGCTGCAAAGGTACTCAAATTTTTAACATCTCTGCTTCTCATAAAATCACTCTATACCTGTTTAAAACAATTGTTTCGTATTTTGTTGCTATTTCACAAACGTTTCATTATGTTTGTTGCAAAATGAATTTAATATGAACAAAAATTCAATAAAAACTAAGCAGAAAATACTCACCACTGCTACGGAGCTCTTTCTAAAAAAAGGGGTCGATCGTGTAGGCGTTCGTGAGATTGCTACAAAAGCGGGCATTAACCTCTCGCTTATGAACTACTACTTCCAATCGAAGGAGAAGTTATTCGAAACCATATTCGACACCCTTGTTAAAGATCGGGCGTTAAGTGTTAGGGAGATACTTGAAGCCGATATGCCTGTGAACGAAAAACTAAGGGATTACACCCACGCGTATATCGATATGCTTTTGGAGAAGCCTATCCTAGTGTCCTTCGTTCTTTCGGTAATCCATCGAAATCCCGAAAAGATAAAGGGAATGTCCTCGGTTCTTGCGCTATACAACTCCGAAAAATTCTGTGAGCAGCTAGCCACCGAAGCTGAAGCCGGAAGGATAAAGAAAGTCGATCCAGAGCAATTGTATATCAGCTTAATATCGCTTATTCTGTTTCCCTTTGCAATTAAGGAGCTAATTTCGGATAGAAACTCCTTTACCCCCGAGCAGTACATTGATTTTATTAAAGCCCGCAAAGAGCATATTAGCGATGTGATGGTATCGTACCTAAAACTTTAATCCCAATCAATTATACAGCAAAAGCGAGCACCGATGTGACTCGCTTTTGCTGTTTTATAAAGATAAACTGATGCATCGGGTAAAAAAAAACCTGTCGTTGACGACAGGTATAAACAAATTGTGTTGTATTAGAAAGTGATCCGGATAGGATTCGAACCTATGACCCTCAGCTTAGAAGGCTGATGCTCTATCCAACTGAGCTACCGGACCATTTGTATTTCGGGTTGCAAAAATAGAAAAATCCTTTTAAAAAAAGGCATTTTACAACACTTTTTTAGATATACGTATCAAACAAATAATCAGAAGAGTGAAAAGGTATCCGCTAATAATTGAATAATACCTTTGGCTATTTTGTAGATTATCAATATTTTTAGAAATCATACATCTTTAAAAATTTGATACAGATTATGCCAAATTTAACAACAGCCTTTTCGATACTACTTGTTGTTTTGTTTTCCTCTTCCCATACCCTTGGAGGTGACCCCAAAAAACCATTCTGCAAAAATGCTATTGAACTTAATAGCGCTGACAATCTTGATAAACTCATTGAGCTCAGTGGGAACAGTCGGCTGGTTTTACTAGGAGAATCGACACATGGTACTGCTGAGTTCTACCGTTGGCGAGCCGAAATAAGCAAGCGACTTATTGTTGAAAAGGGGTTTAACATTATTGCCGTTGAGGGCGACTGGACATCAATATATAGGCTAAACCAATACGTTAAAAATGTAAATAATACTTTTGCTTCGGCTAAAGAAGTTTTGAAAACATTTAATAGGTGGCCGGAATGGATGTGGGCAAATACCGAGGTAGAAAGGCTTGCCGAGTGGATTAAGGAGTATAATAAAAATCTACCTAATGATAAACGGGTTGGAATATATGGAATGGATGTTTACGGACAGTGGGAAGCCATGGCGGAAGTGTTGAGGATTGTAGAGCAAAAGATACCCGAAAGATTAGATGAAATTAAAGCAAAGTTTGATTGCTATACGGCCTATTCCTTCGATGAATGGCAATATGCTAGAGCCGTAACGCAAGGGTATCCTGCGTGTTATGAGGGACTGGAATGGGTAGAGGAAATCCTCCGGGAGCATATGGAATCGACTGAGTGCCCAACCGAAATTAAGTTGCTGCGGCATGCTAAGCAAAGTGCCAAAGTGGTTAAGAATTCGGAGGACTTCTTCCGGTTGGCCATTCGGAACGAAATCACATCGTGGAATAGTAGAGTGATGCACATGTACAACACCGTGATGCAAATACTTGAAGTCCATGGTACATATTCAAAAGGAATTGTGTGGGCTCACAACACCCACGTTGGCGATGCAAGGGCAACATCAATGCGAAACGAGGGGATGATAAATATTGGACAGCTTGCGCGACAAAACTATGGTGACCAAATGGTAACCCTAATTGGTTTTACTACCTATAAAGGAAGGGTAAATGCCGGAACACAGTGGGGAAGCCCAATGACCCGAATGACCATACCTAAAGCACAGAAAAACAGTGCTGAGGCGATGTTAGAAGACTGCGGCCTTGAATCGTTTTACGCCATTTTTGACGACGAAACGCGTAAATCGGAGGAGATGTTAATGCCCATTGGGCACAGAGCCATTGGCGTAACCTATAATCCATCAACAGAAAGACTGTATAACTATGTTCCCACGATCCTACCCCTAAGGTACGATGCGCTGGTATTTATTAAACAAACGAATGCCTTGGAAATGTTAAAAGGAAATTAATCAGGGAAAGGGTCAAATGTCTTTAACGTTTCTAAATTGATATAATCCAAGTGAACTACTACAACAATAAACCCAGTTGAGTTTAACAGAATTTTCTTGATACCTTAACTGAACTCCTTCGTGCCAACGAAATGGGATTTTAGCTTAGTTTAAAAACCCAATTCCTCGGCGATTGGTTTTAGGGCTTCAATTGACAGCTCGGCAAAATCGGCAATGGGGATTCCTATTTTCTCGCATTCCATTATTGTATCGCGATTTACCGAGGCAGCAAAAGCTTTCTCTTTCATCCGTTTTACAACCGATTTGGGTTTTACGCTGGCAATTTTCTTATCGGGGTAAACCAGCGCGGTGGCAAATATTAAACCGGTTATGGTTTCACCGGCAGCAAGAGCATGCTGAAATTGCGTAGTACGATCTTTACCTGTAGCCATCTCGTTGTGCATCATTATGGCATCCACCGCATCGTTGGGTAAACCCTCGTTCCTGAGCAGCTCAGCACCCTCAAGCGCATGACGGTTCGAGTCACCCTCGGTCCACTCCACATCAATATCATGAAGGAGACCTGCAATACCCCACTTCTGTTCATCCTCACCAAAACGACGGGCCAAAGCCATTAGCACGGCCTCCGAGGCAAGACAGTGGGCAATCATTTTGGGGTTTGTAATATGCTTGTTTAGCAAATCGATATAGTAATCTCTGGTATTCATTCCAACCTGGATTTTGGCTTTATCATATTGCGTAAAAATACAAAAAGATTAATATATACGTTACTAAACAGGTTCATTGTATAATTGAGATTACATGCAATGTTCTATCTTAGCTGCAAAAATTGGAATATGTTTGAAGTTCTCATAAAATCACCCTTTTTTATTGGTTTAAGCCGCGAGGAGCTTGAGGAAATTTTTAAAAAGATTTCGTACTCTGTAAAATCATACTCAAAAGGACAAACCATAGTACAACGCGAGGAGGAGGTGAAAAACCTTTGCATTGTAATCGCAGGAACTGTTAAAGGCGAGATGGTAGACTTCTCGGGAAAGATCCTTAAAGTAGAAGAGATTCAAGCGCCACAGCCCCTCGCCCATGCTGTTATGTTTAGCAATGTCAATAAATTTCCGGTTGATGTAGTTGCGCTATCCGAATGCAAGATACTATACATACCAAAAGCAGATGTACTTAGGCTACTTCAGAGTAATGTGTTAGTCTTAAATAATTTTCTAAAAGCCGTGTCGAACCGAGCACACTTTTTAACAACAAAACTTTGGTTACTGTCCTTTAAAACAATTAAGGAAAAGGTTGCACACTACCTGCTATCGCTGGCCAAAAGCGAAACGAGAACGACATTAATAATCCCTAAATCGCATCAGGAGTTAGCCGAGTTTTTTGGAGTAACCCGGCCATCGCTGGCTAGAGTTCTATCGGAGATGCAAGACGAGGGAATAATTCACGTAAACCGC
The DNA here is from genome assembly GCA_964490015.1 of uncultured Rikenellaceae bacterium. Classification (GTDB taxonomy): domain Bacteria; phylum Bacteroidota; class Bacteroidia; order Bacteroidales; family Tenuifilaceae; genus Perlabentimonas. Next base: position 34,794 of record CAZBBA010000028.1, read on the forward strand.
CGCGAGGTTACCATACTAAGTCGGGCTAAGCTGCTCGAAATGATTAAGTAGAATAGACAAACATGGAAATTGTTTACGAATTGGAAACTATACCCAAAATTCGTAAATTTGCAATTATGTAACAATTAGCCATTTTTTTGCTAAACAAGTAAAGCTAATTAGTTTCATTTTTATACTTTTGCACTTCACATACAAATACCATTTACACTATGGCATTGAAAGATATAATGGCAATATCGGGATATTCCGGCCTTTACAAGTTTGTTTCGCAAGGACGGAATGGGATTATCGTTGAGTCGCTGATCGACGGAAAACGCTCACACATTTCAGCATCGGCTAAGGTAAGCGCGCTCTCCGATATCGCAATTTTCACCAACGATGGCGAAAAACCTCTGCGGGAGATACTCAATAGTATTAAGGAGAAGGAGAATGGTGGCCCAACCATTTCGGCCAAATCGAGCAATGATGAGTTGAAGAAGTTTTTCCTGGCAGTTGAGCCCAATTTCGATACCGAAAGAGTTTACGTATCGGATATCAAAAAACTTGTTGCATGGTACAACCTTCTGCAAGAAAAGGGAATGCTCGATTTTTCGGAGGAAGTAGAGGAAAAACAAGCTGAGGATAATGCTACCGATGCCTCGGAAACAGCTGCTGAGGAGAGTGCTGCTCCAAAAAAGAAAGCGCAAGCCAAAACAACTACTACCAAGGAGAAAAAAACCGTAACTCCCAAGAAAACTCCAATACCCAAAGCTAAACCCGCTGGTGATCTTGCCGCTAAAAAATCGGGACATCAGAAGAAATCATAATTGGAACACAATAAAAAACTGGCCGATGCAGAACTGCATCGGCCAGTTTTGTTTTAATCCTATCGGAAGGGAATTTCGGGAATATCGTTTACAACAATACCTACACCAAGAACATGAATTCGGTTTGCGGATCGATCGATTAAAGGAGATAGAATTGTTCCAAGCATCTGCGTATTAATAAAGCACCGGGCTAACCGCATAACCTTTTTATCGCCTGAACCAGCATATAATACTGCATTCTTGCAAGCAAACGCTGCCGACTCTACAATATGCTTAAGCATAGCAATATGAGTATTATTATCGCGCTCATATCTAGAGATTTCATCAACAGCATTAACCAGAATAACATGTGCTGCACTAAAATTAAATTGTCGTAACTCCCTACGTACGTTCCATCGTAGCAAAAACATTTTATAAAATAGATGCTTAATGTCCTTTGATTTAAGCACTTTAGCATACATTGGTTTCCTGTGAACTGGTGGAATATTGTTGTTAAGAGGCATAAAGTCGTTTACAATAATTCCTATTCCACGACTATTAAAGTCCTTAGCACGTCTATCGAAATACCAGGCAACTGGATAGAGTATTCTTTCGGAAAAGATGAGGATGTTTGAAACAAACCTCGATTCCCCATTTGTTATTTGGGCGTAAACTACCCTACGGTGTATGTTTAATACTTTAGCTTCCTCAAAATGAAGACGGAAACCCTTAGGAAGGCTACTATTCACGGGGCAAACGCTTTTTGAAAAATGAGATTTAACCTAAACAAGATATGCTTTGTTTCGCGAAATGGAAACAAAGCATATCTAGAAAATTACTTAAAATGTTAATTACTTTTTCTTGGAACCGCTATCCTTAGCAATATTCTCGCGCATGCTAGTATCGGCCTCAATATTCTTTAACTTGTAGTAATCCATTATTCCTAGGTTTCCAGAGCGGAATGCTTCGGCCATTGCCTTGGGAATTTCAGCCTCTGCCAAAATAACCTTAGCGCGTGCCTCCTGAGCTTTGGCTTTCATTTCTTGTTCTACAGCAACAGCCATTGCTCTGCGTTCCTCAGCTTTTGCCTGAGCAATATTTTTATCGGCATTAGCTTGATCCATCTGAAGTACTGCACCAATGTTCTTTCCAATATCAATATCGGCGATATCAATGGAAAGAATTTCGAATGCTGTTCCAGCATCAAGGCCTTTTTCAAGCACCACACGCGAAATGAAGTCGGGATTCTCCAGCACTTTCTTGTGCGAGTCGGCAGAACCAATTGACGAAACTATACCCTCGCCAACGCGTGCCAAAACGGTTTCTTCGCCAGCACCTCCAACCAACTGCTTGATATTTGCACGAACGGTAACTCTAGCTTTGGCAATAAGCTGAATACCATCTTTGGCCACCGCAGTAACGGGGGGAGTATTAATAACCTTGGGGTTTACTGACATCTGAACCGCCTCAAAAACATCTCTACCGGCTAGGTCAATGGCTGTGGCCATTTTAAAATCGAGCGGAATATTTGCTTTTTGTGCTGATACAAGCGCGTTAACAACTTTCGAAACGCGACCGCCAGCCAAAAAGTGAGCTTCCAAGCTGTTGCGGTTAAGGTCAATCCCTGCTTTTGTTCCAACAATAAGTGCCTGAACAATTACTCCTGGGGGAACTTTCCGCCAGCGCATTAGGATTAGCTGTAACAACGAAACTCTTACACCACTTACCAATGCCGAGAACCATAGTCCAATGGGCACAAAGTATAGTAAGATCCAAAGTGCTGCAATACTTACAGCAAAGATTATTAGATAAACACCAATTTCACTCATCGTTAGTCTATTTTAGGTTTGACAATTACTTTTGATCCCTCGAGGCGAATTACAACAACACTTGTTTTTGGGTCGATATACTCGCCTGTTGATTTTGCCTCTACAATAATATCGTTAATGCGGGCTTTGCCCATTGGGGTTAATCGGCTAATGGTAACCCCCATATCGCCGGGGTGAATACTTGTTTCGGCCTCAACCGATGCAACACTGCTATCGATGTTGGTATTGAGCATAAAATGTTTCCAGGTTTTGGAACGTAAAGCAATAATCACTGTGAACGCTGTTAGCGCAACTGTTGATATAAGGGTAATATGTCCAACCATATTTCCATGAGCCGTATACGCCCAAAAAACGCCTCCAATTAGACAAGCAAGTCCACCAATCCCAGCAATTGTTACACCGGGAATTAGAAGAAACTCTATAATAAAAAGGAAAAGCCCAAGAAGAATTAGTATGATTACACCGGTCATTTAGCTATAGTTTTTTTAGTATAAAACCTCGATCAATTTGATTTGGGCGTTATAATGGCCGATAACCCACGCCGCAGCAACTCCTCGCGAAGCGGCTGAAGCTGATTATGATCGCCCGATTTAACATCGCACTTGCCATTGTGATGTGCAATAAGCGTGCATTGCTCTGCTTGAAGGCGATTATGCCTGCAAACGTCAACCAGAGTATCGATAACAAACTCGTACTGATTGTAATCGTCGTTAAACAGAATTAATGAATGAGTGCCCTGAAAGTCAACACTATGTTCATTTAAAATATCTGGATTTATTATAGGGTTACGTTCCATAAATGTATAAAATATTGATGCTAAGATATTAATTATCCAAATCAACAGCAACAACGAAGGCACTTTTTATTCCGCTAGCAACCAGATTATCCTTTATCCGGTTTGCCTCATTCAAATCGGAGTACGATCCGATGGAGTAAATAAAACCTCCCTGATTATCGGGTTTACGCACAATATCCTTACCCGGTGCAAGCGCTCTGATAGTTTGAGCAATATCGTTTGGTAATCTACCCGTAAAAGAACCTAACTGAATTACGTAGTGCTTGTTGTCCTTGGCAATTTCAATTCGAGTGGTATCTCGCGAAGCTGATGTAGAGGGTCTGGGTGCAGGAATCTCCTCAAGCGCTTTCGCCCTGGTAAGGGTTATTGATCGACCGTTATGCCAAGCTACAATAAAAGCATCCTTAAAGCCCTGCGAGCGTACTATTGGGAGCGCCTTCTCCGCCTCGCTCAACGAGGTGAATTTCCCAACATAGTATTTTGTCACCCTTCCATCGTTTACCAACTCGCCGGTGATTGGCGTTAAACCTTTGAAAAAATCGAATGCAATCGGTCTGCTAAAAGCAGCCATTTGAATCTTATAAATTACACCTTCGGGAAGCGGGTCGTGTTTCTCGAAAGGTTTTTCCTTTGAGTAGGGCGATTTTTCGAGTAGCTGAAAAGGAGGATCCTTCTCCTGTTCAAAGGTAAACTCTTCTGCCTCGATGGGCTGTGGTTCCATACGAACTATCAGCGGTTTTGAAACAGAAGTCTCAACTGGTTTTGACTCAGTAACTGTTTGGCGCTGTGGGGTAGCACTTTCACCAGGAAGTGTATAGCCAAAAATACTCTGTTCGAGTTTGTAAACACGACTTAGCAATTGCTGTTCAAAGAGTTGCATCTCCCATAGCTTTGCAAAAGCTATCTCGAGGCGGACAACACCAAGCTCATCGAGCAGAAGAGCCTCGTATTCCGATTCGATCATCACCTCCTTCGTGGCATTATTTCGTATTGCGGTTGCCGACCGAAAATGGGTATTTGCTCGATCGATATGCCCCTTAATATCGATATTATTATTGGCTCCAGCTTTAATAAGCGCAACGGAAATACAATCGGAGTAAAGTTTTTTCTTCCCATTAATATTTGTGGCAAGCTGAACATTGAAGCGATTGAGCAGCTCGAGATGTTTTCGATAATAGTCGGTATACTCGGCCGATTGGTCACCGAATTGTTCACTAACTTGATTTAGCTGAGTGAGCGATTGGACAACCTGATCGCGAAGTCGTTGAATTTGCGGAGCCGACCGCTCAAGCTGCGCCAAACGCGATAATTCATCGGTTTGGAAAACCGTTGGAGCAAACTGTGCCTGATAGAGAAAATCGGGGTGATCGGTGGTAAAAGTAGATGTAGGCTTATCGATTGGTTTACGTTTTCCGGTTAGATACTCCTGCTCAATTTGACTTGCCTGAGCAAAGAACAAATCGGCATTGCGCTGGGACGCAAGAAGATTATCTTCAACAACCACCACTTGAGCCTCAAGATTGCGTCGAGCTTCGGCTGTAGTAATATTATCAAATCGGGCACGAAGTATTTCGAGCCTACTCCTCAGTGAATCGGCTCGCATTTGCTGCGTAAATCCTCCCGCCAAAGCTCTGGCATACTCCGGATCATTCTCCACTGCGCTAAATGTAGCAGTTTTTGGTGCCTGCTGTGGCTTGGTCTCAGTTGGCTTTTCTACCTCAACGATTGGCCTTTGCACAACAGCAACTTCGGGCTTAAGCTGTGCTATACTCCTTATTGTTTCATTAGAGTCGATGGATCGGCGAATTGGATTCAGATCGATCTTAACCAGTACAACCTCTAATGAGTCGGAGTTAAGATTTCTGTCGGTAACAAAAATGGCCAACTCATCGGAATTGTCGGGAACATATAAATAATCGTTGTAAGTTGAGCTAAACGGAAAACCGATATTCTCAGGTGTGCTCCACTGTCGAGCCGATGAATTGTACACGCTGCGGTAAATGTCGTAACCGCCCATGCTGTAGTGCCCCATAGACGCAAAGTACAGGGTTTGCCCATCGGGCGTAAGGTATGGAAAGTCCTCGTCGTACTTAGAGTTTACGATATCGCCAAGATTTTGGGGTTTACTCCAGAAACCGTCATTCAACATTTCGATCATAAACAGATCCTTCCCAAACGAAGTAGTATTCCCGTAGCTTGAGTAAACAATCTTATCGCCGGGCTTGGGGTTATTGGGATAAAATATGAACGATGAGTGATTCTGCTTTACATCGGTAGGGGTTAGTAGATCCTTAGGTGTTGGAATAAAATTTCCTTCGGACGACTTGGTTATTAAATACTGATTAACCTCTAAGCGAGAAACCTGCTTGCGGTCGAGTATCTTGGGTTGATAAACGTAGCGGAGCATAAAGCTACCATTCTCGCACTGGGTAACTAAGAACTCTATATGCTGTTTGGCTATTGAGGGATCGCCGCCACTTACAATAAATCTGCGGTAGTAGGAAATAGCCTCATCGAATTGATAACTCTTGTGGTTGGCAAGACCTAGATAGTAATATACAAGATTTGGAACTTCCTTAGTTGATGCTAAGGTAAGATGCTCAATGGCTTTGGTGAGATTCTTTGTGGCATTCACGTAGCTAACACCAATCATATAATGATAGGTTGGCTCCTGAGGAAACTCCTTTAGTAGTTCGTTAAGGTAGCCTATTGCCTTGCCAAAATCACCACTGCGAAAAAGAGAATCAACAATTACATCCTTGCTTTTTGCCCTACTCTGCCCATTTACATTTAAACCTAACAAAGCAAAAGAACTCAACAGTAAACTAATCACGACAAAAAAGCGAAGCTTCGGAAAATTACACATAATAAATTGCTTAAATTTTGCCCTAAAATTATATTAAATATTCGAAATAGTCAGTTGTTTATGCTGTTGCATGCTTGTTAAAATATGATAAAGATATTTTTGCTACGCCATGGCTTAGCTAACTTCATGGTAGTTATTAAAAACAAAGCAGCTAATCGGTTATTAATATGATGTTTAAGGTATTGTTAATCTCATCACTTGCTAATAATACTTATAGGTTAGAAAGATTAACGAGAAACGCCCTAAATTATGATTAGATAAGACTTATCTAAAAAACTGTTTGATAAATTTGTTCTACTTTAGCAACTCTCAAGAAAACTGGAATCTTAAGCATCAAATAGCTTACATAGTTTTTAACAATTTGACCAATTTTCAAATTTATTAACATGTCAAAAGCTGCAGCACATTACACATCGCGACTAATTAGCTTATATATCGAGAAGAAAAAATTGGAAAAGCAATCATTCTTCCTTTTTTTACTCCGATTAGGGCTTTTTATTGGCACTATCGCCCTTATTTACTGGTTTATCAAATCATATAGCAATCCTTGGGTTGGAATAATTGGTGCGTTTGGATTAGCATCATTTTTAGTTACGGTAATTGCCAACCAAAGGGTAAATTCACAAGTAAACCAAATAGTTAACAGGATAAGTGTAAATAAGAATGAGGAAAAATATTTAGCATATAATTTTCAACAGTTCTATGGTGGCGAAGAGCTAAGGGGAACTAATCCCGAGCTAGCCGACGATTTTGATTTATTTGGCCAAGGATCGCTTTTCCAATACATTAACCGAACAACAACAGCAAATGGAGCGAAGAGTTTAGCTAACAAATTTTGCCATTGGACTAAGGATAAATCGACAATTGAGCTAAAGCAGCAAGCCATAGCGGAGCTACAGGGTAAGGTTAATTTAATGGAGAGTTTTCAGTCGCTTGGAATGGAAATAGTGGAGTCGGGTAATGAAGTTAAGAACCTAAGAGAATGGTTTGAGTTGCCTAGAATAATTAGTAAAAAAGAGAGGGTACTTCTTATTTCGTATCCAATTTTATTTGTTACGGTTGCGATACTTATTTCCCTATCAATTCTTCCATCATCGACAATTATTGCACCCATAGTATTTGCCTTTTTTACTCTAAGTCTCTACAAAAAGCAAGTTGACAGCGCCCACAATAAGCT
>CAZBBA010000029.1:0-40712 GCA_964490015.1 uncultured Rikenellaceae bacterium
TTTCCAGCTGTTTATCGGTGGTAATGCCTTGTTGGGCAAGGGCTTCGGAAGGGAATCGATAATTGTGGGATTTATGTAGCTGCTGTGTATCGACTTAAAGCGGTGCATGCTTAGGCTGCTAATGCCCTTGTGCTTCATGGCATACCGTTCGAATTCGCTTGGTTTTCTGATCATGGGACTATTTTTTTAGTTTTTTACATGTTTGCGGAAAGAAGGCATAAATATAAATCATTTTTTTGGAACCCTCAGGGGAAAACAGCAAATCGTTACTAAAGGTTCAGCCTGTAGGTTGTTACAGGACAAAAGTTGCTCAGAACAGAACAGTGAACGATAAACTTCATTTACCTATCGCCCTATAAGGTCTTGACAAACAAAACACTACAACTCCAGCCTATAAATTAGCTTATTTCACGCGATGAAAGTAAGAATAGCTGCGCAGGCGAGAACTATTTCCACGTTAGGCGTGAGCAATTTTCACAGTAGGAAATTGGAATTTCCTACTGTGCCGTTGACTGATTCCACAGCAGGGAGCAGTTCTCCCCTGCTGTGGAAATTTTATTCTCACAGCACTAAAATGCCAAAAAGCTGCGCAGGAAATAAAATTTCCTGCGCAGCTTTTACAGTCTCAACTATGCTTAGCTGATATATCTAGCCTATGCGCTCATTAGCTCCTTAAACTCCTCGAAGTCCACCTCCTTCTCCTCGAGCTTGATGGTCTCCTTAATCCATCCCATCACTTTACCCTCGAGTACCTGTTCGGCCATCTTACGGCGCTCCTCCTTCTTCTCAATCAGGTCGTTGGCGTACTTCTCGATAAACTCCTCGGGCAGCTGACCCATGCCGTACTGCATCATCTGGTTCATAATATAGCCCTTGGCCATGCGCACCAACTCCTCCTGCTCCACCTTAAACTCCTGCTCCTGCGCAATCTTATCGCGGATAAGCTGCCATTTCAGATCTTTCTCAAAGTGGGGGAAGTCCTTCTCAATCTGCTCCTGGGTGAATTTGCCCTCATTGATGGCCACCAGCCAGCGTACAAGGAACTCCTTGGGAAGCTCAATCTTAAACTTCTCGATTAGCTTGTCGCGCACATCGATGTAGAATTTACGCTCGCTGTCGCCCTTCAGATTCTGCTTAATATCCGCGTCGAGGCGATTATGGAACTCCTCTACAGTGGTAACAGTTCCCTCGCCAAACAGCTTGTCGAACAGCTCCTGATCAACCTCGGCTTTAGCGTACTGCTGAACCTTTGTGATTGTTGCCTGGAACAATGGCTCTATGGTAGATAACTCTTCCTTCTTGATCTTTAGCAGAGCGGAACGATCGGTCTCGTTGGGGAATGCCTTGGTAACATCAACCACCATAACATCGCCCACCTTGGCACCCACAAACTTGGCCTTCTCGGCCTCGTCGGCCACCAGCATCACGGAGATCATGCCCTCATCAACGGAAAGTCCATCCTCCTTGGGCGACTCATCGGCGTTGAGCTCGGTAAGGGTTGCCCTTAGCAGGCTCTCGGCATCGGCCTGCTCGGCATCCTTATAGCTGCCGTAGCGACCCGAGATGCTCTCGATGTAACCATCGCGCATCTTCTCGTCAACCTTAATGGAGTAGTATGGAGCTTTATCGCGTTTGGATAGCTTCACCTCGAACTCGGGGGCAAAGGCCAAATCGAACATAAAATCGAAATCGTTCTGGGTTTCCCAGTCAATGGCCTCCTGCTTCTCCGAAGGAAGTGGTTCGCCAAGAATATTGAGCTTTTGCTCGGTGATATAGTTCGATATGCCCTCGGACACCAGCTTGTTCACCTCGTCCACAATGGCCGAGCGGCGGTACATCTTGTTGATAAGCGATGCAGGCGCCATACCGGGCCTAAAGCCTTTGATAACGGCCTTGCGGCGAACATCCTTAAGGGTTTTCTCTACTTTCGATGCGTAGTCGTTCTGCTCCACCTTTACGCTAAGCACAGCGTTGAGCGCATCGCTGTTTACATGGGTTACGTTCATGGGAATAATCTTTTGAAAGAAGATTTATTATCGTTTTATTCTGTTGATTTTCAAAAAGAAAGTGCCAATTATGCTTTTTCTTTGAGCGCACAAAGGTAGATAAATTTGTATTTATATACAAATGTGTTTTTTAGCTTATGTACAATGTTTTGGGGGGATGAAAAGTTAGTCAACAAACGATGATAATTTAAGGATTACCTAGGTTTTGTGTTTACGTCAACTACCACTGTTCATGACTCCAATCCCACTTGTCTGATTTGAAAAATTTGAACGCGAAACAGTAAAGTCAAAAAGTCGAAAGTTAAAAAGTCAAAAGTCGGAAAGCATGCCCTGAGCTTGCCGAAGGGTCGAAAGCCGTAGTACAAAATCAACCAATGGTACAACTGAACCTCTGGCTGACGGTGAGCCCACCGAAGTCAACCGATCTCGTCAAGTTTTATTCTTGACGAGATAGCTCAGCGAAGCTAATCATTCAATCAATCAACCAGCCTGCCGGCTGGCAGGTCAATCAATCTTTCATTCACAAAAAACTTCGATTCACCAGTATCTCTCTAGTGTGACACGGGGCTTCCCCTACCACCCCTCCTCCACGGGGCTAAAGGTATCGGCATCGGGGTCGCGTTCCAGCTCTGCGCCAGTGCGCATTTTTAGGTAGGGGATAATGGCCGGATCGATGTTGGCGATATAGTTCAGGTCGAACATCATAAAGTGGTGCTCGTTCTCCACGTACTCGTCGGTTTCGAGGCCTGAGTAGAAACGCCAGCCGCTATCGTCCTCGTCCTCGCGCGATTCGCGATGCATATAGCCCACCTTGTGGCCATCAACGGTTATCATGTCGGAAGCGTAGCAGTAGCCCTTCTGCTCAATCAGCGGCTTAATATCCTCGGGCTTTAGGATGTACTTAAACTGTTCCATGGTATCTGTTTTTATATCTTATACAATCTTTTGATTTTAGTAATGCGGTATAGCAGCGCGGCGCTGTCCGATGGCCAGGGTGCCCTGCTGGCGGCCAACTGTCCTCCGGCAAAAATCATGTAGGTAGGATATCCATCAAACTCGAGCCTATCGGCCAGCGCTTTGGTTTGCTCGCGGTCAAATAGGAAATGGATTCCCGGCAGCTGATTGTCGCGAACTATCTGATGCCAGGGATGCCTATCCGATCGGCCACAAAGGCCAACAAACTGAACGTTCTTTGCCTCCAGATCCTTGGTGATTTCCAAAAGATTAGGAATCTCTCCCACACAGGGGCTACACCAGATTGCCCAAATATCAACCAAAACCACCTGTTTCTTTGAAAGTTCAATCAGATAATCCACTGGATCGCCCTCAAACACCTGCACATCGGCGCTAAAGCTTGGGAGATATAAAATACCTTGGGCTGAATAGCTTTTCCTTTCAAGTAAGAATCGCTCAAAAATATCGATAATCGCTGGCGTTACAATTGCAGGTTTAACATCTACCCAAGTATCCTGAGCCATCTCGATGGACTGGCTTAGCAATCGCAAGCAAAAGTGGAATAGCATAACATCCTTTTCTATGCCAACAGGCTCTTTGAGCAGGATATTACGAATGGTTTTTTCGTATGCTTGCGCCATTTTAGCTTCACCAATAAGCTGCATAATGGTAGTATCGGAGCGCAGGTGCAGCTGCCCCGCGTAGCTGAACACGTGCGGCAAGAACATCGACGATAAAAATCCCTGATTGTTGCGAACCGGGAAAAACGGTGAGGTAAATAGGCTATCGTTCTTTAAGGGATCTGAACCCTTAATATACATCTGATAATCGATAAGGTAGTTGGCGTTCTCGTAGGTTATTCTACTTTTTGCCCATCTCAAAAACTTATCGGAGGGTTTATGGCTTTGGGTAAAGGTATCGAGTTCGGCCAGTTCCTTGTTCATCTGATCAGCCAGCGCGCCCAGGTACTGCTTCACGGTAAACCCATTGGGTGCAAGGGAAAAACTGGGAACAGATCGAAACCTGTTGTATGCTAGCAAATCGAAGTTAAGATCGCTATTATTGCCCGCGAATTTTAGGGAGTTCAGATTCCCATCGGCATTGCGGGTGAAATCTGTACCAGAAAATTGAATAAATATGCTGTCATTGGGCTCAACAAAAAGCTGAAAGCTTTTGGCGCCATAGGTCACCATGATATCATGTGGGTGATAGATGGTGATATCGAAGTTGAACTGCCCCGTTTTCTCATCAACCACTACGGAGTAGCGAGCCTCGTCCCTTACCAAATCGAAGAACGCGATGCTAATGGTTCGGAATGTTACGGAATCGATGGTGCCAGCTATGTGAACCCTAGATTCGGCAATGGTTATCTCCGGCTCCTGCTCAACCTTGGGCTTACAGCCCCAAAGTAAAGCCGTTAGCACAATAATTATTGTAAAAACTCTTTTCATGTGTTTCTCATTTTAAAATTGGGTGATGAATTAACCCAAATACCAGTGTACACTTTACGAGGCTTTGTACAAATGTAAGCAAGTGTTTGCAAATAAACCCCAAACCCGTAAACTTTATTGATACGTCAAAGGCATTCAGGCCATTCTAAAACAATAAGCTATCTTTGCAGCAAATACAACATCGCATAAAATGAGTAAAAAAACCACCCGTACCGAGCTATACACGCTTGGCGAGTTTAGGCTGATAGAGGAGCTTAGCAAGCATATCACCATAAAAAACAACACAACTCTAAAGGGCGTAGGCGATGATGCCGCTGTGATTGCACCCAGCAATAAGCAGCTGGTTGTTACCACCGATCTACTGCTCGAGGGCATTCACTTCGACCTAACCTACCATCCGCTTAAGCACCTAGGCTATAAAGCCGTGGTGGTAAACCTAAGTGATGTGTACGCCATGAACGCGCACCCAAAGCAGATTACGGTTTCGATTGGTCTTTCCAAGCGATTTTGCCTTGAGGATGTGGAGGAGATTTACAGCGGGATTTACCTGGCCTGCGAACGTTTTGGCGTGGATTTGGTTGGCGGCGATACCACCTCGTCGCTTACCGGAATGGTGATTAGCATAACCGCCATTGGCGAGGTTGACAAGGATAAGATCTGCTACCGCAGCGGGGCAAAGGAGAACGATTTGATTTGCGTAACCGGCGATTTAGGATCGGCATATATGGGGCTGCAACTGCTAGAGCGCGAGAAGAAGGTACTTGAGGGAAAAAGCGATATGAAACCGCAACTCGAAGGGTACGATTACATCCTTGAGCGTTTCCTAAAGCCAGAACCGCGCAAACCGCTTATCGACATGCTCTATGAGGCAGGAATTGTTCCCACTTCAATGATCGATATTTCCGATGGGCTCTCGAGCGAGATGCTACATATCTGTAAAAACTCCGAGGTGGGTTGCAGGATTTACATCGACAAGATTCCCATTGATCAGGTAACACACAAAATGGCTGCCGAGATGAATATCGACCCTGTGGTAGCTGCGCTAAATGGCGGTGAGGACTACGAGATGCTATTCACTGTACCCATCGAAAAACATGATGTAATTACCGAGATGAAAGGGGTTAGAATTATTGGCCATATTGTGCACCAAAATGCTGGAGTAATGCTGGTAACGCCCCAGGGTACTGAAGTGCAGATTACTGCGCAGGGGTGGAATGCGTTATCTGAGGGCTGATAAAACGGTTTGAACCAACTCCCCAACAAGCATTAAAACAAATACCCCAAATCTAAAAGATTTGGGGTATTTGTCTTTTGTGTGATCAAATGCGCTATGCGTTGGCAATGGCTGCGTACTGCTCTGCAGTTAGAAGATCACTAAGCTGCGAAGCATCACTAATCTCGATGCGAATCATCCAACCGTCGCCGTAGGGATCCTTGTTCACGATCTCGGGATTATCGGCCAGCTTCTCGTTCACGGCAATCACCTTGCCTGCAACAGGCATAAACATATCCGATACGGTTTTTACTGCCTCGATAGTACCAAAAACTTCCTCCTGATCAAGGGTTTCGCCTTCGGTTTCAATCTCAATAAAAACTACGTCGCCAAGTTGACCCTGAGCAAAATCGGTAATGCCAATAATGGCCTCGTTACCTTCAACTTTTACCCACTCGTGATCCTTGGTGTACTTTAACTCTGCAGGAATGTTCATAGTATAAGTATTTTAATAATATGAGAATAAGGTTTCGATTTGTGGTTCAAAAGTACAGTTTTTTTGTTAAAAGCAACCCTTTGGGGTTGCATAAAAATAGTGTTATGCAGCTTGCGCTACTGGGTCATGGTAAAACGAAGGCTAAAACCAAAGCTGGTATTTGCTGTTGGATACGAGAGCGCAACTATGGGCTTATTAACCACCCTATCGAAAAACACCCTAATGGTTACCTGATCGCTCACCACATACTCGGCCGATGTTTTAATTGTTAGAATATTCTGCCCAGCCGATGGAGTGTTGGTTCCCTCCACCAATTTTCGGAGAATAGTTTGATTGTTTCGGATGCTAAAGTCGAGATTAAGCCTAAGGTCGCTCTTAAGCGTTTTTTGGTCTCCATCAGAAGTGGCAAATACCAACGGTAGATTCTCGAATCGGTAACCGCTCCCCACAATCACCTCCCAGCTGTTTATCTCGCTTAGCTGGTTGTTGGCAAAGCTCATGGCCAACGATCGGGTGTTGCGCACCTCCATGCGGTTGGTAAGACTACTAAGCCAAGTAGCATCGAGGCTGAGCAGCGGGTTAAACTGCTCGTTGATGGAGATATTTGCGATTTCGAATTCGGGCAAGAAGTTATTGTTGGCATCGCGAATGTAGCTGAACCCATCTTCGCCTGGAGCATAATCGAGGTACGAGGCAAATGCACCAACCGTAAAGGTCGATCGGTAGCTATGCCTTAGGGTAAAGGTGCGAAGATACTTTTTGAACGGTTTTAGCTTGGCAAGGCCATCGTAGGTAACTTGCCAGTTTGGTATGGGGATCAAAGGAAAAGCAGTAAGCTTCGAATTCTCTGGCGAAACGCCAGTATACGCCGAGAGGAATGAGTACATCAAAACCTCCTGACTTAGTTTTCCATAACCTAACGGGTACAAATCCTGATCGAGAATCGTGGGATCGTACTTGCCTCCGGCTGCCCGTTCACTTGCCAGACGTAGCGCCATATCGAATCGGGTATCGCGGAATCGCTTAAAGCTCTCACTCTCGTAGCCGTTTGCCGTGTTGGAACGCTCAAAGGCTGAACTTAATGTAATTACGCTTATGCTAAAATTACCCGTTTGCATGGGGTTGTAGGCATCGAACCGCCCAAATTCATCGGCAATATAGTACTCGTTCTTATTCGATGCCATATTTCGTGTTCCCGATATCTCAATTCTTAGATTTGCCAATGGCTCAACTGTTGCCCTAAGGGTTAAGTTCTGATTTTGGGTGAAAACCACTGGCGAGTTCAGCGTGGTATCGGTAGTTAACCATCCGTTTCGAACGGCTCGCCAGGCAAAATCATCATCTTGCCAACCCGAAATAAATGCGAGGCCCGGCGCCCAAACACCGTTTATGTCCTGCATTCCCATGTACTGGGTCGAGGGTTTGTAACCAGGAACCAAAGTTCCGGCAGTAACCGAGTAGGCTCCGGATATATTTTTCAGCCCCATCAGCATTCTTACGCCTCCTTGAAATAACAGAAGTGCTACGTTTTCGCGTTCGGGAACTCGCCCTTCTACAACAACCTTAACATTACTTATATCCTCTGTTGATTTTATGGAAACGCGCCTATCGGAGCGGATATTCAGTTCCACCTTTATCTCCTTACCGCTCTCATCAAAAGCCTTAACTTTTACATCCTCAGTTCTTAGGTTATGATCTATGGATCGGAACATGCCCTGCCGCAACCTAACGTTTGTTTGCTCATAGGTTACCGATTTCATATTCCTGCGTTGCTGTACCCCACGTGCCCGCTGATCGAACTTCTGGTTAATATCCTTTAGCCGCTTACTCTTATTATAAAGCGATGTTAGATTTAGCTGGGTGTTGAGCTGAATGGTGCTGGCATTCTGAACCGTATTTCCCGGATCAAATCGACTGGTATCGGGAAGGATTGGCCCAGCCCGCCAGTCGTAGCTACCAGAATAACGTGCCGATGCGCTAACCCAGCTGAAAGGGGGCAGCTTGTTAATGGGAATATTGTAGCTTAAATCGAAGCGGTGGTTATAGTTAGTGTTTCGTCCAAAGTTTTTTATGTTTGTCCAAACCGAGTCCTGCCAATGCTCGTAGCCCAATGGGTCGCGGGCACGGTTAACCATTCCCAAAGGCTCGTCGATGCGCGCCTGATTATTGGCGTTAAAATCGAGTTTAAGCGATTGCGAAATATCCCAGTTAAATGCGTATACCCTATTCCAGTTGAAATCCTTTGAGTAGGTTGGCACCAGCTTAAAGTCGGGGTTATTAATATTGCGCAGCTGCTGCTCAAAGTAGGTTCGATTGAGTTCGGTACGGAACGAGAACTGGTTGGGCACGTAGTTAAAGTTGAAATCCTTAATAATCCTAAACCACGGATTCGACAGCCACTTTACATTCCTGAGGGGAACCACATTTTTGGGTCGGGTGTTGTACGAGTAAGTTAGCCCTCCCCTTACATTTCGCTGTATACGCTCCTCGGTGCTGATGTTTCGAGTTAGCTGTTCATTAAAGGCGTAACTCACTGCAAAGTTGGAAATACTGTAAACTTTTGGAGCGCCATCAGTTTTATTGATACGAACATTGGTGAGGTTTATGCTTTTCCTGCGCGTATAGTCCTGCGATACGCGTCGGATCGAGTCGCGTTCATTCTGGTTAGTTGCTTTCTCAAGAGCCACCTTGAGCGGAACATCAGGATCGAGAGGATTATACTCGGGATTAGCAAACGATTCGGAATACCCAATAAATACCGGAATATTAACTCCCGACTCCTTGGGGAAAAAGCGCCCCATTTGGATTGTAGTGCTCAGGTCGTACTGGTAAAAATCGTTCATGCTGCGCTCGTTCACCTTCTTCTCAATGGATCCAAACCCGGGCTTGATGGTGGTTCCTGCCACAGTAACCATGGCCAAGTCGGCTAGTTTAGCCGACATGCGCGCATTGGCTGCCCAACCGCCCTTGCTCTCGGCTTGCGACAACCGTAATTCGTTTACCCAAACTATCCCCGATTTTGAGAATCCATCGTCCGAAGAACTTTCGGAACTTTCGGGGTTCCTTATACCTATCATTATTACCCTCACGTTGCTTAAGCTGGGATTTCCTGTCACCTTTACGGTTCTATCGCCATCCTGCATTCTGTAAACGGTTGTGTAGGTAATCATCGAGCCCAACTTACGCATCTCATCGTTACGTTGCATCTTCACGTTTTGGAAAAGTTCCAGATCGATATCGAGCAGGTTTTCGCGAGGCCATACCTTTTGGCGGTCGGCTTCACTTTTATTGGAGTATCGCCCAGGTAACGTTAATGTTAACGGAATCTCGTATTCGTAGTAGTTATTGTTGTAATCGGTTCCCAACCTCACGAAAAGCTTCAGGTCTCCATCCTTTAACGGATACTCGGGAATGGCCTCCGCGTGAATATCCATCATCATCTTTCGATACTGCCTAATGTCGAGGCTAACATTTCGAAATACCGCCCTGGCGTCGCCATCGGCTAAGTCGATAACTTTTAGTTCCATGGCCTGCTCATTTAGCTCGGTTAGCTGTGGCTGGCTGGGATCAATTACCCGGCTAACGCCTGGTGGAAGCACATAGTTCACCGGAATCCGGGTGTAATTCTCCTCAATGTTCACGGCCGATACCTCAAAGGTTCCTCCAGCCAAGTCGGAAGTTGGCATTCCCTCCTGCCCCTGGATTAGGGCTCTACTATACCTTCGCCACTCGCCCCTAACCAACTCTAGCGTTGCAAAACGGAGAATGGTGGTATCCCTAAACCCTTTCATGAACATTCTCATAAATCGGATGGACTTAAAATCCTGAATGTTTCCAATAACGCGCTCGTACTCATCGATAGGTACTTTAAACTGATACCAGTTAACCTCTGAACGCTCGCCGTTTTCGAGCTTTGCATTGTAGGTCACCTTGTCGGTTATAAAGTTTTGCCCCACCACAAAATCTTGTGGACGCATCGAGATACGGTACTGGTAGTATGTCTCGTTCTCGTTAAGGGTGCGGTCCTCGTTTATATCCTCGCCGTTGGGCTGAATTTGCCTAGCGGTGGGATAATCCTCTATAATCCCGTCGGGGGTTGGTTGGTTCGCGGCGGGCGAGTTGCCCTCGGGGTTATTTATGCGTTTGTAACGATCGAGAATCCCTGCCTCAGCCGCATCGTAAATGCTCGAGCGGTAATACCTAAAGTTGTCGTTTGAAGGGTCGTTTAAGGCATCGAGGTAAATTTTCGAATCGGCTCCAAACTGGGTTTTAAGGCTTTCAAGATATGAAGCAAAAAACATCTCCTCGTCATCATCACGTAACCCATCAAGCCCCACATCCTGAAAACGTCTAGCATTTGGGTCGGTATCGAACGCATTTACCAGCGATTGCACAGCGGGAACTCTACCCCATGCTGTTTCCTCCACATTGGTTACCACTGCGGAGGTTGGCAGTCCATTTTCAAACGATCGCTTTCCATCGCGAAGCACATCCTCCGAAATCTCCCCGAGGTTAATATACAGGTCGCCGCCCTTGTGCAGCGAGTCGTAAACAAAGGGATCCATCAGCCAGAATTCTATGTACTCGATATTGGCCGTTTCAAAATCGGGAGACGGAAGCGAGCGCATCATCCCCGCCCACTTTCGCTCGGGATTCAGAAAAAATCCATTGCTATTCAACCCCGTGGTAGTGTAATTGTACGGGCCACGTTCTTGTGGGTAATAAGTGAGGTTTAGCACAGGGATTTTAGTGGGAATCCCCGATGGGGTTTGCCTGTTGGGGAAAATTTCGCGCTCAAAAATCTCGCGCACAAAATGGCTGCTCTGGGTATTGGGGTCGCGCCGAATATGGCCTGGAGTTAGGGAGTTATTCCTCAAAAATAGCTCATCGATGGAGAACCAGGCCAACAGGGCTCTGTTGTAGCCATTGGCCAAATCGTTCATCAAACTTCCTTCGGGAAACAGATCGGGCTGGTGCTGCGGCGTGCTTGCAAGCGACCATGCTAGCCACGACCTCAGGTCGATTGATGTTTTTGTACCCTCAAAATCATCAACGTAAACGGTTCCTCCCGAACCAATTGCGCGTGAGTATCCGGGAATAAAGTGTGCAAATTCAGCATCGAATGTAATGGTCGATTTCTCCTTGGTTTCGATAAAGGGCAAAAAGTCCACCATCTTGGTTAGGAATCCCGACTCGGTTTGGTACGATGTGTTTAACCCCCAGATGGTGTTGCTGATGGCCTCGTTGCCATAGCTCACCTTTTGGGTAAATGGCCGCTCAGTAAGATTTAGCACAGTTGCCCCAATGTTGAACTTGTCGGAAACCTTGTAGTCGAAGTGCGAGCCCACCAGGGTTTTAGTTTGAAAGCTGAATAGATCCTGGCTCTCGAGCGATATCTGAATAGGAGTTCCCGATTCAAGTAGCCCTGGGTCTATTATCTTCACCGTTCCCATAATATAATCAACGGTGTACTCGGTGCCCTCGGTAAGTTTTCGTCCACCAGCAGTTACCACAACCGATCCGCGGGGAACATTCATGGCGTTAAGGGGAATCTCCGAACTCGACGAGGATCGGTACGTTCCGCTTAGCCGAAACTTGTTTTTCTCGGCAATCTGCCGTGCTTTGGTAAGCGTAGAATCGTACAACTCCTGATATATGTACTTTTCGGCTATTCCGGGATCGCCAATTCTTCGCTTTAAATCGCTACCAAACGGTTCTATTACCGGGAAAATTATTCTACCATTTGATGGGTTGATAGTAATTCCCTCAATAAAGTCGAACATGCCATCGGCACCTGGGTCTAAATTGCTATTTAGGTTATCGAGATTAAGCACCGATAACAAGGGAATGTTGGCTATGTTGCCCTCGGGGATATAGTTCACGGCAGTACCCGTAAGGTCGTTCTGGTACAGAATATTTAGGTTAAACTCGCGCCTATCTATTTGGAAAGCCCCAATGGTG
The DNA here is from genome assembly GCA_964490015.1 of uncultured Rikenellaceae bacterium. Taxonomy (GTDB): domain Bacteria; phylum Bacteroidota; class Bacteroidia; order Bacteroidales; family Tenuifilaceae; genus Perlabentimonas. The sequence goes on from CAZBBA010000029.1 coordinate 12,082, forward strand.
TAAATGTTTTTCATCATCAGATTCCATGTGGGGAGACGAGGCGACAGGTTAGTTCCCTTTAAAAGCTTTAGGATCAGGGCTTGCGGGGCGGTAATTCCATCGGTTGAGAACTCCCCCACCTGGTAGGTTCGTCCTCCCAGAGTATACTCATAGGCAACTGCCAGTATCTCGTCGGCATTCAGTGAGGTGTTTACCGATATGTATCCAAGTCGCGGGTTTAGGGTAAATTCCGATTGTGTAAGCTTTCGGGCATTTTCAATCTTTTCGTAATCAACCCCGCCGCTGAAGTTTGTAATTTGCGAAAGCACCGAGTTCACATCGGAAATATTGCGAATCCCAGCGTAGGTCGATTTCATGTCATCGTACAAACTATTGATGCTGTTTCGGGGATGCCCTACCCCGTTTATGATAAACGCATTCTTTGAATGCATGTTTTTCTCGCTCTCACCCAAATCGTGGAACGCCACCAAATCGCGAGAGTTATCGAAATTACCCCGTTTATTGGTGATCCATACCTCAACACGGGTTATATTGATGCCACTATTAACTATAGGTAAGTTTTGAAGCGACTGGTTATAAGTGTCGCGAAAGTAATGCGAAAGAAAAAAGTGCTTGTTTGCCTCATACTCATCGGCCTGTATCTCAAATTCTTTTGATTGGGCCCCGCCACTCACCTCCATCACCTGGGTTTGGCTGTTTTGCTTCGAGAAGATACTTGTTACCGTTAATCGGCCAAAGCGTAGCTGCGTTTTTAAACCGAACAAGCTTGAACTTCCTGTAATCAGCGTTCCAGGCAAGGGTAACGACACATTTCCGGCTTCGATTTTCTGAATAATTTCATCCTCAAACCCAGTGTATTCAAGCTTTACATTGTTTTCAAAGTCGAACGTGGCCTCGGTGTTGTAGTTTACCTCCATCCGCAGCTTCTCGCCCACTGTACCGTTCACGTTCATCTGAATTTTCGACTGAAAATCGAAGGTGAAATTACTCCGGTAGTTCTCGGCAATGGTTGGGTTATCGGTGCGCGATCCGCTAACCCCAAAAACCAGTTCAGCCGTTCCCTGCGGGATAATCTCAATAACGTTGCTCCCAAAAATTCGATCGAAGGTTTCGCCACCCACCTGCAATCGAGGTAGAATACCCGAACCCCGCGTTGCTGTTTCTCCCTGTCGTCGTTGCTGCCAGTACTCCCTCATCGACTGTTCAAACTGGAAACTACGGTACTCCTCCTCGCTCATCACCCTTGGAGGGCGAATATTGATATCGCCAACCTTATGGTATACCACATACTGCTTGGTTTGAGCGTTATATACAACTTCAACCTTTACATTTTGCGGTTGCGACATGAAAAGGGGCGATGCAGTTGAGCCCTCGTCTGTTTTGCGAATTGGAAAGGGTAGTTTTGTGGTATCGGGCTGCAGAACGGAAGGTAACAACAAATCGGCAAAGTGCTCAACACCAATACCAGCTAAATCCCTAGCCGAATTACTTGCGAGCAGATAATTTTGTCCGATAAGTAGTAATAGGGTAATTGCTAGTACCCTCCCTATTGCATGTGGCCCAATGTACTTCAAAGTAAACAGAAGTTATTCGTTTACAGCCCCTTTAGTGCATCCTTGATAAGGCTTTCCACTGTATGGCTGGGGTTTTGCTTTAATAGTTGATCAATGGTTTTCTCTGCAACGCTTTTGGCGAAGCCAAGCATAACTAATGCTGATAACGCTTCCAACTTAGCAGTATTGTTTAGGTTGGCAAAAATATCTTGCTCTAAAGTCGATTTGCCAAGCCTATCCTTTAAATCGACTACTATGCGCTGCGCCGTTTTAAGCCCAATGCCCTTGATTCGCTTGAGCGTATTCACATCGCCCTGCATAATTGCCTGCGAAATCTCCTCGGCCGAAAGCGACGACAGAATAACCCTTGCCGTATTTGCCCCCACCCCCGAAACCGAGATGAGATGCCGGAAAAGCTCACGTTCCGACTTGGTGATAAAGCCATATAGCAAATGGGCATCCTCCCTCACCACCTGATGCAGATAAAGTGTTACATCGACTTTGCCCTCGAGCGCAGCAAATGTATTTAACGATATGTTAACTACGTAGCCTATTCCGCCCGCCTCAACCACAGTATAGGCATGGTTTAGCTCGCACAGTTTACCATTTATAAATTCGTACATAATATAAGAGGTGTTACTCCTGCTTGGAGATAACCAGTGGGTTGCGGGTTAACTCATCATAATTCTGCCGGTTTTTAAAAACTTCAACGGCTAAAAACAGGGCATTTCGGAACGACTGCTCCGACGCTAACATCTGTCCTGCAATCTCGTAAGCAGTTCCATGCGCAGGTGAGGTGCGTATAATGGGTAATCCTGCTGTAAAGTTCACACCGCTATCAAATGCCAACGCTTTAAAAGGAGCCAAGCCCTGATCGTGGTACATGGCCAAAATTGCATCGAACTTGGTAAAATTCTCCGATCCAAAAAAACCGTCGGAAGGGTATGGCCCAACGGCAATAATATTGCTCTGATTTGCTTGCTTTATAGCTGGAATAATCACGGTTTGCTCCTCGGCTCCTAGTACTCCTGCATCGCCCGCATGGGGGTTAAGCCCAAGCACAGCAATACGAGGTTTACGAATACCAAAGTCTCGTATCATCGAATCGTTGAGCAACTTCAACTTTTGAACAATTAGCTCTTGTGTAATACTTTTGGGCACCTGAGATAGCGGAATATGACCCGTAACAACACCCACACGCATCAGGTCGCTAACCAGCAGCATAAGCACCTCCTTGGCGTCGAACGATTTGGCCAAATACTCTGTATGCCCTGGGAATCCAAACTTTGCCGTTTGAACATTCTGCTTATTAATGGGAGATGTTACCAGCACATCTATCATACCTGCTTTCAAATCGGCTACGGCAGCCTCAAGCGCATTGATGGAACCTTCGCCACCAATATCAGTGGTTTTACCCAGCTCAACCCTCACATTCTCGTCCATACAGTTAATGATGTTGGACTTTTTTGAGTGCGCCTCCGAGATGTCCTTAATCTGGTTAAAGTTGAAACTTTCCATGTTTATTGCCTTGCGATGGTATGCCGCAACCTTTGTCGAACCGTAAACAACCGGTACACAAAAATCGTTTATCCGGTTATCCTGAAGTGTTTTAATAATTACTTCGTAACCAATTCCGTTTATATCGCCCTGGGTAATGCCTACAACTACTTTATTATCTATCATATAATAAGTGCTTTTGAATTCAAAATCCTAAATGAAATTCTCTAAAAGTCATTGCTTTTAACTGGCAAAGATAGCAATTTGACTTAAAGAACTATTAGGTTAAAAATATAGTTTAGGGCGTTTACCCACAATTAACATATGCTTTTGGTTAAAAGTATCTTATCGTGTTATATGTTGATAGTATAAACGGAGGTTATCAAAGTATAAAACTACTAGGCCAAATAAAACAAATTTACTTCCTCGAGGTACGAGACAATTTCGATAAATATTACTTGGCATAATGCCTAGCTTTTCTGATTGTAATACTTAAATTTGCAATGCACAAAACTACTCACACAATGACCGTAAATGACATTCAGAATCAAATAATTGACGAGTTCACCCTGTTCGACGATTGGATGGATCGCTACCAGCAACTTATCGATCTGGGAAACGACTTAACCCCAATTGACGAGAAAAAGAGAACCGACAATCACCTAATTAAGGGTTGCCAGAGCAAGGTTTGGGTCGACGCCGATATGGTTGATGGTAAACTACGGTTTGCTGCCGACAGCGATGCCATAATAACAAAGGGTATTGTTGCGCTTCTAATCCGTGTGCTTAACAACCGAACTCCTCAGGAGATTCTAGATGCTGAGCTGTACTTTATCGATAAAATAGGACTAAAAGAAAATCTCTCGCCAACCCGCTCCAATGGCCTTCTGGCCATGATTAAGCAGATGAAACTATATGCCTTGGCCTACCAGACCAAACAGAATGGGTAGGTAAACAGTTTTGCCGGAGAGTTGTTAACGACAATAAACACTATAGCTAAAACATTCTATGTCACAACCACTAGATATACTCGCCGTTGAGGCTAACATCCTAAAGGCACTCAAAAATATTTTCGATCCTGAAATCCCAGTTAACATCTACGATTTGGGGCTTATCTACGAGATTGATGTGGAGGAGAGCGGCAAAACTACTGTTAAGATGACATTAACGGCACCTAACTGCCCCATGGCCGACCAGCTGCTGCAGGAAGTTAACGATCGCGTTGGCGAGGTGGAGGGAGTTACCGAAGTTGTGCTTAAGCTTACATTTGCCCCCCCCTGGGATAAAGGAATGATGAGCGAAGAGGCCATGCTGGAGCTAGGATTCTTGTAGCATTCCAATTTAGTTCTGCAAAAAATCATAGTATACCTTGATTACTTGCCGTAAATTTGCAGCAACCATATTATAATGCTATGACTCTCCAAAAAATTCTTGGTAATGCCCGTAGCTACTCAATAATTACGCTAGGGCTAGGAATATTTGCATTAGCCTGGACCGCCTTTCTTATACCACACCGGATTACTGGTAGCGGAGTTTCGGGCATTGGCGCATTGGTTTACTATGCAACGGGATTTCCGGTAGGTTATACCTATTTTATAATAAACATTGGGCTTCTACTGCTGGCCATTAAAATTCTAGGAGCCAGTTTTGGAGTGAAAACCGTTTTTGGAGTTGCCGTAGCCGCTACACTGCTCTCTGTTTTACAATCCATTATTCAAACACCTGTTGTCGAGGATAAGTTTCTTTCAACCATAATTGGGGGCGGTCTTGGCGGTGTAGGTCTAGGCATAATCTTTACGCAGGGCGGAAGCACGGGCGGAACCGATATTATCGCCATGATAGTGAATAAGTATCGAAATATTAGCCCGGGACGAGTTATACTCTACTGCGATGTTTTCATTATTGGATCTTCCTTTTTGGTACTAACCGAGCTGGAACCCGCCAAACGAATTGAAACTATTGTATATGGTTATGTGGCTATGGCACTGCAAGCATACGCCATCGATACGTTGCTTTCGGGTAACCGACAATCGGTTCAGGTGATTATCTTCTCAAAAAAGTACGCCGAAATTGCCGATAGAATCTCCATTCAAATGGGTCGAGGCGCAACTGTTATCGACGGAATGGGTTGGTATACTAAGGAAAACCAAAAAGTGATTATCACCCTGGTGCGAAAGCACGAGGCTAGTGATCTGTACAGAGCAATTAAGGAGATAGATAATCAGGCATTTATTTCGGTTGCCAACGTTATGGGTGTGTACGGCAAGGGGTTTGAACAAATAAGACATTAGCCAGTAAGCTGAACCGCCACCCCACATCACATTTCTTTCGTTACTCATTCAAAACTTAGGGTGATTTAAATATCCAAATTTTTTATCCCTGCAAAATTGCCAAGTGTATTTTGTGGAGGTATCTTTGTGCAAATTTTTAATGCTTATCAGCACAATTTTTCCCTTGTAACTTAATACAGCATAATCCCTTTATCATATGATGAAGTTTTTACCCGTTTTTAAAGCAGCCCGAGTATACTCAATCATAATATTCGGTCTATTCCTGTACTCCCTATCGTGGACTGCCTTTTTACTGCCCCATAAAATCACTGGAGGCGGAATTTCGGGCATTGGAGCATTAATATACTATGCCACCGGTTTCCCAGTGGGTTACACCTACTTTTTAATCAATATTGGGCTAATCCTTGTTGCCATAAGGATACTTGGAGCCAGTTTTGGCGTAAAAACAATATTCGGAGTTGTTGCTGCTTCAATTATACTTTCGGTCATGCAATCGCTTATCCACCTGCCCGTAGTCGACGATAAGTTCCTGTCTGCAATAATTGGCGGTATTCTATCGGGGGTCGGACTTGGTATAATCTTTACCCAAGGCGGAAGCACAGGCGGCACCGATATCATTGCCATGATTGTAAATAAGTATAGGAATATTAGCCCGGGTCGTGTAATCTTGATGTGCGATGTGTTTATAATTGGCTCTTCGTTTTTTGTGCTCACCGAGCTACCCCCAGTTAAACGCATCGAAACCATTGTGTACGGATACGTTGCCATGGCCATAACTGCCTACGCCATCGACGCGGTTCTGTCGGGGAGCAAGCAGTCGGTTCAGATGTTCATCTTCTCTAAAAAACACGATCTGATTGCTGACCGCATCACCCTCCAGATAAAACGTGGTGTTACGGTAATAGATGGTGTTGGCTGGTATACTAAGGAGAACCAAAAGGTGGTTATTACTCTGGTGCGCAAGCACGAGGTGAGCGACATTTACAAGATTATTAAGGAGATTGATCACGACGCCTTTGTTTCGGTAGCCAACGTGATGGGTGTTTACGGTCAAGGCTTTGAGCGTATCCGATCGTAAGCCGACTTTTTGCTAAGCTAAAAATCCATAACCAGTAGGTGTTCTAAGGCAAAATCCCTTTATTTGCAGATCAAATTTCACTGCAACTTATAATCTTTATGAAAAAAATTCTCCTTTCCCTCTCTGCTGCTTTTCTATCGCTAGCGGCTGTTTACTTTTTTTCAACCAATACTCAAATCACCGGGGAGGGCGAACATGCGTTAGTTAACTTTAACCACGCGGCATTTGAGCCTATCCTTGAATTTGGCATACCCGTTGATTCGTTCAACATATCAACATACTCCGTTCAACGCAACCAAACCCTTGGTAGCATAATGATAATGCATGGTGTAAGTGGCGAGCATATTCGCCAACTACCCGAGCGCACAAGAGATATTTTCAATATCCGCTCTATAAGGGCTGGCAACACCTACAAGGTTTTCTCGAGTATCGACACCACTAACCAGATTCAATACCTGGTTTACGAGCACTCGCAGGTCGATTATGTAGTTTTCCACTTTAACGATTCGCTAACCGTAACCAAAGGACAACGCAATATTGTTCCGGTTTCTCGGATTAGTGAGGCCGAAATAAGCTCTTCGCTTTGGGAAGCCATGAATACTTATAATCTGAATCCCGTATTAGCACTTGAATTATCAGATGTTTTTGCCTGGACAGTCGATTTTTTTGGACTTTACAAAGGCGACAAGTTTAAAGCTGTATACGATGAATTGTACGTAGGAGATAAACCTATAGGAATTGGAAATATTCACGCTGCATGGTTTGAGCATCGGGGTCATAAATATTATGCATTTCGATTTATGCAGGACTCTACATGGAGCTACTGGGACGAGCAGGGTAATAGCCTTCGAAAAGCCTTTCTTAAGGCTCCCCTGCGCTTCTCGCGCATCAGCTCGGGATTCTCCTACAACAGGTTACACCCCATTCTTAAAATCCACCGTCCACATACTGGAGTCGATTACGCAGCCCCCGAGGGAACTCCAGTTGTTGCCCTAGGCGATGGTGTGGTTGTCGAAAAAGGGTACAACAACTCAGCCGGAAACTTCGTAAAGATTAAGCACAACAGCGTTTACACCACCGGATACAACCACTTTTCCCGTTTCGGAAAGGGAATTGCCAAAGGTGTGCGCGTTCAGCAAGGACAGGTAATAGGTTATGTTGGAAAAACAGGTTACGCCACAGGGCCTCATCTCGACCTTCGGTTCTGGAAAAATGGCAAACCCATCGACCCGCTAAAGGTCGAAGCCCCACCCGTGGAACCAATTAAGGACGATTATCGTGAACATTTTATCAGCGAAACAGCAAGGCTCAGGGCAAAGCTCGATAGTATTTCACTAAAACCCGTATTCCCAAAACATAATGCCTTCGCAACGTATTAGCACTACCTAAACATAAACCCTTAAACAGCCGTACAATTTTTAAGGTTAAATATTGACATTCAATCATTATTGGCTTATATTGCAAGGCAAAACCTAACGATATGAGTGCCTTAAAACCAATGAAACTGATACTTATTATCAGCTTTGCTGCTTTTCTGCTAACTTCATGCAAAATAGCATACTACCCCACAAGTTTTAACACTCCCATGATGCAAAGCAAGGGAGATGCTCAAATTACAGGAGCCTTAAGTGTTGGAAACCTCGAAATCCAAACTGCATACGCTATTACAGACAACTTGGGAGTTATGATTAATGGCAGCTACTTTGCAGAGGAAAAGGAGATAACCGTAAACGATCAGGTTGAAAGAGTCCACCTCAAGCACAACTACATTGAGGGTGGGTTAGGTAATTTTGGATCGATAGGTAGAATTGGCCGCTACGAGCTGTTTGCGGGTGGAGGAATGGGAACCATACCAGCCGACTTCCGGAATACCTTTTTCGATGGTTCACAAACAGCCCCCATGAGCAAGTTCTTTCTGCAACCCGCGCTGGGTATAAGAACAAACCTGCTCGACTTTGCTGGAGTGGTTAGACTCTCAACTGTTAGAATCAACAACGAAACCAACTACTTTGCCGAACCAGGCCTTGTGCTAAAGCTAGGCTACAAAGCTGTGAAATTTTACGCTAATGCAGGGATTTCTTTCCCTTACCACCACTCGGGATCACAAAGTTGGGATCACAACCTATTTATCTTTGGGTTGGGTGTGCAGGTCAATATCAAAAGGAGCGAAAAGAACTAATGTTTTTGTAAAAGCAAGCTCTCAATAACCTTTGGGTAATGCTCATACTCCAACGCATGTACCTTACTGGCTACACTCTCAGCAGTATCGGCAGGTAACACAGGACAGCGGGCTTGGAAAACAATATCCCCCTCGTCGTAGTGTTCGTTTACCATGTGGATAGTTATACCCGTTACAGGTTCGCCAGCAGCAACAACTGCTCGATGAACATTCATTCCGTACATCCCTTTCCCCCCAAACTTAGGGAGCAAAGCGGGATGAATATTAACTATCCTACCCTTAAAGCGGCTAACCATCGAGTCTGGAACTAACTTTAAAAAACCAGCAAGTACAATATAATCAATAGCTTCACTTCGCAGTAAATCTTCTATAACTCCATTTCGAAGCTCCGCCATACTAAAAACACGTGAAGGAATATTTAGATTTTTTGCTCTTTCCAACACAAATGCGCTTGAATTTTCGGTTAGAATTAGAGCTATTTTAGCCGTTTTTGTACCTAAAAAGTGGTAATAGATATTTTCCGCATTGGTTCCAGAGCCCGAAGCAAACACTGCTATACGTTTCATTTTGTGACATTTAAATAACATTGGAGCTAAAAAGGAGTAAAATAATTCGCCTATTAGCATCAAAAATAAAAACAAAAATATACTTTTGCCGAGAAATTAATCTTAAGCACTAGCTTAATATTTTTTTCTTTTTAAAAATTTGAATAAACCATTTTACTAATTTAACATTTAAAGCTATGTCTGATATTGCTACCAGAGTTAAGGCCATTATCGTTGACAAGTTGGGAGTTGATGAGAATGAGGTAACTCCTGAGGCCAGCTTCACTAATGATTTAGGTGCTGATTCTCTCGACACCGTTGAGTTGATTATGGAATTTGAAAAAGAGTTCAACCTTTCTATTCCTGACGAAGAAGCTGAAAAGATCAGTTCAGTAGGCGATGCTATCAGCTACATCGAGAACAACTCTAAGTAATTATTTTTAAAACCTGATTTTTTAGACAAACTTTTTGAACTATGGAGCTAAAACGTGTTGTTGTAACAGGACTTGGAACACTTAACCCCATTGGGAATAGCATTGATGAGTTTTGGAACAATCTTGAGCAAGGTGTTAGTGGCTGTGAGATGATCACCAGTTTCGACACCTCCAAGTTCAAAACCAAGTTTGCCTGTCAGGTAAAAAACTTCGATGTACTTCAGCATATGGATCGTAAGGAAGCACGCAAGTATGATCCTTACTGTCAGTATGCATTAGTGTCGGCTCATGAGGCATTCCTCGATTCGGGACTCGATCTTGAGAAGATTGATCACGATATGGCGGGTGTAATTTGGGCATCGGGCATTGGAGGCATCCAAACGTTTATGGAAGAGATGAGAGGCTACTTCGCGGGCGATGGTACCCCGCGATTTAGCCCATTCTTCATTCCAAAGATGATTGCCGATATCGCATCAGGCCATATCAGCATTCGTTACGGCTTTAGAGGGCCAAACTACTCTACCGTTTCGGCTTGCGCTTCATCAACTCACGCCCTGGTAGATGCTCTTTGGCTTATCCGCATGGGTAAAGCTAATATTATGATTACAGGTGGTTCTGAAGCCTCCGTTAATGAGGCTGGCATGGGTGGATTTAATGCCATGCAGGCCATTTCCACTAACAACGACGAGTATAAAACTGCTTCCCGCCCCTTCGATGCAACCCGCGATGGTTTTGTAATGGGCGAAGGTGCTGGTGCTTTAATACTCGAAGAGTTAGAGCACGCTAAAGCTCGCGGTGCAAAAATCTACGCCGAAATTGTTGGCGGAGGTATGACTGCAGACGCTCACCACTTTACTGCTCCACACCCCGAAGGACTTGGTGCTAAAAATGTTATGATTCAGGCCATTAAGGATGCAAATCTCAAACCCGAGGATGTTGACTATATCAATGTTCACGGAACAGCAACTCCACTAGGAGATGTTGCTGAAATTAAAGCCATTACCGCTGTATTTGGAGAGCATGCCTACAAACTGAATGTTAGCGCTACCAAATCGATGACTGGGCACCTGCTTGGTGCAACCGGCGCAGTTGAGGCTATTGCAAGTATCTTTGCAGTATACAAGGATATTGTTCCCCCTACTATTAACCATTCCACACCCGATCCTGAAGTTGATCCCAAAGTAAACCTAACCCTTAACAAGGCTCAAAAACGCACTGTTAACGTTGCTCTAAGTAACACGTTCGGTTTCGGAGGGCACAACTCCTCGGTGATCTTCAAAAAATATGTTGAATAGACCATAGTGATTCGCTTTTTTTTAAGGTTTAAACAGAATAGGATTAACGGCGCTGATGGCGATTTCAAAAATCAGCTTGTAAGAGATTTTGCCCTAAATCCTAAAAATGTTGAGCTTTATAAGATTGCGCTTATTCACAAATCGGCATCAACTATTATCCCCGATGGGAATAGGGTGAATAACGAACGGCTCGAATACCTTGGCGACTCGATTCTCGATTCCGTTGTGGCCGACTTTCTGTTCACCAATTTCCCCAACGAAAACGAAGGCTTTCTCACCAAAATGCGATCGCGCATTGTGAGTCGAAATAGCCTTAACCAAATTGCATTGGCCATTAGGCTTGACAAGCTGGTTATTTCACAAACCAGCAATCCGCTGGCTCATAAGCATATTTTTGGCGATGCCCTCGAAGCCTTTGTTGGTGCTATTTACCTCGATAAAGGGTTTGATGCTACCCGAAAGTGGATTAACACCTTTATCCTTAAGCAACACGTCGACCTCTCAGAACTTCAGGCAACAGAGAACGATTACAAGAGCCGCATCATCGAATTGGCTCAAAAGAATAAAATGTCTATTCTGTTCGATAGCATGGAAAAGGAAACCCCTCGGGGTCAGAATCCTCTCTTTGAGGCGAAGCTGTTCATGAACAATCATCTGCTGGGTACTGGCTTTGGAACATCTAAAAAGGAAGCCGAACAGAATGCAGCCATGGTAGCCCTGGAACGAATTGATATTATCCCTATCCCCGATCACCAGATTAAGGCCTCTACCACAAACTGGGAAAACTAAATCAGCGCCTTCCCCCATCCAACGCCATTAGAGCCGAAGCATGAAAAAGAAACAGGTTAAGTTGGAAATCCCTGATGAGCAAGCATCGTATTTTGCCATTTCGTGCTCCAACTCGTTGCACCAGCTTTCGTGGGAACTTAACGCGAAAATCGGGTTAAATCTTCGGGAAAATATTAGTTTAACCCTCAATGGCGTTGAATTTCCAACCGCCAAGGATGAACAATCCACGTTAGACTGGACAATCCTGGTTGTGAAAAACCGCATCGACTCAGCAATTCTCATTAAGGAGCTGCCTAACATCGATTACGTGCTCAAAATCCATGGAAATCATCACAGGGAATACGTTAAAGGAATAGTTGCTGAGATAAAGAAACTGGCCTCGGTGGTGGCAGCAATTCCTGTGGACGCAGCAAAGGTTAAAAGCATTTACATACTCCAGAATATTTAGGGAATCCCTAAAAACAATGCAGGCGGGAACCACCCCGCCTGCATTAACCCTAAAACCTTAAACCTATGAAAAACACTCTATTGTTCTTTCCAACGGAAAGTAGAATGATTAACACTGCAAAGATAGTGAACAATAGAGCTAATAGGCATTAATATCTGTTAAAGACTGTTAAGCCTGCATCTAAGGGAGTGTTAAAGTGTTTACTTTTGCTCTATGAGAAGAAGTGCTATATGGATAATGGCTGGCCTAATTATGTTGGCAACCATTGGATTGATACTGGTTCAATCGAAATGGGTGAATATTGCTGTTGAAATAAAAGAGGAGCAGTTTTGGCAAACAGCCAAGATAGCGCTCGAAAAAATTGTTACAGAAATTGAACGGCAGGAAACCATCGTACAGGTTATTGATGAGATAAGCCCATACGCTACAGCTGGCTCATCCTCATCGCCAAAACTCACCTACCACTTTAGTACCATCAACCGAACCCGCGGAGGACTAAGATCGTTTGAGAAAAACCAGCAGGTTTTTACCATCCGACAACTCGATACGCTCCGTATCCCATCGGTGGCCAGCCTTAGCACCACCGATTCGTTACAAATTATTAAATTGGACAAAAACCTGTGGGATGTAAAACCCATTCGGCCTCAGCAAAAAAGTAACGAAATCAGCTTTAACATCTCCTTAGACGAAAAATTGCTCAACAAAACGGTTTTTGTTGAGAACATTGTGGATAAAATGATTAGGGTAGAGCTTCCTATCGAAGAACGAATACCCCATGAAGTTTTAGACACAATAATCCGAAATGAGTTTGCCAAGCTGGGCATCAGAACTCGGTTCGAGTATAAGCTGACCACTGAAACCGATAGCACCATATATTGTTCTAAGGGGTATAGCCATAGCATTCCTAATCAGCTTAAAAAAAACATATTCCCAAACGACTTTTTCTCGAAAAAGTATTTCCTAAAGATTTACTTCCCAAATCAGAAAACCTACGTGTTGAGTTCACTGGGCTGGATGACATTTACCACCTTTATGTTAACCCTTATCATTATCTTCAGCTTTACTGTTACTATTCTCATTATCTTTAAGCAGAAAAGGCTCTCGGAAATTAAAAATGACTTTGTGAACAACATGACCCATGAGCTAAAAACTCCCATATCCACCATTTCGCTTGCAGCTCAAATGCTCAAGGACGACACCATTCCCGATGAGAACAAGCGGATTGGATATCTGGGTGGAGTAATCTCGGAGGAGAGCAAACGCCTTGGTCATCAAGTTGAAAAAGTACTTCAGATGGCTATTTTCGAGAAAACCAAGCTAAAGTTAAAGCTAAAACAGATAAATTTTCACGATATTGTAAGCCGGGTGAGCCATACCTTCGAAATTCAGCTCCAAAATGTGAACGGGAAAATACAAACGGACCTGGCTGCTCAAAACCCCATACTACTTGCCGATGAGGTTCATGTAACTAACATTGTGAACAACCTTCTCGACAATGCGTTAAAGTATCGCAACGGAAATCCTAGCATTACCATTTCCACCAAGGATGCCTCAAAGGGAATTGTGCTTACCGTTGAGGACAACGGGATAGGAATTAGCCGAGAGAACCAACGAAGAATTTTTGACCAGTTTTATAGGGTTCCAACCGGAAATATTCACAATGTAAAGGGGTTTGGGCTAGGTCTTTGTTACGTGAAAAAAATTGTTGAAGAACATGGCGGAAAGGTATGGGTTGACAGCGCTCTGGGCAAAGGCAGCAAATTCAGCTGTTACCTCCCAATCAACGGACCCTACGATAAAAACACAACACTACAATAAATACTAACAACTATGGAAAAAGCAAAAACAAGAGTTCTACTGGCAGAGGATGATGAGAATTTGGGTCTACTCCTCAAGGAGTATCTTCAAGCAAAGGGTTACGAAACTGATTTATATAAAGACGGAGAAAAAGCCTATAAGGGCTTTAACAACAACCATTACGATATATGCATTCTGGATGTAATGATGCCCATAAAAGATGGGTTTTCGCTGGCAAAGGATATTCGAACTATCAACAGCAACATGCCCATCCTATTCCTTACCGCCAAGTCGATGAAAGAAGATGTGCTGGAAGGGTTTACCATTGGTGCCGACGACTACATGACCAAACCCTTCAGCATCGAGGAACTTCTCCTTCGCATTGAAGCTATTCTCCGACGTACCCGCAGCGACTCATCGGTATCAAACCAGGAGACCTTTCAGATTGGCGGCTACGAGTTCGATGTTACCAAGCAAACCCTAACCCTCGGAGAAAACTCTAAACGGCTAACCACCAAGGAGTCGGAACTCTTAAGGTACCTTTGCCTAAATAAGAATAGTGTTCTCGATCGTAACTTTGCGCTTAAAACCATTTGGATCGACGACAGCTACTTTAATGCCCGTAGTATGGATGTGTATATCACTAAGCTTAGGAAGTACCTTAGCGAGGATTCATCGGTTGAAATTATTAATGTGAGAGGTAAAGGGTTTAAGTTGATTTCTAACCCATAAGGCCCTCCCTCTCGATAGATTAAAGGTGGTGATTGCTACAATTACATTGTCATTCACCACCTTATGATCTTTTCTTGAGAATTATTTCGAAAAAAATAACCATTTAACCACTTTTTCGTTAAATTTGTTGTAATGCCAATGGGCTAAAACCATTGTCATTTCGTTTTTTTATACTATCATTGAAGTTGAAATTGGATTGTAACTGAACGAATCATGGAAAAGATAGTAATTGAGCCAACCAATGAAACGCCTAAAGTAATCCTTGACAAGGAAAACAGCGTGTTTGAATTTTCTGGGAACTCCCTGCCTGAAGACGTTTCGACTTTTTTTCACCCAATACTCAATTGGTTCGACGAGTATGCTAAGACTCCCAACAAATCAACAAAAATTAGTTTTAACTTTGAGTACTACAATACTTCATCCTCCAAGATGATCCTTAAACTTCTCGAGAAATTCCGCGATATTCATCGTAGGGGAAACGACGTGGAGGTTCACTGGCACTACCTTGAGGATGATGAGGATATGATTGAAGCGGGAGAAGATTACTCTGAAAACATTAAGGTTCCCTTCAAGTTTATTGCACACAGCAGGTGATCCAAAGTAACCCGTAACCCTATAACCCAAAATGGCATCACAAACGTTACGCCTCAACGCACTCAAACTCTTTGGTCGTTTCCCAAAAACCGAGGAGGTTGAAAACAAAGATAAAGCACTTCGCGATGAGTATTCAGAGTTTATTCGATTTGGCCAGTCGGAGGAGTATGCTCACTTCTTAGCGCTTAAAGAGTTCGTTGAATCGGGTGAACCCCTCAAGGTGAAAAATGAACTAAAAAACCTACGTTTCCAGAACTCTGAGGAACACCGTAAAGAGGTTGAATTCTCCAAACTGAAAAAAAATGGCTCACTAAGAAATTATCTCCGCATTAAGGACTCCGACATTCTGAACCAGTTTAAATCAATTGAACTTTCAGGGAAACCTAGTCGCTACGAAGAACTTAAGCAGGAGATTAATACTCTCGATTACAAGAATAATCGAAAAGAGCATAAGAAAAACAATTCGGATGTGTACCAGCGCGAGTTAGAATTCCAAAAGTTGCGCGTTGATGCAGATGTGAAAAAGTTCTTCAAACTTAAGAACTGGAAACCCCTTAAGGATTACTTTGAGCTTGAGGGATCTGCAACCGTTGAACAGTTCTACGAACTTGAAAAATACATCTCCTCCCCAGAGTATATCGAAAGGAAAAATTACCTGCTATCGAAGGATAAATTTGAGCATACCGAGGCTTTTCAAAAGCTTAATGAGTATAATGCATTAAAAAAATCTGAAAAGATTAAGTGGTTCTTAAGTCTAAACAACACTAAAAAGTTTGATGAGATTAAGCGCTGGGAGTTAACCTTCTCCGATGATTTTGAGGGAAATGCGCTAAATACTCAAACTTGGCTAACCCGTTTCTTCTGGGGCGAAGCCCTAATCCACAATAGTTACTCCCTTGCTGGCGACCTGCACTCCAACACCAACGGGAATAATATAGAGATTTCGAACGGTACACTCAAAATATCCACCCGAAAACAGCAAGCAGAAGGCGTTGCATGGGATCAAAAGTATGGGTTCCTGCCTAAAACATTTGAGTACACCTCAGGGCTAGTAAATACGGGACAAGCATTCCGCCAAAAGTACGGGCGATTTGAAGCGAAACTAAAATTTTCCATGATGCCCAATATTTATCACGCTTTTTGGCTTGTGGGCGATAAGATGCTTCCTCATATCGATGTGGTTAGGCAGAATGGGAAAAATAAGGTAAAGGTTCAGGGTTCGATATTTGGGGTTGATGGACAGGGTAGGAAAACCCGTAGCGTTAAATCCCCTTTAAACGGTTTCGATTTCAACAATAACTTCTTTATCCTTGGCATCGATTGGTCGCCCAACAAAATGGTATGGACCATCAATGGCATACCCTACATGGAAACTAACCGTTACTTACCGGAGAGCCCCGCATACCTAGTGTTCTCCTCCGGGGTTGCCGGTAAAGCCAGCGATAACCTGCTACCAGCCACCCTAGAAGTTGACTGGGTAAAATGCTGGAAAGAAACATCAGGCACACATTAATACGAGATCTCAATACCTCACAAAGCGCAGCGGGCGAAGGTTTTACCTTCGCCCGCTGCGCTTTACTATGGGTTACTGTACTAGTCCATTTTAAGCACAGCAAGGAATGCCTGCTGAGGAACCTCTACGTTACCAACCTGACGCATACGTTTTTTTCCTTTTTTCTGCTTCTCCAATAGCTTCCGCTTTCGGGAAATATCGCCACCGTAACACTTTGCTGTAACATCCTTACGAAGGGCCTTTACCGTTTCGCGGGCTATTACCTTGGTGCCAATGGCAGCCTGAATGGCAATATCGAACTGTTGGCGTGGAATAAGCTCCTTAAGTTTCTCGCACATTCTGCGGCCAAATGAGTAGGCATAATCGCGGTGTATAAGCGTTGAAAGAGCATCAACCATCTCGCCATTCAGCAGCACGTCGAGCCGAACCAGGCTGGCAATTTGGTATCCCTCCATGTGATAATCGAGCGAGGCATAGCCACGTGAAATGGATTTAAGCTTATCGTAGAAATCGAACACAATTTCCGACAGCGGCATTATAAAGGTAAGCTCAATGCGATTTGTGGTTAGGAATATCTGATTCTTAAGCTCTCCACGCTTATCGATACAAAGCTTCATCACCGCTCCAAGTGAATCGCTATTTGTGATAATTTGGGCCTTAATGGTTGGCTCCTCAATCCTGTCGATAAAGTTGGGGGCTGGTAAGCCACTTGGGTTGTGAATTTCAATTATCTCGTCCTTGGTGGTGTAAACGTTGTAGGATACGTTGGGGACTGTTGTAATTACATCGATGTCGAATTCGCGGTATAGCCGCTCCTGAACAATCTCCATGTGAAGAAGCCCAAGAAAACCACATCGGAAACCGAAACCCAGAGCAAGTGAACTCTCCGGCTCATAGGTGAGCGAAGCATCGTTGAGCTTTAGCTTGTCGAGCGAAGCTCGCAGATCCTCGTACTCATCAGCCTCCACGGGGTAGAGACCCGCAAAAACCATAGGTTTTACATCCTCGAAACCGGCAATACCCTTAGTACATGGCCGATCAACATGGGTAATAGTATCGCCGACCTTAACCTCGGCAGAGTTTTTTATACCCGAGATTATATACCCAACGTTGCCGGCGCCCATGCTATCTTTGGGCACCATTTTTAGCTGAAGAATACCCACCTCATCGGCGTCGTACTGCTGATTTGTATTGAAGAACTTCACCCTATCGCCCTTGCGAATGGTTCCGTTAAAAATTTTAAAGTACGCTATAATGCCTCGAAATGAGTTAAAAACGGAGTCGAAAATCAGCGCTTGCAGAGGAGCCTCGGGATCACCTGTTGGAGGAGGAACTCGTTTGATAATTGCCTCTAGCACTTGTTCTACTCCTGCGCCCGTTTTTGCACTAGTGGCAATTATATCGTCGCGATCGCAGCCTATGAGCTCCACAATCTGATCCTTCACATCGTCCACCATGGCTGCATCCATATCTATCTTGTTCACCACCGGAATAATCTCCAGATCGTGCCCAATGGCAAGATATAAGTTTGATATGGTTTGAGCCTGAATGCCCTGCGTTGCGTCGACAATTAGCAAAGCGCCTTCGCATGAGGCAATGGCGCGAGAAACCTCGTACGAAAAATCGACGTGACCTGGGGTGTCGATAAGGTTAAGGATATACTTTTGCCCGTCGAATTCATAATTCATTTGAATGGCATGACTCTTAATGGTAATACCCTTCTCTCGCTCCAAATCCATGCTGTCGAGCACTTGCTCCTGTGTCTCCTTTTCGGTAAGAGTGTGGGTAAACTCCAATAACCTATCGGCTAATGTACTCTTACCGTGATCGATATGCGCAATAATGCAAAAATTGCGAATGTTATTCATCATTTAGTCTATTTGGATGGCAAAGATATTCAATTTTAGGGAATTTGGGAATAGGTTGTATCGAAAGTAGAAGGCCAAAAAAAGGGGCATTGCGCCCCTCTTTTTTGTGGTGATATGAAGCTATGCTATAGCTTTCGTTTTACTTCTACCTCTTGGAATGATTCAACGATATCGCCAACTTTTACGTCGTTAAAGTTATTGATATTAAGTCCGCACTCAAACCCGTTGGCCACCTCTTTTGCATCATCCTTAAAGCGTTTGAGAGAGCCTAAGTCGCCGGTGTAAACCACAATACCATCGCGAATTAGGCGGCACTTGGCATTGCGAATAATTTTCCCTTCGCGAACGATACACCCTGCAACGGTTCCAACCTTGGTGATTTTGAATGCCTCGAGCACTTCGGCAGTACCCACAATCTCCTCCTTAATCTCGGGCGATAGCATGCCTTCCATGGCTGCTCTAACCTCGTTAATGGCATCGTAGATAATGGAGTAGATACGAATATCGATCTCCTCCTTCTCGGCCAGCTTGCGGGCTCCCATCGAAGGACGAACTTGGAATCCAATCACAATAGCATTGGATGCTGCTGCTAGCAGAATATCCGATTCTGATATCTGACCAACAGCCTTATGGATTATATTAACCTGAATTTGCTCTGTTGATAGCTTGATAAGTGAATCAGAAAGAGCCTCGATAGATCCGTCAACATCGCCCTTAAGCACAATATTGAGTTCCTGGAAATTGCCAATGGCAATCCTACGGCCAATCTCATCGAGAGTGATATGCTTTTGAGCCCTAAGACCCTGCATGCGTTGTAACTGCTCCCTCTTATTGGCTATCTCCTTGGCCTCCTTGTCGGTATCCATAATGTTGAAATAGTCGCCAGCAAGTGGGGCACCATTAAGGCCAATTACCTGAACAGGCGTAGATGGGCCGGCTTCGGAAATACGCTTGCCGCGCTCGTTAAACATGGCTTTTACGTGTCCAAAATGGGTTCCTGCAAGCATAATGTCTCCCTGGCGGAGTGTACCTGCATGAACCAGAACGGTAGCCGTGTAACCACGCCCCTTATCAAGTGTCGATTCAATTACGGTACCATTGGCTCGTTTGGCTGGGTTTGCTTTCAAATCGAGCATCTCCGCCTCAAGAAGAACTTTATCGAGTAGCTTATCGATGTTTAAACCACTTTTGGCCGAGATATCCTGACTCTGATACTTTCCACCCCAGTCCTCAACCAGGTAGTTCATGTTGGCAAGAGCCTCCTTAATTTTCTCGGGATTGGCGTTGGGCTTATCAATTTTGTTGATGGCAAATACCATGGGAACACCAGCCGCGCTGGCGTGGTTTATGGCCTCAATTGTTTGGGGCATAACGTTGTCGTCGGCAGCCACCACAATAATGGCCACGTCGGTTATTTTTGCTCCACGAGCACGCATGGCAGTAAATGCCTCGTGACCAGGAGTGTCGAGGAAGGTGATTTGCTTCCCACTCTCGAGTTCGACGGCGTAAGCACCGATGTGCTGAGTAATACCCCCGGCCTCACCAGCAATTACGTTGGCACTGCGAACAAAGTCGAGAAGTGATGTTTTTCCGTGGTCAACGTGACCCATTACGGTGACAATTGGAGCGCGGGGCTTTAGGTCTTCGGGTTTATCCTCCTCAACGCCTATGGCTTCCTGCAGATCGACACTAACAAACTCTACCTTGTAGCCAAACTCATCGGCAACCAAAGCCATGGTTTCGGCATCGAGTCGCTGATTGATCGAAACCATAAGTCCAAGGTTCATGCATACCTCGATAACCTCAGTAGGCGATACGTCAATCATGTTGGCCAACTCATTGGCCGACACGAACTCTGTAACCTTAAGAATTTGCTTTTCCTGCTCCTCGCGTTCCAACTCCTGTTGGTGGCGAGCGCTCACCATATCACGTTTTTCACGTCTATACTTTGATGCTTTTGTTTTTCCACCTTTGCTGGTTAACCTGGCCAGTGTCTCCTTAATTTGCTTTTGCACCTCCTCCTCGCTCACTTCCTGACGAAGCTGTTTCTTTTTCTTTTTCTTCAGGCTTGATCCAGCACCAGCAGGTTGTGCTCCTGTTTGTTTTTGAGGCACTGCACCCGGACGTTTTTCGTCGGGGTTTACGGTTACCTTTTGATTGTCCTTACGAATACGTTTACGACGTTTTTTCTTGGCCTTGCCGTTTTCAGCACTTGGCGATCCGGGAGCTCCGGGGGCTCCACCATTGGTTGCCTTCTTTTTGGGCTCCATAGTGGCTAAGTCAATCTTACCAACCACAACAGGGCCGGTTAACTTCTCCACTTCGGAACGATAGAAAACTTCCTCTGTTTGAGGTTTCTCTTTGGGCTCCTCTGCTTTTGGAGTAGGTTTAACTTCTGGAGCCTTAACCTCTTGAGTTTTCGCCTTCTCGGCAAGTTTCGGAGTATGAGGTTTTGGTTTTGCCTCCTCTTTTGCTGGAGCCTGTTCGGCCTTTAAAACTTTTTTAATCGGCTTTCGCTGATTAATTTCGTCAACATCGAGCTTACCGACCACCTTTGGTGGTTCAATTCGATGCTTTTCGGTCTCGATATGCTGAATGGGCTCTTTAGCCTTCTCCTTGGGTTGGGGGGCCACAGGAGTTTCCTCCTTTGCTTCGGGAGCCTCCTTCTTCACAACATTCAGGTCGATTTTCCCTTTAACTTTTAGCTGAATTTGTGGTTTTTCCGTTTTGAATGTCTCTTTTTCTGGAGTAACATTTTTAACCATCACTTCCTCATCGCCGGCATCAGCCTCGTCATCATCGGATATCGCATCCTCAACATCATCAATAGATACAGACTCTTTCTTTTCGCGAAGGTTGATAAGGCTAACCTTTTGCGATTCCTTTTTGAGGTTGATCTCTGCACCAAATTCCTTTGCAAGCATTTCGTAAAGGTTAGCATCGACCTTGGTGTTGGGATTGCTCTCTATCTTGTGACCCTTTTTGCTTAAAAAATCTACCAAGGTAGTGATGCCAACATTGAACTCCCTTGCCAACTTACTTAATCTTATTGCTTTTTCGGCGTTTGTCATATTTTGCTAATCCAGGTTTTAAAATTGATGTGATCCAAACTTAACGGTACTACTCAAATTCAGATTCTAAAATTCTAATGATCTCCTTAACAGTCTCCTCCTCGAGGTCGGTTCTTTTGAGCAGCTCCTCGTAAGGGATTTCAAGTACGCTCTTGGCGGTATCGCAACCAATACCTTTGAGTACATCGATTATCCAGCCATCAATTTCGTCAACAAACTCATCGAGGTTAACATCCTCCTCGTCGGGAGTATCGGCCTCGCGGAACACGTCAATTTCGTATCCGGTAAGCTGGCCAGCCAGCTTAATGTTAAATCCACCTTTCCCAATGGCCAGTGAAACCTCCTCGGGTTGAAGGAAAACCTCAGCACGCTTGCCCTTCTCATCTATGCGGATGGAGTTAATTTTTGCCGGGCTAAGGGCTCTGGTGATGTATAGCTGTATGTTGTTAGTGAAGTTTATCACGTCGATATTCTCGTTGCGGAGTTCGCGCACTATGCCATGAATACGGCTACCCTTCATTCCAACGCATGCGCCCACGGGATCAACTCTCTCGTCGTACGACTCAACGGCAACTTTTGCCCGCTCGCCCGGAATTCGAACAATCTTTTTAATGGTGATAAGGCCGTCGAAGATCTCGGGAACTTCAAGTTCGAATAGCCGCTCGAGGAAAACGGGAGATGTTCTGGAAAGGATAATCATTGGGGTATTATTCCGCATCTCAACCCGAACAACGACCGCACGAATAGAGTCACCCTTACGGAAGAAATCGGAGGGGATTTGCTCGGTTTTGGGCATAATAAGTTCGTTACCCTCGTCGTCGAGCACTAGAATCTCCTTTTTCCAAACCTGATAAACCTCGCCGGTGATAATATCGCCAATTCTATCCTTATACTTGGAGTAAAGGTTGTTCTTCTCCAGTTCGAGAATACGAGCCGTTAGGTTTTGCCTGAGGGCAAGAATGGCCCTGCGGCCAAAATCGGCCAGCTTAACCTCATCGGTAACCTCCTCACCAACCTCGTAATCGTCGTCTATTCTTTTTGCCTCCGAGATGGAAATCTGACGGTTTGAGTCCTCCACCTCACCATTCTCCACAACCTCGCGATTTCTCCAAATTTCAAAATCACCCTTGTCGATATTAATAATAATATCGTAATTGTCGTCGGAACCATACATTTTGATGATCATACTGCGGAAAACATCCTCGAGCACGCTCATCATGGTTGGCCTGTCTATGCTTTTTAACTCCTTAAATTCGGCAAAGGTGTCGGTTAAATTTATAGTACTCATTAGTTTTTTAGTATTTATAATATCTTATCGAAACGAAATCATAACATATACACTCTTAACACTGGAGTATTCGAGTGTTAGCGGCTCCACAATTTTCTGTTTACGCTTTTTCCCTTCGGGAATAACCATTCGCTCCTCATCAATAGTAAAACATGTTTCGGTTACTCCGGTTAAAACGCCATGGTGTTTTTGACCAGCAGTGGTTAGTACCTCTAGTGATCTACCCAAGTTTTTTTTGTACTGGCGAGGCAAACGCAGCGACTCGGATAGACCAGCAGATGCTACCTCTAACTCAAAATCCTCCTCCTCGCGGTCGAAACTCCCTTCAATAGCTCTACTAATGGTTACACAACGATCAATAGTAATTCCAGTATCGCTATCGAGTAAAACCAAAATATGGTTTCCGGTTGAAACGGTAATGTCCACCACAAACTCCGTTTCGGAATTAAGGTGTTCATTAACAATTTCTTCTACTTTACTTTTCGCAATCATTCATCAACTTATTATAGCAAAACAGGGGACCTAAGTCCCCTGCGACGCCTGCGGTATGACGGTGCAAAAGTATAAAAAAAAGTATTGAATGCAAAATATTTAACTGAATTCTAATGAAATGCAGTGTGATTTTGGGTTTTTAGGGGCTAAATATTTGGCAATATGAATCTGTAAAATAAGTATAGGATTAAAGGCGCTAACATCAATTATGCAAAATGAGCGTAATCCGGTATTTATGGCAATAATATTAGATGTTGATCTAAAAACCCAGCTTAGTTACTTTTCTGTAAAGAATTGGAATTCCTAGGCAGGTTCGGTTCTGTCGAAAATCTTTAAAATTAGCGCCCTCGGCTAGCAAGGTAACGTCGATTGTAACCATAGTGGTATTCTCGGTGGTAAAACCAATTGACTCTACGTAATCATCATCCTTGTTATCGAATAATACATTCCCCGTATCCTTTTCTCGGATTACAAAGTGAATTGGGTAGAACTTGGGGCTTGTGCAAAAAATAATACGATAGTCCATGTTCCTAAAGAATGTCATTCTAAAAGTATAAGTTTGGCCTGCCTCAAGTTTGGCGCCACGCGATTGGCTGGATAGAATCATATCCTTAGCCTCCTGCGGCGTAGGCTTGCAACGCAAATTTTTGTAGTAATCACTACATCGCTGCGAATAAGAATTGAGAGCCAAAATCACAAAAAGGGATATAATAAATGCTTGTCTCATTTCTACAATTTATTGGCTAGTACACCTGATTTACAATATTTTTTCTGATTGCATCCACCATTACCTTCATCTTGCTAAGATTAAACTTATTAATATCGTGTGAAATTTCGCTTGTAAGCACAATCTGCCCATCCTTACGTATGGATTTGGATGTTTGTGCAATGGTCATTGATGTGAAAATCTTTCTAAGCTCTGTAATGTCGGCGGTTAACATCTCAAGTGAAGAATCGTTGGGTTTTGTTAGCTCGTAGTGGAGATAGAATGTGTCGAAAAGGTATGCCATATCAATAGTTTTGTCGATAACCTCATCGGTAATCTGGTTGTCGTCAATTGCCCTAGAGGCAATGGACATGCCCTCGACAATTGCCCCCGTAGTTATTAGGAAAACCAGATCCTTGTTGCCAATCTCGTTCATCCGGTTGAAGAAAAGGGTAGATTGCTGCAGCGAGATATCCTTTAGGGAGTCGGGATTCGACAGGTTTGCCAGTAGATGGTTGAAAAACGCATCATCAAAAAAACCATCGACACCCAACTTTTTAGCTAAATCCTGAATCTGGTAAAGGTACTTTATCGATTCGGACTGTTTTTCGAAAAGTAGCAGGTAGGAGAAATCGGTTAGGTACACCCCAAAGTTCAGTGCCTGATTTCGGTAAAGGACAAAGAGGTTGGGGTTGACGATAGGATTAACAATCCCCTCCTGATAACCCATGCCCGTGGTATGAACTAAATCGAGGAATTCGCCTGGCGACGGGATAAGGGGGACTATCTCCTCAAGCAGGAGGCTATCGGTCTTTGAACTTTTATCATCAACTTCACCTCTGGGTGAAGCACATCCAAAAATCAGGATGTAAAAAGGGAGAACGAGCAGTAGTTTCCAGTTCATTTGACAACTATTTAGTAAGCAAAAATAACACTTTTAACATTAAACTCTACATAATAAACCGATTAAGTAGCCTAGGTAGTAAACTGTTTGCATATATCATGTATCCGATAAATGCCATCATAAGCAATATGAACACAGCAAACCAGTAGGTTTCGATCAGAAGGGGGCCAACCCTTTTATAGGGAGAATAGAAATGCGCCCTACCAAATGACGAGGTGGGCAGCTGGTAAATCGGGTCGGATTTTTGTATGTAGATATTATCTAAGCTCATAAGTGGAGCAGGATGGTGACTGTTGGTGACCAAAGCCTCAATTGCGCCATTGTGATAAGCACGCATTACCCAATTTAAACGGCTGCGGCCCTCTTCAGTATTGGGATAAATACTTTCGATTGCCCTATCGCGATTGTACTTAACTCTGGTGTAGCTATTCGAAAACTCTTTTTGTGCTTCGTCGATCAGATCGTAAATATGATGTATTGATTTATCGGTCCAGGGTGTAAAATGCGAAATGTAACTCGTGTCGTGTGTGTCCCTGTAGAGCAATTCCATTCCACTCCTAAGTAGATTTATATCATCTTCTGCAATACTATCGGCATTATTAGCCAACTTTCCCGCCAGCGCATTAACCTCTGGTAGAAGGTAAAGCAATCGAAAGCGGTTCTCACTCTCTATAAAATTGTGGGAAAATAAGGGTTTATTATAGTTATTCTGCATAAAGAAATCCACAATTAGTGCTTCGGATGCCCACCGCGATGGCATAATCTCGCCAATAACTGGCACCTGCTTGGGGGATGAAAATTTAGGGTTGAGGTTGTCGAATGGAACTACAAGGCCGCTGAAAAGTATTTGCGGGATTAAAAGAAAGGGAATAAGGACATAAATAGCAACAATCGACTTAAGAGTTGATGAAAGGATTAACCCTGTTAGATTTCCAAAGAGCGAGAGTAAAAACAGAACTACCCAAAATGAGAATGCAAAGCCTTTAATTTCGAGTATTAGCAGACCGGGAATGGCAAATGAAATGGTTTGAATAGCACTAAGGATTACCAGAAACGAGAATTTTGCGTTCAAGTAACTTTTTAAGCTTAATCCAATAACCCCTTCGCGATTTATTATTCTACGATCCCTGATAATATCCTCACAGCTAATTATTAGTCCAAAAAAGAGCGAGGATAGAATGGACATTAGAAAAAACGAGGGCAGGTTAGGGTTTGCATGCAATGAGTAGCCCATATCTGTGTTCGAAGGGACTATTGAATACCTTAAAAATATGGAGATCACTGCTGATAAAATTGGGGGCAGAATCAGAGAGAAGAACAGGTACTGATTATTGCGCAGCTTCGAGTGCAGGTTACGTACAAAAAATGTGGTAAACTGAAGTGTTTTTAATGGTAAGCTGAATTCGGTCTTAGGTATATCAGTCTTTTCGGGAGTTTGGATGGGGTAACCCTTAACCTTATCATGGAAAATTTCGCTCCAGTCCAAAGGATTTAGCTTCCTATCGTGAAGTACCTGACCCATATCATCAATCTGATGCTCCTCGAGAAGTTCAAAAATCTGCTCGGGTTTAATTGTCCCGCAGCACTCGCAGGCGCTAATATCCTTATCAACCTTATCGGTTATGCTCTTAAAATGAAGGATTGCGCCGGCAGGATCGCCGTAGAAAACGGGTATTCCTCCCCGATCGATAATTATTATTGAATTGAACAGCTTATAGATATCGGATGAGGGTTGGTGAATATTTACAATAACTAGTGTTCCTGAGAGTGCAATGTTTTTTAGGATTTTCATCACCAGCAGCGAGTCGGCCGAGGAGAGCCCTGAGGTCGGTTCATCGACAAACAGCACCTTTGGTTTGCGAATAATCTCCATGGCAATGGCCAGGCGTTTGCGCTGACCACCGCTTAGTTGTCGGTTATCGGGTGTACCCACCCTATTGTCCTTGCAGTCGGTTAGGTCAAACTCAAAAAGTTTATCGTTAACTAGCTTTACAATTTGGCTATCGCTGGCATTCCCAATGGAGAGTTTTGCGCTATAGTATAGGTTCTCGTATACTGAGAGCTCCTCAACAAGGCACTCCTCCTGGTGCATAACCCCAACAAAACGAAGGTCTTCCCTGCTTAGATGGTAAATATTTTGACCATTAACTAGAACCTCTCCAATTTGAGGTTTTAAACCGCCACTCAGAATTTTAACTAAGGTTGATTTTCCAACTCCACTCCCACCCATAATACCCATTAGCTCGCCACTGGATGTGGATAATGAAAGGTTATTAATCCCCTGGCTACTTTTTGAGTAATTGTAGGTTATGTTATGTGCTGTAAGGGTTAGCGGCTGGATATCGTTTTTAAGGGTTAAGGCCTTAATAATGTTACCGTAGTAAATTGGCGACACATCCTTTCCGGTGATAACCGAACCACTACTCAGGATATAGGTATGCTTGCTGTAAATGGGCTTGCCGTTAATCTCGAGCAACGACTGCCCATTATAAATAAACAGCAGCAAATCGGTAGATTTGAGGTATAAGAAGGTGATAAATCC
The DNA here is from genome assembly GCA_964490015.1 of uncultured Rikenellaceae bacterium. Lineage (GTDB taxonomy): Bacteria > Bacteroidota > Bacteroidia > Bacteroidales > Tenuifilaceae > Perlabentimonas. Next base: position 39,698 of record CAZBBA010000029.1, read on the forward strand.
TTTAATGCCCTTACATAAGATAAAAGCCGTACCCGAGATTTTGGGGTCAACCTCTGAAACAATAAGCAAATTCTCCCTACTTGTGATTTTGTGAAGCTGGCCAGAGTTAAAAAGACGAAAATTAGAAAAGTCGGTTGGATTAATCCTTAGCCAATAGGCAATGGCATCGAGTTCGTCCTTTGAATCGGCATTCGGGTCTACTGGTTTAATATGGGTAATAAGTGAGGTTGAAAAAGAGAAAAAGTTTAAAAGATTTATGATAAGTTGAAAACGCTGCGTGATGCTAAACTCCTTGTTTATTGCCTTGCATATGGAGTGGATAATCAGGCTCTGGTTTTCGCTGGTGTTAAAGCCCTTTAGAAAGACATCGAAGCTGTTAACGCATTGTTTAACTAGTCGTTTCCCGTAATTGCTTTCTATATAAGTCTCTAAGTACTTACGAACAATAATGGTTGACACATCGGTTCGAACGGCACAAACGCCAGCAATAAATCGAATAAAAGTATTTAGCATCGATTCGCTCATGCAAATACCCTTTCAAATGTGATGCAAATGGTACTATTCCTCGATTCTTCGCAGTTCACCTGCAGTATTGCATTGTGATTGTGTAGTATTTTTTTGGCCATGGAGATATCCCATGAGGGATCGTTGTAGGTGGCTCCATCAACGGGGTGATTTGTTGATAGATTGGCAGGGAAATCGACGCTGGTGGTGGAGATAAAACAAAGCACCTGATGTTGGTTAGAACTAAATGAAATATTGATGCTAGAATCGCTTATGGATAGCGAAATGGCTAACTCAAGAAACACTTGGAATGCTTGCAGCAGCAAATTGTAGTCACCATAAACAATTATTTCGTCCTCATCATCTTGTATTGATAATGTAATGTTCTCAATATCGGCAATAGGTTGAAGCTCTAGTATACTAAATTTTACTAAATCGACAAGATTTATACTCTGGCACTCAAAATTTGCAGACTTACTATCTATGCTGCTAACAATGGCTGCCCTGGTTG
>CAZBBA010000030.1:0-40463 GCA_964490015.1 uncultured Rikenellaceae bacterium
CACCCCCAGCCGTTAGGGGCAAGCTAAGAAGAAAAATTCGTAGAAGACCAAAATTTGCTACAAAGACAGAAGAAAATATTACGAAAAATTGCCCACGCACACTCAGGCACTTTTTGTTGCCCCACCGCACGGGCTATTGCTTCGCAACAAAAACAGCCTTCGTTTTTCCAACGCACGATTAATCAATAAGTTTAAGAGATAAATAACATTATTCTTTAAGCTATGGGAACAGACCTTTACCAGATAGGAAATCATAAAATTAATTTCAGCAAAAAAAGTTTTGATGATTTAACAAAAGAAATAAAAATCAAACTTGACAATACAATCTTCCCAAATGCTGATTTTTTGAGGCTTTTTGCTCTAAGATGGGCTAATAGTGAACCAAGAAGAGTTAGACAAATAAGAGAAATAAAAACAAAAAAAGATTGGACATTTAGAGAAGAAGATGAATATTATAACTTTAAGGAAGACAAAACAATAGAATTTTATGGCCCTTTTGACCTTGAACTTACTTTTGATGAACAAAAAATACTTTTCTGGAATCCCCCCTATCGTTACTGGTATTGGTTTGAAATGGAGGATGAAGTACACAGGGATGAATGGCGTAAGTATATGTTACAAATCCTAAAACTATTTGGAGGGGATAGGGTTATTTACCTAGCAGACAATGCTCATCATCTAGACGAATTCCTTGAATTCGAAGGAACTTTCGATGAAATCGAGTCCGCTCTTTTTAAAAAATATGGTAAACCAAAAGAAACTTTTAGAGAAGTCGCATCTGACTTTGACAATTCATACTTTATTGACAATTTTGAAACAATTAATTGGGAAAGTAACGAACCTCTGGATGAATATTTACCTGAACCTGATGATACATCATCAACCGATTTTGATTTAGATAAATACTCATCAAAAAATGAGATTAAAGAGTTAAATTTTGAGAATAAACTTTTAATGCATAAGAAAATTGGAAATTCAATCCATTTTTATCACCTTGCTGTAATTGAAGGCTTGCTTTGCATCCATTTTGGAAAGGTAGGAGGTACAGAAAAAATTGAAATTAAATTAGACAAACACGCACCTTTTGTTTATGATGAGATTAAAGAGGAATTGATACATAAAGGTTATGATAATACAAATTATAATGCTTACTCCATAAAGTTTAACGGTTGGGAAAATATAGAAAGTTGGTCTGAGGTAATTTATGAATTTGAAAAAGAATTAATATGGTCAGGTAATGGTACGATGAGTGGAAGTTCTTCAAATTCCAAAGGGAAATTTGAACAATGGTTTTATGCTGTTAACGAACAACTTGCATTAGAACTTTTGTTACAATTAGGCAAAAAATTCAATTCAAATGGGAAAATACAAGTTTATAGGCACGATGATAAAAAAAGGATTATTATTTATCAACAGTAAACAGAACAATGATTACCAAAGAACAAGCATATAAGACCGTCGAAGAATTAATAATTCGTTTTGAAGAACAAATTGAATCCTATAAACAAGCGGATTACAATGAAACTTTAACTCGAAGAGATTTTATTGACCCATTTTTTAAAGCACTTGGTTGGGACGTTGACAATTCACAAGGTTTTGCAGAGGCATACAGGGAAGTAATTCACGAGGATAGAGTAAAAGTTGGCAAAGCAACAAAAGCACCTGATTATTCATTCAGATTATCGGGTGGGAAAAGATTATTCTTTGTTGAGGCAAAAAAACCAAGCGTTTCGATAAAAGATGACATTTCAGTTGCTTATCAAATTCGCCGTTATGGTTGGAGCGCCAAACTTCCTGTTAGTATAATTACAGATTTTGAGGAATTTGCAGTTTACGATTGTACAAAAAAGCCTAAACCAACTGATAAATCGAGTACTGCAAGAATTAAATACATCAATTACAAAGACTACTTAACAGAATTCGATTTTCTGTGGGACACTTTTTCTAAAGAAAAAGTACTGAAAGGTAGTTTTGATAAGTACATTCAAAGTGATACTGCAAAGAAAGGAACAGCAACGGTTGACAATGACTTTCTTGAATCTTTAGATAAATGGAGAACTTACTTAGCAACAAGCATAAGTTTAAGAAACAAAGAACTTGATGAGGACGAGTTGAATTATGTTGTCCAACTTTTAATTGACCGTTTAATCTTTCTTCGAATAGCAGAAGACCGTGGAGTTGAAAATTATGGTCAACTTAAAAACTCTGTGAATCAAAAAGGAGAATCTTATCAAAACCTTTTCTTTAACTTCAAACAAGCAGATGAAAAGTATAATTCAGGTCTTTTTGATTTCAAGAAAGATGTAATTTCAGAAAAAGTATCAATTGACAACAAGGTTATTAAAACCATTGTCAATGAAATGTACTACCCAGAAAGCCCTTATGAATTCTCTGTAATCTCCGTAGAAATTCTTGGTAGTGCTTATGAACAGTTTTTAGGTAAACAAATAAAAATTACCAGTGGACATAGGGCAAAAATTGAAGAAAAACCTGAAGTAAGAAAGGCGGGAGGTGTTTATTATACACCTCAATATGTAGTTGACTACATCGTTGAAAAAACTGTTGGACAGTTAATTAATGGAAAAACGCCAAAACAAATCGAAAATATTAGGATTGTTGACCCCGCTTGTGGTAGTGGCAGTTTCCTTATTGGCGCATACCAATTCTTGCTAGAATATCATAAAAACTACTACACAGAAAAAGGAACAAAAATTGGTAAGAAAGATAGCCCAATTACACCGTCAGGAGAACTCACATCTTCGGAAAAGAAAAAAATTCTACTGAACAATATCTATGGCGTTGATATTGATGTAAACGCAGTTGAAGTAACAAAGTTGAGCCTTTTGCTAAAATGTATGGAGGGCGAAACCGCAACAACTATAGCACAGCAACAGAAATTATGGCACGAAAGGCTTTTACCAACGCTTGACGACAATATAAAAAGCGGAAATAGTTTAATCGACCTTGACTTTTATGATGCAGTAATTGATTTTGGTGAGGAAAAGAAAGTTAAACCTTTCAATTGGCAGAAAGCATACCCAGTAGTTTTTAAGGATGGTGGTTTTGATGCAGTAATTGGAAACCCCCCTTATGGCGCAACATTCTCTGAATCTGAATTATCATATTTTAAAACAAGGTATAATACATCGGTTTGGCGTGGTGAAAGCTATTTGCTATTTATTGAGAAAGGTTTAGTTTTACTAAAGCAAAAAGGACTACTCGGCTATATTATCCCCGATACTTTGCTCAACTTAGGTTTTACGGGCTCATCAAGGAAGTATATTCTTCAAAACTCATTACTTTCTGAACTTGTACTACTTCCATCAAATGTTTTCTCAGGTGCTACCGTTGACACAATTATTCTTCTAACCCAAAAAAGTCAGTTGAAAGAACCATTTCATAAATCGGATGTATCAGTAAAAGCTTTTAATAAACGGAGTACCATCTCAAGAATTGATAATCCTGAAAGAAGTTTTACAGTAAACACCACTGTATGGCAAAAACAGGATGCTTTTAATCTACAATCAGATAGCCAAGAGTTAGAATTGTTAGAAAAAATTGAAAGCGGGAAAAAGAAAATATCTGATATAGCCGAAATGTTTTCTGGTATTAAGGCGTATGAAGTTGGGAAAGGAACTCCACCCCAAACTAATTTAATTAGAGATGAGAAACCTTTTACATCTTCAAAACAAGAATCTACAGATTGGAAACCTTTCTTTGATGGTAAGCATATTGGGCGATACGAATTACTCTGGAATTCTAACAATTGGATTAAATATGGCAGGTGGTTAGCGGCTCCTAGAAATCCAGAAAATTTTGAGGGTGAAAAAATTCTAATCAGAAAAATTACAGGGAAAACTTTAATTTCAACTTACATTCCAGATACATCGTATTGCAATACATTGCTTTTCATCTTAAAAATAACTGACAAAAGTTACTCATACCCTGCATTAACAGGCATTCTTAATTCAAGTTTAATCGGTTGGTACTTTCGAAAGAAATTTCAAATAACCGATGACGACACTTTTCCCCAAATAATGATTAGAGACATTTTAGAGTTTCCCATTCCTGCTTTGAATGAAAAAACAAACGAAGAACTTGGAGGATTGGTTAATATAATAATAATACTTAACGAAGAACTTAAAAATCAGAAATTACCTCACCGTATTGAACAACTGAAATTGCAGATTGAATACATTGACAGTAAAATTGATAGTATAATTTACTCTCTTTATAATTTGACAGTTACAGAAGTTGAAACTATTAAAAATTGATAGTAAAAGTATTTAATATTCATAAGATGAGCAACAAAGAGTGTGTTTACAAGTCTCAAGTAATTAATGTATTTCTAAGCATCCTAGAAATTGCTAGTTCTGATGTTAAACACTCTTTATCATTTGAAAAAGATTTTCAAAAACGTTTGAAATTTCAAAATATAAATGGTTGGAAAAAATTTCGTGCTTGCGTTGATTTACTCGAAGATACTGAATATGCATTATTCAGCTTTTTTCAATATCAACTTGGGGATTTAAAAAATAATAATAATGATTTTGGAGAACTTAATATACGACTTTATGGTGTATTAAATGCCGTTTACTTGCAGATTAGTGCTTTTGAAGTTATTTCAACTTTAATAAATTTTCCTGAAAGAAACGATTTAAAAAAGAAATATTTTGAGCATTTAGATATTTACAAATTAAGAGGTATGGCAGGTTCTCATACTGTTAATTATTGTTATGATAAAGAAATCCTTGAAAAAAATCCTAAAATTAGCAAAGTGACTAGTTTTAGGATAACTCAAGTACATTTAGAAAAAACAGGGAAAAAAATTTATCTTTTAGATGAGAATAATTTAAAGTATGAATTTAATCTCTTAGATTGCTTACTTGAATATGAAGAGGTTGCTAGAAATTTACTCATTCAAATGATAAAGCATTCGATATCTTGTTTAGTTTTCAAAAAGGAACAGAAAAAAGCTCTAAATATACATCTTAATTCACTACTAATTAATCTTATAGATTATAGAAAAGTTAATGAAAACGATGTCTATTTTAAGAAGAAATTAGCGAGCATAAAAAAAAGAGTTTCAACGAAATTAAAGAAAAGTGTTTAATTTTATTTACTTATATTTGAATCTTAGTATAAACATATGCTAATTAAATGATTAACAACGCTTCACAGTCACACACATTGTCAAGCCGCACAAGCCTCGCTTAATCCAAAGCTTGCCAAAGAGTGTGCCTGTCCCAACGCACGTGTAAAACCGTAAAGTATGTAGCAAATTTATATGTCGAATCTAAAGACACGACAGAAAATTAATAGCCAGCCCCTAACAAGGGGTGTAACCAATTTGGGCTGAATGGGTTACGGAAACGGGTCGGCACGCAGGAAGCTTTTTAACGTGGGATAAATCCCCTGCCCCGCTCACCCAAACTGGTCACACCCCCAGCCGTTGTGCCCAATTTTGAAATTACGTTATTAGTATAATATGAGCGACTACGAGATTAAAATTCCAGAACTTCATTATATTACAGAATATCCAAAACATTGGATGGTTCAAATCACTATTAACAAAAAGATTTTTACCAAAAATTTCTTATTTTCAAAGTTCGGAGGTAAAGAAAAAGCACTAGAATTAGCCAAAGAATATAGAGATGCATTTATTGAGGAAAAAAAAATTGACCTAAACAAAAGATTCAAAAGAAGTAAAACACCAAATGTTCAGAAAACTTTTGATAGAAGAAAAAGCGGAGAAATTGTAGATTATTGGCAAGCAATATGGACAGAAAACGGGAAACAAAGAACAAAAAGATTTTCAACAAAAACATTTGGTGAAGAAGGAGCAAAACTAAAAGCGATTGAATACAGAAAACATATAAAAGAACTAATTGACGAATCTGGTCAAACTCTTTTTGAAAAACCATCTCCTGAAACAAAAATATGGAGGTATATGGATTTTACAAAATTTGTTTATATGTTAGAAAAAGGGGGGTTATTTTTCCCTTGTATTGACTCATTTAATGACCCTTTCGAAGGCTCATATTCAAGGGGAAATATTTCGAAAAGAAAATTTATTTTTAGTAGGGCTAAAGAATCTAATGAAATCGATGACCTAATAAATGAGATAAAAACAATTAGACCTTTTATTCACGCCAGTTGTTGGCATATGAATGATTTTGAATCAGCAGGTATGTGGAAATTATACTCTAAAACAAATGAATCAATTTGTATTCAAACTCAATTTTCAAGGTTAGAAAAAGCTCTCCCTGTAAATATTAATTTTGGAAAAGTTAAATACATAGACTATGATAAAGATTGGATAAGTGAATCTAACATTTTTTATCCATTTATTTACAAAAGGCGTTCATTTGAACACGAAAGGGAGTTAAGAGCTATTTTTAATAGTAAAGACAATTCTCTTCTTACCGAGAGATTTGAAAGTATGAATAATGGCTACTGGATTAAAGTTAACTTACAAACTTTGATACAAAGAATTTATGTTTCTCCTGAAGCTCAAGATTGGTTTGTAGAATTAGTTGAAAAAGTTAAAAACAAATATAAATTAACAATTAAACGTGTTTATAAATCTCCATTAAACAACGAACCATATATGATTTATTAAAAAACTGTCTCAAAACCTTAAAATCCAATATAGAAATGAATGATATTCGAAATAAAATATGGTATTTATTAGTTGATTCGAAAACTAACGAAAAATACTCAAGTCTTGTAGTGAAAAAATATCAACTGTACGATTTATATTCGAATATTTTTCTTGCATTAACAACATCCTCGAGTGTTGCAGCTTGGGCTTTCTGGAAGCAGTTGCCTGAAATATGGATTCTAATAATAGGAATTAGTCAAGTATTAATGATTGTAAAGCCATACTTTTTATTTCCAAGATATATTAAAGTATTTAATGATAGATGTATTCGGTGGCAACAAATGACAGTTGAATTAGAACACTTATGGTACGAACTTAATGAAAATAATATTGGAAACGTAGAAGCGAGTAAATTATATTTCGAATTAAGAAAGAAAATACTTGCATTTGACAATATCCCAGAAGAATTAATTTTTTTCCACCACAATAAAGAACTAACTCTAGCAGAAGAACAGTGCAACATATATTTAACTAAAATATGAGAGATATGAGCAAAGAGCGAGAAACACCTAAACCGAATCCAAGACCAGTTCAACCACCACGTCCCACACCAGACACAAAAAGTTTTCCTGGCCATAGAAATCCTCCACCCCCACCCCCTTCACCAAAGAAATAGGATTGAAAACAAAAAAACTGGGCACAACAAGGGGTGTAGCCAATGTGGGTTGATACTGGAACTTCGGAGCGGTTTCGCCCGCTCGGGCGTTTTCGTCGGGGGACGAAAACGTAACACGCTCTCCCACACTCGCCACACCCCCAGCCGTTGTGTTTCATGCTAAGAAAGACCATGCAACAAATGCCAACGCACATTTGGCACATTTGCAAGCCCTAACCCACAAGCTGATGCTTCAGCTTGCAAAAGAGCCAAATTTTTGCCGACGCACAACTGATATTAAGAATAGAATCTTATGGATAAAAAACTATTTATTGAGGAATTATTTAAAAAACGGTCTGATTATAACGACCCTGACCAAGCAGCAACTGCTTCCAATCTATTAGATACTGTATCGAGTGATATTTATTCTGAAAGTCAAAGATTTGTTTTTGAATTAATTCAAAATGCAGATGATGCGGCTGAGAATACTAACAATGAAGTGCATTTTGAATTTTTTAAGGATTGTTTAGTAGTTTCACATAATGGACAACCCTTTACAGAGGAAGATATTAAATCCTTAACTAGTGCAGGTTCAAGTACAAAAAAAGCAGATTCAACAAAAACAGGATATAAAGGTATTGGGTTCAAGTCTGTTTTTGGAAAATCAGAACGAGTTACAATTTTTTCAGATGGATACCAATTCAGGTTTGATAAATCAAATTTTAAAGAAATTCTACCATGGCAGATAATTCCAATCTGGACAGAATTAAATGAATTGCCTTCAGAGGAAATTCAAAAATTTATTTCAACCAATAAATTCAAAGTATCTACCATCATTGAAATTGATAATGCCTTATCATTAGAAAACGATTTGAAAGAATTGTTAAGTGATGGTCAAATCTTACTATTTTTAAGGAGAGTTTCTAAAATATCCATTACAAAAAATGGAAACCATATTTCTTTAATCCAAAAGGAAAGAGTCAGCGAAAGTGATTATTATAATGAAGTCGCTATTTTTAAAAACAGTAAAGAAGTCAGCTCCTGGATAATTAAGACATATGAGAATATCCCTGTTCCAATAAACACAAGAGAAGAATTAAAAAAGGATTCAAAGACTCCGAGAAAACTGAGAGATGCGGAATTTACTGAAATATCATTTGCAGCAAAACTCCAAAAGAAAAAATTGAGTTCATTAAATGAAGGGGAAAGCTTGATTTTTACATATCTCCCAACAAAGGTTAGAGACTTTAAATTTCCTTTTCTAGTAAATGGAAGTTTTCTTACAAACGCTGCTAGAGAAGGAATTCATGAAGATAAAATTTGGAATCAATGGCTTTTTGAATTGATTGCTGAAAAAACATTAGATTGGCTAGAACTATTGTCGAAATCAACATATAAATTCCAAATACTTCATTTATTACCAAATAGGTTCAACAGTTCACATAATGAATTGAAACGAGCTTTTGATAGAAGTTTTTATAATAATTGTTCACAAAAGAGCTTTATCATTTCCAGACAGGAATCAAGTCGAAAGGTAAGCGAAGTTATCTTAGATAAGACGGGTTTATCTAATCAATCTTTTATCACTGCAGAATCTATTACGGATTATTTAAAAGCAGAAAGAGGATTAAATTTATCAGATGATTGTTTTGTTAATCCAAAAGTTGAAGAACCTAATAAACTTAAATCAATTGGAGTTGAAGCTTTTGAACTTGAAAATTTTGAAAAGTTTTTTATTTCTGAAGCTTTTACAAGTAAACATAGTGTTACTGATAATTTTCACTTGATACGATATTGTAAAGAAAAATCAGATAAAGACAAACAAGGTATATGGTTCCAAACATTAAAAAATCTACCTTTTATCTTTGATGAAAATGTTAGACTTTATAATCCCTCAAATGGTATTTGTTTCCCAATAGGGATAAATTCAACAGAATTAGGTGAAATACCAATTATCCATTCAGATGTGTTTGATAAGATAAAAAATGACCAACCTGTTTTTAATTGGCTTAAGAAACTTGGTGTTAAAGAACCTTCTCAGATTGCATATGTAACTAATGTAATAATTCCCAGCCTAAAACAACCTAACTTTATAAATGATGATAATTATTTACAAATTACTCATTACCTTTTTAGACTTTATAAGGACAATTTGCTTGATGAAGAAATGCTTGAATCACTTCGTGAATTAAGAATAAAGACAAAAAGTCCAAAAATTACTTTTAAAGAAGCTCAGTACTGTTTTTTATCTAATAGGTTTCAGCCTCAATTAAAAATTGAAGAATTGATAAAGGAAGTTTATTACGTCTCTGAAGATTATTTATTTTCAGATAGCAACGAACTTCAGTGGAATCTATTTTTTAAAGCTTTAAAAGTCAAAGATAGAGTCGAGGTTGAGATTATCAACAATAATAATAATCTACCAACACTAAGAACTCTTACTCATTCGGAATGGGTTAATAAATGTTATGAAAAAGCCAAAGCTATACCTGGAGCATTTGGTTTTGGAGAGCATAATATAATAGGTAATATAAGAATACCATCATTTCTTAAAATGGTATCTGAAAATTATGATTACAGTATTCTGTTTTGGGAAAATTTAATTCAGAATGTTCATTCTCTTGCTGATTTAATAGCTTCACCAAAATTTTATTATGGTGTTGGATATGGAACAAATAGTTATAGCACAAGTGTTGAGAATTATTTTACATGGTTTATTAAAAATCAAAATTGTATCCCGACTTCGACAAAAGAAATACTTAGCCCAAAAGATGTTTTTATAAATCATAAAGAAATTAAACAGATAGCAAGTAATTATTTGCCTGTTTTTGAGTATAGTACTACTTTGCCCGAAGATTGGAGAGTGTTATTACCTTTTAAGGATAAGTTAGAATTAAATGATTACCTAACCATTCTTAAGAAAATTGCAGAACAAGCAGAAGATGAGGAAAACAAAATCAAACCTTCTCTACAAAGAATTGGTTTAATTTATAATAAAATTGCAGCCTTAATTCCTGATATTTCAGAAGAAAATAAGAAGACAATTTCAGATTGGGCTAATAAAAATAAATTACTTTGTGCAAATGGTAATTTTGAAATTTGTAGTGAGTTAAAATGGGTTACAATTGAAGGGTTCTCTTTAGATTCGGAGAAATTAAAAATTGTTCAGCTCCCAGAAAATGTTCATAAAGATTCCGAGAATTTTAAAGAACTAATAACTCTACTTCATATTCAAACAATAGACGAATTTATACCTACTTTTGATAATACTGTTCCAGAAAATACACTTAAGCAAAAATTTGAGCAAATTCTTCCATATTTCTCCGCCATAATTGAGAAAAAGAACTTTGAAAATTCTATAACGGTATTTGAAAGGCTATACACAGTTTTAGATAACACTGATTTTTATACAGCTAATGAAATCAAATTATCCTTTAATTATCAATCTGAAACTTTTGATGGGCCAACATTATCAGTCTATAAAGGAGATGGTAAGTTTTATTATAAAGGAAGATGGAAAAGTGAAAGAACGTTGCTTAGCTTAATTAAAGAACTTTCTGGACTTCTTTGTGTAAGTGGATTAAATGAGGAATTACGATTTTTATTATTAGAATCTGAAAATTCTGAAATTCGAGAATGGCTTAGTGAACAAGGTATAAATCTGTTAAAGTTGCTGTCACCAAGAAGGTTTACCAAAAGAGCTGAATTTAAATATGAAAAACAATCTCCAACAACAGAAGAGTCGATTTTAGAAAATAGTAAAGCTGACTCCGAAGTTGATTATAGCTACGAGCAAAAAGACGAGGAAGTAGAAATTAATGTAGATATCGAGGAGTTTATACCTATATCACAACCACAAAATCATGATTTTTCAAATGTTTCTGCTAAAATAAAGGTATTTAGCAATTCAGAAGGGAAAGCAGAATCAAATTATTACATGATAGAAAGCCAAGAGGTAAGAGAGGATGTCGGTAGGTGGTGTGAAGAATTTGTCTTTGAATTTTTAATTAAAAATTCAAAGGAATTTTCGGATATTATATGGATTAATAAAGAAGAAGAAAGTGGTAATCCATTTGACATAAAATATGTGCAAAATGGAAAAACGAAGTATATTGATGTAAAAGGTACTCCTTCAGGCAGTAAGGACTTAATTTACTTATCGCCAAATGAATGGGTCTTTATGTTTGAAAAGGCAGAAAATTATTCAATTTATAGAGTTTATAATGCTGGTAATAATGCGAGAATTGAGATTATTGAAAATCCAAGTGGTTTATTACAGCAAGGAAAGATATTCCCAAATCCTATTACATTGCAAGTATGACCCATCCCTTCATCCATACACATTGCCAAGTCGCTCAAAAATGCCGACCCGCAAACCAAAACTTGTCAAAGAGTATGGCTGGCCAAACGCACGGACTGACTGATGAAATAAAGCACGAAAACACAACAAGGGGTGTAGCCAATGTGGGTTGACACTGGAGCTTCGGAGCGGTTTCGCCCGCTCGGGCGTTTTCGTCGGGGGACGAAAACGTAGCACGCTCTCCCACACTTGCCACACCCCCAGCCGTTGGCTGCAATGCTAAAAAACTGAATCACTAACACATAGACACTTCTACTGCTTTTTTAAAGTATAATATTCGACTATAGTAAAAAACTATACTAACTTTGCTTTAAAAATATCATATGAATGACAACCTATTCATAAAGAATTATAGGAACTTAAAGGAGTTGAAATTAAACTCTCTCGCTAGAGTTAATTTAATTACTGGTAAAAATAACACAGGTAAATCGACTGTTTTAGAAGCAATTGCTATTTATGCTAGTAAAGGAGATATTAATTTTATTTATCAACTTCTAAATGAAAGAGGTGAGAACTTTAGATTGTCAGACAGTAATAAGAATGCTACAGAAGTTAATGTCAAAGCTTTATCATCATTATTTAGTGAATGGAATTTTAGTTTTGACAAAAATGATGCAATTAGCATTGGTGACATTGAGAATACGTTGTTTGGTGCTGAAACATCATCAGATTCTCTTTTATTGTCATTTGTAAAATACATTGAAGAAATACAGAAAGACTCCCAAGGTGATATAGCGAGAAGAACTAAAATTAATATTGACAAAGAACATAATCAACATTTTGAAAACTATAAGGTTGGATTTGAAATAAGAACAGGAAATAGTTCATACATAATACCACTTGACCAAGAAAGACCTTACAGACTATGGTTTAGAGGTTCTATGAGAACAAATTTTCAATTTATCAGGACTAGAAATATTGAACGAGAAATAAATGGAAAATTATGGGATAACATTACACTAACAGAGAATGAAAGTTATGTAATTGATGCTCTAAAAATCATTGAACCTGAAACTGAAAGAATTGCATTTATAGAGGATTCTGTAAGAGACAGGACAGCAGTTATTAAACTAAAAAATTCTAACACAATTTACCCTTTAAGAAGTATGGGAGATGGCATTAATAGAATTTTAACTATTATTCTGGCTATTGTTAATTCAAAAAATGGTTATCTCTTACTTGATGAATTTGAAAATGGTTTGCATTACACTGTTCAGGAGAAACTATGGCAAATTATTTTTAATCTTTCTGAAAAATTGAATATTCAGGTTTTTGTTACTACTCATAGCGATGATTGTATAAATGGATTTGAGCAAGTTCTAAACTCAAGTGACTATAAAAGTTCAGGAAAATTAATAAGGTTAGAGAATAATCTCGGATTTATTAGACAAGTTGAATTTAATTCGGAAGAACTTAAAACTGCAACATCACAAGATATTGAAACACGCTAAAATGAATCGTAAAGAGTTATTTAATCAGAAACTATTGGTTGAGGGCAAAGATGACCAACACGTAATTTGGTCATTATGCAATAAATTTAAAATCAAGGAATCATTTGATATTATTGATTGTGACGGGGTTGATAATCTCAAAGAACAACTTCCAGTTAGATTTAAACAGTCAGATGTAAAAACCATTGGGGTTATATTTGATGCAGATAGTGATTTAATTTCAAGATGGGTTTCATTTAAATCAATTATTAATAGTATTGGTTTTAGAGCCCCCGATGAGTTCCCTTCAGATGGACTAATAATTACTAATGATAACGGATATAAACTTGGTGTTTGGATTATGCCAAACAACAATACAAATGGTATGTTAGAAGACTTTATAACTTTTCTAGTTCCAAAAAAAGATAAATTATTACCTATAGTAGATTCCACTTTAAGTTATCTTGAAGAAAATAGTATAAATAATTATTCCTTAAGTCATAAATCAAAAGCAAAGATTCACACTTGGCTTTCTTGGCAGGAAGAGCCAGGGACACCTTTAGGTTTAAGTATAACAAAAAGGTATTTAACCACAGACGATTCAATTTGTATGATGTTTGTTTCTTGGCTAGATAAACTCTTTAATTAAAAAGCACAGCAGCTAACAAGGGGTGTAGCCAATCTCGTCACTACTATCGTCGAGCCGAGACAAGGTGTGGGTTGACACTGGAGCTTCGGAGCGGTTTCGCCCGCTCGGGCGTTTTCGTCGGGGGACGAAAACGTAACACGCTCTCCCATCTCGGCAACACCTTGACGAGACCACACCCCCAGCCGTATGCCACTAATCATATACTTAGATAATAACACATTTAAAATGAATTACTGAAATAATTAGGAGAATGAAAGACATAATAAAAGAGAGAATAGCTCCTTGTGGATTACATTGCGGAAAATGTTTTGCTTTCCATAAAAGTGAAATTAAAGAATTGAGCAAGGGATTAAATAAAGAACTTGGAAATTTTGAAATTTATGCACAAAGATTTGCAGACTTGTTGAATGAAGCAATTTTTAAAAAATATTTAGAATTTAAAGAAGTTCTTGATTATTTCTCAACAGTAGAATGTAAAGGGTGTAGAAACGATAACTGCAAGTTATTCAAAGATTGTAGGGTAAGAGGATGCTACAATGAAAAAAAAGTTGACTTTTGCTATCAATGCAATGATTTTCCTTGTAACAATACAGGTTTTGACGAGCATCTTTATAAGCGATTTGTAGAAATAAATCTTAAAATCAAATCAATTGGTGTTGAAAACTATTACAAAGAAATAAAAGACAAACCAAGATACTAACAATAAAGTACGTGGCATAACAAGGAGGATACTCCCCGTTCGGCCACGGTCCGGCCTAAGCGGCAGGTGAATGCACCGCCGTCGTAATACTTCTTGCAGGCCCCCGCTATTTGCGGGACAAGTTGTGCCTGCATTTAGCAATTCTCAGTTACCCCATCTATTAGTCAACCATTATTTGTGTCCATTTATTAGTAGTTAATCGTGTCCTAAAAGTAATCCACAATGCGAAAGATGCCAGCAAAAATGTAGGTGAAGAAATCGTTTATCACTTTCCTGACATCAGGAAAACGATACCAATGCCCAAAGGAGCAGAAAAAGAAATAGACGACATTCTATTAACACGTTACGCTTGCTACCCTATTACCCAAAATGGTGATAGTAGAAAACAGGAAATATTAGAACATAACTCAATTTCATTATGAAGCTTATAGCCAAAGCAACAATACAAATTCAAAAATTAGTTGGAGAGGTTTTTGAGGCAATTGTGAATCCCGAGGAAATGACAAAGTATTTCATTTCTGAAAGTAGCGGACGTTTGGAAACCGGAAAGGAGGTGATTTGGAAATTCCCCGAATTTCCCGATCAGTGCGCAGTGAAAAATATTAGCATTGAATCTAATCGTTCAATTTTATTTGTTTGGGATGATGAAACGGTAGTAACGATTTCCTTAGTATCGCAACCAGACAATAGCACCGTAGTAAAAGTAACCGAAGATGGAAAAGCATTAACCGACGATAACCTTAACTGGGTTATTGGAAATACCGAAGGGTGGGCTAATTTTCTTGCTTGTATGAAAGCCTACCTGGAGTATAATATCCAACTTCGCAGAGGAGCATTCGATTTTATGAGAAAAAGTTAAAGACAGCTGTCTAAATAAACACGTTTTTAAATATGAAATGGATACACCTTACTGTTCTGCTTATTTCAATTAGCTTAAACGGCTTTTCGGCTGAAAGTTCGTTGCCGAAACCAAAAACTTCGTCATTTAAACCCGAGATTAAGCTAAGCCTTTTTATACCTGGGATTCTGGTAGAGCAAAAGTTCAGCAAAAAGTTTTCGGCCGAATTTGCAGTTTTACAAGGTTTCAGCTATACATACATAAGAATGAACCAGGAGTCTTTCTCCGATTTTAAATTTTACACCTATTTGTCCTTCGAACCAAGATATTTTACTTCGTCTAATGCATTTGGGGCAGTTAACCATAACAGAATCAACGGGTATTTTGGTTTCCCAATCGTGTATGGTTTTAATGAAAAAGCCATGATGGGTGGTGTACTTTATGGTTTTCAAGGCCGATTTGGGAAAATGGGTTTCTATAGTTTTAGCTTTGGATATGGAATTACAAAACACATGGATAATATTGTTGGAGTTCCTTTTTTGGGTGTAAAGCTAGGAATAGTAATATAATAACTCAACAGCCTTACGATTGGTTTCGCTCCGAAAAGAAACCATTGAGCAAATTGCAGGAATACTATGTCTACCCTCCAGCATGTTGGCCGGGCTTTATCCCTATGATAAATCTTTTAACCCAAACTAGCGTTAATTTAAATTCTTACTTAAATTTACAGCATAATTATAAAAGTTATGAAGCTCAAGATACTTTTGCCCAGTTTACGCAGATTTTTTATCCTTGCTTACCAAATATAACCCATCCACAGTAAAGTAAATCCACAGTAATTAAATGGAACGAACGCTTCGAATTACGGCTATTATTCTTTTACTATTCAATAGCATTGGCGCCCTTTGGGGCGGAGCAGGTCTTATATACGACCCATCGGGTGAGTTTATGCAGATGCCCCTCGATTTCCTCACTCATTCCCCTTTCAACAACTACTTGATACCGGGAATTATCCTTTTTACGATAAACGGCCTGATGTGCTTAGCGGTAGCCATACTGACCATTCGTAGGTGGAAGCACTATCCTCAGCTTATCATTCTGCAGGGAACACTGCTG
Organism: uncultured Rikenellaceae bacterium; assembly: GCA_964490015.1. Classification (GTDB taxonomy): domain Bacteria; phylum Bacteroidota; class Bacteroidia; order Bacteroidales; family Tenuifilaceae; genus Perlabentimonas. Next base: position 16,353 of record CAZBBA010000030.1, read on the forward strand.
GCGGGCTGGCTCTCGGTTCAAATTATGATGATACAGATATTTTATGCTCCTTTGCATTTGCCCTTTTACCTAATTGCCCTTGGGTTGATTGTTGCCGGTTCAGTTTTATTAAGGGCAAAACCAGCACAGTAAAAAGTACAACATTAAGGTACACTCTAACAAAACCTCATGCTATGAAACCAACCATCCTTCTGGCTTTAGCCATAATGATTTCATCAATCGCCTTTGGCGAATCGCAAAAAAGTGTTGAATCGTCCATAAAGCACGTAACCGTGTATCAGGTTGGTGCGCAGATAACCCGCACCTCGGACGTGAAAATCGACAAGGGCATCACCGAACTCCAATTCAGCGGTTTGCCCCAGGCCATTAATCCCGAGAGCATCCAAGCATCAGCCGATGCTGGGGTAACCATCCTTTCGGTTACCCACGCCATCGATTACCTAAATAAGCAGAAGGCCACCGATCAGGTGCTGAAGCTCGAGAAAAGGCGTGAGGTGATAAACGACAGCATCAACATCCATAAAAACCTGCAGCGGGTTTACGCTCAGGAAAAAGATATGGTAATTGCAAACCGGGCTATTGGTGGTGAGGCCGGGATAAATGCCGCCGATCTGGAGAAGATGGCCGTATTTTTCCGGAATCGACTATCAGAGATTGAGAGCCGACTCTACCAGCAAACGCTCAAAATTCGTAAGCTACAACGCGAGATGGTTACCATTACGCAGCAGCTGCTCGAGCTTAACGCGCAAATTGATTTGCCCACCAGCCTGGTTAAGGTTAAGGTTAGCAGCGAATCGGCCAAAACCGCCAAGATAGAGCTCCGCTACTTTATTGCCGATGCCGGCTGGAAACCCAATTACGATATCCGGATTGTGGATGTGAACACACCCCTTGGGCTTTTCTACAAGGCTAAGGTAACCCAAAACACGGGCGAGGACTGGAAAAATGTGCTGATTACCCTCTCCTCGGGCAATCCAGCCATTAGCAACTACAAACCCGAACTCGACGCTTACTTCCTAACATTCGATAACTTCTACAGCAAGAGGGATCCGCTAGAGGCATCAAAACCTTACTCAGGAACAGTGTCGGGAAGGGTTGTTGATGAAACCGGCGAACCAATCCCCGGGGTTTCAGTTTTAATTAAAGGAACCACGCAGGGAGTTGCCACCGATATCGATGGCCGGTACTCCATTAAGGTTCCCAGCGCCAGTAGCATGCTGGTTTACTCCTTTGTTGGGATGAAATCGTTGGAACTTCCAGCTAACTCCCCCGTTCGAAATGTAAGGATGGAGGCCGATAATTTAGCGTTGGAGGAGGTTGTTGTGGTTGCATATGGTGTTCAGTCAGCATCTGGGATAAGGATTAGGGGAGCGTCAAGCCCATCACCACAGATAAAGGTTCAAATTCCTTTGGCCATTGAGAAAAGCCAGGTGGCCACCGAGTTTAAGATTGAGATTCCATACTCCATTCCCTCCGATAATCAGGCATACGATGTTTCCATCCTGGAGTACACCGTACCGGCTCAGTACAAGTATGCTGCTGTTCCCAAGCTTACCACCGACGCCTTTTTGGTGGCTAGCATCCCCGATTGGCATCTCTACGAGCTGCTCGATGGCGATGTTAGCCTGTTCTTCAAGGGTATTTACCAGGGAAAAACGTACTTCGATTTAAGTTCCATTGAGGATACGCTTTCCGTTTCGGTTGGTCGCGACCGTGAAATTCAGATTAAGCGCGAGTCGAAGAAGGAGTTTTCCCGTCGTAATGTTGTTGGATCCACTAAACGCGAGCAGCGCGTTTGGGAGATCTCGGTAAAGAACAACAAGCCTTTCCCTGTGGATATTGTGGTTGAGGATCAGTATCCCATATCAAGGTTAAGCGATATTAAGGTTGAGCAGGTTGATGCACCCGGAGCAACCATCGATGAGGCTACTGGCAAGGTAAAGTGGAACCTGAATCTAAAATCGGGCGAAACCCGAACACTGCAGATTAAGTACACCGTGCGATATCCACAGAATAGGAAACTGCTGGTGGAGTAAAGGTTTTTCGCCACCAAGTAAAGGTTATATGTAATGCTTTGTGAAACGCTGCGCCTCCTTTGTGTTTATATATAATTCCATCACAAAGAAGGCGCAGAAAACACAAAAACCTTAAACTACCATTTCCTTAAAAAAATCTTCCATAGCAGCGATAGGTAAACCAGCTGAAGGGTAACACCAATCGCGCTAAAAACTGCAAAGTGCACAAAGCTGCTAATCTCTTCGAACGATCGGCAAACCCAAAAGGTGGGTATGGGTGCGAGCAAATATTTCAATTCCCCAGGGATAAAGAACTGGATAAAGGCAATAAATATAACAAAGCTAATACCCTTAAGTACAGCTGCCGCCTCAATTTTATTCGATGATATGCACAGCATCACAAAGGCCAATATGGGCGCCAGTATCGACACATTGATAGACAGCACAACCATCTCTACAAAACCAAACGAAACAAGCCCGTTTAGTGCAAAAAAAAAGATAGCGTTAAATAATCACACAGCAATCATTTTAAATACCCTTAGGCCACCCATCCTATTCAGCTCACATCACAAAACCCATCACAACAGACGGGAACAAACATCCTTCTCGTCCATCATCACAAAGCCCATCACAAAGGCCGGGAAAATAGCCACCATTGCGCCAAACATTAGCACAACCAGCGGGGCATACTCGGCAACCTCGTGAAACAGTTCAATTAGTGCTGCCCCTCCAAACCGCACTAACGGAACCAGCAGGAATGGGACAACGAGCATCAGAACAAGCGAGCTGTCGCGAAGGATATTCCGGGTATCTGCCCTTAAAACCGAAAGGTATGTCGATTGCATAGCCGTGTTTTTTTATTCTAAAATGAATTATGATGCTTCAATCATCTTCGCCCTGTAAACTTTTAAAGCCCATTGCCAGGCGATGTAGATTGATATCAACAGGATTAAAACCGACAGCAAAACCTCCCAAATTACAACCGTTTCGAAAGCTGCCGTAAGCAGCTTAAGCGACGAGTGCGTAGGGATTATCCACATCATTTGCGATTGCCACAATCCAAAGAAATCGACCAGCGGAATGCAGAAGGGCATTAGAAACATCGGAATTATGAGAATATACTGGTTAAAGGTTTTTACCCTTTGTGCCCCCACAAATCCCAGCAGTAAAAATAGGATGGATGTGAGCACCACGGCAACAGTTACTAAAAAGTATGACCCTCCCGATTTCGATGCGAAAACCATGGCCAGCGAAACAATAGTTGTCGGAATTGAGAGCGAAATTGATTTCGACAAAAGGTACTGCCAGGGCTGTAATGGAGTTACCACCAGCGCTGAGCTGGTTCCAGCCTGCTTCTCGAACAGCACCATCACCCCAACAAAGATAAATCCCATCATCGATGGATCGGAAAAAATCAGCAGCACAATAATATTACTGGGAATATCGAGCAGGTACACCAGTCCAATGTACAGGGCACCAATACCAAGGGCAACAGGCAAAATTCCGTACTTAAGCAGAAGGATAATATCCCATTTTAGTAAGTTGAAAAATGTTCTCAATGTGCAGTTGGCTTTATGTTGTTTCCTATTCTATCCATTTACTTTCAAACTTTTCCCTGTGGTTCTGAGGAAGACCTCTTCCAAGCTCTCCTCGCACGAGTGGATCGATTGAAGGTTAGGATTACCAATTGACTTCAAAAAGTCACTATTTTGATCCAATCCGCTAAACTCGAACTCCTGGGTAACGAGTTTCCCTTCAACCCGTTTTTCAACCCTAACCCTGCGTTGCCCGTTCTGTAGTTTTAGCTCGCGGGGCGAGCCAATTAGCTTCAGCTCCCCATCCACCATAAAGGCAACCCGATCGCACAGCTCATCGGCGTCGTGCATGTTGTGCGTGGTAAGGAATATGGTTTTTCCACGTTTCTTTAAGTCGATAATGATATCCTTTATCATGCGGGCGTAGCCCGGATCGAGACCCGATGTGGGCTCGTCGAGAAATAGAAGCTGTGGGGCGTGCATTAGCGCCCGCACAAAGTTAAGGCGCATCTTCATCCCCTTGGAGTAGCTCTCTACAGGCTTTTTTGCATGCTCATCCAGTTCTACCATCTGCAGTAACTCAATGGGTTTGTAGGCAATGGTTGGGTAAAACGATGCGAACAGCTTTAAGTTCTCCTCGCCGGTAAGTTTTAGGTAATGATTAGGCAGCTCAAAGCCCACGCCAATATTGGCAAAGTAATCGCCATTCCATTTACCAAGTGGGCGATTGAGCACGTTCACTTCGCCTTTGTAGCCCTGTAAAAGCTTTATTAAAAGCTTTTGGGTTGTGCTCTTACCTGCACCGCTTGGCCCCAGGAATCCGAATATTTCACCTTCGTGCACATCGAAGGAGATGTTTCGAACAGCTTCGACATTCGATTTGGGGTAGGAGTACGAGAGATTTTTTACTGATATCATGGCATTATTGTTTTTATACCTTACCATTTAGTAGTTTCATAAATTCTTCGGTAGCTTTTTGCTCCTCCATGTGGAGTGTCTCCAGCTCACCCGTTACCACAGCGTGCAGTTCCATTCCATCGAGCATTGCGGCGTACATTTGCGCCAGTTTGCGTGATGAGATTAGCGAGTCGATCTCCCCCCTTGCCAATGCAATTTCGAAAATTTGCTGTAGCTTATCCTCCTCAAGTAAACTACCTTTTTTTAGGTCTTTACGAAACTCTGGGAACATGCTTATTGCCTGAAAGAGTAGGTTGAAAAAGTTGGAGTTCTCGTTCATCTCAAGCATTTGCTTGTAGGCCTGAGCCTTAAAGTTGATGATGCCGGTTAGGCTCTCCAACAGCGTGTTCCCTTGTTCTGCATGAGGGATATTTTCGCCTATTCCCGTAATAAAGTGCGTGGTAATGGCCTCCTTAAAAAGTTCCTCTTTACTAGTAAAGTAGTGATAGAATGCCCCCTTCGACATTCCAGATGCTTTAACCAGCTCGTTCATTGAGACCTTGTCGTACCCTTTCTCAAGAAAGAGCCTAAACGATTCAAATAGGATATAATCTTTTGTGTTTTTCATAAAAAAAACCGACCGTTTGGTCGGTAAAGGTAATACCGTTTTTTAGGTTTTCGATCAGTTTTATATATTTTTTTTCTTGTCCCTGTAAGGTGCTGATTAATTGCCGAATTGGATGAGTATTTTTGACTAATAAATATTTCAAACTCAACTTTTATCCCTAAATTTGGATAATTTTACCTTAGGTCACAAAAAAATACACTGCTATTACCATGTGGAAGGAATGGTTAAACTACTCCCGATCGCAACGCTATGGAACAGTAGTGCTAATGTTTTTGGTTATTCTAATCGCTTTTTACCCATTAATATACCAAACCCTATATCTAACCCCTGAGCCAGTTGTTGAGGCTAATACTTTTTACAAAGTCGATAGTTTTTTTTCGGCTCTAAAGTACTCGCCACCACACGATAATGTTCGGTTTTCGTTTGCCGAGGAGGAACGACCATTAAGCTCTAAACCCGAACTTTTTGCGTTTGACCCCAATACTGCAAGTACGGCGGAACTGGTTCGACTAGGTCTTTCGCCCCGTCAGGCAGCTGTTATTGAGAATTTTCGCAGCAAGGGTGGCTTTTTTCGCGAACCAAAGGATTTTGCCAAGATGTATGTAATCGACTCGGCAACATTTCGAACCCTAGAGCCATTTATCCGAATTGCACCAAGGGAGTTTGCCGTTGATAGTTCACGAATTGCCTTTACCTCGAAAGTTCGCGAAAAGGTTTATCTAAATCTTAACACAGTTGATACGCTTCAAATAACAAAAGTTAAAGGCATTGGCCGGGGTTATGCTAGGCGTATCGTCGATTACCGTCAACGCTTGGGAGGATATTACAGCGTTAACCAACTGCTCGATATTTATGGGTTTTCCCCTGAACTACTCGAACAGGTTAAGAAGGAGCTTTGGGTTGATACGCTTGCTGTAAAAACAAAGAATATTAACATGGTCGATTATTACGACCTGAGAAATCATCCCTACTTAAGCGATTACCAGGCACGCGCCATTATCTACTATCGCGAAACCATGGGTAATTTTATCCGACTGGAGGATATGGTAAAGCATAAGCTAGTTGATACCACCACTTTTAGAAGGGTAAAGCCATACTTAACGGTTCAGTAGAGTTAAAAGTTAAAAGTCTGAAAGTTAAAAGTCACACTAGTCACTTAAGTCACTTGTCACCTCCTTTCACTCGTCACCCAATTGTTTGAATTTGCAGTACAGCGTTTAAGTGATACTCCGAAATCCAATCGCCAAAAATTCTATCTTTGCACAAATTTGTCAGCATGCACAACCCGAAATACTCCGTAATAGTTCCTGTTTACAATCGTCCCGATGAGGTAGACGAACTACTCGATAGCCTCACCTGTCAGGATTACAAAAGTTTTGAGGTAATTATTGTGGAGGATGGATCGGCTGTACCCTGCGAGGATATTGTTAGAAAGTATACGGATAAACTTACAGTAACGTATTTTACAAAGCAGAACTCTGGCCCAGGAACAACCCGAAACTTTGGCGCCGAGAGGGCCAATGGTGAGTATTTTATCTTTTTTGATTCGGACTGCATAATTCCACCTACCTATTTTACCGAGGTTGAGGATGAACTTGCTCACAATCGCGCTGATGCTTTTGGTGGCCCCGATAGGGCACATCACTCTTTTACAAATATCCAGAAAGCTATAAACTACTCAATGACATCGGTGCTTACCACCGGAGGTATTAGGGGAGGAGCGGAGCGGATGGATAAGTTCCATCCCAGGAGTTTTAACATGGGCATATCGCGCGAGGTTTTCGAGAAAACCGGAGGATTTTCAACCTTGCGTTTTGGTGAGGATATCGATTTTAGCTTAAGGATACTGGAGGCGGGCTTTGCCACAAGGCTTTTTACAAAAGCCTTTGTTTACCACAAGCGCCGAACTGATTTTAGGAAATTTTACCGTCAGATTTACAACTCTGGAATTGCTCGAATCAACCTAAGCCTGTTGCATCGCGGCACGCTTAAACTCGTTCATTTGCTTCCCTCGGCTTTTTGTTTGGGGATGATTTTCTGTATTGTAGTAGGTCTGATTTTTCCATATTTCTGGGTTTTCCCAATCCTTTTCTCGTTTCTAGTTTTTGTCAACTCCCTTTTAATAAACCGAAACCTTAGCGTTGCCATGTTAAGCGTTCCCGCCAGCTGGGTGCAGCTTTGCGGTTATGGACTAGGTTTTATAGAGGCTTTTTGGAAACGTGTAGTACTGAAAAGGAACCTCTTTAGCGCTTTCAGCAAGAACTTTTACAGTTAACAATCAACTACAATGCCATGTATTTTCTAGCTTTAGGGCATTGTTTTTGCAAAACATCATCGGCATTTGTCAATAACTGATTATAAAAATTACAGCTGAATAGCCCAATAATCAGCAAACAAATAGTTAACTTGCGTAAAAATTTGAGGAAATGAAAAAGTTGCTTACTGTTTCTGTTGTTGCCTTGGTGCTCATCTCGGGCTGCAGATCAAAATCGAACGATTTTAGGACTGTTGAGGAGGAAATGATCCCCATAACCCAAATGGAAGTGGTTGCTCCACCCCCCCCTCCTCCAGCGTATGCTGCAAAAGCAATGGATAGCCATTCGAGTAATGCGCCCGCTCGCGAGCAAATGCTGATAAAAACAGCGTACCTCTCGCTCGAGGTGAGTAGCTACGAGCAGTATCGGACAAAGGTTGATTCACTTGCCAAGATTTATAAGGCCTGGATATCGTCCGAGAATATGAGCACCTACGATTATCGAATCTCCAATAATATCACCATAAAAGTACCCGCCCATTTGCTCGAGAGCTTAACCAACGAGCTGATGGCAATAGCCAAAAGGGTCGAGAATCAAAGGATCGAAACTCTGGATGTGACCGAGGAGTTTATCGATAACGAGAGCCGGCTCAAGAACCACCGGGCTGTGGAGCAGAAATTTATTGCGCTGCTTAAGCGCACCGATTCCATTGAGCAGATTCTACAGATAGAGAGCAAGCTGGCCGAGGTACGAAGCCAGATTGAATCGATTGAGGGCCGATTGAAGTACCTGAGCACTCGGGTGTCATACAGCGATCTAAATCTCTACATCTATCAGAAAATCGATTTTAAGTATGAGCCCGAGCCCATGGAAAGTTTCTGGGAGCGATTCAAGAAATCGATCAACAAGGGATGGACCGGTTTTATTGCATTTGTACTATTCCTATTCAAACTTTGGCCATTGTGGATTGTTCTGGTAGGCTTGTGGTTTGCATACAAATGGTACCGGAATAATCGTAAACCGATTAAGCTGAAAAAGAAGTCGAAGCAAAAGGATAAAGGCAATCCCAAGCACACCAAGCAGGAGCAGGTTGATTAGATTCAGATATTTTTAACTATTATCTAAAGTATAATGGGTTTACATATTTTTCGGTTTTTAGTAATTCAATTTTTTACTGGGTTTCTAAGCATAATGGCTACGGCGCAAACCAGCCAGCAGCTTATGCTTCAGGCCAACCTAAAGCACGAGCAGAAGGATTATCAGGCTGCCATAGCCGCGCTTAATCAGGCTATCGACCTCGATCCGCTCAATAAGTATGCGTTTATCTACCGCGGCGACTCCAAGGTGGAGACAGGCGATTTGGCAGGAGCCGTAGAGGATTACACAAAAGCTCTTGCCATTGATGGGCGATTTGCCATTGCATACTTTTACAGGGGCAATGCCCGCCAAAAGTTGCAGGACTTTCAGGGAGCCATTGCCGATTACAACGAGCTGGTAAAAATTGCCCCTCAGTTTGCCATGGCTTACAATAACCGGGGGTTGGCTAAGGTTCATACAAAGGATTTTAACGGTGCAATTTCCGATTTTAACAAAGCCATTGAGATAGATCACAAGTTTGTGATGGCCTACATAAACCGAGGCAAGGCAAGGGTAGATGTTTACGACCTGCAGGGTGCAGTTGTAGATTTAAATCAAGCAATTATTATTGACCCCACAAATGCCGAAGCCTACTACTATAGAGGTTTATCGAAAATATTGCAGGGTTTAAAGAAAAATGGCTGTCTCGACCTAGACAAAGCCCTTGAGCTGGGTAAGGTTGAAACACAGTTTCTTAGAAAAGAATTCTGTAAGGAGAATGCTCCCCCTCCTCGAAGAAGATGGTAAAACCAGTAATTCTAATTTTTTTTGTAACTGTTTTTGCTACCGTTGGTCAGAGCCAAGGGGTGGATCAGCTTTTTAACTCCGCAATGGCTAAGCATGGCCAGGGAAATTTTGTGGGTGCAATCTCCGATTTCAATCAGGCCATATCTCAAAAGCCCCAATCGGCTATTCTGTATTTCTGTAGAGCCCAGTCGTATTTTGAGCTAAAGGATTACCGAAAAGCCATCGCCGACTTTAGCAAATCTCTTGAGATTAACCCCCTATATGTTGATGCCATTCTGCAGCGAGGCATAACATACAGTAAACTAAATGAGCACGGAAGGGTTGTTGATGATGTTAATCGACTGCTGGTGATTGATCCCTTTAACCAAAAAGCGTTCATGCTGAGGGGGGAGTCGCGCATCCAACTCCGCGACAATAATGGAGCTATTGCCGACTTTAACCTGGTCCTCGACGCCGATAGCCTTAACAAAAAAGCCCTGTTTAACAGGGCTCTGGCAAAGTACAACCAATCCGACTTTGGTGGTGCAATTACCGACCTCGAGATCCTAATTGAGCTCGAGCCAACAAATCCTGAGTATTTTTACCAAATGGGAATTACCCTAATTCGCTTTGGGAAAATTCAGCAAGGCTGTTTAAGCCTATTTAAGGCAAGGGATTTGGGCGATAGTCGGGTTCAGCAGATGATAAGGGATCGCTGTTCAGCAGTTAAGCAGGATGAGTAGGTTACGGCAATAAGTTTTTGTTTTTGTTGAGGTTTAAAGTAATTTTGCGGGCTATAATTATTCACTACTGTTCATGGGCATTGCAACCATTATATTTGTTGGCATAGGGCTAAGCTTCGATACATTTGCTGTTTCAATAAGCACTGGGCTGGTCGCAAACCAAATCAGGTTTTGGCAGGCCACGCGCGTGGCCTTGGTGCTAGCTTTTTTTCAGGGGTTGATGCCGCTGCTGGGATGGCTTGTGGGTATTCAGGTTGAAGGGTATGTGAAGGAGTTCGACCATTGGCTTGCCTTTGGCCTGCTATCGCTTATTGGCGGGAAGATGATTGTGGAAAGCCTAAAGCCCGAGGAGAAACGCAACAACTTTAACCCCTTTAAGCCAGTTGTGCTTATTGGAATGGCCATATCAACTAGCATCGATGCACTGGTGGTTGGCGTAACCTTTGCCTTTATCGATGTTAATATCTACCTTTCTGTACTTATTATTGGATTTATTACCTACGTGGTGGCCATGCTGGGCATGCTCTTTGGGAAGAAGGCCGGCGAGCGCTTTGGCAAGCGCATGGAGATTGTGGGCGGCATAATGCTTGTACTTATTGGCCTTAAAATCCTGATTGAACACCTGCAGGCAGGCTGCTAGTGAATTTCTCGTTTACTCTTTGATATTTGAGTTTCTTCGCATGAAATTCCCTGCGCAGGGGAGTGTCATTTAGCTGTGAAGAAAATTGTTTTTTGCAGTGCATAAGGCGAAAGCAGAATGGCAACTAAATGGTAGAATCCCCACAGATTAGGCTTGGCATATTTCTGTTCTGAATCAATAAAACTGAACTCAGAATAATTAATTCCAGTGGTTGCAAACAAAAATCCTATTGTTGGTGCGAGCAATCCTTTAATTCCGTAAATTTGGAATACAGCATTAAGGCTGGAAAAGTATTTCAAACAACTAAACAAACAGGGAGATGAAAACATTTTGGAGAGCATTAAGGTACTCCTTAATTACAGCTGGGCTGCTAATAGCCATTGCTTTAATAGTTATTTCGATAAGTTTTAGCCGGCTTAGTTTTACCGATGAGTTTGTTGTTGCCGAGGATTTCTCCCACCTTTACCCCGATAGCTACAACTCGGCACGGGAAAAGTTCCGCAATCTTACTGTTGACTTGTCTACCCGTTTTTTGGGAGTCGAGTTAATGGAGGTTCGAGTTCCATCGGCAATCGATAACGATTTAACTGTTGGCGTATGCCATATTCCTGCGCAGGTAGAGCCCCGAAATCTGATTGTGATTATATCGGGAGTGCATGGGGTTGAAGCTTACGCTGGACATGCGGCGCAGGAACTGTTTGTTGAACAGTTTATAAGCAGCGATCTTTTGGCAAATACCGGAGTGCTGCTTATCCACAGCGTAAATCCCTATGGCTTTAAGTATACCCGACGGGTAACCGAGAATAACGTGGATTTGAACCGTAACAGTCCATCAACCGACAACCTATTTGCTACGGTTAACGAGGGCTATCCGCAAGTTTACGATCTTATTAACCCATCGGGAGAAGCTAAACCCTCAACATTAGGCAATAGGTTTTTCTTTCTAAAGGCGATAAACGAGATTCGCAAAGCATCGATGCCCGTGCTACGGCAAGCAGTTTTGCAGGGGCAGTACCTCTACCCCGAAGGGTTGTACTTTGGGGGATTTAAACCCGAACCGCAAATAGATTCGCTAAAACCAGTTATTATAAAGATTGCCCAGCCCTACCAACGTATAATGGCCATCGATTTTCACACGGGATACGGCGAGCGGGGCAAGCTGCACTTTTTCCCAAACCCCATGGAGGGCGAGGCAAAGCAGCAGGTTGAGAGGTTGTATGAAGGGTATACCATCGATTGGGGCGACTCCGATGACTTTTACACCGTAACCGGCGAGTTTATTGGCTTTATGGGCGAGATGCTTAAGGATAAGCCGTTTTTCCCCATGGTTTACGAATACGGAACGCTCAATAGCCAAACTACGATGGGGTCGCTAAAATCTATCCACCTAATGATTCTCGAGAACCAAGGACATCAGCATGGTTACGCCTCAACTAAGGATTCACTTAAGGTTAAGGCCGATCACTTGGAGATGTACGCCCCCAACTCTATACGCTGGAGGAACTACGTTATGGCGCAAACTAAAGAGGTATACTCAGTTGTGTTTCCCAGGTTTATTGGCGAGTCCGAGTAGGAGAGAATAAGAATTACTATGAATTATTGATGATTAAAGGCAGTTTGATTGTTACAGTAGTTCCATTTTGCTCCACCGAATCAATTTTTAGTTCCCCGCTGTGCTCCTGGATAATGCGGTAGGCTATGGATAACCCAAGCCCTGTGCCCTTTCCGGGCTCTTTAGTGGTGAAAAAGGGATCGGTTACCCTATCCAAATATTCCCTTTTAATACCGCAACCCGTGTCGCTAATTTCTATCAATGCAGACGATCCAAAGGGTTTGGTGCTTATCTTAATGTGGCCAACGGCATTGGTTGCATGGATAGCATTGGTTAGAATATTGAAGAATACCTGATGTAGTTTGCTTGAGTTGCCCTTTAACTGGGGCAACTTGTTGGAGTAGTCCTTAACAATCTCCAGCTGGTTGTCGTACTGGTTGGAGAGGATAATCAAACAGTTATCGATAATCGCGTGAATATCGCAGGGTTCAGAATTCGATTCGGTATTGCGGCTAAACTGGTTAAGCGCCATCACAATCTCGCTGGCACGATCAACGCCAACCTTTATGCTGCTTAGGAAATAGGGAATATCCTTGTCGCAGGGAACATCGGTATTCTTAAAGTAATTCTCGAGACCCAAATATCCTCCCATAATAAAGTTTAGCGGGTTGTTTATCTCGTGTGCTACTCCGGCCGACATAATGCCCAGCGAGGCCATCTTCTCCGACTGCACCAGCTTGGTTTGGGTTTCCTGCAAATGCTCCAGGGTTGTTTTAAGTTCAATATTCTGCGTTTCGATAATATTCTTGTTCTGGTGGAGTTCCTCGTTAATTGCATTCAACTCGTCGTTTGTGGCATTGAGCTCCTCGTTGGCCCGTTCCAACTCTTTCGACCGTTCGGCCACTAGTTCCTCGAGGTTGTTGCGGTGCGCCTGCAACTCCACATTCTGCTCCTCGAGCCGGTTTATCAACTTGTAAAAGGCTTTATTATATAAATCGACTATAATAAGTACAGCATAAGCCGCTATGGATATCAGCACAATGTTTACCAGCCACGAGCTCATGTTAGTAGATCGCTGGTTTAGGTCAACCGTTACCTCTAAAATTCCGGTGGTGAAAAGCAGGGCAAAAGAAACATAGAACAACAGTGCTACTATGGAGATGGTAAGGATTCGCCTAAGGTTAAAGGCGATAAGCGAAAAGAATGGGATAAGCACCAGCAATATTTTTGTGGTGGAGTATGCCCCTAACTTATATATATCAACAAAGGTGAGGATAAAAAGCCCCACAATTACCACCTCCGATTTAACCCGCTGCGATATCTTGCCCCTGAAAAGGTAAACAATTAGAAATGTGATTATGGCAACAAGGTTAAGGATGTAGTTTATCTTGATGTCCGATTCGTAGAAATTACGCAGGCTAAGCACAAAGGTTAATCCTCCAAGGATTGTCCCAACCAGCAGCGTGGCGTTAAAAACCTTCTCCTTTACATTTAGTATCTCGTCGTACTGCTTGTCCATACCCTAGGTTTGCTCTAGTTGATACTAGTTGCCTTTAATAAATATCTAAACGATAAAGTACGATTAATGTTCCACGTAATTGGGTTACACGCAAATTATTAGCCAATCTCATAGCCTGTATGCCCCATTAATTCTGATTAATGGTTGTTTACTAAAGGTAGGATATTTTATAATATTGAGGAGATTAATCTCGAACAAACCGCCTTTTGAGAAGGATTTTGGTTTAAAGTAATTGTAACACTAAGAAACACCTTACTCAACCTATTTCATGTAGCAAAACCCCATTAGCAAGTGTTGTATCCACACTCCCCACAATTGTAAATCCCTCGTAGATATTGACATCGCAGTTCTGGTAATGGCTCGATGCGGATAAACTAACTAAACGGTTGGGGTTGAACAGCACCAAATCGGCAGTGTTTCCAACTTTAATGCTTCCTTTGGATTTTAAACCGAAAATTTCAGCCGCATTAGTCGATGTTAGGGCAACCCATTGCTGTAGATTAATTCTTTTTTGGAGCACTCCAAAGCTGTGCAGCAGCGGAATTCTGAATTCTAGTCCACCCGCCCCGTTAGGAATAAGGGTAAAGTTATCCTTGCCCACCATCTTCTGATGAAGATTAAAGGGACAGTGATCGGTAGCTACAGTATTGAATGTTCCATTTTGCAGATTCTCCCAAAGCCGTTCCTTGTGGTACGATGGACGCGCTGGAGGGCTATAAACAAAGGGCATGGCCTGCTCTACGGTGTCGTCGTATACCTGCTCGTCGAGCAGGAGGTAGTGGGGACAGGTTTCTGCATAGATGGGTAAGCCCTCCTTTTTGGCCTTGGCAATATAATCGGCCGATTCGGCTGTGGAGATATGGACAAAGTAGATGGTGCAGTTTGTTTTTCTCACCAGCTCAATTACCCTCATAACGGCGTTGCTCTCTGTTTCGGGTGGCCGCGAAAGGGCATGGTAACGCGGATGGGTAAGCCCTTTCATCATAAAATCAACACGTAGCTGGTCGATGGTTTCTCCCTCCTCGGCATGGATCAGCACTATGGTGTTTAGGCGTGCCGCTATGCGCATCAGTTTTTCCAGATGCTCGTAGTCAATTCCAATGGTTTGCCTGTAAGCCAGGTAGGCCTTAAACGACTTAATGCCAAACTCCTTAACGCATATCTCCATCTGCTTTTCCATATCGGGAAGCCAGCCGCTAATGCCCATATGGAAATCAATTCCAATGGTACAATCTTTTGCTTCAGTTCTGCGCTCTGCGAGCGCTTCGGTTAAGGATTGTCCCCGGCGGGGGGTAACAAAATCGATAAGATGGGTAACTCCACCAGCCAGCGCAGCAGTGCTCCCCGACTCAAAATCGTCGGCTGAGGGCCCCGCAGGTGTTTGCAGCGCTAGGTGAACGTGCGGATCGATTCCCCCAGGAATTACATAAAGACCAGCTGCATCAACCACTGTATCGTGCTGGGTTGATGCAAGGGTTCCGGGATTTTCCAGCGCAGCAATTCGGCCATCCTCAATGCGGATATCGGCATCGAAAATCCGATCGGCGTTTATGATATGAGCGTTAACAACTAATGTTATCATGTTACCCAACAATTAACCGTGAAGATCAATATCTTTAAAATAATGTGAGTTTACCTAAAAAAGATCTAACACAGAGTGTAAATTGTAATGCCATTACTGAACTTGCCTTGATGGTGTACGTTTTTTCCATAACAAGAGTTATGTATTGAGAAACACAGAGAACACAGAGTTTTCCTGCAGATTTTCCCCGCCTGTGGCGGGGAAAATCTGCAGGAAGGCTATTGATTGGCCCAAAATAAGTTCAAGTCTTCAGTTTTCGATTTGATTATATAAAATCACTATTAAAACCATTTAAAGTTTACTCCACAGACGTTTGGCCTGCTCGCGCGAGTGGGCCAAAATCTGCTCCTCGTCGAGAAGCGTATGCTTACGATCTTTAAGGATTAGCCTTCCCTGCGAGATTAGATGCTTTACGCTACCCGAGATGTTTCCGTAGAAGAAGTGTCCCAGAAAGTTATTCTGGTTAAAGGGGGTTGGCGGGTTGTAATCCAGCACCATCAGGTTATTATCTGCATCGCCTTTAAAGCCGTTGCCATTGAGGTAATGATGTACCTTGCGAAGCCGATTGTAAACCGTTAGCGGACATTGACTCTCGTGGTTCATCCCCGTAAACCAGGCTGTGTTGGCCGATTTGAACATATCGCTATGCATGCCATCGGTGCCAAGCATAATTCTGTCTCCAAGGTTATGGCCAGTAAAAATGCCCACCTTGTTGTTGAGGTTGCTATCGTAGTTTACGGCTATGTAAGCACCCGATTCTTTAAGAAGCTTTCGCTCGCTCTCATCAATGTCAATTGCATGAACAAAGATATTCCCCTTTAAATCGAGAAAGCCCATATCGGCGTAACGCTGCACCACGCGCTTTCCGTATTTCTCTTTGCAGAATTTCTGGTCAACCGGGCCCTCGGCCAGGTGGGCGTGAACTCCAGTATTAAACTCGGTGGCAATCTGCAATGCTTCGCGCAGGGTATCATCGCCAACTGTGAAACTTGCGTGTAGGCCAACAAGCCCCTGCCTTTTCTTTAGATAATTTCGAGTTTCGTTGAGCGACTCTTTAGCCTTTTCGGGGCCATTTCTGTCGGTAATCTCGTAGGCCATAAGGTGACCAAGTCCAGCCTCGTCGAGAGCACTGGCAATAACCTCCTGCGATCCCAGTGTAAAAGCTGGTGACGAGTGGTGATCGATAATAAAGCTGCAACCCGTTTTGGTTGCCGTCAGGGCAGTTGCCAAAGCGCTGTAGCGGATCATCTCCTCATCTAAGGCGTAATCTAACTTCCACCACACATACTGTAGAGTCTCGTGGAAATTTTGCGGCGACTTAGGTGGCTGGGGCATTCCACAGGCCAATGCCGAGTAAATATGATGATGAGCGTTGGCCAAAGCGCGGGTAATGTATAATCCACTACAATCAACTGTTTTGATATTGGCTGAAATTTCAGCAGGTTTGCTGAAATAAATCGTTCCATTATCGCCCTCTTCAACCCAAATATCGGTTTGGGTAAACTCCAGGGTTTGCCAATCTATAAAAGTACCGTTCTTAAGGTGTATCATGGTATTTTGCTCAATATTTATCTTGATAGTGAATTTACTATTTTTTTGCTACGGGCTCTAGGGGTAGGTTGAATCTCCTGTTGCCATCGTATGTATAGAATGCGTTGGCAACCGCAGCTGCGGTGGGAACAAGTCCAATCTCGCCAACGCCCTTTGCGCCATAAGGCCCAACGGGATCCTTAACCTCAACGCCAATCACCTCAATTTTTGGTGTTTGGTGTGCCCTAAGGATTTTGCAATCTTTTAGTTTCGTGCTTACCAACCTGCCGTTCTCCATGGGCAGGTTTTCGCTAATGGCGTACCCAAGTCCCATATGAACCGCACCCTCGATTTGCCCCTCGAAAAGGATTGGATTAAAGATTCTCCCGGCATCGTGCGCAGCGTAAACCGTATCGATATTCCCTGTCTCATCGAGCACAACCAGCTGAGCGGCGTAGCCGTAGGAGTAGTGGGTAGGAGTGGGTTCGGGGTTTTTACCGGGTTTTGCTGTCCAGGTACACTCCCAACGGCCACGGTACTGACGACCGGCCAGCTCCTTAAGGCTATGCGTTTTTAAATCTTCCTTTAAAGTTTTGCAGGCATCAATTATGGCGTTGCCAAGCAGCACGGTACCCCGCGACGAGGTGGTCATGCCAGTGGGGATATTCACCTTAGTATCGACAATTACCTCCACAATCTTGGGGTCAATTCCCGTTTCCTGGCAAAGCGCCTGCGGCGCAATGGTGTGAACACCTTGTCCCATCTCGGTCCAGCCGTGGTGCAGTATGACCTTATCCTCTGAAACGATATCGATAATCACATCCGAAAAATCGACCATTCCATTACCCACACCGCTATTCTTTATGGCGCAGGCCAAACCGGTGTATTTATGCTGATAAAACTTCTCTCTAAGCGCCTCGAGGCAAGCCCTTATCCCAACGCCCTGCACGGGATCGCTGGTGGCGGTGGTTAATCCCTCGGTGAGCGCATTGTTGTAGCGGAACTGCCAGCGATCGAAGCCCCCCTGCTTGCAAAGCTCATCTATACAGCTTTCGAGTGCAAAGGCAACTTGGTTGGCGCCAAATCCGCGCATTGCGCCGCAGGGGATATTGTTGGTGTAAACCGTATGCGCCTGTAGGTCGATATTGGGTACAAAGTAACCGCCTGTTGCGTGCCCTGCAATGCGCTCCATAACCTTGGTTCCCACCGATGCGTAAGCGCCAGTATCGCCAACCGCCCGCATTTTCATGGCGGTAAGTTTGCCATTTTGGTCGCAACCTAGGGTGATATCGAACCAAACGGGATGCCTTTTGGGGTGCATCCTTATGGATTCATCCCTGGTAAGGGTAACCTTTACAGGTTTTTTAAGATGATAGGCAAACAGCGCAGCTGGCCCCTGAACGGTAAGATCCTCCTTGCCACCAAATCCACCGCCATTGGGAACAAGGATTATGCGAACCCGTTCCTCGGTCATTCCCAGTAGCTGGGCAACCTGTTTGCGATCCTCGTAAATGCCCTGCCCGCAGGAGTAAAGAGTAATCCCGTTATCCTCCCAGAGTGCAAGTGCCGATTCGGTTTCGAGAAATGCGTGCTCAATACGCTGCGTGGTAAACTTACCGCTAAACGTGTATGCCGATTCGTTTATGGCCTTGTCGGGATCGCCTTTATACAGCTTGCAGGTTTCAAGCAGATTCGATCGGTTTGGGTGTACTTTTGGCGATGAGTCGAGCATTGCCGTTTCGGGATCAGTAACCGGGGGAAGCGGCTCGTAGGATACAATGATTTTTGTAGCAGCCTCGCGCGCCTGATCGGCTGTATCGGCCACAACGCCAGCCAGCACATCGCCAATATAGTTGGTAGTTTCGCCCTCGGCGATCATCATTGGCCAATCCTTAAATATTAGCCCAATTACCCTATTTCCAGGGATATCGCTGGCGGTGAAAACCGCCTTTACCCCGGGCATCGATTGCGCTTGCGATGTGTCAATTTTTAGGATTCTTGCCCTTGGGTGGTCGCTGAAGTGTAGCGCCCCGAACAGCATCCCATCCAGATGCATATCGTTCACAAAATCTCGTTTGCCAAGAGCTGTTTCGTAGGCCTGATATTTTGGCGATGATGTTCCAATGGGGCCAGCAACGCTTAGTGCTCCAATGGGTTTTTTCCCGCTAAGTTGTTGTGCCGATTCCAGAATCGACTTCTCAATTTTTTTGTACCCAGTGCAGCGGCAAAGATGCCCTTTTATGGCGTTTTGTATCTCATCGAGGGTAGGATTGGGATTTTCCTTCAGCAGTAAATGCGTGCGCATAACAAATCCGGGACTGCAAAAACCGCACTGCACAGCGCCATTGTTCACAAAGGTGGTGGCAATAACGTGTTTAATGTTCTCAGGAATTCCCTCAAGCGTGAAAATGGTTGCCCCCTGTAACTTTTCCATTTTTGTGCTGCAGGCCAGGCGAGGCTTGCCGTCAATCTCTACCAAACAGGCTCCGCAAGTGGCCTGACCAGAGCAGCCATCCTTGGCGGCAGTTAGATGCTTATCCTCCCTTATAAAGTTGAGTAGGCTTCGAGTGGGATTTCCTTGGTAGGACTCTTCCTGTCCGTTAAGCTGAAAATAAATCATACCTTATTCCTTTTTTGATAAGTAAGCGCTTAGCGCATCCATTGTTGGTTGAATGTGCTGCGGTAGGCTAATGGTTTGCAGGGGCGTTTTAATATCTTTTAGCCCGCTTCCTGTTGATAGAACAAGCATTGGATTCTGAGAATTGTCCGATGGAGACTCCTGATACTTTAACATCCCTGCCATGGCCGTTGCCGCTGCCGGCTCGGCAAAAATCCCTGTACTACGAGCCAGCTCCGAAGAGGCCTCC
This sequence comes from uncultured Rikenellaceae bacterium, assembly GCA_964490015.1. GTDB lineage: Bacteria > Bacteroidota > Bacteroidia > Bacteroidales > Tenuifilaceae > Perlabentimonas. The sequence continues at coordinate 35,979 of CAZBBA010000030.1, forward strand.
AAAATCTGCTGATCCGACACGGTAATCCATTCACCACCATATTTCTTTAGGTACGATTTGGCCATAAAGAAATTTCGGGGGTAATCGACCGAGATGCTGTCGGCTAGCGTTGTGGCGGGTTTCATCTCAAAGCCATCAGCAGCCATGTTGCGCACCAGGTTATCGCTGTTGTCCGATTGCACAGCCACAATCGTAGGAATTTGGCTGATAATACCCAACTCCAACAGATCCTCAAATCCTTTGTAAACCCCCGAAATAATTACCCCATCGCCAACCGATACAAAGATGCGTGAGGGTAGCTGACCATTCAGCTGATCGAATATCTCGAAGGCAACCGTTTTTTTACCCTCAATGGTAAACGGGTTGTACGCCGTGTTACGGTTGAACCAGCCAAAATGCTTGGTGGCCTCCAGACTCAACTCAAAGGCAGTATCGTAGTTGCCATCGACAAGTACTGGGGTTGCCCCGTACATCACAATCTGCAGAAGTTTAGCCGCTGGTGCGGCTTTGGGCACTACAATAATGGCCTTTTGCCCCTGCGAAGCGCAAATCCCCGCCAGCGACGAACCCGCATTGCCCGTTGATGCAGCAACAATTGTGTCGATACCCAGTTCCTTGGCGTAGGCCGAAACCAGCTGTGAAGCCCTGTCCTTGAACGAGTAGGTGGGGTTTTGTGAATCGTCCTTTAGGTAAAACGAGAACCCTTTGTCTTTAAGGTTAAAACGATACAGAGGCGTTTCCCCAACCCTAAGCGGGCCAAAACTTTCCCGGTTATTGATGGGTAAAAGATCAATAAAATGGTTCTCCTTTAGACTGCTGAAAAGATTCTGCTTTAGATATTTTTCCCGGATTGCTTGGTATGGATAGATGGTTTTAAACACACCAATTGGCGGCATGTTGGGCTGCTGCTTTGCCTCACACTTTGGGCAGATGTATGTAAAAGTGCCCTGGGGCATGCTGTGCCCACAATCGTTGCAAACCAGAGTGAATGATTCTCTCATTCCGATTGGATATTAGTTTAGACTTGCTTATGCAAGAATATCAAAATACGCTACTTCCCTTTTTTAACCTCGGCATTAAACTCCTCAATCATCTCGTCCCACTTATCAACCTGATTGAAAAGTTGAGGCCATAGCTCGCGGTCGTACCACAGACGGTTAAGATCTTGAACGTCCTTGGCCTGCTGCTCAACCCAGGTAAAATACTTAAGGTTGTGAATGGCTTTCCGATCGGCGTATGTTAGCTCCTTAAGATGAGCAATGCTTTGAGCGCTAATGCAACCCTCTAAGTCGCGAGAAGCTTGCAGCGAGTTGTACTCACCCTTTTCCTGATTTTGCTCAGCCATCCGCGACTGGTACATCTCCATGCTATCGGTTGCCAGGGTAAGGATTACATCATCCTCGGTGTACTCGTAGTACTTGGCTGTTTTTATGGCCGCTATAACGTTTGCTATTGATGATATTCCAAGGAGATGAAGGTTGTTTACCACTTCGGGGTCAATTCCCGCTTCAACGAGTAGCTTTTTACCAGCGGGCTCGTTGAAAAGGCGCATCACCCTCATGCACTCCTCATCGTCGATAGCCGTTACCACATCGGTATTGCGAACGTTGTGAACCCAGGGAATATGCTTATCGCCAATTCCCTCAATCCGGTGCCCGCCAAAACCATTACTCAGCAGGGTTGGGCACTGCAAAGCCTCCGAGGCAACCACTTTTATGTTAGGATGAATAGTTTTAAGGTAATCGCCAGCGGCAATAGTTCCAGCCGATCCGGTATTGGATATGTAGGCGGCAAGGGTTGTTTTATCATTTTTGATATACCCAAAGGTCTCCTCAAGGGCTGGTCCAGTTACATTGAAGTGCCACGCAGGGTTTCCAAACTCATCGAACTGGTTTAGAATTATGTAGTCGGGCTTGGTACGGCGCAGCTCCCAGCACTTATCGTAAATCTCCTTTACGTTCGACTCGCAGCCGGGTGTGGCAAATATCTCTGCCCCAATTTCCTTAAGCCACTCGAATCGCTCGTTGCTCATCTCCTCGGGCAAAATGGCAACAGCCTCACAGCCCATTAGGTACGAGTCGAATGCACCACCCCGGCAGTAGTTTCCGGTGGATGGCCATACGGCTTTATGGTGGGTTGGATCGAACTGACCGCTGATAATGCGCGGAGCCAAGCATCCGTATGCGGCACCCACCTTGTGGGCTCCTGTAGGGAACCATTTTCCCACAACCAGCACAATACGAGCCTTTACGCCGGTTAGCTCCGATGGTAATTCTATATAGTTAACCTTTCCAAATCCTCCGCCCTTGGCAACGGGCTCGTTTTTCCATGTAATACGAAAAAGATTAAGCGGATCAAGATCCCATAAACCAATGGTTTTTAGCTTATCCTTTATCTCCTGTGGGATAAGTTCAGGATTGCGCATTTGGGCAAAGGTGGGTAGTAGAATACCCTTTTCGCGGAAGCGTTGGATGGCTCTTTCTCGGGATTGAGGATCTTCAATCTTGGTGATAAGTTCTATCATAAAGGTAAAGTGTTAAATAAGGAAATATTGTTAGTGTTATTGGTCTTTCTGATTATTAACATTGATGTAAACAATGGGTTACCAAAGTATGCATTACTGCTGCATTTTCAGTACTAACTGAGCATTCCTCCTTGGTGTTAAAGGTGGCTGAATCAATTTTTAAATCCATTGAGTTTAGCGTAAGTACAGCCGTTGAGGTTTCGTAGTTGTACTGGTTAGTCGAAAGGTTTTTGCTCAGCTTATGCAGTGTGCTATCCTTGGCTTTGTATAGGATCTGAATTTCATCGGTATTTCTGGTTATCCTAAATCCTTCCTTGGCCGCATTCCAGCTCTCGTCGCTTAGGTGAAGTTTGGGCTTATCCTTGTAGGGTGCGCCCATGGTGGGGCAAAAAGTTTGGCAGTTGCCACACTCGTTGCAGAAATCGGCAATATTATACACCTGATGTTTTTGAGTGATTTCAAATTCGGAGTCGTGCTCAATGGTAATCTTCCCATTCTTATCCTGAGTTGCTCTCTGCAGCGAGAATTTTGCAGGCGACACTTCGTATCCCTGATTGGCGAGGTTGGGGCACACGGTTACGCAAATATTGCAGATCTCGTCGCACAGCAGGCAGCGTTTGGCTTCGGCAATGGCCTGCTCGGCATTCTCTATCAAAAGGTGATGCCCATCCTCCGAGGGAGAATTTATTTGGCTATACTCCCTATGGGCTTTCCTAGCCAGTAACTCAGTAGCGGATACTTTGCCAAAATGTTGATTTTGTGTTTGGAGCGAGTTTACACCCGATTTTTCGATAATAGCCTCAGCGGCTTTGCGCCCATCGGCAATGGCCGAGATAATATTTGCGGCTCCCTTTCGGGCATCGCCACCCACAAAAACTCTATTTATCGATGTGCTAAATCCATTCTCATCGGTTTTAAGCAAGTCCTTATCGGCAAAGGGCCATTGGGTGTATTGGCCAACTGCAGGAATAATCATATCGGCTTCCAGCTCAAACTCGCTACCAGTGATGGGCACAACTTTTTGTCTACCGTTCTCGTCGTAACCGCTAGTCTGCATTCTGATGCACTTAAGCGCAACGGCTTTGCCATTGCTGGCAATAACCTCAACGGGCGCAATTAGCTCTTTTATGGTAATGCCCTCGTGCATTGCGGCCAGAATCTCCTCGGCGCTGGCGGGCATATCCTGAATTGTGCGGCGGTACACTATACTCACTTTTGCGTTTTTCGATGCAAACTTGCGGGCAATTCGAGCCACATCCATGGCGGTGTTGCCGCCACCAAGCACTAGTACGTTGCTTGAATCGAGTTTCTTTTCAGGGTTACTCTTATATATGGACAGAAAACCCAGCGGATTTTCAACCCCAGCGGCTTCCTCGCCCGGAATGTTAAGTTTACGGATTGAGCCCGCGCCAATGGCGGCAAATATAAACGCACCCGATTCCATTAGCTTGTCGAACAGCGCCTTGTCGACTGGAGTACCATATTTAATATCTACGCCAATTTGCCTAATTCTTTGAATATCTTTTTCTATGGAGTTGTCGGATAGCCTGAACGAGGGAATAACCTGTTGCACCATTCCACCAGCTGCGGTTTTTTCCTCGTAGACGGTAACCTTGAATCCTGCAAGCCTCAGGTACCAGGCGCACGATAGTCCGGCTGGCCCAGCACCAACTACAGCCGCTTGGAGCCCATTTTGGGGCAGCGATTTGATGAAGTTCTCATCGTGTTCAAAGCTGGCCACAAACCGCTTTACCTCTCGGATTGCCAGCGAGTCGTCGTAGTTTATGCGGGTACATTTGGTTTGGCAGTCGTGGTCGCAAACCGCACCGGTAACCGATGGGAACGGGTTGGTTTGCATAATCACCTCAAAGGCCTTTTGCCAGTTGCCCCGGGCAACATGGTGCATATACTCAGGTATATTCTGTGTGGTGGGACAGGTGCTCATGCAGGGGGCATGAATG
>CAZBBA010000031.1:0-40242 GCA_964490015.1 uncultured Rikenellaceae bacterium
TATTGCCTTAATACTGAGCCTTTCGGAGCTTATCACATTTTACGGCAGCGACAACCTGGTGGTGCCTATACTAGCTGCTATTCTTTTAATGTGGTGGATATAACGTTGAGTTGAGTCCAATGCTCGATGAAAATTCGTCATTAAATAATTCGAAAATTCCTTGCACAAAGGTAAACTATAATTTACCTTTGTGTTTGGGTTGCGGAATAAAGAGTCTAATGAAATGCTCTGAACTATACCGAATATTGACTAAAGATGGTTGGTATCCAATATCGCAGAAAGGTTCTCACGTGAAACTAAAACACGACTTGAAGAAAGTAATAATAATTTTTCCGAATCACGGGAGTCAAGAAATGGGTAAAGGATTAGAGAAAAAGATTTTAAAGGACGCAGGAATTAATATGTTGGATTAATAAAAATGTTGTCGATGAAAACGTTAAGAAAAAAAATAAAAATGATAGTGGAAAAAACTGACACAGGTTTTTCTGCATTCTCTGAAGAATATCCTATTTACACTACAGGAAAAACGATTACTGAATTAATGAATAATGCGCTAGAAGCTGCAAACTTAAACTTTGAAGAAGAAAATATTTCAATAGCACAAGATAACTTAAAATTTGAAATTGATTTTAAACAGTTTTTTCAATACTATAAAGTGCTGAACGCAAAATTCCTAGCAGACAAAATAGGAATGAATCCAACACTATTATCACAATATGTGCAAGGACATAAAAAACCATCTGAAAAACAGACAGAGAAAATTTTGTATGGAATTCATCAGATAGGACAAGAACTTACCGAAATTAATTTGATTTACAGGTAATAAAGACTTAATGCCCAGGCTACAACAAGAGGAGTAGTCTTGTCAAGATATTAACGAGAAGGTTGATATCAGTATTCCGAACGTTTTTGCCCGCACGGAAGTTTTCGTCGGGAATCCACCGGCTGGCGGCTGGCACGCTTCCCCCACGCAATTCTTAACCTCAACCGAAACAACTATTCTGGCTTAACCACGTCGTAATTCTTGTTAACTATTAAATGGGCAAGCGGGCGAAGGGCAATAACGCCCATGTGCTCCCGTTCGAGGATCTGCATTCGGAACTCGTCCACCTCCTCCTTGCCGCGCATAAGCTGCATCATCTTGGTTTCCTTGTAGGTGAGCTCAATAAAAACTTTCAGGTCGGCATCTTCGGATTTGATGGCGTACAGGCCATCAATAATTAGGAGGTTGATTTTCTGAAAATCGGTAATCTGCTCATCTACCTGCTCGGGAATAATATCGACGCAGGGGATATGCGCCACCTTATCCTCCTTAAACTCCTTCACATTGCGGTTAAGCAAGTCCCAGTCGTACTCATTGGGGCCAATATGATTTAACCCCATATTAAGGCGCCATTCCTTGCGGAGCAGCGGGGGCACGGAGTAGTAGTTGTCGGCATGGATTACCTTTACGCGGATATTCTGCGCCTTTAGCAGTAGCGCCAGCGAGTGCGAGAGCTCCGATTTGCCTGCACCCGACTCGCCCGAGATGGCCACAATGTACTTGTAATCGGGATTCGACGCCAGCTTTTTTTCTCTATCGGCCATTACATAGTTCAAAATTTCGCTGGCTGCAGCCTTGTGCAGGTCGTTAATCAGCAGAATATCACCAAGCATAAAAGGATGTATTAGTTAACACAAAGCTAACTAATTGATTAGAATGATGCAATTTTTGAACAGCCAATAACGCAAAATAGCTGGTAACGTGTGCGAAGCAGGCTAACGCTAGTTTCTTTTGGTGATGATAAATTTTAGGGTTCGATAAATGGTGGTGAAGATTAGAAAAGCCCCAAAGAGAATAAATAGAGCCGATATTCCCATAGCTATTTTTGCCTGAGCCTCCTGTGGAATCATCCCTACAATTCGGTGCGATAAGCTAATCTTATCAGAACCTTTTACTCCTTCGGGAGCAGTATAACTCACCCAGAATAGGAATGAGCCAAAAGCGGCCATGGCAACTCCCATGCCACCCAATAGTTTAAATCCGCCCCAGTCGAACTTGGGTTTAACTACTTTCCGCATCCGTTTTGCCATAACCAATGCTTACTGTTAGAGAGAAATTAAGGATTAAATTTTCACTAAAATCTCCTCGTTGGCGTTTAGCGTATAGGTTTCGCCTTTAATGTTTATAGGCGTGTTATCTTTTCCGGCTGTTACTGCAATTTTTTCTTTGTCGATCCTAATCTGGAATTCAACACCGCGGAACGTGCACGAGAAGTTTATCTCAGTCCAATGCATTGGCAGATTTGGGTTTATCGATAGCTTATCGCCATGGAAATTAAGCCCTGCAAAAGCGGTTAATGTCATCAGCGCAGTTCCGGTCATTACTCCCATGTGAATACCCTCGGCAGTAGTTCCGCCCTGTATGTCGATGTAATCGCTCTTTAGCGCCTCAATGTACATATCCCAGGTTAGCTGTTTGCGGCCAATAAGCGAGGCCAGGTAGGCGTGAACTACACGGCTAAGCGTTGACCCGTGTGAGCATCGGTTGATATAGTAGTCGAAATTTTTCTCCAGAAAATCCTTGGGAAGTTTGTATCCTAAATCCTGTAGGATGTTTTTCACCACCACTGGATCGAGGTTAAAGAAGGTCATTAGGGTATCGGCCTGCTTGGAAACTTTAAACTCATCGGGCGTTTTGCCTTCAGCTTTGAGAATCCTGTCCATCCGGTAAATATTGCCATACTTTGCACGGTACGCATCCCAGTCGAGCTCTTTAAGGTTGAAGTAGCCCTCAAACTGCTCGATTATTCCCTCGTCCGAAATGCTGATTTGCATCTTTTTAACCTCGGAGTTCCATTCGGTGAGTTCCTTTTCAGTTAGATCGATGTCCGACATCACCCGGTTTTTACTCGAGTTATCCATTACTTTCAACAGGTCGAAGGCGCGGTTAAAGAGCCACACCACCATGATATTGGTGTAAGCGTTGTTTCTTAGCCCACCCTTGCTTGCTCCGGGAAGCTTCTCGTGGAATTCATCGGGGCCCATCACCTCGTCGATATCGAATCGGCCAGTGGTGCTGTTAAGTTTGGTTTTGCTTGCCCAGAATCGACAAATGTCGAGGAAGAGCTCAGCGCCGTAAGCGTTAATAAAATCTACATCGCCGGTGATATTGTAGTAGTTCCAAACGTTGTATGCTATGGCTATGGAGATATGGCGCTGCAGCGAGCTGTAGTCGTCGCCCCACTCGCCCGAAACGGGGTTTAGGTGTACAACCTGTGTTTCCTCGTGTCCGCTGCTACCGCTCTGCCAGGGGAACATTGCGCCCTTGTAGCCGTGCTGCTTGGCATACTCGCGTGCTTGGGGTAGCCTTCGGTAGCGGTACATCAGCACCGACTTGGCAATCTCCGGAAAATGGAGAAAATGGAATGGAAGAATATAGAGTTCGTCCCAGAAAATATGACCCCGATAGGCCTCGCCGTGCAGACCGCGGGCGGGAATTCCAAAATCGATAGTGGCATTATGCGGCGATGTAGTAACCAGCGTGTGGTAAATATGCATCCTAATAAGTTTCTGAGCAAGACGGTCGCCCGAAACTTGGATATCAACCCTGTCCCAAAGCTTTTCCCAAGCACGGATGCTGGCCGCATGCATTATCCCAAACGATTTGAGGCTTTTCACATCCTCCATCACAAATTCGAGGGGCTTTGCAGTTTCGGGCGACATGGAGTTACAAAGAGTAATCAACTTTTCAACCCGTAGACTTTCACCCTCCTTTACCGATGCTTTTACGTAGGTGTTTACCCAACCCTCGTCGTGCTTTATGCGGAAGTTGGTGGCCAGCGGGCGATCTTGGTAAAACACATCGAGTTTTGCCGCAGCGGCAACCTCAATTCCCGACTCGGTGGTTCTAGCCAATGCGTAGGAGATGTTATCCTTGGCATTCTGCTTTAGGGGTTTAAGATGAACCTGATTAAGGGTGTTGTATCTTTCTACGCCATCGTTCTTAATGGGGATACGAAGGGCCGATTTAACGCGGATAAACCCATCGTAGTTGAGCGGGGTGAGGCTGTAGTCGATGGCTGCGTGATGCTGGTTGGCCATGCTGGCAAAACGGCGGGTCTCGATCAGGGTTTCGCGGCCATCCTTATCCCTCACAATCATCCTTTTGGTGAGTACACCGCTGCGGAAGTTTAGGTTGCGCTCCAACTCAACAACCTCGTCGATATTGGGATTGAACCATTCGCCCTCGGCTACTTTAAAGGTGATGTGGGTCCAGTTGGGGCCATTCACAAAATCCTCATTCTCAATAATCCTATTGCCTACCGATGATTTTAACTTATTGTATAACCCGGCCATGTAGGTACCCGGGTAGTTCAGCGGGTTTATTTCGCTCTCCTCAAGGGCTCCTCTGGTGCCAAAGTAGCCGTTACCCACTGTAAGCAGCGCCTCCCGTGAGCGTTCTTTTCTTGTGTCGTATCCAATGTGGCTAATGGACCACAACTCGTTGTTTAGCCCTTGGTCGAACCATTTCTCTATGCCTTTAATACCCTCAATTTCCTCCAAATCTTTAACCACTACATCGGCGCCATTAACCTTAAGTTCGTACTCATTCTCCTCGCGGGCAATGCCTAGTACAAACCCAAAGTTGCCTTTTTGCCCAGCCTGCACGCCCGAAACGGCATCTTCCACCACCACAGCCCGGTAGTACTCAACGCCTAGGTTATCGCAGGCAACTGTAAAAATATCGGGCTCGGGTTTGCCGTGTAAGCCCAGCTCGGCTGAAACCTCACCATCGACACGGGTTTCGAAGTAGTGCATTAGGTTTGCCTTTTCGAGAACTTGCCGGCAGTTTTTGCTCGATGAGGCAACGCCAATTTTTATACCTTCCTTTTTCAGCTCATTGAGTAAAGCCACAGTTGACTCGTAAACCTCAACGCCCTCGCGCTCGAGCACCTCGTTAAAGGCTTTGTTTTTGCGGTTACCCAGCCCACATATTGTTTCGGCCTCGATGCTGTCGTTGGGGTCTCCGTAGGGAATTTTTATGCCACGCGACTCGAGGAACGACTCAACGCCCTTGTAGCGAGGTTTCCCATCGACATAGGGGAGGTAGTCGTCGGTGTGGGTAAACTCCATAAAGGGTTTGCCATGACGCTTGGCCCAATCTTTTAGAAACTCATCGAACATTGCTTTCCATGCTGCCGCGTGTACCAGCGCGGTTTTAGTAATCACGCCATCCAGGTCGAAAATTACTGCGTCAAAGCTATACTTACTCATATCTTGTTGTATTTTGTTTACATCGAATAAAAAACAAAAACCATTTGGTTTGACCCTTAGACAGGTAGCCCGATAACCCATCATTATTTGAAAAAATGGTTTTATTTTGCTAATATAGTAAAGTTTTTTGACGTGGAAAGTGGATTGGTAATTTAAAACGAGAACTATGAGCAGGCTATTTATTGTATCGAATAAGCTACCCTTTGAGATTGTAAAAGAGGATAGTAGAGCAAAAATTACGGAAAAGCATGTAAGAACTCCAAATAGGCTAAATGCGTACTTTAAGCTCAAACGATGCTCGTGGATAGGTTGGACAGGTATGGAAACTGAGGAGTTGGGCATGACCGAAAAGGAATCCATCTATATGGAGTTAAAGAAAGAGCGATGCTATCCAGTTGAGCTCAACGGTGATGAAGTTCAACTTTACCTTAATGGATTTTGCAATGGTACGCTATGGCCTTTATTCCATTACTTTACTCAGCATAGCGAGTTTAATGCTGATAGTTGGGAGGCATACAAGCAGATAAACCAGCGGTTTGCCGATACCATATTAGCGGTGGCAAAACCCGAGGATACCATTTGGGTGCACGATTACCATTTGCTGTTGCTCCCGCAAATGCTTAGAGATGCAATGCCCAATATAACCATAGCATTTTTCTTACATATTCCATTCCCATCATATGAGATTTTCAGGATATTGCCATGGCGAAGGGAGATTGTGGAGGGTATCCTAGGGGCTGATCTTATCGGCTTCCATACCTTCGACTATGAACGCCACTTTATGAGTTCAATACGTCGGTTGCTGGGTTTCGACAATATTCTAAATACAGTTAAGCTCGATGAGCGAGTAGTAAAGATCGAGAACTTCCCTCTGGGGGTCGATTTTAAACACTTTAGCAAACTCTCTCAAACTCTTCAGAAGCAATCAACAATTCCTGCAAAAAGTTTGCGCGGACAGTTCTTGGGGTCGGTTTTGCAGAATAATTCAAAGCTAATTCTATCAGTCGATAGGCTTGACTACGCCAAGGGAATTCCACAGCGCCTAGATGCGTATGAGCGATTCCTTACCGAGAACAGCGATTACATTGGAAAGGTATCGCTAGCCCTTTTCGTGATCCCTTCGCGCGAGGTGCTGGCAGAATATCAAAGCCTAAAGCGCACTGTTGACGAAATGGTGGGACGGATAAACGGACAGTATGGAACTGCCGGTTGGCTTCCTATCTGGTATTTTTATCGTTCATTAACCCGCGAGGAGCTGGTGGAGATGTACTCAATCTCTGATATTGCTTTAGTAACCCCCCTCAGAGATGGGATGAACCTTATTGCCAAGGAGTATGTGGCCTCGAGGGTAGATCAAACCGGTGTTCTTGTTCTAAGCGAGATGACTGGCGCGGCCAAGGAGATGAGCGAGGCTATTCAGGTAAACCCCAGCAATATTGCCGATGTGGCACAGGCCATAAAAGCGGCAGTGGAAATGCCGATAAAGGAGCAGCGACAGAGGAACAGTGTGATGCAGAAAAGGCTGCAGGTATACAACGAGGCCAAATGGGCGGCCGATATTTTAAGTGCAATAAAAGGGGTGAAAAAAATGCAGGAGACCAATTTAACCCGACGGATTTCACCAACCATTATCGAAAACATAAAGGGTAACTACAATAAAGCGGACAAACGAATTATCTTTCTCGATTACGACGGTACTTTAACCGGATTCCACAACGATCCGCAGATGGCTATACCCAATGATGAGTTGTACAATATATTACGATCGTTGGTTCGCGACACAAGCAACCGGATTGTCATTATTAGCGGGCGCGATAAGGAAACTTTGGGCAAATGGTTTGCCGATTTCAGCACCATAACATTTGTGGCTGAGCATGGTGTTTGGGTTAAACCACCTAGCGGTACTTGGGGAATGCTAGAGCCGATAGATAAGCACTGGATGGACATAATTCGACCGCTTATAAATTTTTACGCCGATCGTACGCCGAGGTCTTTTCTGGAGGAGAAGAACTATTCGCTGGTTTGGCACTATCGCAATGCCGATCCCGACCTTGGCGTAATGCGAGCTTGGGAGCTAAAGGATGAGCTGCGCGATTTGGTGTCGAACCTAAACCTCGAGATTATGGATGGCGACAAGGTAATTGAGATAAAGAATTCGGGAGTGAACAAAGGCAGGGCGGCAGCAAAGCAGCTGTCTCAGGATAAGTTCGATTTTGTGATGGCCATTGGCGACGACTGGACCGACGAGTACACCTTTGGCGCCATGCCTGAGAATGCATTTACCATTAAGGTTGGCACAAAAAGCACTAAGGCCAATTATTACATCGACTCGGTGGAAAGCGTAAGGAAATTGCTTGCCGTTCTTGGTGAGTAGGCTGGATTAATATACTGAGGGCCATTATTTGCGTAGCAAATAATGGCCCTCAGTTCAGCACAACTATCTATTTCCGTATTGCTGCTGATAGTAGTTGGCGTAATCGCCCGAGACGATATCGTCAATCCACTGCTTATTAGTCAGGTACCAGTCTACTGTTTTTTCTAGGCCCTGCTCAAATGTTACGGTTGGTTCCCAGCTAAGTTTGCTGCTTATCTTAGAGGAATCGATGGCGTATCTTAAGTCGTGGCCAGCCCTATCGGTTACAAAGGTGATTAGTTTTTCCGAGGTTCCGGTTTCCCTCCCCAGCTTGCTGTCCATAATCTTGCAAAGCAACTTAACCAGATCAATGTTTTTCCACTCGTTTCCTCCGCCAATATTGTAGGTTTCGCCGTTTTCGCCGTTGTGGAATATTAAATCGATGGCTGAGGCATGATCCTCCACGTAGAGCCAGTCGCGCACGTTAAGCCCTTTGCCGTAAATGGGCAGCGGTTTCATCTGCTGAATATTGCTGATTACAAGCGGAATTAACTTTTCGGGGAACTGGTTTGGCCCGTAGTTGTTGGAGCAATTTGAAATAACTACGGGTAATTTATAGGTGTGGTTGTACGCGCGAACCAGAAAATCGGAGCTGGCCTTCGAGGCCGAGTAAGGGCTGCGTGGGTCGTAAGGGGTAGATTCGGTGAATAAGCCTTCGTCGCCCAGGCTACCGTAAACCTCATCGGTGGAGATATGGTAAAACCGCTTGCCCTCAAATTTACTGCCCCACTGCTGTCGGGCGGCGTTAAGCAGCACCACGGTTCCCTCAATGTTGGTCTTAATAAAATCCATGGGATTTGTTATGGATCTATCCACGTGCGACTCTGCCGCTAGGTGGATTACGCCGTCGATATTGAAATCGGCAAAAACCTTGGCTACACGCTCCTCGTCCCTAATATCAACCTTTACAAAATGGTAGTTGGGTTTGCCCTCAATATCTTTCAAATTTTCCAGATTACCAGCGTAGGTTAGGCAATCCATGTTGATGATATTGCAGCTGGGGTAGCGGTTTACCAATCGGCGCACCACATGCGAGCCAATAAACCCAGCACCGCCTGTTACAAGTATGTTCTTCATGGGTTATTATAATTGACTGACGGGGTGAATATCAGTTTATCTAATATTCACCCCGTCAGCAGTTAGTTAGTATAGATTAGGATCGGCTGACTCAACTTTACGCACATTCTTTGCCACCTCCTGGCCGCGGTCGTTGGTTTCGATGGTAAATTCCACGAGATCGCCATTGCGGATATCGTTAAAATCGCCCTCAACCACATCCTGATAGTGGAAGAAGAGATTGTTGGGCGGGAATTGAATAAAGCCGTAACCATTATTCATGTTCATGGTTTTGCCCTCGTGCATTTCACCATCGGTATCGAGGGTAGTAACGCGCTTGGGTTGGGCGTATTCGGGCAGATCGAAAAGATTTGTAACTAGTTGATTGTTCGATTTTAGCCCGCTGTTTATAAGCTCGTGCATGGCAATGGGGTAGGTTACCTCCTGGATTAAGTCTTGCGATGTACGGGTAACCACCTCGCGGCCCATATCGTCGGTGTACTCAAAGTCCCAGCTAAGAACCATAACCTTAGTGCCAAGCGAGTTGAGTTTACGGATCAAAGGTACATAATCACCATCAGAGGTAATAAGAACCAGCACATTAAACCGTTTGTAGAATGCCTGCTCAAATGCCTCGAGGGCTAGCCACACATCAATTCCTTTCTCCTCCTTTTTGCCACTTCGGTTGCGAATGGGCAAGTAGTGCGTTACCACACCCTCCGACATCAAAATATCGTCAAAAACCCTATCGTTGTAAAGTTGGTTGCCTCGCTGACTGGCCTCCTGGGCACTAATGCGGCCACGGAAGTAGTGTGCCTCGATAACCTGGCAGAAGCGGGCAGGAACCTCCTCCTCTTTGGCTACTAGGTTGCGAACAAAGTTGTGTAAACCGGCAATATTCAGGCGTTTGCGCCTTGGGTGAAAGTAGTTGTAGTAGTTACTAACATGTAAAAAATAGTTTCCATCGTAAAATACGCCGATGCGTTTTAGTTCTTTTGAGTTGCTCATATTTTTTTTATTAAACTTTGTTATAAAATATTGCTATTCAATAAATACAAAGAACACTTTTACTAGTGTTGAACGAATAGAACGAATGCAAAGATATAGATAAATTAGGATATTGCAATTTAGCGTATTACTTACTTTGGCCTAAAAGTTTGGGTTTAATAACCTTTTAAATTTTGCTAGTCGCAACAAAAATCATTAGTAGACAGTAACCCCGCAATTACTAACTCATTTTCGTTGAATGCTGATTTGTTAAACTCCCTTATGGTTTCCATTATGGCCTTTGCTTTAGTTTCGTCTTGAATTTGCATAATTACAGCTGAGTTGTATCCTGGCCAAACGGCAGTGTCGAGCCTACTATCGCCCTTCTCATTTTTGGCCAATACCTTTTCAATTATCTGGTAGCTATCCACGCCAATCTCATCAACCTTTTTAACCAAAGCATCTAAAATGCTTACATTACAGGTACAGTATATTAGTTTCATTGCGTATGGATTTAATGTTTTAGTTACTTTTAGCATGGAAAATAGCATATACCGTTGGCACCACCAGCAGGGTAATAAAAGTAGAGGCCAATAACCCACCAATCATTGTAATTCCCAATGGCTGATATGCCTCGCGCCCCATTCCTTCGCTCATTGCAAGGGGCAGCATCCCTAGCATAGTGGTTAGGCTGGTCATAAGCACCGGACGAAGGCGGCTGCGACCAGCCTCTTGCACTGCTTCGTATACCTTTAGGCCCCGTTTACGTAGCAGGTTTGTGTAATCTACCAGCACAATGCCGTTGTTCACAACTATTCCTATAAGCATAATCACACCCACAAAGGTGGTTACGCTTAGGGTTACCCCGGTTAGCTTAAAGGCCCATATTATTCCAATAAAGGTTAGTGGAACGGCAAACATAATGATGAATGGGTCGCGGAACGACTCGAACTGACCGGCCATGACCATGTATACCAGCGCAATGCCTAGGAAGAAGATTAGGTACAAATCGGCGAACGAAGCCCCCTGTTCGGTGGTTTGGCCTGCCAACTTCACCTCGGTTCCAGCAGGTATATCCAAGTCTTTCAGCATTTGCAGGGCCTCGCCCTGGCCTTCCCCTAAAGATATGCCGTTGAGCTCGGCCATAACCCTTACTATGCGCTCCTGCGCAAGCCTATCGATTTGTAGCGACCCCATCCCCAGCTCAATATCGGCAACCGACGAGAGGGGAATGTGTTGCCCCAGCAGGTTAGTAAGGCTTATGTTTTTAATCGACTCAATATCGCTTCGGTAGTCGGGGTGGTAGCGAACCACAATCCGAAACTCGTTACCCTCCTCTTTAAACCCACCCGCCTCGGCTCCATAGATACTCTGGCGAACCTGTAAACCTATCATTCCGGTATTTAGCCCTAGGGCTGATGCTTTTTGCCTATCGACCCGAACCTGAACCTCCATTTTGCCCTTGTCAATGGTGTTTACCACATCGATAAAGTTTGGCGAGCCGGACAAGTTTTGGGTTAGGTTCGTTGCAATCGCATTTAGGTGCTCGTAGTTTGACCCTGAGATATGAAACTCGATGGGCTTTAGGTTGCCCGTAACCGCTTGTGAGATAATGCTTCCGCCCACAATGTTAAAGTTTTCCACCTCGGGTATTTGGGCAATATGTGGGCGAAGCTCGTGTGCTATTTGCTTGGCCGAGCGTGCCCGCTTATTGGGTAGCGAAAGATGACAAAGCACAGTGGCAATGTTCTTCCCCTCGCGAAACCCAACTGAGGTTAGCATTCCATTTTCCGATTGCCCCGAAATGGAAGCCAAGCTGCCGGGCATCATCTCTGGAACCTCGCGCTCAAAAATATCCATCACCACCTGCGAAATGCTGTCGGTTTTGGAAGCCGTTGCCGAGATATCAATCTCAATGGTAGCAATAATATCCCCAGCATCGAACTCGGGAATGTAGTCGGTGCCTAACCCCTTGCCAACCCAAAGACTAGTTCCTAACGCAAGGCCTACAATGGTTAGGGTGAAGGTTTTATGGTATACCGCCCAGCCAAGGGTTTTTTGGTATATAATCTCTAGATAAACAAATAGCTTCTCACTTAATCGGTACAGTAGGTAGCGCTTTCGCTCCTCTCCCCTTTTTTTGGCCTTTAGCAATTGCGACGAGGCCATGGGCGTTAGCGTTAGGGCAGTTATAAGCGATGCCACCATGGTTACCGACGTGATGATGGCCAGCTGCTTAAACATCACCCCAACCAATCCTCCCATAAATATCATGGGGATAAACACCATAAGCGTTGTAAGGGTTGATGCGGTAATGGCCGAACCCATTTCGCTAGTACCAAAAATGGCCGCTTGGCTTGACCGCGACCCCCTCTCGATATGCTGAGTGATATTCTCGAGCACCACAATGGAATTATCTACCACCATACCCATTGCAATAATAAGCGACATTAGGCTAAAGATGTTGATAGTCCAGCCAATGGCGTACATCAGAATAAACGATGTAATAAGCGAAAAGGGGATGGTTAGGAATACGATTAGGCTTAGTCTCCACTCACGCAGAAAAGCAAAAACCACCAGCACCACAAAGATTAGGGCATACCAAAACGATTGGGTAAGGTTTTTAATACTTTCCACAATCAGCTCGTCGGAGTTCATAATCTCCGCAATTTCAATATCGGCAGGCAAAGAGGGATGAATTTCCGATATCTTATGCCTTACGGCTTGTACCACCTCAAGGGTGTTGGCGCCCGACTGGCGCTGAATCATAATACCCACCCCCGAGCCATTAATGGTGCGCGAGTGCTCGTCGAGTTCCTTGAACCCATCGGTAATGGTGGCCACATCACTAAGGCGGATAATCCTATTGTTGAAGTTGATGAGCGCCAGTTCGCCCAGCTCATCAACATGCTCAATATCGCCGGGTATGCGAATGGCAAAATCATTATCGCCCACTCGAATATTCCCCCCGGGAATAGTGATATTCTCGGCGTTAAGGATAGTTTCAATATGGCTTATGGTGATATTGTAGGCGGCAAGCTTGTGAGGGTCGACATCAACCTTTATCTCCCTTTTGGGAGTGGCCAGAACCATTACCGTTCCCACGCCGGGAAGCTTGCGCAGTGGTGCTGCAATCTGATCCTGAATAATCATATCGAGCCCATTGTAGCTGTCGTTGGCCGAAACACCATATACCAGAACCGGAAGTAGCGACGAGTTTATCTTGTAAATTACGGGGTTATAGGCATTGGCTGGGAGTCTATTCTTAACCAACTCTATCAAATCGCGGGCATTATTGGCTGATTCGCTAATATCGGAACCCCACTCGAACTGCAGCGAGATGAATGAAGCATTCTCTTTCGACTGCGAACTGATTTCCTTTAGGTTTTCGGTGCCGCCCAGTGCAGCCTCGAGCGGACGAGTAACCTGCTGCTCTACCTCAATGGCTGAGGCCCCGGGGTAAAGGGTGATAACCGTGAGCGATGGGAACTCCATCTCGGGCATAACATCGAGTGGAAGCCGGGTGAGCGAAACCAACCCAAACAATAGTGTGGCGAGGAACACCATGGCAATGGCTACTGGTCGGCGAACGGATATTCTGGGGAGATTCATATTTGTTGTATTTCTTATTTTTTACTGAAATCGTAAAATTTTACGACATAGACTTGAAATAAACTTTGGCGAAGTGCATCTTATTTCTTAACCTCTACCTTCTGTCCGTCCTTAATTTTTGCCTTTCCCTCTACAACAATTAGCTGGTTGGGCTCAGCGCCTGTAACGGCTACCATATCGCCCATTGTGTGTAGACGGCTAATTACAACCCTTTGGGCAACATCGTTTTCGATAACGTAAACAAACTCTTCGCCAGTTCCGGGTAGCTGGCCAATGCTGCTTAATGGCACAAATACCGATTGTTGTTCAGGAAGCGATATGTTAATCCGTGCAAACATACCAGGCTTTAGCTCGCCAACCGCATTGCTAAGTACAATTTCTGCCGAGGCAGTTCGGGTTAAGGTTGAGAGCATTGGTTTAACGCTGTTAATCTTGGCATTGAAACGCTTATTGGGCTGTGCGTCGACAGTAATTTCTGCTATTAGCCCAGGTTTTACTGTGGATAAATCCTTTTCGTTCACATCGAATTTTACCCTAACTGGGTCGAGTTGCATAAGCCGTACAATACCCGAGCGCATGGAGTAGCCGGGGTCGAGGCCAGGGTTTATAAAGTATATCTCACCCTCCTCCATCATCCGCTCAACAATGATTCCCGAGAAGGGGGCGTAAACCCTTGTGTTTTTACGAATCATTTCGGTTTTAGCATCCGATGCTTCGAGCTTGGCCTTTATGTGGTCGTACTCCATTTGGCTGATGCTCTCCTGCGCACGAAGTCGTTTTACCCTCTCGTAATCCTTTCGCAGCGCCTGATTTTCCACCTCGGCCTGGGTGAGCATCTCGTCGGCCAGTTCCACAATTAAATCGCCCTGCCTAACCTTAGCCCCCTCAGCAAAGTGTATCTTCTCCACTTTTCCGGGCATTGCCGCACCCAAATTCGATTCGCGATTGGCAAATACAGTGCCTGTGAAGCTAAGGGTGGGTGAGTAGGCCATCTCGGTTGCCTTGGCAACTTTTACCACGGGGAGTTCCGCAAGAATTTCCTCGCCCTCGTTTTTTGTGCCTTTACAGCTGATTAGGGCAATTGCGGTTAATAGTATTAATAGTTTAACCTTCATATCCTGTTTATTATGGTGATTTCTTTGTTGGCAGATCAATATGCATTTCGAAATTTTACCTGATTTCCTCGTCAATGGTAATTTGCCCCGTTACCTTTCGGAGGTTAACGGTACTCAGCTGGCTCTCCATTCGAGCATCAATAAGGTTGCTGTTTGCCTCTAACCACAAGGCTTGAGCCTCTAGCACATCGGTGGTTTTAACCATTCCCTCAGCAAAGGCATTGCTGGTTATTCTAAGGTTTTCGGTTGCAAGCGATAGATTTTCTTCGGCCATCGAAACCCTTTTGTAGCTTTCGTTAGCGGCAAAGATGGCCTGCCGAACCTGTAGGTCTATCATTTCGCGAGCTTCGGCCAGCTGTAGGTCAGCCTTTTTATACTCGTGTTGCGCAGCCCTAAGGGTGTGTGCTCTATCGTTCCAGTGGAAAATGGGGATGTTTATGGCCACACCTACGTTCCAATCGCCACCAAAACTATTGGAAAAACCGCTATACGGATTAGGGTTTAGAAAGGTGTATCCAGCAGTAAGTCCGACATCTGGGAGGTATCTCGATTTCATAATGTTTACCCCCGATTGCGCTATGCTTACCGCTTGGCTAAGCATGGCCAGCTCGGGTCGGGTAGTATTGGTACTATCAGCTAGAAGTTCCGCATCAATACTGCTGGGGGTTTTGTCCAGACTATCGCTAAGCATGATGTTTGACTCGAACGGAAGCCCAACCATTTGGCATAGTGCCATGCGCGACAGCTCTAGTCCATTCTGCGCTTTAAGCAGATTTAGCTGCGCCTCGTTGGCCTTTACATCAACCCTAAGCACATCGGTTTTTATGACTATACCCTCGGTGTATAGGTTTTGCAAATCGGTTTTAAGTTTGTTAAGCAGGGCGATATAGCTCTCAACCGTTTTCACCTTTTCCTGCAGCGATACCATTCGCCAGTAGTTTGCCTCTACCCCGTAAAGCAGCTCGTTCTGCTCCTTGGTTAGCGAAAGCTTAGCAATTTGGTTGTTTAGCTGGCTGATACGGTGCATCTCTCGTATTTTACCCCCAGTGTAAATGGGTTGGGTTATGCTAATTCCCGCCATAAACAGATTCTTACCACCAAATTGCAGCTGATCCTTAGGCAGCCAGGCGTAGTTGGTGAAAACGGGGTTGCCATCTTTGTCGTAAATCAACCCACCACTTATGGGGTTAAACACAAATGTGTTGGCAGGATCGCTATTGGGGTCGAACTCGCCCGTTTCGGGATTGATTGCACTAAATGGTACTACCGGAATGAGCATATCGTTCTCGAGCAGCTGGATATTTCTATTGGTTCGATTGTAGAGCCCCGTTGCGCTGATGTTTGGAAAGTAGTTGGTGCGAGCCGAGTTCACCAGAGCCTCACTTAATTCAATATCCTCTCTAGCAATTCGAATCTTATAATTATGTTCTAGGGCAAGCCTCTTACAATCGTTGAGCGATAGAACTTGTTGCGCCACGAGAGGGATGGCAACCAAAAAGCAAAAGGTTAATAGAATGCTTTTTTTCATCGTATTAGCTGTTTCGAATTACAATTCCATAGAAAAGCATGTTGAGCATATCGTTAAGTATAGTGTCCAAATTTTCTGTACGCGAATGCTCAAGGAAAAGTGGAACTTCAAGACCCTTCATTGCCGTTAGCAACACAACCGATGAGAGTTCAATATCCTTAACTTGAAAAACCTTCTGCTCAACCCCTTCGGTTAGCAGGGCTTTAATGATTGACACCTCCTCGGTATCGTATTTCAATCGTAGCTTTTCAACCATATCAAGGTGGTTTACTCCCTTGTCGTTGACCAAAGTGTAGTAGTTCGCCATAACCTTTACAGCTTGCATTCGAGTGTTGACGTAAGCCTTAACTTTGTCAATTACTTTTTGATCGCTTTGAAGTATTTCGTTGATCTTTTCGCGAAGTGCATCGGCCTCTTTCTCAATCACGGCCTTAAATATATCCTCCTTACTGCTAAAGTAGTAGTATATGGAACTTTTACCTTTGCTAAGTGCTTGAGCAATATCATCAACAGTTGTTTTTTTAAACCCAAACTTGGCAAATACTTCTGCGGCGATGCTCACAATGGTGTTTCGCATATTACTGTTAGCTAGCGTTTTGGTGTTGTTATCCATAAAATATTTGACTATTCGTTTATTTTGGTCCAAAGGTACAGCTGAAAATTTGATACAGCAATAGATTTTTCGACTAAAATCGTTAAAAAGTCCAAAATGTTTTTCAACACATAACTATTAAGCTAATTATCTGCAAAATAGGGTAAGTAACATGGTGAACGAGAAAAAAATATTGCTGTTGCACCAATTGGTGTATTACAGTTAAGCGGAAACATGTACTTTTGCCTAATAATTTTGTTCAATTCAAGGCGAATTAATTACAAATTAGAACTGCAAAAAGGTTTTTCCAATGAAAAGAATACTTGTAGTAGGCGCTGGAGGTCAAATTGGCTCGGAGCTGATCCCTCATCTTCGTAAGATATATGGCGATACAAATGTGATTGCCTCCGATATTAATTGCTGCACCTGCAAGCAGCTTGGTGATGCAGGTCCTTTGGAAGAGTTTGACGCTCTCGACGGGAAAAGATTTGCTGAAGTTGTGCGGAATCATAAGGTAGATACAATTTACAATCTTGTTGCTCTGCTTTCGGCCACTGGAGAACGAAACCCTCAGTTAGCCTGGAAAATTAACATGGGTGCACTACTAAACTCGTTGGATATAGCCCTAGAGAACAAGTGCGCCGTATTTACACCCAGCTCCATTGGAGCCTTTGGTCCTTCGACCCCCATGGACAATACTCCACAGGATACCATAATGCGTCCCACTACAATTTATGGCGTGTGCAAGGTATCGGGCGAGTTGCTGAGCGATTACTACTTCCAGCGTTTTGGATTGGATACGCGCAGCGTTCGTTTCCCCGGAATCATCTCAAACGTAACCCTGCCGGGCGGTGGAACTACCGATTATGCCGTGGAGATATACTACGCCGCTATAAAGGAGAAGAAATTTACCTGTCCGCTCCCACAGGGAACCTATTTGGATATGATGTATATGCCCGATGCGCTCAACGCCTGCGTGGATTTGATGGAGGCCGACCCCAGCAAACTTAAGCATAGAAATAGCTTCAACGTAACTGCCATGAGTTTTGACCCATCGCAGATTATGGCAGCCATCCAAAAGCGTATTCCCGAATTTGTAATGGATTACGATGTGGATCCTATTAAGAAAGCCATCTCGGCCAGCTGGCCAAACTACATGGACGACAGCTGCGCCCGCGAGGAGTGGGGCTGGAATCCGAAGTGGAACCTGGAAACCATGACCGACGATATGCTTAAGGTTATTGGTGACAAACACGCGAAGGGATTGATATAGGGGAAACCTAAATCATTTTATTAACGGGCAGCCAAAACCAATTAGCTGCCCGTTTTTGTTTTTTTAAATTTCGATATCTTTACACAAAATTGATGGGCATGAAGAAATTGGTAGTGCTTACTGGGGCTGGTATTTCAGCTGAGAGCGGTATTAGAACTTTCCGCGATATGGGCGGCCTGTGGGAGGAGTACGATGTGATGGAGGTGGCAAGCCCCGAGGCGTGGGATCGAAATCCAAAGTTGGTTCAGCGATTCTACAACGAGCGACGTAAGCAACTTTTTACCGTTGAGCCAAACGCGGGACATAAGGCGCTTGCTCAGGCCGAAAAGCAATTCGATGTACATATAATCACGCAGAATGTGGATAATCTTCATGAGCGGGCAGGAAGTACAAAAATCATCCATCTACATGGGGAGCTAACTAAAGTTAGGTCAACAGGCAACCCAAATCTGATTTACGATATTGGTGGTAAGGAGCTAAAGATGGGCGATGTGTGTGAACGGGGACACCAACTGCGGCCGCATATTGTTTGGTTTGGCGAGCCAGTGCCCATGATTGCCGAGGCCGCCGAAATTGCGGCTCAAGCCGATATTTTTGCTGTGGTGGGTACATCGCTTAACGTGTATCCCGCAGCAGGTCTGCTCGACTATGCCCCAATGGGTATCCCAATTTTCCTAATCGATCCGCACGATGTGGTGGTTTACTCGCGTCGCGATGTAAATTTTATTAAGGAGCCAGCCTCTACGGGGGTTAAGAAAATGCTGGAAATGCTAAACCAAATGAAATGAGCTCTCGAAGAATTATCCTAGCTTTTGCACTATTTTCGCTTGCCTCTGCCGCACTATCGCAGAACTTTAATGGTGGATTGCTTGCTGGTTTATCGGCTACACAAGTCGATGGCGATGGACATGGAGGGTATAACCGCGCGGGACTTGCTGCGGGAGTTTGGGTTGGCCGGAATATCTCCCCTGAACTTGCCCTAAGAACCGAACTTAAATTCCTGCAAAAGGGTAGTCACAAGCAGTTTAAAGATGATATTGGAAGCGTGATAGGATTCTATAGCCTTCGGCTTAACTATATCGAAATGCCCTACCTGCTTGAGTATCGATTCCGCGACAATATTATTCCGTTCGCTGGGTTATCCATTGGCTTTCTGTGGAAAGCCACCGAGAGTACCATGGAGGGGCCATTCCCCGAGGAGGATGTAGATCAATTCCGAAAGGTTGAATTGGCCGGAACCGCTGGCATTGAGTATTTAATAAATAAGCATTTTAGTTTCTGTACCTCAATTTCCTATTCGGCGATTCCCGTTAGGCCTCATAAGGGTAATATCTCGTATCGGCTAAATCGAGGGCAGTACAATAATGTGTTGCAGTTTTACCTTAGATATCATTTTTAACCCTTATTCCCATAAGCCATCAACGCTTAGGTAGCGCTCACCCGTATCGTAGGCAAAGGTGAGAATGGTTTTATCAAAAGGAATAACCGCCAGCTTTTTTGCAATGGCAGCCAGCGATGCGCCAGTCGAAATTCCTACCAAAACACCCTCAGTTCTTGCCAACTTACGCGTCATCTCAAAAGCCTCATCGCCATGTACTTGCACTACTTCGTCCAAAATTTCTGTTGCCAGAATTGGGGGGACAAATCCTGCACCAATCCCCTGCAATGGGTGAGGGGCAGGGGATTTACCGCTTAATAATGCTGAGGTAGAGGGTTCAACACCTATCACTTTGATCTGCGGAAATGCTTCTTTAAGCTTTTTACCGACACCCGTAATATGGCCTCCAGTGCCAATTCCGGTGATAAGGTAATCGATTCCCTCGGGAAAATTGTTAATTATTTCCAATGCAGTTGTACGCATGTGAATTGATGGATTTGCAGGGTTCTCGAACTGCATGGGCATAAATGCGCCCGGCGTATTACTTACAATTCCCGTTGCCATAGCTATTGCTCCCTTCATACCCTCTTCTTTTGATGTTAGCACAAGTTCTGCTCCGTATGCTTTCAGCAGCATTCGTCGTTCAGCCGACATCGATTCGGGCATTACAAGAATTACTCGATATCCTTTTACTGCACCAACCAGAGCCAAGCCAATTCCCGTATTGCCCGATGTGGGCTCTACAATGGTACCGCCAGATTTTAGCAGCCCCTTTTCTTCCGCATCGGTAATCATGGCTAGCGCAATTCTGTCCTTTATGCTGCCACCGGGGTTAGCACGTTCCAGCTTTATCCACACCTTGTGGTTTGGAAAAAGTTTACCTAGCCGCAAGTGCGGGGTGTTACCAATTAGCTGTGTTGATGATTTTATTTTCATGATTTCATGATTGAATGATTGAGTGATTGAGTGATTGGATGGATGGGTGAAGGCCAGTCAGTATCATTGAATTTATTATGCTTCAGGCTAATTCGGTCTTCAATCTTGTATAAACACATAGAGAACATAGATTTAACAATAGACACATAGATTTATTAGCTCTAGTCACTTTATAAACTCTAGTCACTTTATAAACTCTAGTCACTTTATAAACACTAGTCACTTTATGAACTTTAGCCACTTTATGAACTATAGTTACTTATTCAACTCAACGAGTAATCTCGGGTTGTGATCCGAACCTTGTCCTCGTGCTGCACAACGGAGTATGGCTGTATGCTCATGGTAAGCCAAGCATTTCCTCCGATTATACTATTGTGACCAATGGTAGTTTTTCCCCCGAGTATGGTGGCGCCAGCGTAAATCACCACATTATCCTCAATGGTTGGGTGGCGTTTGGTTTGCGCCGATTCCTTGCACACGCTTAATGCTCCTAGGGTAACGCCCTGGTAGAGTTTCACCCGGTTGCCAATTACTGCCGATTCGCCAACCACTATGCCTGTTCCGTGATCGATAAAGAATGGGCTGCCTATGGTTGCACCGGGATGTATATCAATTCCAGTTCGCGAATGTGCTTGTTCAGACATAATTCTGGGGATTAGAGGAATCTCCAACTGCTTTAACGCATGGGCTAATCGGTAAATGGTGATAGCCTCAAAACCGGGGTAGGCCATAACTACCTCCTCGATGCAGGTTGCTGCGGGATCGTTTGATTCTATAAAATTTGCATCGGCCTCGAGCTGTTCCTTTATTGCTGGTAACTCTTTAATAAATTGATCAATAGCCTGTTGTTTGCTGCTGGAATCCATTGCATCGAAGTAATTCAGCAGTTGTTCCAGCTGCTTTTGTAGATTGGTAACTGTGATCACCTTTGGATCACCCCCATCGAAGTAGGGGAATAGATGGTAAATAAGGTTTTGGGAGAAAGTATAAATCTCCGATTTTGCGGGTAATCTATTTCTGATCAAGTGTATCATTTGTAAGCGTATTAAATAAAAAAGCCCCTCCAGGATTGGAAGGGCGTGTGATATTGGTTTGATAAAATCAGTCCTATGTCAAATGCGTTATGCCTGGGCATACCCTTCCCGTATGGTTTAAAAACCAACAACAACAAAGGGTGTGAGTATTTTTCCGCATTCGTAACATCATTTTGTTAATGCAAATATAGTGATAATTCGTTTTGTAAACATCGATTTTGGCTATGACCAATTTGGTAGCTAAACTTATTGTTTTGCTTACGGTCATAGTAGGAAACACAAAAATCAAAAATTTGTTCCAATGAAGCATCTTTTTTACACCCTTTTAGCTGTCCTTTTCATGCTAAACAGCGCTGCTATGCATGCACAAAAGAAACCGCTAACGCACGATGTATACGACTCGTGGAAGGATATGGAGAATCCAAAAATATCGCTTAGAGGCAATTTGATCTCGTTTGAGATTAACCCTCAGGACGGCGATGGTTCCCTGGTAACCAAGAATCTTAAGAATAGTTCTGAAAAGATTTTCGAGCGAGGCTCAGGCGCACAGCTCGATCCCAATGGCAACTTTGTTGCCATAAAAATCAAACCCACCAAGGCCGATGTTCGCAAGGCCCGACTAGCCAAGAAAAAGCCCGACCAGATGCCAAAGGATTCCGGTGGAGTATACATTCTGGAAGCCAATGAGTGGATTGGTTTTTCGAAGGTGAAGAGTTTTGGTATGGGATCTAAGGATGGCCAGTGGGTTGGTTTTTTGGCGGAGCACAAGGTGGTTGCTCCCAAGGATACTGTATCGAAGGATTCAACAGCTGCAAGGCCAAAAGCAAAGACAAAGCCTAAGGCTAAATCAAAAAAGAAAGAAACATTGCTTACTCTTTTAAATACTCAAAGCAAGGGGAAACAAGAAATTTTGCATGTTGAGGATTTTACGTTTGCAGATTTTGGCAACTACGTGGCCATCTCGCACATTAGTGCCGATTCGCTTGAGCATAATCATCTTACCATATTCGACACCCAAAGGGAGCTGTCGACAAAAGTGTTTGGCGAGAAGGGCGAGATTACAAACTTAACCTTTAGCCGCGATGGCAAAATGCTGGCCTTTCAGTTTACAGCCGATACGGGAAAAGTTAAGATTTTCGACCTGTACCTCTGGAAGGAGGGTCAGAATGCGGCCACCAAAATTCTTCACGAGGCATCAGCGGGTATTCCCAAAGGCTGGGTGGTTAGCCAGCACAACAAGCCCAGATTTAGCGAGGACGGGAAGCGGTTATTCCTTTACACCTACCCAAAGCCCAAGGAGGAGCCCAAGGATACGCTTACCAGCGACGAGAAGGTGATTTTTGATCTGTGGAGTTGGACCGACACCTTGCTGCAAACTCAGCAAATGGTTAGCCTTAAGAACGATTTAAAACGATCGTACCTTGGTGTTATCAACCTGAAAAGTGGTAAGTATATTCAACTTGCCGATAAAAGCATGGAAAACATTAGGCTCGATCGTAAAGCCAACGGAAAATATGCCGTTGGCATCGACAGAACGCCCTACCTATGGAGCATGACATGGGAGTACCCCTCGGGGAGCGATTACTACCTGGTTGATCTCGATAGCGGTGAGCGAAGAATTATTGCTAAAAACAACTCAAGTTTCCCAAACATTTCGCATAACGACAAGTATTTGGCCTTTTACCAACCATCCGATAGTGCCTGGTATGGGATGACTACCAAGGGTTTAAAGGCATTTCCTCTTTCCAAGGATATCAACGCTAACTTCTACTTCGAGATGGAGGACACCCCAAGTGAACCACGTCCTTACGGTTCGGCCGATTGGCTAAGCGATGGGAACTCGTTTCTGATTTACGACAGGTACGATATTTGGCAAGTTGATTTAACCCGTAAAAAGGCGCCAATCTGCATCACCAACCAGCAGGGCCGCAGTAGTAAAATTGTTTACCGCCAGCAGCGGTTGGATAGCGAGGTAGATGGAATCCCCGTAAATCAACCTATGCTGCTAAACCTTTTCGACGAGAACGACAAGCAATCGGGATTTGCAACTGTTATCCCAGGGAAGGCTCAGGAGCCAACCGTTTTGGTGAAAGATCCGGTGAGATATGGGGTTAGGGCAAATTCTGAGGATTTAAAAACCCTACTGTGGACCCGTCAATCGTACCACGAGTACCCCGACCTATGGGTAAGCGGCAGCAGTTTTACCGATGGCAAGCGTTTGTCGCACGCCAATCCCCAGCAGGAAGATTACCTGTGGGGTTCGGTGGAGCTCACCAAGTGGCACGATTTTAACCGCAACGAGGTTGAGGGGCTGCTATATCTTCCCGAGGATTTTGATGCCAGCAAAAAGTACCCCATGATGGTATACTTTTACGAGCGCCATGCCGATGGTCTTCATACTCATCACAAACCCGCACCCGGTCGATCGGTAATTTGTCCTACTTTCTATGTTAGCAATGGCTACATCGTATTTATGCCCGATATTTCATACGTTGAGGGGTTACCCGGTAAAAGTGCCTACGATGCAATAATTAGCGGAACAATGGCCATGGTTAATCGCGGTTTTGTTGATATCAACAGGATTGGCGTGCAGGGTCAAAGCTGGGGTGGTTATCAAATTGCCTACCTGGTAACGCAAACCGATCTGTTTAAGGCTGCATCGGCTGGTGCCCCTGTTAGTAATATGACCAGTGCCTACGGTGGAATCCGCTGGGGAAGTGGCTTGGCGCGGATGTTTCAGTACGAGCGCACCCAGAGCCGCATAGGCGCAACCCTTTGGGAGCGGCCTTTGCACTATATCGAGAACTCGCCATTGTTCTACGCTCCCCGAGTAAACACACCGCTGCTAATTCGTCACGATGATGCCGACGAGGCTGTGCCTTGGTACCAAGGAATTGAGTTTTTCCTGGCCCTGCGTAGGCTCGAAAAGCCAGTTTGGATGATAAACTACAACGACGAGGCGCATAACCTGGTTCGCCGCGCCAACCGAATTGATTGGACAATTCGCATGCAGCAGTTCTTCGATCATTATCTAAAAGATGCTCCCACTCCCCATTGGCTTA
Source organism: uncultured Rikenellaceae bacterium (assembly GCA_964490015.1). Classification (GTDB taxonomy): domain Bacteria; phylum Bacteroidota; class Bacteroidia; order Bacteroidales; family Tenuifilaceae; genus Perlabentimonas. Next base: position 24,243 of record CAZBBA010000031.1, read on the forward strand.
AGTATGGGATACCCGCATTGGACAAGGGGCAAATGAGGTACGAATTGGTTGAGTAACGATATTAGAATAAAAGCAAAACCCAGCTCAAAAGCTGGGTTTTGTGTTTTACTGAAATGTTATACTGAAATCAGTCCCTCCTTTTGGAGCTCGCGTAAAACTAATTCGGTCATCTCGCTTTTAAAGGCAAACTCATATCTAATGTCCATAACGTATGCCTTTAACCTCATCTTAAGGTAAACTTTATTGTTGGTGAGTTCGCTAAAGAATACCACAGCGATGGGCTTGTTTAGGTAGACGTACTTCGAAACCTGTGCCACCTCGGTGGCAATTTCGCGAACCCGTTGGGTGTCGATGGTTTGGGGTAAATAAAACTCGGCCACCACCTGGCAATTATTCTCGCTGGAGTTGGAGTTGGAGATGGACTGGTTCATCATCTCAGAGTTCGGGATTGTAATCACGCTGTCGTCGGCGGTTACAATGCGTGTGGAGCGCAGCCCAACCTCAAGCACCTCGCCGTAATACTTCCCCGATTCTATCTTGTCCCCAATCTGGAAGGGCTTGTCGAACATAATCATTAACCCACCAAAGATATTCTTGAGCAAATCCTGCGCCGCAAAACCAATGGCAACACCCACGGAGGCAAAGAATGCGAAAACCGTTTCGCGGGGAGGCTGAAAAACTCCACTAATGATGATGTAGACAATAAATGACCAGCCCAATATCTTAACAATGGGCAGAGTCCTCAAAATTAGTGGTTTATATTTGGGTTTGCGCTCGGCCAAAAGCGAGAGCACTCCTCCAACGGCTCGCAGAATAAAATACCCAATGGCGATAAAAATAATTGACCAGAATATCTTGCCAAACGAAATCACGTTCTTTACATTGGGTGCCTGCATGATTTCTTCTCTAAGGGTTTGCTGATTTTTATCTTTACCCACTTTCTCAACCTTATTACTCTTAAGCGTATCGGCCAAATGGACTTGCTGATCTGTGATTAAGGTGTATTGGTGCGTTTCGTGCACTGGAGTAGACGCCAAGGTGCTCGAATCATTTAGTGATGCAGCAGTTTGGTAAGGACATAAGAACAGGGTTATGACAGCTAAAATAACAAGCTGCGCTTTATGGTATGGAGATATTTTCTTGACCATGATTAATGAATTAGGTTTTTATCTTGTAAAAGCGAAATGGCTTGCCGATAGAGCAAGGGGTGAACAGAGAAATATCCCTGATTCTCGGTAACTATGGCTCTATCGTTTAATCGCATAATGAGAAGTTCGGCCTTTTGGTTGTTAATATTCAGAGTGTTAGATAACTGCGCTGGACTTAGAGCCTCATGTAAGATTAGGTTGTGAATGGTAAACACCACCTCGGGAGATAAGGAGTAAATGAAACTAAAATCAACCCCATCGAGCGAATTTATGTAGCAAGTATTATTATCGATCTTGCTGATGCTTCGCAACCACAGCTGAAGGGCAAAAGCAACATTGGATTCTGTTTGCTTGTTAAGCTGATTAAAGAATTTTTCCTTAAGGTAGGTTTGCTGCTCTTTGTTGTTGCGTTTGCGGAAGTTCCGGTCACCCATGTCCTGTTTTGATGGCAGGTAAGTTAGATAGTAACCACTGGTTTTATGACGCAATGTTATTATGCTTTCAATTTGTTTTATGCTCAGGTTCTGCATCCGGATAACCACGGGAAAGAATCCGTAAAGGCCAATAGCCTTGTCGAGATATTGGGATGCGTATAACGTCGAGGTGCCTATCCAAAAGATGCTATGGTTGGTATTGCTGATAATTTCGAATAGCAGCTTAAGGGCATTGAATCCGCCGGGCTTACGCAGGAACAGCAGATGGAGTTTGTCGAGCTGAGCCACGAAAGGATCCTGCAGCGACACAAACTCGTAAAGCTCATCACACTGGGTAAAAGCCTTACCCCTGAACGATTGCCCAAGCAGGGCAAGGAGTTGCTCTTGGGTTGTAATTCGGGTAGTAATCGAAATGGCAAAAACTTGTGGTCTTTTCTTGAAATTCTGCGAAGTAAAAATCTTTAAAAAGGTGCTAATACCGCTACCTTTTTCGCCAACAATTAGCACAGGCATGTACGATCCCATTTGCCAACGGGCAAATGCGTCGTGAAGTTTTTCGGTTTCCTGTTTTCTCAATAGGTAAAACATTGAATCTGTTAGCGGTTCGTTGGCAAATAGCCTTCGGTAAACAAACGGAAGACTTTGAAATGCCGACTGGCTGGTGGCAAGGTATTCGCTAATCTCTACCGATATATTCTTTGCCAATCCTTGTATTCCCAATTTTCCCCGAATAGTTTTTATCCCGGCGTCAACTTGTTTTCGGCTTAATCTATAGTAACCAAGAATTCTCGTCACACCCGATCTTCCGGACTCAAGCAAAAGGGTCAAAATTTGTTCCCCGCGCTTTAAAGCTTTGGCTTTGGCTATCCTAAAGCGGATATTTTCAACATGAGTATTGTCCGTTAGCTCGAGTAGCGATGTTGAAAATTGGTCAATGGCAGCTTGAAAATCATTTATTACTTTGGCGATAAAACTCTCGAAGTGGGCTTTAAGGTCGGCATATTTTTGCAATGCTCTTTCGAGGCCAGCAAGGGCATCGCTGTAACTTTGCTCAAGGGCGGCTTCGCCCTGCTCATCGATAATCGCAATGGCCGTTTCGAAGTTGAAAATTACCAGTCGGCCAATGTCGTCGAGCAGATGCTGAATGGCATCAATCTGTTCAACACACTCCTTCTTAATTGCCAGGGTGGAACGCTTGAGCTCCTCTGCCATCTCAAAATCAATCAGCTCCTTTGGGGTGATGCTGGTGAGTGCCCGTTTGGAGTATGGCTGTGAGGGATCGAAGTTGGGAATTAGCACCCGCTTTTGGGTCATAGTGCTAATATCGGCCGTAAGTTTTTGCTCTGTGCCATCTATAATCAGAGGGAAATCCTGTTCCAACATGGTGTTTAGGGCATCTTTAAGCACCGTATTTACTAGCGTCTTATCAGCATTGTACTTTAATAGTTGTAATGATTTTCGGAAGTTTTCCGAATCTTTAAGTAAAATACTCGATCTGGTCTTCTCAAGGAATATTGGAATCGCTTCGAACTTGGCTATTACATCGTTTTGACTGGATAAAAGCTTAAACTTTTGCTGAAGCGCCGCTTTTTGCACGTGGCAGGTTAAAATGTATACCTCCTGATCAAACTTCCAATCGTCAGTTAGGGCATAAAGGGTATTAAACCTGTTATTCAAATCCGATACGTAAACCGATTTTAATCTCCGGAATTCTCTTTTCCGCTTTCGCTCTAAGTGCGGAAGCCACTTAAATTCAAGTGTACCAGCAATGGTGGATTGGTGCTGGAACCGCAAGTTGAGTTCGTTTAGCAAGGTAATTAGGGCTTCCTCATGATTTTTCTTTGTATGCGAAATTTGGTTCGTGAGCGAACTAAGCCCAGGGCGCATCTCTTTTTCCCAAAACTCGATAAGTTCGTTTTTTGATGATTGGCCTAGGGCAAATCGGGTAATTGACTCAAAGAGTTTGTCGTCGAGTTCCCATATTTCGGCCGAAATAAGCGCAATATCCTTGTATATATGCTGAATAACGGGAGAAAAAAGTTCGATGAACTTGTTGCCATAGATCCAAAGTGTAAGTTTTTTAACGAGTACTTTTTGTTGCCATGGCTTAATGGGTTTAGGGTTTCTCTGGAATAACCTTCGTAACAGATTGGCTGTATGGGTTGGTAGGGAGTAAAGTTTAAACCCTAAACGCTTAGTTGCTTTAACCCATTTTTGCCTAAGGGTATCGTTTGGTTGTACAGCAAATCGTTCTTTAACTTGGTGCGTAACCCAGTGTTTTGGCAGGTTACTCGTATATTCTTCCAAAGCATTATCAAAGTCAGCAAAGCAAGTGTCTGATGTCAGGGCTTTTCGTTCCCCCACAAGTTCATAAAGGAACTTGAGTAATTCAGCGCGAAACTGGCTATGCTCAAGCAGTACTCGAATGCTGTTCTCTTGGTTATCGAGATGTTTAATCCTATTAATCAGTTGAGCCGAACGGTCAACATACCCGCTGAGCCAATGATCTAAATTTTGAAAGGGCTCATTTATAGTGGGTGATATATTACTAAGAAGCAAATTCCGGATATTTTCCTGATGCTTCGCAATATTGTTCTCGATGCTCATAGGGTCAGTTTTAGCATTTAGGGCGATACTTGCTCATTTGAAACCATTACCAAATATAGCAATTTTCGGCCACTAGGTTTTTATCTAAAGCAAACTAATAAAAATGAGAAAGGGCTACTTCGTATAAAAAACGAAGTAGCCCTTCTCAATTGGATTATTGTAAGTGCTGAAATCTAAATATGATCGTTTCCAGCAATATGGGGGAAGTTATAACCGTAATTCATGGGGATAATGGCGTTGTACTCCTCCACAGGAGCGCCTGCCAGGCAGGTTTCAATAATTTTACGCCCTACTGGATGCAGTTCAGGTGTAAGGTACTGTGGCAACTCCTTTTTGAAGAAATCAAAAAGAATTCTTGCTCCAGCATCGTAGCCCTCGGTTCCAACATCAACCTGATGGTGAACCTGCAGGAAGCGTTTGGGAACACTTGCTCCCTCAATGGTTAGGTACTTTAGCTCGTAACCCAGCAGCGAGCAGCGCGCCTCCTGGTACTGGTCGGTGCGCAGCTTGGCGTTACCCCTGCGGGTTAGGTACTCGCGCATTAGCAGCTGTGGCTTAAAGCCCACTTTCCACGCGCCAATATGCTGGTTGGGAACCAGCGTGTAGCGTGTACGCGGATTATCCATAATCTGCTCAAGGAGCAGGTTGGCGTGCCTTACCCTTAATCCAGAGGCGAAAGGCCAGTATGAGCCAACGCCCTCCGATTCCATGCCATCGCCCCCAACAATGCTGGGATTCCCGTGCCCACGGGGCGAAACAAGCCGCCAAAGCCATGCTAATGCTGGCGGTAGAATGTGGAACATTCCCAATATTCCGTAAGTTGGATTTTCGCGGGTGCAAGGAGGAGTTCGCACTCCAAAGCTGCGCACATCAACGGAGATAGGCGTACCAATTACGTTGGGCATACTCTCGCGCGGAAGGATTACCCTTGGGTTTGGGCATCGCTTGCCGGGCGCATCCTCAATATGGTTCCAAACCAGCGCGGTGCTATCGGGTATGGTATCGATATTTAGAAATAGTAACGGTTTGCTGGGATTAATGGTGATTTTTTCCAGCAGCGGATCATCGCCATATTCCTGTATGCTATCAACCCGAATAAACCATGAGTTTTCGGCATCCGAAACCCACAGTTTACCGTTGTCCTTTTGGATTGAAGGATGGCAGAATGCCATGTCGTCGGTAACGGGATTAAACGAGCAGAACATGGGCAGATTAATGAATCGCGATTCGCCGGTAATAATGTTTTGGCCAATCTTAATATCGCCCTTGGGCTCGCGCACTATGGTCTGCAGCATTTCGCTTTTTCCACCCCCGCTAGCCCCCTCGTGCATAAAGGTGGTGATGTTATCGTAAGGGCTTATAACCTGCACGGTGGAACAGTGGGCGGTAACCCAACCCTCGCGCTCACCCTTGGTGAGAAGAGCTCCGTACAGCCCTTTCTTGGCGCTGGGCCCTGGGTAAAGGTTGTACGAGAAGATTTCGTGGAGCGACTCGGTGCGGTTGTGCACAACCACCTGTTTCCCCTCGAAGTGAGTGTGGCGGAAGGGTGGTGCAACATAGATAACAGATTCAACCTTGAAATCGCTGTTTAGCTCACCGATGGGTACAATTTGCTGAAGCATGGCCAATCCGAGTGCAAAGAATCCTGCATTTGCTGGGGCAATGGCGATGCCGCCCACACCTATATCGTCGCGACCAGCAAAGTAAAAGAAAACGGCCAACTCCTGATCCTTAAGCCACGCGAAGGTCTCGGCTCGTAGGCTGCTGAACTCGTACTTATACTTATCCCAAAAGCGAGTCTTATCGCTGGGCAAATCATCGGCAATAACCATTGTACCCGGATCGCGACGACGCATATAGGGGTCGGTGTAGTTTGCCGACACACCGTTGGTAACCCTATGCACAATGGCTTCGGTGACTTCACCTTTTTCCGGAACATTATACTTCACCTCGTAGGTGTTTTTCCCCTCACCCCCCAGTGCTGCTATGGCCAGCTCATCGGTTGTGTTAAATACTGTGTAACCCCGACAGCTGCTTAGGAGTTTTTCCGCATCATCGGGAATTTGCACTCCTTTGGCACGTAGTGTTTCGAAAAGTTTACTCATGGTTTTTTAATTGTTTGTCCAACATTTTTATAGCCCAAAATCATTTCCTTTGTTATTCAACCACCATTTCATTGGTAACCTCGTTACTAATAACAAATAAACTAGGTGTTAAGTTTCGAAGGTTGTAGCGCGAACTCATCGATTCGCCATATGCTCCAACCGACCGGATGGCCAGCAAATCGCCACGCATTAGGCTTGGCATGCTAATCTCGGTGCCAAACACATCGCTACTTTCGCATATTGGGCCTACCACATCGTACTCCTCGTTTGGTTTAGCAGAAGGGTTTACGCGGTAAATCCCATGCTTTGCCTGATAGAGCGCAGGGCGAATCAGGTTGTTCATGCCAGCATCAACAACCGCAAAAGAGCGATTCTCGCCCCGCTTTATGTAAAGTACTCTGGTAATAAGTTCGCCGCATTGCCCAACAAGCGACCGTCCCGGTTCAAAGTGTATACTAACCTCATTCCCAACTTTGAGGTTGCGAGCAAAGGTATTAAAATATTCTGAAAAGTTTGGAATTGGGTTTTCAGTTGGGTTATCATAGTCGATTCCCAAGCCGCCTCCCAGATTGATGTAGGTTAGCTGAAAGTGGCTAAATCGTTGGTAAATATCATTGGCATAGTTGGCCAGCAGGGCAAACTTTGAGATATCGAGAATTTGTGATCCGATATGGAAGTGGAAACCAACTAGCCTAACTGAACTTAATGTGGGAAGGATCCGCATGGCCTCGTCCAGCTCCTGATGACTAAAGCCAAACTTGTTATGGCTTGTCCCGGTGGTTATGTATTTATGCGTTCCCGCATCGAGGTTTGGGTTTAGCCTAAGGGCTATGGGAGTAATTCTGCGTTTGCTGGCCGAAATTTCGTTTACCACCAGTAACTCCTCGAACGATTCCACGTGAATGCATAGAATCCCAGCGTTTATTGCCAGCTCAATCTCTGCGTTAGTTTTGCCTACCCCAGCAAACACAACAGTTCCCGGAGCAAACCCGGCATCGAGTGCAGCCTGAATCTCGTTACCGCTAACGCAATCGGCACCAATACCGCTTTGGGCAATTAATTCGAGTATTTTTGGGTTGGAGTTGGCCTTAACGGCGTAGTGTAGGTTGTATCCATAGCGCGACGATTCCGCCAGCGCCACATCAATAGTTTGCTGCAGCAAACTTAGGTTATATCTATATGTTGGTGTTTCCATTGTTAACCGTTTCGGCAGTTTGGGGGTTAGTAACTACATTTTGCAACACCCGTAAGGCGTTAATTTTGCTATCGCTATTCACCAACAGGGTGATATTATGTGAACTTCCACCGTACGAGATTAGACTAATTGGGATATTCCTTAGCGTATCGAATACTTTTGAGGCCATTCCTGGATTTTGCGCCAGAAAATCGCCCACCACGCAGATAATGGTTTGTCCCTGTTCAACCTCAACGCTCGAGAAAGTCCTAAGGGCTTTTAGTATTGGCTCCAGACGACTTGTGTCGTCGATAGTTAGGGTAACGGCCACCTCCGAGGTGGTGATCAAGTCGACTGGTGTTTTGAACTCATCAAAAATATCGAAAACTCGCTTAAGGAAACCGTAAGCCATCAGCATTCTGAGCGACTTGATACGGATCGCGGTAATGCCATCCTTGGCGGCAACAGCCTTAATGCCACCATCCTGATGCTGCGAGGTGATTGCTGTACCAGCATCAGCTGGGTGAAGCGTGTTCTTTAGGATTACTGGGATATTCTTCTCGCGGCAAGGGTGAATGGTTGATGGGTGAAGAATTTTTGCCCCAAAGTAGGCCAGCTCGGCCGCCTCGTCGAACGAGAGCTCGCGAATGGGCAATGTTCCCTCCACGTAGCGGGGATCGTTATTGTGGAATCCATCGATATCTGTCCAAATCTGCACCTCGCTGGCATTTATGGCGTGGCCAATTATGGCTGCGGAGTAGTCGCTGCCACCACGCTTCAGGTTATCGACCTCGCCACGGGAGTTTCGGCAAATAAATCCTTGGGTAATTATTACATTGATTCCTGTACACGAGTCGAGAAGCCGGTTTAAATTTTCGGCAATGTAGTAGTAGTCGGGCTCGCCGTCCTTATCGACGCGCATAAAGCTGAGCGCTGGAATAAGGGCTGCATCAACCCGTTGCTCCGACAGGTACAGATGGAATAGATTTGTGGATAGAGTCTCGCCCATGGCCAGAATCTCCCGTTCGGATGTAGCGACAAAATTATCAACCTTGCTGAATGAATCTTCAAAAATCTTTTTAATCAACTCTTTACCCTTCATCTTAAACTTTGATGTTGCAAAAAGGTTATCGCAGGTGGCCATATGCATCTGCTCAACTTCTTTTAGCCTATCCTTAGCCAACTGGGTTTTGCCCAGAGAGGCTAGGTTTACCGATTCCACAAGGCTATTGGTTACGCCGGCCATAGCCGATAGAACCACAACAATGGGTTCTGTGGTGGGGATAATGCGCCTCAGATTCTGAATGCGCTCTGCGGAACCCACCGATGTGCCGCCAAACTTTAAAACTTTCATCTTTGTTTTTGAAGGGTTTGATTAAACAAAAAAAAGGCCCGCAGAATTACTGCAGGCCTTGTATCTATCTAGATTAAGAGTTTTCACTATCCACCCATTTCACCTAGCCTGCGTAAGTACACACGTTTCTTCATCAACATGGCTTTAGCCATATCGTAACGTTTATCCTTATGCATTGTGGTGAAAATGTTCAGTGTCATAACTAGCTGTTTACGGGTGCAATATTAGCTATAATTTTTTTACTGCAAATTTTTTAAGATGATTTTTTTATCGCTTGCAGCGTTTGGAGTGCAATAAGCGTAATAGAAGGTAAATGCCAATTTCTAAATTACTAAAAAACGAAAAGTATGAACACATCAACAAAGATCACCTATAGCCTTTTGCTACTATTCGCTTTTTTACTTACATCTTGTATGCCCGAGCCCGAGCCCTATTACCAGGGTGAACTTCCTTCCACGCCCATGAATCTTTCTCCCTTTAATACTGAGTTCGACGACTACAATTCCACTGCGCCAACTGTGGGCAGCCTAATCCCTTTCTGTTTCTCAACCAACAGGAAGACCAGCGGGGAAAATTTTGATATTATTTACCTACCCATGACGATTACTTTTTCCAAGTTGTCGGGAATGCTGACCATATCCAATGAGTACTTGCACTGGAGTGTATACCAGCCAACCCTCGATGTGCTTAAGGATGCGGTAGATAAGGTTAACACCACGGGCAGCGAGTTTGGCCCATACCTAATAATCAACCCCGAGAAGAAGAGCAATAGCAATGAGTTCCTGCTGCTATACTCAACCGACATATCAGGTAAGTCGCAGATTGGCTACTCCCACAATGTCAATTTATCCTCTTTTACAGAGGGAGCGCCAGTTGCAGCCTTTGGCTCGGAGCATAACGATATGTACCCCTCGTTTAATAAAGATTTTGATGGATTATTCCTCTGCTCCGACAGGGATGGTGGAGTATTCAATATCTACTATACACCAATTGAGATTGAAGATGAAGGCCTTGTAGCAACCCTAGAGAACCTGAGCGATGTTGAACTTGAGAAGGTTGAGATTTTGTCGAGCGAGTACGACGATAAATGCCCCTATATTCTGGGCAACACCATGGTTTTTGCCTCCAACCGTCCTGGTGGTCACGGTGGATACGACCTCTACTACTCAACGTTTGAGGATGGGCAGTGGTCGGAACCAGTAAACTTTGGGCCTACTATAAACTCTGCTTCCGATGAGTTTAGGCCTATTCTAATTGAGGAGTACGTGGACGACAACAGGCACATGATGATATTCTCGTCGAACCGAACGGGTGGCAAGGGCGGTTTCGACCTGTACTTTGTTGGCGTTAGTAAGTAGTTATTTATCTGTTCGGTGTAAGATAATATGTTCTTTGTTGAGGATAAACGAAAACCTTCCTGCATTTTTTGCCTTAGGCAAAAAATGCAGAGGAACTCTGTGTTCTCAGTGTCTCTTTATTCTATAGCTGTATAAGAGGAAAATACTTGCATTAACCATTCAGGTCTCAATACAGCATTGCCTTTTATACTCTGTGTTAAATTTTTTTTGGTCGATTACATGTTTATAGAAAACTTAATCCTTTAGAAATATGAAAAGTCTTGTTTCAATAGCATTATTCCTTTCGCTTACAGCTTTCTGGAGCTGCAAAAAGGATGACCCCAAGCCCAATCTAACGCCCAAGGCAATTGAGCTTACGGCAAAGTCGGCACAGGTAATTTCCAACAGCAACGCCTTTGGCATTGATTTATTTACACGAACAGCCACTGAGGAGAATCAGAACTTGATGCTCTCCCCGTTAAGCGCAAGCACGGCGCTAACCATGCTGCTCAATGGCTGCGAAGGCGACACTTACACCCAGCTGAAAAGTACCCTGAACTACCCCGAGGACATGACCATTGAGGAGGTAAACGAGGCTTACAAAAGTTTGGTTAGCCAGCTGCTTAGCGCCGACCCAAAGGTTAAGCTAACCCTGGCCAATGCCATCTTTTACCGTAATGGTTTTGCCGTGAAATCGCCATTTTTAAATACCATGAGCACCGATTTCGAGGCCACAGTTCGGGGGCTCGATTTTGATGCCCCATCAGCGCTTACCACCATTAATAAGTGGGCAAGCGACAATACGTACGAGAAGATCCCCAAGGTGCTTGACGAAATATCGGGCAATGCGGTGTTGTTCCTGATGAATGCCCTATACTTTAAGGGTGACTGGAGCTACCAGTTCGATAAGGATTTAACCACGCTTAAGCCATTTAATCTCGATAATGGCTCATTGGTAAACGTGAGCACCATGACCGGTGAGGTTGGTGCACGCCTTGCCTTCGGCAATAGCTACAGGGCGATTGAGCTGCCCTACGGCCGCACTAATTTCACCATGGTGATTGTGGTGCCAGAGAACACCCTTGCCGACTTTTACCAGTCATTCTCAGGCAGTGTATGGAGTAGCATAACCACTGCACTTGATGCAAGTACCAGCTTTGGCAAGGTTGATGTTTTTATGCCCCGGTTTAAGTTCTCCTACGAGAAGGTGTTGAACGACCAACTCCAGAGCATGGGCATGGTTGATGCTTTCGACGAAGTGTTGGCCAACCTATCGGGTATTGCCGATGCCTCAATCTTCGTTAGCTTTGTGAAGCAGAATACCTTTGTTGAGGTGAACGAGGAGGGCACCGAGGCAGCTGCCGTTACTACCATTGGGGTCGAATTGACATCAGTTCCTGGATCCACTGTTTTTAGGATCGATAAGCCATTTGTGTTTGCCATTCGCGAGCGCACCACCAACACGCTCATGTTTATTGGTCAGGTTACCGATCCTAGGTAGGAAATTGAAGTACTATGCCTAGGTGGTCAACAATTACTATTGATCCGCATTTCATCCAAAACTCTAAAGTTTAAACGCAAATGAAAAAAGTACTAATTCAAATTGTAGTGGTTGCCGGGCTAGCATTCTCTCTTACAGGCTGCAACGACACCACCATCGAGCGCATAACCTTCGATGCCAATGTGCCAATTTACATGTCGTTTGCCGAGTTTCGCACCAGCTTTAAGAAGAGCGATGCCGAGGAGATATCGCGGCTGGGCAAGATGTACTTCAAGGATAACTACCTTTTTGTGAACGACTATGGCAAGGGGATTCATGTAATCGATAACTCCGATCCCTCAAATCCTCAGAAAATTGCATTTTACGAGATTTTGGGCAATGTCGATTTGGCCATTCGTGGCAATATCCTTTTTGCCGATAGCTACATCGATTTATTGGCCATCGATATTACCGATGTAAACAATCCGGTAGAGGTTAGCCGGGTGGAGAACGTGTTTCCCGAAATCGCCCCCGAGGGCGATAGCTGGTACCCCTACGCTAATGTCGATCGATTGAAAGGGGTAATTGTGGGCTGGGAGGTGAAAACCGTAACCGAGGATCGTGAGGTTTCCCGCTATGGAGGTTGGTTTTTCAGGGGAGAATTCTTAGCAATGGATGGTGCCAATTCGGGAAGTCCCGGCTGGTCGGGTGGAGCAGGAGTAGGCGGTTCCATGGCGCGCTTTATGCTAAACGAGGAGTACCTCTACGTAATTTCCATACCCTCGCGCCTAAAAACGGTTAACACTAGCTCCGTTGAAAGCATGGTGGTAATCGACAGCGTGGATGTGCCCCGGAATATGGAAACGCTTTTTAAACTCGAGGATAAGCTGTTTATTGGTACCACCACCGGGATGCTAATTTTTGGACTGGAAAATCCCAGCGCTCCTCGCCAAATATCGGCCTACGACCATGTTACAGCTTGTGATCCAGTGGTGGTTGATGGTCAATTTGCCTACGTTACGTTGCGCTCGGGCAACAACTGCAACAATGCCCAGAACCTGCTCGAGGTAATCGATATTTCCTCCATCGAGCATCCATTTCTGGTAAAGTCGTACCCCATGTATAATCCACATGGACTGGGAGTCGATGGGAACCTGCTGTTTATCTGCGATGGCGATGCAGGGCTAAAGATCTACGACAAGTCCGATCCATTGCAAATTCACATGAATCAGCTTAAGCATTACCCCGACTTTAACACCTACGATGTGATACCCTTTAGCGGTGTGCTAATGATGGTTGGCGCCGATGGTATTTATCAGTACGATTATAGCGATCCGGGAAATATTACCCAAATCAGCTTTATATCAGTTGCGGGAGAATAATAATGAGAGCATTTAGCTTATTTTTAGCTGCATTAACGATAACTCTGGTTGGCATCGGGCAGCAAAGGCCCACAAACTTGCCGGCAACTAAGGATGATTCCCTTGGCCTGGGAGTCATCCTTTCCTCAAATCTCACTAATCACTTAAGTGATGTTACAGTTGGAAATAGTTTTTCCCAATCCAACGAACATTTCGAGTTTAACCAGTTCGGTTCGCGAACTCCAGGATACTACGTTCACTTTAAGGTTAGCGTGTTGGCTGGGAAAAATGAGTCGGGCGATGCCTACAACGCCAGTTTTCAACTCTCCAACGGGATGCAGTTTGCCGATGGATTTAGCCTAGGAGTGGGTTTGGGTATCGAGGAATTGGGCGCTCCTGTAATCCCGCTTTATGCCGATATTAAGTACAACTATCTACCAGGCCGAGTATCACCATTTCTCTTTGTTAGGGCTGGGTACGGGTTTGCCCTGCAGGTTGAAGCCGACGATTACTACGACAGCAACAATCTAAACTCTCCGGTTGGTGGGTTTATGTTTAACGGTGGAATAGGAATGGCCCTGTTCTCGTTTCAGCGAACGGCCATAACTGTGGGGTTGGGGTATAGGTATCAGAAGGTAACCATTCCGGTTTACAATTACTGGTGGAGCAGCTATAGTCGCGAGGTGGAAACCAAGTTTAACCGTATTGAGATTCTGTTTGGGTTTATTTTTAGGTAAGAAACAGTTCTTGTGCTGGTAATTTGAAGGTTCTAAGAATTTCCACTTTGCATTCTTTGTGACCCCTTTGTGCCACTAATCAGTTTTGTAATGTAACAAGCACAAAGTGAGATTGTAATCCAACACAGGTCTAGGTTTTGATTGATCAACACAACATAGTAAATGAAGCATAAAAAAACATCAAAAGGGTTTTCATCTAAAATAAAGGTTCATTGTAAGTTGGAATCCAACATCGATATTAAATCGACCCAAATTGAGTTATATTTGATGGACTCGATTTAATACATTACGATGATTTGGCAACGGGATAAAATATCGACCTACACCGAGCTGGAGCTTATTGCGGGCTGCATCGAGGGCAAGTCGAAATGCCAGGAAGTGCTTTACAAGCGTTTCTTCTCCCTAGCCATGTCAATTTGCGTAAGGTACGTGCCCAATGGCAGCGAGGCCATGGAGGTGGTGAACGACGGATTTGTTAAGGTGTTCGAAAATCTTCCCCGGTACGATACCCAAAGGCCCTTCAAGGCCTGGCTGTCGCGAATTATGGTGAATACGGCCATCGACCATTACCGGCGAAACGTTAAGAGCAGCCACTTGGTTTTGGACGATAATCAGGAGGGCGAGGAGAGTGATCCCGAAATTGAGCAAACCCTTAGCACCGACGATATTATTCAGCTCTTTGCCCTGCTGCCCGATGCCTACCGCTTAACCTTTAACCTCTACGAGGTTGAGGGATACACGCACGAGGAGATTGGGCAAATGCTGGGGGTTACCACCTCCACGTCGAGGTCGAACCTTACCAGAGCCAAAAAGATGTTAAAAATGCTTTATATGCAGCATATTAATAAGGAGAAAAGGTGTCATGAAACTGTTTAACGACGAGTTTGCCGATAGAGTAAAAGATGCTTTTAGCAGCTACAACGCCGACCATCTGGCCGATGCGGGCTGGAATGCGTTTACTCGAAAGCAGGCTAAATCGCGTGGATTGCTAGTTGCATTGCCCATCTGGGCAAAGGCGGCATCCTTTGCTATCCTCCTGTCGCTTGGCAGCTTTTTAACCTACCGTGCTCTGCAAACCAATACACAGCAGAATTTGGCAATTGTGGATGTACAACCTGAGGTTTCGAAAACCACACCCATCGAAAAGGCAGTATCACCAGAGATATTATCAACCTCACCTCAAGAGATAACCACTAAATCCTCATCCAGCGAGAGTAGAACAGTTAAAACAAGGAATGTTGAGCAGGTTGATAATAGTTTAGTCAGCTTAGTTGATTCTATAGGTAAGCTTGAAATAGCTGATACTGTTCTATTGGCCGAAACTACCGATTCTCGGATTGAAGAGGTGGAGATTAGTGAAACTAATCAGCAGGACGAAAAGGGTGATTTGGAGACGATAACCACGCAGAATGCCCATGTAAGTGTTAGCTTAGCCCAACAGCAACCTATGGAGTCGTTGGTGGAGATTCCCCAAGCCCGAAGAACTCGGCTGGTGGCTGGCCTGTCGGGGATGGTGGCCGCTGTGGAGCATTTAATCTCCGACGCCCCGGGCGTTTCGGTTGGGCTGTATGCCGAGCATAAGCTCACCGACAATATTTCAATCCGCCCAGGTATGGCGTTAGCCAAGCATAGCTACGGCCTACAAACCGTTGCCTCGGGTAACGATAAGTTGATGTACGACGCTCTTCCTACAAATGAGATGAGCGCTGGAAGAGGCGAGTCGCTTTCGTACGACAACCACATGGATATGGTGGTAATGGAAATTCCCATCAACTTAGTGTTCAAGGTTCGTGAGCGACGTAAATCCAGCGTTTTTGTCTCAGCAGGGGCATCATCGTTAATCTACCTTAGCCAGAAATTTTCGGGAACCAGGCGTTACTCCGAGACTCTTTTCGATGCTGCATCGGGTGCTTACTATCTAAGCAGCAATACCACCTCGGTGGAGGTTAATGACGAGTACACCGCCTTTAGCCGTGCCGATATGTTTGGCCTACTTAACCTGTCGGCTGGGTACACCTTCCCCTTTACCAAGAGCACGGTTATGGCCATTGAGCCCTTTGTGCAGCTACCCTTGGGCTCCATAACCAGCAATAACATGCGCATGGGATTTGGAGGGATCTCGCTAAAGGTTCAGCTTACCAGGTAAAAGCAAACAGCCCGCTGAGAATTCAGCGGGCTGTTTTTTGAGGTCTCGAGCGGATTCGAACCGCTGTACGAGGTTTTGCAGACCTCTGCCTAGCCACTCGGCCACGAGACCATTAGT
>CAZBBA010000032.1:0-39334 GCA_964490015.1 uncultured Rikenellaceae bacterium
AACCAACGAGATAGTGCCGCTAAGCCTAAATCCAAGGGTGTTGATAAATGGGGTTGCTTCTGATTCGGTTAAGTACGATCAGTTTTCGGGCGCATTCCAGGCGCTTTTGCCTCTAGGACAGTCGTACACTTTTATGGCAAAGGTCGATAATTTTACATCTACTCCTGTTGTAATTGATGTTACCGAGGTAGCTACCTATGTTGAGCACGATATTTCCCTGCCGGTTACCTCATTCCCTTGGGTTGAGGTGTCGGGCAAGGTGCTCGACAATAGCTCACTTACGCCTATTTTAGCCGAATCGAGACCTATTCTGCTGATTGATGGTCAAGAGGCAGATTCTATCTACATCGATCCTGTTTCGGCCGATTTTATGGTGCGCTTACCCTATGGTAAATCATACATTATCGGCGTAAAGGCCGATAATTTTAGGACACTCGACAATCAGGTTGACCTGAGCCCCTTCGATCGGTTTTTAGCCATTAAACAGAATATTTTTGCCGAGCGGATGGATGCCAATATGGTTACCCTATCGGGTAAAGTAATAGATACAAAATCGGGTAAGCCTTTGGATCAAAGTTTTAGCGTGAAAATGCGTGTAAATGGTGTAGAGTCGCACGCATTTGCTTATGAGGCTAAAACAGCCGAGTACAGCCTGCGATTACCCGTTGGGTTTAACTACGACCTAACACCCAGTGTTACCAATTACTACAACAAGTTTGAGCCGGTTGATTTAACCAAGACCGCTCCCATGTCGAAAATTGTTCGGAATTTTTACGTAACGCCCATTGAGGTTGGTCAATCGGTCGATATTCAGGATATTTACTTCGAAACGGGTAGGGCAGGGCTTATGCCCCAGTCTTTCCGATCGTTAAATGCGCTAATTGAGTTCCTGAAAGAGTACCCCAACGTGAGGGTTGAAATTGGTGGACATACCGATAATGTTGGGTCAGCTGCTATTAACCAGAAAGTGTCGGAGGATAGGGCGCGCTCGGTTGCGCAGTACGTTATCGATCAGGGTATACCCGCCGAGCGGGTTGTATCCAAGGGTTATGGATTCTCCAAACCCAAGGCCAGCAATAGAACCGCCGAGGGTCGAGCTCAAAACCGAAGGGTCGATTTTACCATAATTGGTATTTAGAGAAGTATTTTTTAGTAGTTTTGTTTTTTGAATTAGGAAGGTTGGCTTTATGACCTTCCTAATTCTTTTATTTGATAATTTATCAATATTATGAGTTCAGAATTTCATAGGCGTCGTAGGAGGTACGAGGAGATATTCAACAGCACATCGCATGGGGTTGGGATTTTAATCGCCATAGCGTGTACAGCCATAGTGGTAACTCGAGCCGCTCTTTACGGCGACGCCTGGCATATAGTAAGCTACAGTATTTTTGGCGCAGGAATGATTGTGCTTTACACGGCATCAACTCTTTTCCATGGTGCTAAGAACCTAAGGGTAAAGTCTCGGCTTAATACATTTGACCACTCATCCATTTACGTGCTGATTGCGGCAACCTATACCCCGTTTACGTTGGTTGCCATACGAGGCCCTTTGGGCTGGGTGCTGTTTGGGATAATATGGGGATTAGCCATAGCCGGCATAGTGTTTAAACTATGGTTCTATACCCAACGTTGGCGCAATGTTTCGGCAATTCTATATGGGGCTATGGGATGGATGTTTATAATGGCCATAGTTCCCATAGTACGCAATTTACCCACCGTTTCACTGGTGTTTTTGCTGGTGGGCTGCGTAACCTACACTTTAGGAATCTTCTTCTACATAAGGAAGGATATTCCCTTTGGTCATGGGATTTTTCACCTATTTGTGCTGGCCGGGAGCATCTGCCACTTCTTTGCTATGGTTTTTATGATTTAGCTATAGGCTCGAAAGGATGGCCTTAACCTTATCGGCAATTGCTTTTCCATCGGCTTTGCCCGCCAGTGCTTTTGAGGCCATTCCCATAACCTTGCCCATATCGGCTGGCCCTTTGGCTCCAATCGTATCAATAATCCTTTTAACCTCATTGGTTAGTTCCTCTTCCGACATCATTTTTGGAAGAAATGCCTCAATGTGGTTCGCCTCCTCCAGCTCCTTGGAGGCTAGCTCGGGGCGATTCTGTTGCTGATATATTTCAGCGGCATCCTTGCGTTGCTTCACCTGTTTTTGGAGGAGTTTTAGTTCCACCTCTGGGGTCAGGGTTTCACCTCCACCTTTCTCGGTTTTAGCTAGCAGAATGGCACTTTTTATGGCACGCAGGGCCTCAAGTTTTACCTTTTCCTTGGCCATCATGGCAGCTTTTATCTCCTGATTAATTTTCTCTTCGAGCGACATGGCTTGTGTTGTTTGTGGTTATTATTATAATGTTAATTGAAGTTGTTGGTAACTAATTGTTTGTTTGGGGTTTGCTCAAGATTAACTCCAACAGCAGTGATCCTCTTTACTAACTCGTTTTAGCCAATGTAGTTAGCTTATGCAAAGTAACTAAAATAAATCCAAATCAAATCCGATTTGGTCGTTTTAGGTAAATGCTATCTTTGCTAATAAGTACAGTAATATATGATATTAACCAATCTCTGCAATGAATTATAATACTATAATCGATAGATTTAAGTCAAATCCATTTCAAGCGTTACCTGTATTATGAGACATCCCCATATACATCTATTGTAGTACACACTTTGTTTGATGTTTGGGTTGATCTTGCTCTGATTTAATCAGGTAGTACAGAAGGAATGGGATGCAGAAAATAAAGTATGAGATATCCACAACACTTTCAAGATAAGCCGCATGAAACCCCACCCGAAAAATATGATAAATAAAGTAAATGACTATTGAAGTAAACAGGGTTATCCCACTGAAAAAGAATGTATCGAGTTTCTGTTTACAGAAAAAAGCACCAACAATGGCAATTGTAAAAAAGGCAATTGTAAAGTGAAACGGTATTAGGAATGATGACTGGACAATAAATGGATTCATTACAAAGAAATCGTCTAAATAATTAAGAACGAAAGGAATAAATGTAATTGCAAATGTAGAAACGGAAAGAATGCTGTATAAAAAAAGGTTTTTGAATGAGATTTGCTTATATAGTAAAGAATACAGAAAAAGTATTATATACGGTATGATATAAACATTCCGGGTTGAGAGCAAGAATCCGGCAAGAATGGCGTTTACTGCGAGATAAAAACCCCAGCGTCTCTTGTCGAGAGAGTTGTACCAAATAGCAAGAATAACAATTAGAGTAGAATTAAGAAAAAGGGGGCTTCGGGTAACAACCTCCCAAAGGAAAAAGAAGGATGTGAGCACGAAAACCAGTGCCCATAGTTTAATTCCCAAAGATGCCTTTGTTTTAAGAAGTAGAACTAGGAATATGAGTAAGCCTAGCAGGGGTAGATAGCCTAATTCTCCTATTAAGTAGAAGGGGAGTGCAATAATAAAATAGAATGGCATTGGACCAGGGGGATTGCCCATGTGCGATTTGGCAAAGTAAACATATTTTGAGTCGAAGTAGTTATCCCAGAAGGAAGTAATCACACTCCATCTATCAACATTCAAGGATTCCATAGGAATCTTCCTAAATAAAAACATGGATATAAGCAGAAACGCAAAAAAAGACCCCCACAGGAAAGTATGAAATAATTTTGAAGATATTCTAGGTTTGTCCTTGTAGTGCCATATGAGTGTATAGAATACAGCCATTAATAAAACGAGTAGGCCTGGAAAGGGCAGCACTCTTTCGGTATATTTATAAACAAAAAGAAGATTCACAAAGATAGTAATTGCAAGAGCCAATGTACGCTTCGCATGTAGGGTTATAGACCTGGGAGTCATTATTTATTTGTTTTTAAATAGCTTAAACTTGGCAATACCCATATTCTGAAAGAAGTACTTAAGGCTGGTGGATATAACTCCTAACCCATAAATTACACTTCGTTTTATGTTTATGGACGATGCATCATCGAAGTAGCGGGTTGGGCAGGTAATCTCACCAATGCTATACCCATGGTAGAATATTTGGGCTAGGAATTGATTGTCGAACACAAAATCGTTTGAGTTTGATTCAAAGTCGATTTTTTCGAGGACCTCACTTGAGTATGCCCTATAGCCAGTATGGTACTCAGAGAGCTTCTGGTTCATTAGTGCGTTTTGGAATAGCGTAAGAAGTCGGTTGGCTATATACTTATAAAGAGGCATGCCGCCCATCAGCGCCCCTTTGCCAAGTATACGTGAACCCAGAACAACAGGGAATACCCCATTTGCAATGAGGTAGCACATGGAGTGTATAAGCTTCGGTGTGTACTGGTAATCGGGATGAAGCATCACAACAATATCAGCCCCTAATTCAAGGGCTTTCCGGTAGCAAGTTTTCTGATTACCCCCGTAACCCATATTATCATCATGCCTAATTATATAATCGATTCTCAGCCTTCTTGCAACTTGTAGCGTATAATCGCTACTGCTATCGTCAACTAAAATAAGAATATCAACAATATCGAAGGGGATTTCATTGTAGGTAATCTCTAGGGTTTTGGCTGCATTGTAAGCGGGAAGGACTACCGCAATCTTCTTTTCGCTAATCATAATTGGTTAATGTAATGTTTTAGTACAATGCTATTACCACTCAAATCTAATTCTTTCAATCAAACTGAGGAGAATTCTGAAAAACAAATCTAGCAATTTTATTAAGAGGAGGATATGGCTGGATGCTATAATAAAGGATAATATACATAACAAATTGGGAATGTAGGTATGTGATCAATTTTGATAACATACCTTACACCATTATGTTTTAAAATCTGCGAAATAAAACACCGTGCGCAGCCCAATCTGCACATAAATCTAAAGATTACCCATTGCTATACTCTGCGTAAAAAATCGTTTTGCTACTGCTAATCTACATTGTCGTGTAGGTACGCATTATCATTCCGCAGGAAAATATCGCCGTCCTCCTGATTTAGCGTGTATCGCGATACATTTGGCTTTTTGGAAATGGTTGTATCGTCGAGTTTGATATTTTTACGCTTATAGGCGGGAATTTTCTCCAGCTGATCGAACGATTCCTTTACGGGAATTGGGGTAGGTTCGGAGCGAATAACCTGCCCTCTGGCAGCGGGTGCTGCCTCCTTAGGTTTCGACTTTACGGTAGAAACCTGAAAGTCGAGCTCATCGACGGTGCTGGGTTGTGGCTTTATATCGTATAGCTTATCGCTCTGATCCAGATCGAACTCAATCATCCGTTGCCACTGGTCGGTTTTGGTTTTTTCCCTTTTTGGTGGCGCGGCAGGTTTGTCCTTCACCTCAAACAGGGGCTGGTTTACCTCGCGGTTGGTCGATTTGTTACCATCCAATGGAATTACATCAACCTTTTTCTTGCGAGCGTATAGCTCGGGAATACTGTTGGTGCCAAATCCTGTGGCAATAATGGTTACGTTCAGCTTCTCCTCCAGTCGCTCATCGGTGCCGTTACCCCAAATCAGGTCGGCATCCTCACCCGCGGCCGCTTGGATGTAGTCGGTAATCTGACCAATCTCGTCCATGGTAATTTCGTGAATGCCCGATGTAACGTTGAGCAGGATATTGCGAGCTCCCGAAATATCGTTGTTGTTGAGCAGCGGCGACGATAAAGCCTCTTCAACGGCTTTAATTGCCCTGTTCTCGCCCGATGCCATGGCCGATCCCATAATGGCAACACCGCTGTTGGCCATAACGGTCTCCACATCGGCAAAGTCCACATTTATGTATCCGTGAACCGTTATAATTTCGGCAATACCCTTGGCGGCTATGGCCAGCACATCGTCTGCCTTTGAGAATGCCTCAGATATCCTTAAATCGCCATAAATTTCCCTAATCTTTTCGTTGTTGATAACCAGCAACGAATCGACATGTTTTTCCAACTCCTCAATGCCCTCCATGGCTTGGGCAATGCGTCGTTTGCCCTCGTTGCGGAAGGGAATGGTAACTATGGCAACGGTGAGCAGTCCCAACTCCTTTGCTGCTTTTGCAATTACAGGTGCGGCTCCTGTTCCGGTACCTCCACCCATTCCGGCGGTAACAAAGGCCATTTTTGTGCCATCGGAGAGGGCATCAATCACATCCTGAATATTCTCAATGGCAGCCTGCTTGCCAATTTCGGGTTTGTTGCCGGCTCCACGCCCCTCGGTAAGCGATGATCCCAGCTGAATTTTGGTTTGTACTGGGCTGTTTTCAAGGGCTTGACCATCGGTGTTGCATACCACAAAATCAACATCCTTTATGCCCAGCTTAAACATGTGGTTTACAGCGTTGCTTCCGCCGCCTCCTACGCCAATAACCTTGATGATAGATTTTTTGTACGTTGGCAAATCGAATGGTATTAGCTCTTCGTTCATGGCCTTGTAGTTTATTTCGTTCTTCTACAGTTGTTGCTTTTACACCCTTTTGGGCTTACATTACAGTATCATTCTCCTCGAAAATCTCGGTGAATTTGCGCTTAAACTTATCCAGTATATTGCTCTTCTTTATCTCCTTGGGCATAATGGTTTCCTTAACTTTTGTTTCGTCATTCTCCTTGGTTTCGTTGTTAAGCCTACTGCATGTTTCCATTTGCTCAATACCCTTAAGCACAAGCCCAATGGCGGTGGAGTAGGTGGGCGAGTTCACCTCCTCATCGGAGTCGGCAGTAAGGTGCTCGTTGGGGTAACCAATGCGAACATCAAAGCCAGTTTTGAACTTTACCAGCTGCGAAAGATGACGTAGCAGTGCACCACCGCCAGTGAGAACAATTCCAGCGCTTAGCTTTTCGGCAAAACCAGAATTTTCGATCTCAAAGGCTACATAGTCGATAATCTCTTCCATTCTGCTTTGGATTATGTATGCAAGACTTTTGAAGGAGATCTCCTTGGGTTCGCGTCCGCTAATTCCAGGAATTGTAACAATTTTATCTTCGGGCGCAATATCGCCTAGCGCCGATCCAAACTGTACCTTTAGCTGCTCTGCTTGGCGTTGCAGGATTGAGCAACCCTCCTTAATGTCGTTGGTTATTACATTGCCGCCAAATGGAATTACAGCCGTGTGGCGTACAATTCCATCGAAGAAAACGGCGACATCGGTTGTTCCTCCACCAATATCGACAAGAACAACGCCTGCTTCCTTCTCATCCTCGGTTAAAACCGCCTCGGCTGAGGCTAGAGGTTCGAGGATTAGATCGTTAACAACCAGGTCGACCCGGTTAACACATTTTTCGATGTTCTTTGCCGAAGCGGTTTGGCCAATTACAATGTGAAAATTAGCCTCGAGCCTTTTCCCCGACATGCCAATGGGGTTTTTAATGGCGCCCTCATTGTCGACAATGAAATTTTGGGGAAGAACGTGCAGAATCTCCTCTCCAATTTCGGTGGGGATTTTATACATATCCTCGATTAGCTTCTGCACATCGTCGAATTTAATAACATCGTTTTGTGCATCGAGGTTTATGTAACCACGGTTGCGCACGCTGCGGATGTGCTGTCCGGCGATTCCCACGTACACATCGTTGAAAACTACTCCAGATTTCAGCTGCACATCCTCCACGGTACGCTGAATTGAGGTTACTGTCTCCTCAATATTTAGAACTACACCGCGTTTAATTCCGGTAGACTGGGCCTTGCTATGTGATACGATTTGGAGCTTCCCATTGGGAGATTTTTTACCAATAATGGATACAACCTTGGTTGTTCCAAGATCAATTGCTGCTACATACTCGGTTTGCTGTGCCATAATATTATCGTTTTGTACATACTACTTGATTGCTATACTTTAGGTTAATCTGCTTGTACTTGTTCCACCCCTCCTCGGGAAGTGCTCGCTCATAAAAGAGCTTTAGCTTGGCTAGTTTAGTTTCATAATCGTTTAAATCGCCAAGAATTATAGTGTGCGGCCCCACTCTGGGGATAAGCTCAATATTGTTTGGATTATCAACGTAAACCTGTGTTATTTGAGCCTTCCAAAAAGGATCGCTGGATACGAATTGGGCAAAATCGTAGAGTTTACAGATAAGAGGACTGCTATCGTTGATCTTTGGTCCAGCCCACTTCATTACATCTAAATTGGGCTCAAGGTCGAAGGGTTCTACAATATTGCCATTAACTACAAGGACATGCGAGGTGAACTTGCTTGAAAGCGGAAGGATTTGCCCCTCGGTATCGATGTAGTAGCTTTGTCCGTAACGATTAATAACCCGCATTATCGGTTTGCGCTGCTCTATTTCAATGGATAGATTCCCGTCGATGGTTTTGTAGGCTTCGGCTCGTTTAACCGCTTGCATGGTTGCCAGTTGCTGCTCAATGGCGTGCGTGTTAATCATGGAGATAGGTATTCCAATTAGGTTGGAATAATTCCGCTCAATAATTTTTAGAACATCAGCCTTGGTGACAAATGCATTGTTGAGGCTGTCGGCAATGGAAACGTTAATGGCTGTGCAGTTTACCTGGCTCGATTTACTTTTGGCGAATGCCAAAGCAGCCACAAGGTAGCTAACCACGAGCAGCCATTTAGTAAAGTTCCATAATGCTATTTTCCAGCCCTTCATGCTATTTTCCCTCTCTTTTGCTAAGCAATTCCACAATTTTTGGCACCTCTCGGTCGATATTGCCAGCACCCATCGTAATCAAGACGTCAAGGTCCATATTGTTTAGTAAACTTTGTAGTTCGCCAAGTTTGCAGATATGTTTGCTTGAGCATGTTACTCTATCCATAATAATTTCGGACGATATCCCCGGAATCGGTAACTCTCGCGCAGGGTAGATATCTAGAAGAATTAGCTCATCGAGCAAGCTCAAACTTTGGGCAAACTCAGCGGCAAAGTCTCTGGTGCGCGTGTACAAATGAGGCTGAAAAATGCCCGTTATTCTCCTGTTTGGAAACATCTCGCGTACTGAGTTCACTGCTGCCTTTATCTCCTCTGGATGGTGGGCGTAATCGTCGATATACACCGTTTTGCCATTATGCTGAATGTCGAATCGGCGGGCAATGCCCTTGAAGGTTTTTAAGCCTTGTTTTAGCAAATTGGTGCTTATGCCCCAGGCGAGAGCCGCTGCCGACGCGGCAACCGAATTCTCAACGTTGTACTTACCTGGAATTCCCAGGGAAATTCCCTCGATTAATCCAAATGGAGTCTGCAAGTCGAATGTGTAGAATCCATTGGAATTATGAATGCTTTTAAGGCAAAAATCAGCCTCTTGAGTTATGGAGTAGGTGTATGTCTTTATATCGTTTCTTAAAGCTGCAATTTCCTCGATGCCCTTTTTTATGATTAGCGTACCGTTTGGTTCTATTTTGTTGATAAAATCAGAAAAAGCTTGCTTAACCTGACTGTGATTGCTGTATATGTCGAGATGATCGGCATCGGTTGAGGTTACAATGGCAAGTTGAGGTGTAAGGCTCAGAAAGCTGCGATCGAACTCATCGGCCTCAACAACCAGCCTTTTGTTTCCCTTGTCGGCTAGAATTAGGTTGCTGGCAAAGTTTTTCGAGATACCACCCAAAAATGCATTACATCCTTCGGGGGTTGAACTTAGTAGATGCGCTAACATGGTAGACGTGCTTGTTTTACCGTGAGTGCCGGCCACTGCAGCTGTTTTGTAACTACTCGCAATTAATCCCAAAACTTTTGCCCTTTTTTGAATGGCAAAATTATTTTTCTCAAAATATTGAAGCTGATTGTGTTCCTTTGGTACAGCGGGGGTGTAAACTACAAGGGTTGAACTACAATTCTCGATGAATGTAGCAGGAATAGTATTTTCATTATCGGTAAATGTAACCGTAATGCCCTCGGCCATTAGCTCTGCGGTTAGTGGCGATGGAGTAGAGTCGTAACCGGCAACCTTCAGGCCGTGGTATGAAAAATATCTAGCTAAAGCGCTCATACCAATGCCGCCAATCCCAATGAGGTAAACTTGCCTAATATTGTCGATTTCTAAACTCATACAATTTTCAAAGGTTTATATCTACTTTGAATTCGCCAAGGAATTCAGTTTAAAGTTATTACTAAGATTTCAACACATTACGCTGTGCCGGTGGCTATTGACATTGCTTTTTTTGCAATATCGGTTGCCGCGTTCGGAAGCGCCATGCTTAATATATTTTTGCTTAACTCGGTCATCACTTCATCTTTTGCTAGTGTACCGAGGGTGGTGTCCACAAGATCGATAGGTGCATTTGCATCAGCTACCATTATGGCTGCACCTTTTTTTACCAATGCTTTGGCGTTCATTGTTTGGTGATCCTCGGCTACGTTGGGCGAGGGTACCAGTATGGTGGGCTTGCCCACCATGCAAAGCTCCGAAATGGTGCCGGCCCCAGCCCTCGAAATCACCAAATCGGCAATTGAGTATGCCAAATCCATTCGGTTAATAAAGTCGTTAACCCTTATATTTTCTGTTGATTTGGCCTTAAGTTTTTCCCTTATCTCATCGATATAGAATTTACCGGTTTGCCAAATCAATGTAATGCCTTTGCTGGCAATTATCTTGTCGATATCGCCCAGAATACTATGGTTAATCGATCGGGCACCAAGGCTTCCACCAACCACAAGTATCACTTTATTGCCCCTTGGAACATCGAAGAAAGTGTGAGCCTCCTCGGTTTTGGGTTTAATGCTGTTGAGCCCTTGCCTAATAGGGTTGCCTGTTAGGATAATCTTTCCCGATGGAAAGTATTTTTCCATTCCCTCGTATGCCACGCAGATAGCATTGGCTTTTTTTGCCAGCAGTCTATTGGTTACCCCAGCGTAGGAGTTCTGCTCCTGAATTAGCGTTGGAATACCCATCCGTTGAGCCGTTTTAAGCACTGGGCCGCTTGCATAGCCTCCAACACCCACAACAACATGCGGATTGAAATCCTTTACGATCCTTTTGGCAAGGCGTAGACTTTTCATTAATTTAAAGGGGAAAGCCAAGTTTTTAAGTGTAAGCCTTCGCTGAAAGCCTACTACCGGAAGGCCAACTATTTTGTAACCTGCAGCGGGAACCTTATCCATCTCCATTCGTCCTTCGGCTCCAACAAACAGGATTTCGAAATCGGGATTAATTTCCCGAAGCGCGTTGGCTATAGCTATGGCAGGGAATATGTGCCCGCCAGTGCCGCCGCCGCTAATAATCGCCCTTAGGTTCTTCTTCTCCATCAAATAGTTCCTCCTTATTTTGACTACGGCTAATGCTTAGTAAGATGCCAAACGAAGCGCTGGTAAATAGCAGCGATGTTCCTCCCATGCTAACCAGAGGAAGCGGCTGACCGGTTACCGGAATTAGATTTACGGCTACGGCCATATTGATCATGGCTTGGAAAACCAGGATTAGCGTTAATCCCATGGCAAGAAATGCAGGGAAGGTTCGTCGTGCCTTTTTTACAATTAACCCTGTTCTGTATAGTAGAATTAGGTAAAGCAGCAGGATTACCATCCCACCCACCATTCCATACTCCTCGATTATTATGGCGTAGATAAAGTCGGAGTAGGGGTGAGGCAACAGGTTGCGCTGGGTACTATTTCCTGGCCCTTTGCCCACAAGTCCGCCAGTTGCAATGGCAATCTTCGATTGCTGTGCCTGGTAGTTATCGCCACCCTCGCCCGAGGAGTAGTTCTCGATCCTGTTTTTCCAGGTTTGAACGCGGCTAATGGAATTCGTTTGTAAAGCAATAAATATAAATAGTCCCATCAACACTATCCCTATGCTAGTAAAACCGAGCAGCTGCTTAAGGTTAACCCTGCCAATGAAAAGCATCAACCAACACGAAACGCCCAGCATTGCCGCGGTAGAGAAGTTGGCTGGTAGAATCAATAAACAGACAATTACTATTGGGATTACCAGTGGTAGAAATGTTTTTTTGATATCATCGAGATTATTTTGCCTGAGCGAAAGTGTGCGTGCCACGTACATTATCAGTGCAAGCTTAGCAAAGTCGGAGGTTTGAATGGTAACACCCAGCCCCGGTATCTCGAGCCAGCGTGCAGCCTGATTGATGCTGGTTCCAAAAAGTAACGTCACCAGCAAAAGAGGAATGGCTACGTAAAGAAGGAGTGGAGCAAGGGGCGAGTAAACCCTGTAGGAGATAAGGTGAACCAGGAATATTACCGCCAATCCAGCACCCAGAAAGCTGAGCTGCTTAATAAAGTAATATGCTGTATTTCCTCCCTGATATCGATAGGCAAGAGAACCTGTTGAGCTGTACACGGCCAATAACGATACAATTGATAGCAGAACCACTATCAGCCAAATTACCCGGTCGCCCTTGAAGTATCTCCTAAAAATATTCTCCATATTAAGTTTGTAATCTACTATAGATTTCTAACTGCTTCTTTAAACTTTCGTCCTCTGTCCTCGTAGTTCTCAAACAAATCGAAGCTGGCACATGCTGGCGAAAGTAGAACCACATCGCCGGGCGATGATAGCTTGTAGGCTTGCATTACGGCCTCCTCTGCCGATTTAGCTTCGACCATGGTTGGCACCATTGAGCCAAATGTTTGGTGAAGTTTGGCGTTGTCAACTCCAAGACAAACAATGGCCTTAACCTTTTCCTTAACAAGGTCGAACAGTTCAGAGTAGTCATTCCCCTTATCCTGCCCTCCGGCAATCCACACCACGGGTGCTTTCATGCACTCAAGTGCATACCATGCCGAGTTCACGTTGGTGGCTTTAGAGTCGTTGATGTACTGAACGCCACGAACCTTGAAAACGGGCTCCAGCCGGTGCTCAACGCCCTCGAAGGTGGCCAAACTCTCGCGGATTATCTCCTTGCGGATATTCAGCACATGGCCTGCAATGCCTGCAGCCATTGAGTTGTAAACATTGTGACGACCCTTGAGCGACAGCTCATCGATTGACATGCTAAAATCGGCGGTGTGGTAGTTTATCTGCATAAGCTGATCGATTAGATATGCGGTTTGGTTTTCCTGTTTTTCCTGCGAAAAGGGAAGCATCTCTGCCTTCACCACAATATCCTTCAGATGCTCTGTTGTAACATCGTTGTCGGAGCAGAAGATAAAGCATTCCTCCTCCGATAGGTTTTGGGCAATTCTGAATTTCGACCTCACGTAGTTCTCCATCTTGTAATCGTACCGATCCAGATGATCGGGTGATATGTTTAGCAGAATGGCGATGTCGGCCTTAAAGGTGTACATGCCATCGAGTTGAAAACTGCTAAGCTCAAGTACGTAGTAATCGAAATTTTCCTCGGCAACCTGCAGCGCAAAGCTCTGTCCCACATTCCCCGCTAGTCCCACATTTAGCCCAGCCTTTTTTAACATGTGATAGATTAGTGTTGTGGTTGTTGTTTTTCCATTACTGCCGGTTATGCATATTTTTTTGGCCTTGGTATACCTTCCCGCCAGCTCTATCTCCGAAATAACTGGAATTCCTTTCTCGATTATAGCCTTCACCATTGGGGCTTTATCGGGTATTCCAGGCGATTTAACCACTTCGTTTGCGTTGAGGATTAGCTCAGGGGTATGTTGTCCCTCCTCCCAGGGTACATTGTACCTGCTGAGAATATCCTTATACTTGGGTTTAATTGTTCCCATATCGGAAAGGAAAACATCGAACCCCTGCTTTGCTGCAAGCGCAGCAGCACCCACACCACTCTCACCGCCACCAAGCACTACAATTCGGTTTTTTACATCGCCTGTTCCCATGACTATCGGATTTTTAGGGTTACCACAGTAAATATTGCCAGCAATAGGGTTACAATCCAGAATCGGGTTACAATTTTTGCCTCAGGGTATCCTTTCTTTTGATAATGGTGATGTAACGGTGCCATAAGGAATATTCTGCGTCCTTCGCCGTACCTTCGCTTGGTGTGCTTAAAATAGCTTACCTGAATCATCACCGAGAGCGTTTCGACAAAGAACACGCCGCATAGAATTGGAATCAGCAACTCCTTTCGGATAAGTATGGCGAAAACGGCAATTATACCACCAATGGCCAAGCTGCCTGTATCGCCCATGAATACTTGTGCAGGATAGCTATTGTACCACAGGAAACCAATGGCCGCTCCAATAAATGAGGCCATAAATATTACCAATTCGCCCGAGTCGGGAATATACATTATGTTGAGGTACTCCGCGTAAATTACGTTACCCGACAGGTACGCGAATACGCCAAGGGTTGCCCCCATAACGGCGCTCACACCTGTAGCCAATCCATCTAGACCGTCGGTTAGGTTTGCCCCATTCGATACGGCTGTAACTACAAAAATCACCACGCCAATAAACAGAATCCAAGCTAACGTCTGCGCCCAAGGCCCCTTGAAAGGGATTAAGAACTCGTAGTCGAATTCATTGTTTTTAAAGAATGGGATTGTGGTTTTGGTTGTTTTCTGATTTGCCGATAGCGTGGGTTTTGCCTCTTTTGTAGCACCCCCATCTTCTACTACTTCAATTTGAGAAGGTGTGGTAGCTTTTTGTGCTTTTTCCCTTACAACAATATCGGGGCTTAGGTACATGGTTAACCCAACAAAAAGTCCCAGCGAAACTTGTCCTAAAATCTTAAGCTTTCCCGATAAACCCTCCTTATTTTTCTTAAATACCTTTATGTAATCATCGGCAAAACCAACTAGTCCTAGCCAAAGCGTGGTGACTAGCATAACAATGATGTAGATATTTGTGATATTGGCAAATAGCAGCACGGGAACAATTATCGATAAAAGTATTATTACCCCACCCATGGTTGGAGTTCCCTTTTTCTGAAGTTGGCCTTCAAGCCCAAGGCTTCGAACATCCTCGCCTATTTGCTGACGCTGTAAGTAGTTTATTATTCGCTTTCCAATGAGGAGCGAGATAAGCAGCGATGCGATTACAGCCATTCCCGATCGGAACGAGATGTATTGGAACATGCCCATTCCTGGAACTCCAAACTTGCTAAGCCATTGCGCTAAGTAGAATATCATGCCTATAGTGTTTTAAATATTTCGGTAACCTCTTCCTTATCATCGAAGTGATGCTTAACTCCTTTTACTTCCTGGTAGGTCTCGTGACCCTTGCCAGCAATTAGCACAACATCGTTTGGCGAAGCCAAGAGACACGCCGTGCGTATTGCTTCACGACGGTCAATTATGGTAAGAACTCTGCCAATAAGCGATGGGGCAACACCGGCTTTCATGTCGGCAATAATATCCGAAGGCTCCTCGTTTCGGGGGTTGTCGGATGTGAGCACAACCAAGTCGCTGCCCTGTAGCGCTACTTGTGCCATAATTGGACGCTTGGTTTTGTCGCGGTTTCCACCAGCACCAACCACAGTTATCAACCGGTTCTCCTCGTTTCGGATTTTATTGATTGTTGAAATAACATTTTCCAAAGCATCGGGTGTGTGAGCGTAATCGATCACGGCAATTACTCCGTTAGGCGCAATTAGGTTTTCGAATCGGCCATTCACTGGTCCCATATCGCTTAGCGTGGTAAGTACTTCCTGCTGATCAAATCCCAACAGCATGGCTGTGCCGTAAACAGCTAGCAAATTGTAGGCGTTAAAATTGCCAATTAACCTACTCCAAAGTTCAATATTATCAATATTAAGGAGCATACCGTGGGCTTGCTGCTCAATGATTTTGCACTTAAAATTAGCCATACTCCTAAACGAGTACGTGTTTACCTTGGCATTCGTGTTCTGTACCATTACTCGTCCATTACGGTCGTCGATATTGGTGAGCGCAAATGCTGTTGAGGGTAGATTATCAAAAAAGAGTTTCTTGGCCTTTATATATTCGCTGAATGTTTTATGGTAGTCTAGGTGATCGTGGGTAATGTTAGTGAAAACGGCTCCGGCAAATTCTACGCTTTCTATCCGTTTTTGCACAACTGCATGAGAGCTTACTTCCATAAAACAATGCGTACATCCCTCTCCGACCATTTGGTCAAGTAGCCTGTTTAATTCTATGGCATCGGGCGTTGTGTGCGTGCTGGGTAATATCTTGTTGCCAATCTGATTTTGAACTGTTGATATAAGCCCCGCTTTACCCCCGAGGGCATTGATTAGCCTAAAAAGTAGTGTAACAGTTGTGGTCTTCCCGTTTGTGCCCGTAACCCCAACAAGTTTTAGCTTACTAGCGGGATGATTATAGAATGCTGCCGATAACACTCCAAGAGCCTCAGATGAGTCCTTAACTTTTAGGTAGGTTATTCCCGGCCTTCTGTTTTCTGGAATTTCTTCGCAAACAACAACAACAGCCCCTTTCTCAATTGCGGTGTCGATGTACCGATGCCCATCGGCTTGAGTTCCTCTTACTGCAAAAAAGATATTATTAGAGACTACCGCTCTGGAGTCGAAGGTGAGCCCCGATATTACTATGTCGGTATGCCCAACTATTTCGAGGGCAAAATTTTGTGGGAGTATGCTGTAAAGTGTTTGCATATAGTTAGCTGCTACTCATTTCTAGATTAATTCGCTCGCCATGTCTAACTCTGGTGCCAGGTGCTATTGATTGGCTGCGCACGGCACCTCTTCCAACTACAGTAACTCTTAGGCCGCTGTTCTCCATTAGGTAAATTGCATCCTGTAACGACATTCCAACTACATTTGGGACTAGGTTTTGGGTTACGCTACGTTGCTGAAGTTCAATTGACTCGTCGCTTCGGGCTGTGTTCACCCAGATGTGATTGGGAGCTTCGTCGATTGTAGGTATTTTTAGCTCCTTAAAAGCGTCCCGTATAAGTGGTTTATACCCACTTTTCGATTCAGGGAGTTCAACCAGTTTAGGTTTTCGACTTACCTCGGGGAACCAGTCGGGGTTTGTGGCGTAAACCTTGTCGGCAATCTCCTTGAATATCGGTCCAGCCACCACGTTGCCGTAGTATACGCTTCGCGATGGTGAGTTCACCACCACAATACACGAGAATTTTGGATCCTCAGCAGGAAAGTATCCTACAAATGACGCCTGATGACTTACCCCCGATGCTGATCGGTAACCCGAAGTGCCTTGCGCAATTTGCGCTGTGCCAGTTTTGCCTGCAATCTTGTAGTTAGCATTTCTTAAATTGCGAGCCGTTCCATTATCCACAACTCCTTCGAGCGCTTCGCGCACCTTGTGAAGGGTTCGTCTGGAGCAGATTGAAGGGTTGATAACTTCTGCCTTAAACACTCTTTCGGTTTGGCCATGCTTTCGGATTGAATGTACAAATTTTGGTTTTACCATCTTGCCATCGTTAGCAATGGCATTGTAAAGTGTTAGTATCTGAAGCGGGGTTTGTTTGATCTCGTAGCCGTGGCTCATCATCAGCATCGATATGCCCGACCAGAGCTTGTCGCCAGGGTATTTTATGTAAGGGGCAACTTCGCCCTTAATGGGGATATTTAGTGGTTGGTTAAGATTCATGGAGTAGAGTCTCTCTACAAATTGTTTCTCTTTTCCCTTGTAATGTTTTGTTACCATTTCGGTAAAGCCCACATTCGAAGAGAATTCAAACACCTCTTTTACAGTAATCTTTCCATGCCCCCCCTCGCGTGAGTCGTTAATCTCTTTATCGTAATACTTTACTTTTCCTCTGCCAGTATTGATGGTGTCCTCGAGCGATACATGACCATCCTCGAGCAGGGCAATTAGCGTGGCTAGCTTAAATGTAGAACCAGGTTCGGCGCTTTCGCCAATTGCGTAGTTAAACATTTCGCTGTATGTTCCGTTTTCGTTCTTACGTAAATTTGCAATTGCTTTAATGTCGCCTGTGGCAACCTCCATAAGCACAACTGTTCCGTGCTCAGCATCGTGTTTGGCCAGCTGGCTACGAAGGGCTTTTTCGGCAACATCTTGTAAGGATACATCCAACGTGGTTATCACATCCATACCGTCCTCGGGCTCAATTTGAACGGCGCTATTTACATCCATCCAGAGGTTCCCGCTTCCTCGTTGGCGAGTAGTAACACCGGCCTTGCCGCTAAGGATATGATCGTAAGCTCCCTCAATCCCTACTGCCACACCGTTTTCGTTTACTACGCCAATTGTTCTTGAGGCAAGACTGGCGTGGGGCTTTATGCGCTGATTAACCTGTACAGGAATAAACCCACCTCTGTTTGAAGGAAGATTTAGCAGCGGGAATTTCTTTACCTCCTTAAGCTCTATATAGTTAACTAACCTCGATCCAATGGGGTAGTAGCGGTTATTCCTTGCATGCTTACGGGCATTAACCAACTCCGATTTGTACGAGTAATGCGATTTATCCCTAAAAAGCTGCGCTAGTTTGATGGCCAGCGAGTCGATATTGGAATAGAAAACTTCATCGGTGAGCCCGGCTGCTCGTAGATCCATCCGTAGCTCAAAGTATGGAACCGAAGTGGCCAAAAGTCTGCCGTCGATTGCGCAAATATCACCCCTGTTGGGCTCTATGGTAATGTCGCGGTAAGTTATGGTTTTCGCTTGTGCACGGAGCTTTGGGCCTTCAATAAACTGGATGTATACTATTTTACCAACAATGGTAGCTCCTAGTATACCAAATATTACGTATACCAGGGCAAATCGAAATAGTATCTCCTTTTTAACTGACATCTTGTTGGGGCTAGTTTTGTATCTATTTAAGCTTTGCCTTAATCTTTTTTGGAGGAACAACCGATTCCTCAAGTCCAAGCCCTTTTTCCTGAACCATCCGTGCAACTTGGCTTTGCTTGCTAATAAACATTAGCTGCGATGCGGTGGTTATCGACTCGGCTCTTAGGTTCTTTACTTCAATCTGCATCTGTTGCCCTTCACGCACCAACTTCTCGTACCTGTACCTGTTGGCGATATATACGATGGCCAGAAAGGCAAGGAATAGCACGTAGGGAATTTGGTTCGAAACGTTTTCCTTACCCAGCAAGCTGCCGTCGAGTAGGCTAAATACTCCTCTTCGTTTTGGCTCTTTAGGCTGTGGCTGGGCATCAATAAACTCAATGCGTTCGTTATTCTCGCTCATCTCTTTCTTGCTATTCTAAGTTTTGCGCTGCGCGATCGGGGGTTTTCCTCAAGTTCTATCTCGGAGGGAACAATTACCTTTCGGTTTACTTGCTCAAACTCCGAAACCACGTTGCCATAAAAGTCTGTTTCCTTATCTCCTTCAAAGTTTCCACTTCGGATAAAGTTTTTCACCATCCTATCTTCTAGTGAGTGATAGGCAATTACTACCAACCGGCCATCGGTTTTAAGGGTTTGTGAAACTTGTAGTAGCATTTGTTTTAATGCCTCCATCTCCTGGTTTACCTCTATTCGGAATGCTTGAAAT
Source organism: uncultured Rikenellaceae bacterium (assembly GCA_964490015.1). Taxonomy (GTDB): domain Bacteria; phylum Bacteroidota; class Bacteroidia; order Bacteroidales; family Tenuifilaceae; genus Perlabentimonas. The sequence continues at coordinate 19,188 of CAZBBA010000032.1, forward strand.
ACTTTGGCGAGCATCTTATTTCTTTGCAGTGCAGGGAATAATGGTTCAACCACTAAAGCCAGCTGCTCAACAGTTGTTATTGGTTCCTGTGAGCGGTGGAAACAAATTGCTCGGGAAATTTTCTTGGCATTCGACACTTCGCCGTAAAGCGTTAATACTTGCGATAATTTGCGCTCATCGTATGTGTTTACTACCTGCTCGGCCGTTAGATTTGCATTCCGATTCATCCGCATATCCAAGGGGCCTTCGAATCTAAATGAAAAGCCCCGCTCGGGGCTATCGAAATGCTTTGACGATACACCCAAATCGGCAAGTATTCCATCAACATGAGTAACCTTGTGATATCTCAGGAAATTCTTAAAGAACCTAAAATTGCTGTGTACAAGTAAAAATCTGCTGTCGTCAATTGCATTGGCCAGGGCTTCCTTGTCTTGATCAAAAGCAACTAGTTTACCCTTGGGCGATAAGTGTTTAATGATTTCGCGCGAGTGTCCGCCTCCGCCAAAGGTTAAGTCGACATAAGTCCCGTTGGGATTAATATTTAAGCCCTCAATGCTTTCGTGCAGTAGGACAGGTACGTGGTATGCCATTACTCGTTGCTTAAAGGTGATGATCCTAATATCTTTTCAGCCAGTTCTGCAAATGCATCCTCGTTGGTTTGATGGGCGTCGTATATGTCTTTAGCCCAAATTTCAATACGGCTATCTTGCCCTGTAAGGGCAAGTTCTTTGCTGGCGTCAATGGAGTCGAGCATGCGCTTGGGAATAAGTAGCCGACCATTTGAGTCGAGCACCAGCTCGGCCGTACCGCGGTAGAATTCTCTTAAAAACTTGCTGTGTTCCCGGTTGTATGGGTTCGTGTTTCGCCGTATCAGGTTGTTCTGGCGCTCCCACTCTTCCATGGTGTACAGCACAAGACAGTTCTCAAATATGTCCTTCTTGGCCACATAGCGGTCTGGAGAGGCAGACTTATTCTGCTTCTTCAGCGCCGATGGGAAGAGCATTCGCCCCTTCTCATCAACCTTGCATATGTAATCGCCTATAAAAGAAGTCATACTGATTCCAGTTTTCAAAAAGTAAAAGTAAAACAAAAACTTCCCACTTACAACCACAAATTCCCATTTTTTACCACATTGTTAATAACTTTTTTGGTTGACCATCAGCCACCTTACAGTGAATATGGCTGAAGTGTCGATGTGGCAAGCGCTTTAGACTTATAAGTGAGGTTGACTAATGTCGATATGCTAGTGTAGAAACTATAAAGCAATTCTAAAAAGGATTAGAGGGTTGGACTGGATGCGAGTGTGCATGTAGGTAATGTATTTTAAATTCTTATGACAACCATAAGTCATTTGGTAAGAAGTGGATGATTAGCCCCAGCATATTGATAGTTTTAAATCCCTCCAAAAGAGAAATTAACTTTCAAATACCTCTTCTATAACACTTTTTGGATTTAAGTTTACTCCTATTATTCGACATAAGTGCCAGTGACATTGTTTGTTGATCGACTGAAAGAGTTTACACGCAGCAGTGATACCTCAACTCCAAGAAAGTTAAATTTTGAATCCTACTATATAATCTATAGTTTTGTACCTCAATTATTTATTTATTGTTATTCGAATTGTGCTTTGCCTCAAATGGGGCAAGGCTGTAATTTTTTTTAGGTTATCAAGCCATGATTTTTAACGTATCGTACAAGAAGCCAGAGGAGCTATTTGCTTCACCTATTGTTCAGCAAACGGCATTCTGGCAAAGAGTCAGACAGCAGATGGGCGAAAGTACACTAGCCCTTAACTTTAATGCAACCCCCGATAGTGTTGTATGCGCTAAAGTGCCCCAAGGGAATGTTCTGGCAGATATGCTGGTTGTAATCAAAAATTTCGACAGGCAAAATAGCATCGCCTATGTGCCCTATGGCCCAGAACTTCAGCCTTTAGATGGAATGCAAGGTGTGTACCTCGAGGAGCTGTCGGAGTGCTTGCGGCCGTACTTGCCCAAAAGTTGTATTGCCATTCGGTTCGATTTGTGCTGGGAGTCGCTTTGGGCAAAGGATGATGACTTTTACGATAGCAACGGATGGTGGCTCGGCCCACCCGAATTGGCGATTCAAGAGTTGCGCATGAACGTTGGTACCGTAAACTGGAACCTTCGTAAATCATCAGGTAATATCTTACCAACCAATACGCTTTTTATTAATCTTGACGGAAAGGAAGAGCAGCTGCTAAGCCAGATGAAGCCTAAAACTCGTTATAATATTGGGCTATCGCAAAGGAAAGGGGTTGAAGTTAAACAGCTAAAACTCGATCAATTGAGTCTTTGGTACCAACTCTACAGCGAAACGGCTAAGCGAAATGGTATTTTTCTTCATAGTATCGACTATTTTGCAGCTGTATTAGCTGCAAAAGCAACTAACACTCTGTCGCCTGCAGAGGTGATCCTTCTGCTGGCCGAAGCCGAAGGGATTCCCCTTGCGGCAATGTTTTTGGTAATTTCGGGTAATAGAGCATCGTATCTATACGGTGCCTCATCGTCGGATAATAGGAATTTTATGGCAACATATGCCATCCAATGGGAGGCAATTAGGATTGCTAAAGTTAGAGGTTGTGTTGATTATGATATGTTTGGCGTGGCTCCGCGGCCCGACCCATCACACCCAATGTATGGTTTGTACCGATTCAAATCAGGGTTTGGTGGCGAGATGTATCACACGCTAGGTTGTTGGGATTATCCTTTGGATGAAGCAAGGTACAACTACTTGTCAACTGTCGAAATGGTAAGTCAGGGCTATCATTTATCCTAAGGGAATTGGAGGTTTAAAAGTACAAAAACTGCCTCATGAGAAATCCTGAGGCAGTTTAATGTTGATCATTTTGTTGATTACCAAGTGTACCTTAATCCAAGCGAAGCTCCCCAGCCTAACCCTGCGTTGCTGCCCAGGAAGTCCCATATTGGTCGAGCATCAATACTTAGGAGAAGGGGTAAGTCGTGCTTGTTGAAATTATACTCAAGTCCAATTTGACCTCCAAGTCCAATATTCAAATAACCATCACCACCATCGTACGCAAACAAACCAGCACTTGCACCAGGGCCAGCGTACCAGTTTAAGCCATCCTTGATATTCCAATGCCAGTGGTAGATTCCAACTACGAATAAGCGGCTGTGTACACTGCTGAAAGCATATCCAAAGTCAAGTTCAAGGCGATTTGCTTTTCCCATTTTTTGCTGATAGGATATTTCAGCCCCATTTATCGAACCGTCTCCGCCAAATCGTAACCCAATAGCACGCGGACTAATTTGTGCACTGGCAATTAGGCTAATGCCAATCATCAATAAAAATAGTACAGCTCCTTTTTTCATGTGTTTTTGATTTTTTAATAATTACCTACTCGTAAGGCTTTTCGGAATTCGCCCCGCTAGTTTAGTGTGGTGCGGCCTCCACAACGTGCTTTGTAGAAATTACAACTTACATGGTAATCTATCCAAACACTAAAGTAGTAATAATTGTTTTTTAAAAACTCCATTGTAGTGTAAAAAACAACTCTCGGTTACATGATTTGATGGTATAACCTTGATGCGTAACTATCAGACTGTAAGAAAAAAGCCCCAAAATTCGATTAGAATACTGGGGCATTACCATTGCTATACGAAAGGTCTCAGTCTAGTACTTTTCCATAAGGGTTACATAGTCGATGTTCTCCTCGTTCAAGTACTTGAACATCTCATCTCTAACGTTGCTTTTCAGAGAGTCGTTATCCATTTGGATTTTTGACTGCTTGGCTTTTCCCATGTCATACTCGTAGATGTTTTTTTGAACTATCTCGATGTAGTCGTCGTGGGCTGTATCCATGGGATCTGTTGGCTTAAGGTAGTAGTACCCGGCAAATGCAAGCATGGCCATAAGGGCAAAGCCAGCCGCCAGCGAGAGTTGTGATCTTAAAACCCTAAAAAAGGGTACATCCGTACTTTGCTGCGACGAGTTTGCCTGGGTGCACTGCTGTTGTATTCGCATGGGAAGGTTTTCGAAATATCCCTCGGGTACCTCGAAAGGTAATTCTCTTCCTATGGAAGCTAATGAATCGTTTATGTTATCAATCTCCTTCATGTCTTTCTGTCAATCATTCAATCCTTTGGATTGAGAATAAATGGGATGGTTTAATCCTCCTCAATGAATTTTTCAATTTTCTTTACCGCGTGATGATACGATGCCTTAAGTGCTCCCACAGAGGTGCCTAGAACTTCCGATATCTCCTCGTACTTCATCTCGTCAAAGTACTTCATGTTGAAAACCAGCCGCTGCTTTTCGGGCAATGTAAGTATTGCCTTTTGCAGCTTAAGCTGAATCTCGTTTCCGTTGAGGTGTGGGCTGCTCTCGAGCGTGGCGGCTAGCTGTTGCTCCACATCAACCAGCGGAAGCAGAAACTTGTTTTTCTTTTTCTTTAGAAAAGTAAGCGCCTCGTTGGTGGCAATACGATAAAGCCATGTGAAAAGTTGCGAGTCCTCACGAAAGCCATCCAATCCGCTCCAAACCTTTAGAAAGGTGTTTTGGATAACGTCATCGGAATCGTCGTGGTGAATAACCAGTTTGCGGATATGCCAGTAGATGCGCTCCTGATACTTGCGAACGATAAGGTTAAATGCGTAGCTGCGCGTTTCGTCCTTGCGAAACATTTCGAGTAGCTCCTTATCGCTCAAGTGACTCATTATGTGGTTTGCCCGTGGTTTTTACTTTTTTCTTGAGATTACCTTTTCGGCAGCCTCTACGATATTTGGGGCGTGAAGGCCATACTTAACAAGGAGTTCCTCAGGCTTTCCACTTTCACCAAAGGTGTCGTTTACGGCAACAAACTCCATTGGGGTTGGGATATTTTTTGCTAGCACTTGTGCAATGCTCTCGCCCAATCCGCCATTCATCATGTGTTCCTCTGCCGTAACCACCGCACCAGTTTTTACAGCCGATTTAATTACGGCCTCAATATCCAATGGTTTGATAGTATGGATGTTGATTACCTCGGCGCTAATTCCCTTTGCCTCTAACATTTCGGCCGCTTCAAGCGATTTCCATACCAAATGACCTGTTGCAAAAATGGTAACATCGTTTCCTTCGACAAGTACATCAGCCTTGCCAATAATAAACTCCTGATTGGCAGGGGTAAAGTTAGGCACCACTGGACGACCAAAGCGCAGGTATACTGGGCCATCTAATTTGGCTGAGGCAAGGGTTGCCGCCTTGGTTTGGTTAAAGTCACAGGGACTAATTACAGTCATATTGGGGAGCATCTTCATCATTCCAATATCCTCGAGCATTTGGTGTGTAGCGCCGTCTTCGCCAAGTGTGAGCCCTGCATGCGAGGAGGCAATTTTTACGTTCTTGTTTGAGTAGGCAATGCTTTGGCGAATCTGATCGTAAACCCTACCCGTGGCAAAGGCTGCGAATGTGCCGGCAAACGGTATAAACCCGCCCGATGCCAAACCTGCTGAAACACCCATCATGTTTGCTTCGGCTATACCAGTTTGGAAAAACCGTTCGGGGTTTTCGGCGATGAATTTCTCCATCTTAAGCGATCCTATAAGGTCGGCACAAAGCGCCACAACTTTGGGGTTTGTTTTGCCTAGCTCGTGAAGGCCTTCGCCAAAACCTGAGCGGGTATCTTTACTACCAGTGTTTTCGAATTTTTTCATAAAACAAGTTTTAATGCCTTGTGGGGCATTTAAGTGATTATGTGTGCGTTTCGTAATTACATTTAGTCTACTTGCGCTGCATCCGCTCAGTAGCCTCCTTTTTGATGAGCCCTAGAATGATTAATTCGGCCGAGGCGTAATTGGTTGCCAGGGGAATATTGTACATGTTGCAGGTCTCGAGTAGTTTGCGGATGTCCTCGTGATGCTGTTGCACCACTTTGTGGTCGCGGAGGAAGATTACAATATCAACCTCGCCCTTTTTAATGATGTCGGTAATTTGAATGTACCCGCCATATTCGCCGGGACTCATATGTTTACAGGCAATACCCTGCGATTCGATAAACTCTGCTGTTCGACCGGTTGCAATAAGGTTTACACCTCTTAACCAATCAAGTCTTTCCATCAGAAACTTGGCTAGCTCAGGCTTTTTGGCATCATGAGCAACCACTACAATATTTGTCATAGCTAATTTTTTAAGTTGATTTTAGTAATCGCCTAGTGTTTCGGGAAGTTGAGCCATGGCCTTTTCAAACTCTTCCTTATTGGGAGCCTTACCGTGCCATTTGTGGGTGCCCATCATGTAATCAACGCCCATCCCCATTTCGGTTTTCATCAGAATAACAATAGGCTTGCCTTTTCCGGTTTGCTTTCTGGCTTCGGCCATCACGCTAAGTACATCATCGATATTATTACCATCCATCTCCATAACATGCCAACCAAAGGCAAACCATTTGGCGTACAAATCGCCAAGGGAGTTGATTTGATCAACCGGGCCATCTATTTGCTGCCCGTTGTAGTCGATGGTGGCGATAAGGTTGTCGATATTTCGTGCAGCTGCAAACATGGCGGCTTCCCAAATCTGACCTTCCTGCAACTCACCATCGCCATGTAGGGTGTAAACAATGTTTTTATCGCCCTTGAGTTTTTTTGCCAGGGCGGCTCCGCAGGCAACCGAAAGCCCCTGCCCAAGAGATCCAGAAGCGATTCTTATCCCAGGGAGATTCTTTTCAGTAGCAGGATGCCCCTGAAGACGGGAACTAATCATGCGGAATGTGGCCAACTCGCTAACGGGGAAAAAGCCCCTTCGCGCCAAAACGCTATACCAAACAGCCGATAAGTGGCCGTTGGAAAGGAAGAACATATCTTCATTATCACCTTCCATGGTGTAGTTTTCGGGTTTAGCGTTAAGAATATCGAAGTATAGGGCAGTGATAAAATCCGCACATCCCAGAGCGCCTCCGGGGTGTCCGCTCGCTGGAGCATATACCATTCGAATAATATCGCGGCGAACCTGTGCAGCAATATCCATTAATTTCTTTTTGTCGGCCATAGCATTAAAGTTTCAGAAAAAATACTTGAGTAATTATTGGAAATTAAGCGATTGAACCTTTATTTACAACTTACAAAGGTAACCAAATTTGTGAATTTATATGAGGATTGAACAACTTTTGCAGGAAATGAGTAGTTGCTGATTGCTAAGATTTTTGCTGCAAATATTCTCTGGCCGATACACTCATAATCGGTTAAAGGAGATTATCTAATGCTTTTTGTATGGTTGGATACGTGAAGTTGAATCCGGTTTCTTGAAGCCTTTTGGGTACAATGTAGTTTCCAGAGAGAAGTAGTTCCTCGGCCATTCTGCCAAACAGAAGTTTTACTAGGAAAGAGGGAATTGACACCCACGCTAAACGTTTAATCTTTGAGGCAATTGTTCTAACCAGCTGTTTTTGAGATAGGGGATTAGGGGCAACAAGGTTATATGCGCCACTTGCGTTTTGGTTGGTCAAAAGGTGTATGATTGCATCAACCTCATCCTTGATGTGTATCCACGAAACGGGTTGATTTCCCGATCCAAACCATCCTCCGGCAAAAAATTTAATGGGTTTCATCAGTTGCGGTAGCATGCCTCCTTTTACCGATAGAACAACTCCTGTCCGAACTAAAACAAACCGAATATCGCTAGGAATCTCATGCTTTGCAATCGATTCCCAGTCGGCAGTTAATCGAGAAAGGAAACCTGTGCCCGAGTCGGAGTTTTCATCAAAAACTTCATTGCCCGACAGAGGGTAAAACCCAATAGCCGAGGCTTGAACAAAAACTTCGGGTTTTGTTGTTGCGTATTGACATGCCTTGGCAAGTGCCCGAGTGGTTCCTAGGCGGCTTCGAATAAGCTGCATTCGTCTTCGACGCGACCAGGGTTTTGCCGCCAAATTTTCGCCCGCTAGGTTTATTATAGCAAAACTTTTCTCTACTTCACGGGCGAGCCAAGTGGTGAACTCACCCGACCATAGTATGCTTCTAATATTTGGGTTATGTAACCACTCCGCTGGCCGGATTGACGATCGAGTAAGGATAACAATGTTAAAGCCGGTTTCGAGAAGGGAATTAACCAATTCCCTCCCAATTAATCCTGTAGCTCCAGCGATTATTATCTGTTTTCGATCTTGATCCATGAGCGCAATATACCAAAAAGTAATGCCTTAATCAATACTTAATGTAGTAACAGTTACCCTTTGCGCTATGTTCAATGCAGTTGTAAAAGTGCTAATATCGGGGAAAAGTTCGCCAGTTTTTCCCGAGGGATGACTGTGACCAATAGGCTTCAAATCAATGCTTGAGCCTGGTTTTGTTAGGTCAATTTCGGCCATGTACACCAATGCGGGCTGACAGCTGGTTTTGTATTCCTCATCATCGGGAAAACGATTGTTGTTCCAGTACTGGTTCCAATCCCAGGTTTGGTTTATTTCCATGTATATTCGCACTTTATCAAACTCCGATTTTACTGTTGTTTGAAGCTCAAAGTTGGTTTTTGGAGTTGCTCCGGTTATGGCATCTGGGAGTGGTTCCTGTGGGGTTGGAAGGTAAAGCCCGTCGGGGGCTTGAATGCCACGTCTATGACCCCAGTAGGGAAGAGCGGCACGCCTACGGCGCTCACCCGGTTTCCAGTTCTTCCCTTCCGATTGGCCAAAACGAAATGTTCCTGTGGCAATAGATTGCGATGCGTAGATTGTTTCAATAAAATTACCATCAGTATCCTCGAGCCAAAATACGATAAGGGGATGGTAAAAGTCTTTTCCCTTTTCGAACTTTATAGTTAAGGGTTTACCCTCGGTAAAGGGATTGGTTTGTAGTATGGTTGTGGGCTCATCTAGCTTCTGCTTTGTGGTTCCGGTGCACGAGGCCAGAACAGCTGCAGTGATTGCTAATAATGCTATTTTCTTCATCGAAATGGTTTTATATCGTTAATGTGTTTTAGTCAAAATAAAGAAACTTAGTTTTAGAATTCTAGGATAATCCCAATTGATGGGAGTAATGTTCCTTCTCCAATACCTGAGATATTTTGCAGTTCATAACGCGTTGGGTCATTGGAGTTGATAATCCTTTGGCCACTATCATCTACTTTAACAATTATGTTGTCGGGCTGTTTCGATTTGAAACCATATAGATTTTGAATATCAACGTAAAGGTTTAGTGTCCACTTTTTCAGGTAAAACATCTTGTCGACCCTTACATCAAGCTGATGGAATGGTTCCAGCCTGAACTGGTTGTACTGGTTGTAATCCAGAAATCCTCGACCTTGGGTATTGTATGCCTCAATAATCGATGATTTATCCATGTCCCATGGAGTATATGGGGCTCCTCCCACAAAACGCCACTTAAATCCAAAGTCCCAATCTTTTTTGAAGCTGCGGGTTGCTGTAAGTGTAAAGATGTGGCGATTATCCCAAGCAGTGGGAACCCAATTGCCAGGAAGGTTTGGATTGCTGTTTTCAGAATCGCTCCACACCAGCGTGTATGCAAGAATAGTGTTGAAGCCTAGTAGGTCGCGCGAACGGTAAAGGAACTCTAACCCATAGGCTCTGCCTTTGGCAGTTGATACAACCTCTTCGTCGCCAAACGTACCAAAATCGGCACCCTTACTAGCGAGCGATATATTGTCACCAACAGAGAAAGGGTAATTGTTGTAGAGCTTATAAAAACCTTCAAGCGATACTCGACTGTTGTTGTTAGGAATCCATTCGAAGCCGCCAACAAGGTGATCGGCTTGGATATACTTTAGGTTGTTGCGCTTATTTACAAGTGTGCCATCGGGTAGGCGGTAACCCAGCATGGTGTATGGAGGTTGCTGGTAGAAACGGCCAATGTTGAAGTTGGCTGAAACATCTTGGCTTACACGATACGATCCCGATAGCCTTGGGCTAACCTGGTTTAGCGCGTTGCTCATCGATGATGAGTAGCTATTGGCATCGGCCCGCAAACCCACTGAAAGGTTTAACCGCTCATTTAGAAAGTTGCGGCTATACTGCCCAAAAACGCTCCACGAGAAAATATGAAGCATTGAACTGTAATTAATGGGTGTTAACGCTCCGTTGCTGAAGAATGCACGGTAAGTGTCGTTTGTGTAGCGTGCGTGCTCAAATCCTGCTCCAACGTTTATTTTTGATCCATCGTTCAGGCGACGATCATGCTCGTACCGTAGCTTATTCTCCGATTCCTGCGATATGTAATCGAGAGTTTTGGGTTTGCTTTCGTCATTGTCGGGGAATTTAAACTGCCTATTATTTAGCATATTGCGACTAAGAACCCAAGTGTCGAAGCTTTTCTCGCGGAAATGCTTGTACACAATTCCATTGGTGTAGTTCCACTGCGTGTTTACTGGAACATAGTTTAGTATATACCTTTGGCTTGCAGTTGGATTTTCCAAACCAGTATTAAGTTCAAACTGATCAATAGCACCAATTCCCAGTATTGTAATCTCATTTCGCTCGTCAATTCGAGTACGGGTCTTAAACTGAAAGTCGTTGTAAGTTGGGAGAAAAGGGAGCCCAATTGCGCTGAATAGGAATTGAAGATACGAACGGCGTGCCGATAGAATAAAGGTAGTATTATCACTTAATGGTCCATCGAGGGTTAGGGCTAGATCGCTTGCCCCAACAGCTCCTTTAAATTTAATGCGTTCGCTGTTTCCATCAATTTGCCTAAAATCGAGCACTGAGCTTAATGAATTCCCTTTTGATGCAGGAAACGCACCCGAATAAAAGTTTGCCTCACGGATAAAATCAGCATTAATTATACCCACGGGTCCGCCCGATGCACCTTGTGTTGCAAAATGGTTAAGGTTGGGGATTTCAACTCCATCGAGGTAAAATGTGTTTTCGCTAGGCCCACCTCCTCTAACTATAACATCGTTACGGTATGCTGGTGTCGAGGCAACCCCGGGTAACGACTGTATTACCTTGCTAATATCACGGTTCCCGCCGGGATTCTTTTCAATCTCGGCAATACCTATGCGTTGCAAAGAAACTGGGCTCTCCTCGCTTCTTCGAAAGGGGCTGGCTTTTACAACTACGCCCTCAATCTCGGTGGCGGTTTCCTCGAGCTGAATTTCAATAAATGCTGTGCGGGCATTGGTTACCTGTATTGAACTTGAAACGTAAAGGCTAAAGCCAATGGCAAATACTCGGAGTTCAACAAATCCGGGTTGCAATCCGGTGAATAGAAAGTTCCCATCGAAATCGGATGATGCTCCAATATTGGTGCCCCAAATCACAATGTTCGCAAAAGGAACTGGCTCATTGTTTTGTTTGTTCACAATCTTACCCTGTATTGTGCCTGTGTTTTGTGCATTAAGTGAACTAGCTGTTGTTGCTATTAGTGCAATAAATAAAAGTGCTCTCCTCATGTTTGGTTTAAGTTTTATTAAAGGTATTCTTTTTATTGTAATAAATGCATCTTGTTAGATTGAAAACTTAAACATATCTCGAACGACATTGTTTAATGTTGGTAAAAAAAAATAACACAAAAAGTATTTCACAAAAAACATTTTATTTATCTTTTTAAAAAAGAACTGATAAAAAAAGAACTGAAAATAAGTATATAACTTAAGGCTTATCTCTATTATCATCCTGTAGCCTTTTTAGAGCTAAACATTGATGACAAAAGATGCCAATCAAATTGGGTTGGTTCAGGCTGAATAGGAAACGAGGTAATTAAACTAAGAAAAATTTCTGAAGAATTAATAGACAGAATAGTTAAGGAAAAATAATTTGTTATCCCCGCTCGCGCCTGATGGCACTTGTGAATTAAACTGAAAAATATGTAAATTGTAAGCAGAATAAATTAAGTATGTTAAAAAAACCTAGAATCTTTTTGTGATCCTAGGTTTTCTGTTGGAATATGATTTATAGATTTACATCAACCCTCGTTGTCTTAATAAGGCCTCGGGATTTGGATCGGCACCGCGAAACTGCCTGTAAAGTTCTGCTGGTTCAACTGTACCGCCCTTTTCGAGAAGCGTTCTGAAACGCTTGGCGGTTTGGGCATCGAAAATATCACCAGTCTCCTTAAATGCCTCGTAGGCATCGGCGTCGAGCTGGCCAGCCCATATATAGCTGTAATATCCACTGCTGTATCCCCCGCTGAAAATATGCTGAAAGTATGTGCTGCGATAGCGGGGAATTATCTCGCTTATTAGTCCAATTTTAGTCATTGAGCTCTTCTCAAAGGCCTCAACATCAACCTCACCTACCGATTGGAGCGTATGGTACTCCATATCAAGTATTGCTGCTGCTAGGAACTCGGTGGTGGCAAATCCCTGATTAAATGTGCCGCTAGCCTTCATTTTCGCGATTAGCTCATCGGGGATAACCTCACCGGTTTGATAGTGGAAGGCGTACATTCTCAGAAATTCTGGATCGGTGCTCCAGTTCTCCATAATCTGCGAGGGCAGCTCAACAAAATCTCTCGATACATTGGTTCCCGCTAACCTAGGATAGGTCGAATTTGCTAGCAGTCCATGAAGCGCGTGTCCAAATTCGTGGAAGAATGTTTGTGCCTCATCGAGCGAAAGCAAAGCAGGCATATCGCCTGATGGGCGAGTAAAGTTGCAAACAATTGTGATTATTGGCGACACAAACTCACCTTCACGGGCAACATGCTGACCTCGATACTCGGTCATCCAAGCGCCACCACGTTTACTATCCCGTGGATGAAAATCCATGTAAAGCAATCCGATGTGCGATCCATCAGCCTCCTTAACCTCATACACCTCGGCCTCAGAATGATATAAGGGCACATTGTCAAGTTTAGTATACTTTAGGCCATAGAGTTTCTCGGTAAGCAGGAATATTCCTTTTTTAACACCTTCAAGGGAAAAGAATGGCTTAAGCATATTCTCGTCCAGGTCGTACTTAGCCTTACGAACCTTCTCGGCATAGTACCACCAATCCCATGATGCAAGACGAAATCCACCCTTCTCGTCATCGATCATTTTCTGCATATCGTAAACTTCGCTCTTGGCTCGTTTTAGAGCAGCGCCCCACAAATCGGCAAGAAACTCGTTAACTGTTTCCGGATTCTTTGCCATATTGTTTTCCAATACAAAGTGTGCGTGAGTTGGGTAACCCAAAAGATTAGCCCTCTCGAGGCGTAAGGGTACAATCTGCGCAATGATTTCCTTATTATCATTATCGTTATTGTTGTTACCCCGCATAAAGTAGGCCTTAAAAAGCTTCTCGCGAAGGTCTCTTCTCTCCGAATATTGCAGGAATGGGATCCAGCTAGGATTATGCAGAGTAAACACCCATTTACCTTCCATGCCCGCATTTTTGGCCACTTCGGCAGCAGAGGCTATAAGCCAGTCGGGGAGTCCAGCCAAATCGGCCTCGTTTTCGAGCACCATCTGATAGCTATTTGTTTCGGCAAGGACATTATCGCCAAACCTAAGTTCCAAGGTCGAAAGCGCTTCGTTAATCTCGCGGAATCGAGCTTGCTTATCAGCGGGTAGGTTTGCTCCACCCCTTACAAATCCATCGTAAATCTTAGTCAAAAGCATTAGCTGCTCTGGGTTTAGTTCAATCTCTTCGCGCTTTTCGTAAACTGCTTTTATACGCTTAAAGAGTTCGGGATTCAAATTGATGTCATCCGAATGACGGCTTAACATGGGAGCAAGCTTTTGCGCCACAGCTTGCATTTCGGGGCCTGTGTTTGCTGTGGTTAAGGGGTAAAAAACATTAAGCACTTTGGTAAGTAGCGAAGCGCTGTACTCCAAGGCAACAATAGTATTATCGAATGTAGGCTCCTCGGGATTGTTAACAATTGCCTCCACGGCCTTCATCTGCTGGCTCATGGCCTCAATAAAGGCAGGCTCGTAGTGCTCAATCTTTATTTTTTCGAAAGGAGGGGCATTAAAGGGCGTGTTAAAGTCGGTAAGCAGGGGATTCTTCTCCTTACAGGAGATCACTGCAAATAGCATTCCTGCAGATAATGCAACCATAATTAATCGTTTCATTTTGATAAGTAGTTAATTGTTTGTAGTTTATATAGAATTTAGAAGGAAAATACTATGTGCAAGTTAGAAAAAATGGATCATAAATGCTTACTTTCAGACACATTAATAAGCCATTATCCTCTTGAGGCCATGGCCTGCATTACTACTTTTTGAATATTTGGTAAACTTGCCGATTGCTGAGAAAAGGAAGCCAAATACTCAACATTCTTTGAAATATCGTGAATTGGGCTCCAGGTGAGTTGCGATAAGTTAAGCCCAAACTTGGCGGCGGCTATCGCTACATTCTCAACGGCCATTACGTGTGCCTTTGGATTCTTAACAATTCCACCCTTACCAATAAATACGGAACCCACCTCGAATTGAGGTTTAATTAAAGCTATTACAAAACCCTGCTGATTTAGAAACTGAGGGAAAAACTCCAGAACCTTGGTTAGCGAAATAAAGGATAAGTCGGTAACTATCAAATCGAACTTCTCAATGGGAAGCATTACCGGAGTTAAATCTTTAATGTGTATGTTCTCGATAGAGTATATATCTGGATTACTCCTTAGGATAGGGTCGAGTTGATTAGTTCCTACATCTATAGCGCACACCATTTTTGCCCCGTGCTTTAGCAGGCAATCGGTAAAACCTCCGGTTGATGCACCCACATCGAGTGCGGTTTTGCCGGCACAGCTTACTTCAAATTCGCGTATTGCTTTCTCTAACTTAAGCCCACCGCGGCTAACGTAGGGTACTACATTCTCCACTGCTAGTTCAACAGTATCATTAGAATTGATTTGCAAAGCCGACTTAGAAACCGGCTTTCCATTCACCATCACATTCCCTTTGTTGATATTAAACTTGGCCAGCTCGCGTGAGGCAAAAAATCCATTGCTTACAAGATATACATCCAATCGCATACTATCACTTAACCGTTAATTGCAACAAAATTTAAGTATCTCATCAACAATTTGGCTTTTGCATGCTAATTTTGCATCATGAATTTAAACATCAAGAAACCCTTCACAACGGCCGATGGCTCATCAACACTGCTGTCGACGCAATATAATGCGCATTACCACTCGCTCCACGGAGCGATTACAGAATCGATGCATATATTCATCGAAACCGGATTGATGAAGATTCGGGAAAATTGTATTAGTATCATTGAGGTGGGTTTTGGCACTGGGCTTAATGCTGCGCTAACCGCCCAAAGAGCAAGGGAAATGGGTGTAAGAGTGGTTTATCACACCCTAGAACTGCATCCATTGAGCGCCGATGAATACCAGCAGCTAAATTACAGCACAGTTTTACCCAACGAAACGGCAACCGACTGGGAAAAAATATGCTCTGCTGAATGGGATTTACCAACAAATATCTCCGAAAACTTCACAATTAAAAAGATTAATGCCGATTTCACACTTTGGAAGCCCGATGCAAAGTATCACCTAATTTACTTCGATGCTTTTGCACCCGACGATCAGCCTGAGATGTGGTCCACAGAGCAATTCGAAAAGCTATTCAACGCATTACACCCCAATGGAATGCTGGTAACATATTCCGTTAAGGGAATAGTAAAAAAAGCATTAACAGAGGTTGGGTTCAACCTTGAGCGGCTTGATGGCCCTCCGGGAAAGAAACATATGCTAAGGGCAACAAAACCTAACCAGTAGCTAATTCTGAGTATTTCATCAAGATGAAATGCATAAGAAAAAAATAAGTCTTTCAATCTTTCGCATTGCATTATTATTCTATATCTTCGCAGTTCATTTCGATTACTAATTCTTAACATAAACAACTCTATGAAAATTACCAGATTACTTGCAGCTCCTGCAATTGCTTTTATTGTAACTCTTGCTAGCTGCCAAACTAGCACTGTTAACGTTAGTGTAAAATCCGAAGCCGATTCCATGAGCTACGCCATGGGTATCAACATTGGCTACAGCATGAAACAAGGAGATATTGAGAACATCAACCCACTTGCCCTGGCAAAAGGTCTTGAAGCCGCAATGTCGGAAAAGGAAGGTACAATGACCAACGAGGAGGCCATCGAATTCCTAAACGCATATTTCACTAAGGATCGTGACCGCAAAGCCCAGGCTAACCTTGAAGCAGGTGAAAAATTCCTTAAGGAAAATGCTAAGAAAGAGGGTGTAGTTGTTGATTCAACTGGTATTCAGTACAAAGTTGTTATCGAAGGCAATGGCCCAAAACCTACCGCCACCGATATGGTTAAGGTACACTACCATGGCACCAAAATCGATGGATCAGTTTTCGATTCATCAGTTGAAAGAGGCGATCCTGCACAATTCAGGTTAAACCAAGTTATCAAGGGTTGGACTATTGGCGTGCAGAAGATGAGCGTTGGATCGAAGTATATCTTCTACATCCCCGCTAACCTTGCTTACGGTGCTAATCCTCGTCCAGGCGGCCCAGTAAAGCCAAATGATCTTTTAATTTTCGAGGTTGAACTTATCGACATCATCAAGGAGTAATCTAAAGTACATTCAACAACATACGTATGGGTCGGGTGGAGTTTACCCATCCGACCCATTCTTTTTAAATAATTAAAAACGATGGAAATAACCGGTAAACTAATCGAAAAACTACCACAGCAAACTGGCCAAGGTCGAAATGGGGCTTGGGTAAAGCAGGAGTTCATCCTCGAAACGCCCGACCAGTTTCCCCGGAAGGTTTGCATCGCACTTTGGGGTGATAAGGCCCGCGATTTAGAAGCAGTTGCCATTGGTGAGAGCATTAAGGCATCGGTAAATGTGGAGTCGCGTGAGTTTAGCGGGAAATGGTATACCGACGTAAAAGCCTGGCGAATTGAGAAACTAGGTGGTTCGTCTAGTACAACCTCCCCACCTCCACCCATGCCAAGCGTAAACGATTTCCCAACGGAAATCCCTCCCATGGCCGACGACACTCCAGACGACTTACCTTTTTAAACTCCATTATTATCTGCCAAAACGTTTTGTTTTGGCATTTTTTTTATTCTAAACCACTAGTGGGTACTAAATATGAATAATAGTTCTTTGAAAATCGTTGTTCATTGTGCCCTAACGGCTTAGGATGTGACCAGTTTGGGCGAACGGAGCCGAGATTTTATCATACGTTACACCGTCCCGCTGCGAGCCGACCCGCACGCCTAACGCATTCATCCCAAGCTGGTTGTACCCATTGTTGGCGGTAGCTATTTAATTCTAACGTCAAGTTGTTTTCCTAATCCCGTTTCAACAATTTTTCTCAAAGTGGCAATCTCAATGTCAGAACGGTCATTCTCAATACGTGATATATAATTTCTTGTCGTTCCACTTTTTATAGCTAATTCTTGCTGTGTTAATCCCGAACGCATTCTTGATTCTCTAATTAGTCGCCCAATTTTCAAAACTACGTCACTTTTTTCGGGTTGGCTATATTTCAATAAAACGTCAGCACCAATTTCAAAGGGTACTTTTAATTTTTCATTATTTCTTAAGGTTATATACTGTTCAACATTATTCCAAGATAATGTATTATTATCTAGCTCAACTTTTTTAAATTCCTCTTCGTTAAATAAAATTGATGCAGGAGAATTCTTGTCAACACCAATTTTCAACAACACATTCCTAAAATCTATTATTCTTGATTCTCCATTGTTATAAACTACCGAGATCGATAAACCTTTTATCCAATTTATTTTCAGAATTCGTGGTATTTTAATATGTTTTCTCATTTCAGTTGAGGGTTAAGTTCATTGAAAATTGATAGAGCCAAATCTTTGTTTCCTGCAATCCAGTCAAACGCTTTCTTCAATTGTCTTGTTGGTAAATCTCCTGCTTAAATTTTCCCCGTTTCAATTTCAATAAGCACTTCAAATTCACTGTATATTGCGTGAATGTGTGGTGGTCTATGTTCTCCATTATGGATAACAATCTTAACACCATCTACATATTCAATTGTTGGCATTTACTCTTTTCTTGCAAAGGTATCTAATTAGGTACATCAATGCAGATTTTCAACCATTTTTTTAACTACTTTGGAAAATCAATGTAAATTGGGATTTCTTCTTTAGTGTCTAGTCCTAGAATAAGTCTACAGGTTAAACAATAAACTATACTGCATTTTTAGAAACATTATTGGGAGTTTTATACCCTAAAGATAGGTGTAATCTTTTTGAGTTGTAAATGTCGATAGCATTTTTAGCGGCCATCCTCGCATGATCCGTGCTAAAGAAGCACTGGTCAAGGTAGAATTCGTCCTTCAGAATGCCGTTAACCCTTTCGGCCACAGCATTCTCGTAGCAGTGGTTCTCCTCGGTCATGCTTATTTTGACGTTGTGCTTCTTCAGCTCTGCTACGTACTGATTGCTTCAGTACTGTATGCCCCGGTCGGAGTGGTGTACCAGGCCGGCCGCTGGGCTGGCAGCCTTCTGTGCTCGTTTGAAGGCTCCAAGGCAGCCCGCCAGCTCCAGCGAGTCGCTGAGGTCGTACCCCACAATTCTACGGGAGAACAGGTCGGTAATAAGCGCTAGGTAGCAAAACCCGTTCACCGTTTGGATGTACGTAATGTCCGCGACCCACACCTGGTTGGGCCGTGTTACCACCATGTCCTTGATCAGGTTGCCGTACTTGTGGAACCGGTGGTAGGAATTGGTCGTTCTGCATGAGACTTTCTTACGTTTCACCAGCATGTGATGCAGCCGCAGGATGTCGAACAGCTTGTCGCGGCCAACCTTTAGCCCTTCGTATAGGAACGGGTAATGCAGCGCTTCGTATAGTTTTCTTGTGCCAGCCCTAGGCTGGTCCTTGCGCTCCTGTTTTACCAATTCCACCACCCTTTGCGCAGTGGCAGCCTGCTTTTTCTTGCGCTTGCAGTGCTTGTAGTACGCATCCCGGGTGATTTCGAAGCAAGCGCACACATCCTGTACGCTTGCCTTGAAGGTTTTGGTGGCCCTGTGAAGGGCTTTCATAAGGGCTGGATGTTTAAGTTTTTTTTAACTCCGCCACGTTCTTATACCCGTACTTCTCGGCAATCACCTCAAGGTTCGAGTCGTTGACGAGCATTTCCAGACCTTCTTCAGCAGCAGCTTTTTGAGCTGCTCAATTTCCTTCTGAAGCGCTTTGATTCGGGTGATTTCGTCCTGGCTTTCAATCATAATCCGCGTGTTCATTAGGTCTTTGCGGTCATACTTTTTATCCACTCATTGTTAGCGTTTCGTGGTTAAGTGTTAAATTTAATTTCTATTCCTGTTTGTCGGATTTCAGACGCAAAAGGATTCATATTGTTAAAATCCTTTTCATTAATTGGATGGGGTTCAATTCTTAGGTCAACGTTTCTTCGTAATTTCATTAATTGTCTTTGAGTCGAAAAGAAATCAGACATATTATTCAGAATTATTGCTACATCAATATCGCTTTCTTCTCTTTCTTTGCCTTTTGCAAATGAGCCAAAAAGGTACACTTTTCTTACCCCCAAATCATCTGGGATAAGCATTAAATAATTCTTAACGGTTTCTATAATTCTTGGATTAACCATTCTCTTATTTTTTCAATACGTTGTAACCAAACTGCTGTAAATTCTTTAGTGCAAAGTTTATAGAAATCTTGTTTGTAATTATCATAACGTGCATTCAAGTAAAAAGTTGAGATGTTGTCTAACCATTCTTCAAATTCACTGGAAACTTTTAAATCGCACTTTGATGATAATCTTAAAAGGTCGTGAGTGAAAAGAGCGTGTTTCTTTTGACTTTTAACGTAATGAGCTTTTAACAGTTTTTCAATTACTAAATGTCCAATACTAAATGTCCAATGAATAGTGCCCAACTATAATCTCTTGATTTCAAGAGGTTATTCATTGTAGCATAATTCTGGTTAGATGAATCTTTCCAGTAGTCAATTATCTTATCAATATCTTCTATTCTCTCACCCATAACATAAAGTTACTACTTTTTTTCAAGAATACAATTCTCACCCGACTGTCACCATGAACGCTAACGGCTGGGGGTGTGCCCAGTGGGGGAGAGCGGAGCAGCGTTTTCGTCCCCCGACGAAAACGGCAAAGCGGGCGAAACCGCTCCGAGTTCCCAATCATCAACCCCACATTGGGTACACCCCTTGTTGTAGCTCGTTTTTAGTAATCGTGTTGTTAAAAGTAGGTATTTACAGCAAATTTAAATTGGTCAATAAATATTTCTTTAAAACTTGAAATGTTAT
>CAZBBA010000033.1:0-37567 GCA_964490015.1 uncultured Rikenellaceae bacterium
TTGATTACCGATTCTATCTCGGCCTTTTCGTTCTCAAGGTTTTCAATCTCTTCCGATAGCTTTTCCATCTCCTTGCGCTCAGCAAATGTAAGCCTGCGAGGTTTTGATGCGGTAAATGATTTTTCTTTTGGTTTTGCTTTTGGTTCAGCAGCTTTCTGCGCTTGTAATTCCAATTTTTGCTGCTCCTTTTTCCAATCGTAGTAATCGGTATACGAACCGGGGAAACCGGAAATTTCCGCATTTCCCTCAAAGATAAGCAAACCATCCACCACCTTATCGAGGAAATGCCTATCGTGCGAAACAACAAGAACTACTCCGGGAAAATTCTCGAGGTAAGTTTCCAAAACATTCAGGGTTTCAATATCCAGATCGTTGGTAGGCTCATCGAGAATCAGGAAATTTGGACTACGCATTAGGATGGTAAGCAGGTAAAGTCTGCGCTTTTCGCCTCCGCTAAGCTTATACACGTATGCATTCTGAACATCGGGGGTAAACAGAAACATGTTAAGAAACTGCGAAACAGAAAGGGTTTTGCCATCGCCAAGGGTAACCACCTCGGCAACCTCGCGTGCCACATCTATCACCTTCATGTCCTCCTGAATCTTCATACCCTCTTGGCGATAGTATCCAAACACAACGGTTTCGCCAATCTCAATTACACCCTTATCGGCAGGTATAGATTGTGTGATGATGTTAAGAAAGGTAGATTTTCCTGTACCGTTGTCGCCCACAATACCCAAGCGCTCGAAACGGTTAAAAGTGTACGAGAAATCCTTAAGGATCATCAGATCGCCAAAGGATTTCTCAAGCCCTTTGGCCTCCAGTATCTTCTTACCCAAACGTGCAGCACCAACATTTATACGCACATTGCTGTTGCTAAATCGTTGAGTAGCCTTCGAGCGTAGATCGTAAAAGGCATCAATTCTATACTTTGCTTTTGATGTTCGGGCCGGGGGCGAACGGCGCATCCAGTCGAGCTCGCGGCGGTAAAGGTTTGTGGCCTTTTCGACCTGAGCGCTTCGCGCTTCAATCCGCTCCTGCCTCTTCTCGATATAATATGCGTAGTTGCCCTTATACCAGTATAATTCCTTTTGATCAATCTCAACGATATCGGTACATACCCTATTAAGGAAAAAGCGGTCGTGGGTAACCATTAGCAGGGTTATGCGGCTGTTTTTAAGGAAATCCTCGAGCCACTCCACCATATCAAGGTCGAGGTGGTTGGTGGGCTCGTCGAGGATAAGAAAATCGGGCTCATTGATTAGCGCAGCCGCAAGGGCAACCCTTTTCTGCTGCCCACCCGACAAGGTTTTTATAGATTGTTCTAGATCGGTGATTTTAAGTTGGGTAAGAATTTGACGCGCTTTTACCTCAACATCCCAAGCACTATGCTTATCCATTAGCTCCAGGGCATGCTGCAACTCGGTTTTTGAGTTCGACGCCATAGCCTTTTGGTACGAAAATATGGCCTCTCCCTTTTGCTCGCTGGATGAAAACACATTTTCGATAATGGTTTTAGAGGCATCGAGTAACGGATTCTGATCGAGGTAACCCACACGAATATCGTTAGTCCACACCACATTACCCGAATCCTTTGATTCTAGTCCTGCAATAATCCTTAAAAGAGTAGTTTTGCCAGCACCGTTTCGGGCAATAAGTCCAACCCGCTGATCCTTGCCAACGGCAAATCGAATATCCTGGAAAAGCACTAAATCGCCAAATGACTTGCTGATATCCTCAACCTGTAAATATGGAATCATCCTTTAAAATTTGCTGCAAAAATAGCATTTTAAAGTGAGCTTTGATTCCGGATAATGGATTAAGGATGTACGATACAGGTTAAAAAGTGACGGTCTTATCGGCCCACTCAACCATTTCAACGCAGTCGATCATGGAGGAAATAGGACAAACCTCCGAGGACAAGTTTCTTGATCGCATACAGGTTCCACAGGCAAGCACCTCGCCGCCAACCTCGATAAAAGTCTTGAGCTGCGCATCAACATTGTATACTTCGTGCGTTAAGCCCTCGCATTCTACGGCTTCGCCCATAAGGAAAACTTTCACCTCGTGATCGTTCATTTTAGCAGTAACCGCAAAGCGTAGCCCATTCCAGGCTTTTTCCAACTCCTTGGTTTCTATAATTACACCTAACTTCATATCACTTTGTATTAAAAAAAAATTGTACTTATATGATTATCGCCACGAGCGCATAAAGAAAAGGAGCATTAACCCAAAAATCTCTAAACGGCCAAGCAGCATGTTAAAGGTGAGCAGTATTTTTCCTAGATCGGGGATTATGGCGTAGTTGGAAGCCGAGCCCACCTCACCGAATCCAGGGCCAACAGTACTAATAGTTGCTGCAGAGGCCGAGAAGGCGGTAGTGATATCAACCCCCATGGCTGTTAACGCTAACCCGTTAACGAAAAGGATTAAAACGTAAAGAACAATAAATAGCAGAACCGAATCAACGGTTTCATCGTCAACTGGCTGGCCATCGACCCTAACGGGGATTACGGCCTGAGGATGCTGCAGCTTTAGCACTTGTCGCCGCAAGGTTTGGAAAAAGATTACTACCCTATCAACCTTTATGCCTCCTGCAGTAGAGCCTGCACAGGCACACTGGAATGTTAAATAAATCAGAATCATTACAGAAAAAGGGGGCCAAATTGCAGTATCGGCTGTAGCATAACCCGTTGTTGTGCTTATAGATACTACCTGAAATGCAGCAACTCGTAGCGCATTTGGGAACGACTCATACCCTTTTCCCCATATATTTAATGTAACAAATACAATTCCTGCCAGGATGGAAAAAGTGTAAAACTTAACTATGGAGGATTTAAACCACTTGGATCGCTTAAAGGTAAAAGCGTTGTACAACACCCCAAAGTGCATCCCTGCCAAGAACATAAATACAATTACAATAATCTCAATGGCCAAACTATTATAGTAACCAATACTGGCATTTTTGGGTGAAAAACCACCGGTAGCGACGGTTCCAAAGGTATGAGTAACTGCATCGAAAAGGGTCATACCAAAGAGGTACAGTAAAACAGTTTGTGCTACGGTAAGTCCTAAGTAAACCAGAATCACCACCCGCAGGGTTTTGTTGGTTCGGTAGTGGAAATTGGTTTTGGCCAATGGCGACATTTCGAGGCGCGAGAGAGACATTCGAGCTTTGCCCAAGGCAGGAACAATAACCAGCATAAAAAGTATAATTCCAATACCACCCAACCAGTGCGTTGCCGATCGCCAAAAGAGCAGACCCATAGGCAACGCCTCAATATCCTTAAGAATAGTGGAACCAGTTGTGGTAAACCCAGCAACACTCTCGAACCATGCATTAACCAGCGAGAACTCCCCACCCCACATTACGTAGGGTAACATACCAAAAAAGCAAATTAGAACCCAACTTAAAACCACAATTACATACCCCTCCTTGTTGGATATCTGATTGGTTGGAGGCACAAAAACTGTTGGAAAAATTCCAATTAGCGCAGTTAAAATGCAGCTAAGGAGTAACGGAGTTTGACCACTATCGCCATAGTAAGCAGATACCAAAAACGATATAAACATTAGCCCTGAGCTTAGCACTAGCACTAGACCAATGTATCGTATGATTATATGGGGTCGCATACTAGTTATTAATCTGCCCTTTTAGCAGTTGATTTTAGTAACGCGATCAAATTCACAATGGATTCCTTGAGGCTATGAAACTCGTCCTTGGTTTCGAGGGGTACATCGAATGGTTTACGAAATCGAACATAATCGTTAATACCCTTGGTAAGGCGTATAATTGGCGACACAAAGTAGTGGTGAACCAGGTATGTAAAGATAAAGGTAAAGATTATGCTGGTGATTATCACAATTAAACCAGGTATCGATGCGCGCTGTGCGCTGGTCTCAAGAAAAGCCGCTGAGTTGAAAAGCCCTTGCTGATTGATGGTGATCAAATTCTTCACGTGTCTTCCGGCCTCCTGGGCAAGAGGACTGACATCGGTAAGGATTGCCTGAAGTGTAAAACCACCCGACTGGAGCAATGAGCTTGCTTTTTGGGTGAAATGGCCAAAGCTAATGGTTATGGAATCGATAAAAACCTTTTCGTCGGGGAGCGAAAAATTATGCGATGCGCTATCGAGGTTGCTGAGGAAAAACCTCTCTCCTTCGGCAAACTTCAAAATGGCATCCTCGCTATTCCCATTGGCAAATAGAAGTAGTGCTGTTTGCTGCTTTTCAAGCGCATCAAGCATATTTCGGGAGTAATCTATGCTACGGTAATTGTCGAAAATCATCCCTTTAATGGATCTCCCCAGCTTGGTTAGCTCAAAAATTGAAATGGCTCCCGAGATGAAAAGCATCGATCCCAGAATCATAAAACCAAGCATTATTTTAGTGCGAATTCCCATGGCTTGTTCAATTGAGGTTACAAATGTATAAAGTAAAGAATGATATTATCTCATATCCTCGAAAAAATTGACCTACAAACCAGCGCAAGTTTTGTAACTTGCATGTGTCTAACCAAGCAATAGGTTTAGAAAATTATCTTTAGGGAACTGTTTCATGAGCGATAAAGAGCTAATAGACGATATCCTTGAGCACAATAGCCAAAAGGCTTTTGAGGTGCTGGTGAACCGATACCAACCCATGGTGGTAAAAACCTGCCTAGGGTTTGTGAACTCACTTGCCGATGCAGAAGACTTAGCTCAGGAAGTATTTATCGAAGTGTTTGAATCGCTACAGGGTTTTAGGAGTGAAGCAAAAATTTCGACATGGATTTATAGAATTGCCGTAAACAAGTCGCTAAATCAGGTGCGCAAGCAGAAACGCGATAGAATTTTCCGAAGTATAGAAAATTTCTTTACCTCAAAGAATGATGTAAATGAGCCCCTTCAAATATTGAATAGGGACAGTGAGAGCGCTGATAGCAACCTAGAGCGAAGTGAAAATAAAATGATGCTCAAGCACGCAATTAATGCTTTGCCCGAAAACCAACGTATTGCCTTTATTCTAAGTAAATATCAGGATCTATCGTACAAAGAAATTGCTGAGGTAATGAGCGTTTCCCTTTCGTCGGTTGAGTCGCTGCTATTCAGGGCTAAATCGAACCTACAGCATTATCTGCTAAAAGAAATGGCAAAATAATTCTTGCCATGGCGCAAGTTTTCACAAATTGGATTGTCTAAATCACTAAAGAGCAAAACACAATGAACTGCAAAGAGGCACATAAAAATTTACTGAGTTTTCTGGATGGAGAGTTGCAAAGCAACAAAAAGGTTGCCATTGAGCAACACCTTAGCAGCTGCAAATCGTGCCAAGAGGCTCTGGCAAAACTCCAAGGTATCTACGTAGGTATCGATGAGGAGGTGAGGGCTGTTGTGCCGAACGCATACCTGGCTTCAAAGGTTTGGAGTAAAGTCCATTCGAAAAATGAATCGGTAAACGTACCCGTAATTCCCATGCGCAGAGCGCACATCATAACCATTGCTGCCGCAGGAATTGCGTTTGGAATTGTAATTGGCACTCTGTTTAATGCATCCCTCTCGGGAGATGTGAATAGTACCTTGGAGCAAAACTGGACTCAGCTTGCCGATGATTACTTTTCCAGCGATATTTTTTCGCCTTACGAGGAGATAGCTGATAACAATTAAAGAATAAAACCATGAATATATTCACCAAAAATAGGCTACTTGTTGGGGCAGTAATACTTCTGGCTGCGTTAAACCTGGCAACACTGAGCACTTTAGGTTTTTTAAGGGTTAAACCTAAGCCCAGCCTTGAAAATAGCGACTCACGCCCACGGTTTAACCACGGTAGAATGATTGCCTCCGAGCTAAATCTTTCGCCCGAGCAGGAGGAAAAATTTGAAACCTTGCGAAAGGAGTATGCCGAGCAAACCCGCGCCAATCGAATGTCTCTGCAGGAGAATTATAGAATAATAATGAAAGAGCTAAGCACACCAACGCCCAACAGGCAATACCTCGATAGCATTGCACAGGAGATTGGCCGGCTGCATGTGGAGCAACAACAGGCTACAATAGAGCATTTCATCACCCTAAGCCAGGTATGCACTCCTGAGCAGTACGAGAAGTTACAGCAGATTTTTAAACGGAATATGTTTAGGGATCATAGGCAACCTGATATGGTACAACGAAGGATGAGAATGAAGATGATGGATAGTACAAATCGCACTTCAGAGTAACGAATAATTACAGTTAGCGCTAACTAATTATTGATAACTACCCAGTTTAACAAGAGAAACATACACTTAAAATTATATTAACGATGAAAAGGATTAATTTTTTTGCAGCAATAGCCCTAATGGCAGGATTAATAATCACCACCAGCGATGTGCTTGCACAGCGCGGACAGGGCAAAGGGATGATGAATAATCCCGATGGACGAAGAGGAATGTATAGCGCCGAAAGGCCGAACCGTTCAGGGGAGTGCATTCTAAATCTCACACCCGAACAGGACACTAAGGTCACTGAACTCCGTACTAAACATCTAAAGGAGGTAACCCCACTCCGCAATGAGCTTGGCGAAAAACGTGCGCGCCTTAGAACACTTCAATCGGCCGATAAGCCTGACCTGAAGGAGATAAACAAAACCATTGACGAAATGGCAGCCATTCGCGCAAATATCCAAAAGAAAGGCGCCTCACACCGTGCAGAGGTTTCCTCGCTGCTAACCGATGAGCAAAGAGTACTTTTCAATGCACGTAAGGGAAACCGAAAGGGTAACGGGAATATGGGTCGTGGAAATCGCAGGTAATAATAATTCCAGTATTAAAAGAAGCGCCCCTTTGCCTTTGGCAAAGGGGCGCTTCTTTTGATTTCAACAAATAAATCGATGTTAAACAGTCTCATTTTTTTCTGCTGATTTGTCAGATAGCTCTGCTGGCTCCTCTTCTTTTTTCTCCTTTCGTTTTGGGAAAACTCTTGCGGTAAAAAAACCAATAATAAAAGCCGCTAGTATTATGATGATTAATGGCATTTCGAATCCAAAGAATAGGAATCGAAACCTAACCGCTTCAGCATTTTGAATCACAAAAACGACCATTACCACCAGCAGAACAATGTATAGCACCTGCTTGGGGGTCATGTTAATGCTCTCGAAAAACTTTTTCATGATGATAATTATTTGTTCGTAATCAGTACTCAACAAATATAGTAAAAATCTGTGGAGTACGTGAGAATATTGAACCGAAAAAAGAAAAATACCCTAACGCGAAAGGCTCTTAATGGCCGATTCCAATTCATCCATATCGATGGGTTTGTAGAAGCAACTCGATACAATGCCTTGCTCAATAGCGGATGTGATATCGTGACTTAAACCGTAACCTGTAACCACAAAAAAAGCAATAGCAGGATATAATGGTTTGGCCTTGCGGATAAACTCCATACCATCCATACCGGGCATCCTGATATCAGAAAAAACCCCTGCAATACTAGCATTTTGCTCAAGAATCGACAATGCTTGAAACCCGGACTGTGCTAGCAAAACATCACACTGCTGATTAAAGCAGGTTTCATAAACCATTAGGTTTACCGGCTCGTCGTCGACAAAAAGTACGGTTGGTTTATCAATCATTATCTCTAGATTTGGATGGGAGCGAAACTACCACAGTGGTGCCTTTGCCCTCCTCCGACTGAATTTTTATATTGCCTCGATGATCGGCAATAATTGTTTGAGTAATTGAGAGCCCTAGGCCTATTCCCTTTCCTGGATCCTTGGTGGTGTAAAACGGATCGGTAACTCGTTGTAAATTATCGGAGCTAATACCACAGCCCGTATCGGTTATTGTAACCTTTATCCGTTTACTATCGCCTGAAGTTTTTATGGTTATTTGTCCCTCTTCATCAATTGCCTGCACGGCATTTAGGAGTATATTTAGGAAAGCTTGCTGCAGCTTGCTATCACTGCAGTGGATCGATCCTAGATCAGAATTATATTCCTTTTTTATCTCGATGCGTTCCTTAATCTCGCCATGAAGCATTACCAAACAGCTATCGATAATACGGTGAATATTACACTCGGTTGTACTGTGATTATCCTTTCGGGTATAGAGGTTTAGGCTGCTAACAATGTCGACGGACCTACGAACCCCTTCCTTAATGGCATCAATAAGGGGACTTATTTGCTGAAGTTGATGAGTGTCGGATTTTAAAAAGTGCTTCTCGATGGCAGTGATACCGCCATGAATAAAGTTTAACGGGTTGTTGATTTCGTGGGCAATCCCAGATGCCAAAACCCCAAGTGAGGCTAGTTTCTCCGATTGAATTAGCTGCTCCTGCGCGTTGCGAAGGTCGGTAAGTGCATCTTGCAACTTGGTTCTCTGATCGTAAAGTTCCTCATTAATGGCTGTAAGTTCCTCGTTGCTTGCCTCCAGTTCCTCGGTCCTTTCCTTAACTAAAAACTCGAGATGATGCCTGTACTTCTCAAGTTCCTCTTCATTATTTTTCTTCTCGGTGATATCCCTTACAATGGCCAGGATCCTCTCCGAACCGTTGATTATAGCGCTACGGAGAGAAACCTCAGACCAGAACACCTCATTGTCCCTTCGCCTCGATTTCCACTCAAAAACTTGTGGCCCTTGGGTTAATGCCTTATATAGAAAATGAGAGGCATCATTACCAGAGTATGGGGTATGCCCGCTGCTTAAATCGTTAACATTTAGTTTTAGCATCTCTGCCTTTGCAGTGTAGCCATAAAGCTTTAATGCAACCTCGTTCACATCGTAAAGTTTACCTATTTTGGTGTCGTAAACAAGGATTGCCTCGCTGGTTGAGTTGAAGATCTCACGGTAGTTACGGGCGTTCTCCTCGGCAACTCTTCCATTCTCCTCAACCTCGGCAATGGCTTTTAGCAATGCATTCTCGTAGCGACGGCGATCGATTATATTGAAGATCAAGAAAAGAATAACCCCCAATCCCACTACAAGAATTACAGATGCTACAACAATCATTTGACTAGTGCGAGATGTTGCGTCCTTAATAGGGATTTCAACCATCATGCTCCATGGCTTACTCCCTCCAATATTAATGGGGTAAAAGAAACGGAAAACCTTTTGCCGGGTGAACTCGGAAATAACTTCCTGCGTAAACTCCTCGCCCGAAGAAATCGCCTGTAATACCTGCATGTCAAGGGGTTCACATATCTTAAAGAAATCTTTTGATATTAACGTGGAGTCGATATGACTTACAATGGTTCCATTGTTAGCAATAAGGGCTAAAGAACCTGTTTTGTAGGGTCTTATTTCATTAAGCTGGCGATTCAGATTGCTCAAATCAATATCAATACCAATAGCGCCTAAAAATTCCCCCTTTAGGGTAAGCGGAACGCTAATTGATGTGCCAAAGAAAAGCTGGGTTTGTCCAGTATACCGCCATCGGTAGGGTTCAACAATTTGCTCCTTTAAATTATACTTTACGGATAGGTAATAGGAGCCATGGTAATCATTCTCGCTCATCACCTCCATATTAACCTTGTTGTTGAATCTAAAAAAGCCTGCACCTAGGGAGCCTAAGTTGTTGTGCAATGAATCTCCCCTGAATAAACGATCTTTCGCATCGAAAGCATTGGGTTCCCAGAGAGTCCAAGCTCCAAGGTAGTTGCTGTTGTGCTCCACCGTCGATTTAAGGATACTCCGAACCATTTCACGCCCTCCGCCAAGCTCCCGAACCAGCATAACCCTTATGCCCATGGCTCGCGCCGACATTAGGGCAGAGGTTAGCATCTGTTCGGTCTCCTTTGCGGCTTTGCGCGAAACCTCCTTGGCGATCTCTTTGGAATCGTCGTAGATGTAACTTCTAATGCTAACGCCAAAGTAGAAGAACAGGAATACAAAGAAAACAGCTGTTAGAGCCGCTGTTATCAGTGCTGTTCGAATACTTGTATATGGTTTTACTACTTTCATAACACCCTGAGTCATTCACTAATCATCATATCCCACTTAGGAGTAATAAGGTTTATATAACTAACTCATAACTCCATTTTTTTATCAAAACGACAGCAAAATTATCTTTTAATGGATATAATTTGCAACGGGTTGATATGTTTGAAAATACAAAACCCAAGAACCAAGAAAAAAATAATTAGACAGAAATACGAAGCCCAAGCAATCACTGACTTTTCACGAAACCTTGAAATTCAAATTGATATATCCAGGTGATTAATATCATTCAATTAGAGCATTAAAAAGTAGCTTAAAGGTGCCAGAGGTCTGCCCCCTAAACTGGGGGTTAAACCCAAACAGCAGGAGTTGCCCCTTATTCTTTTGAATCCAAACCATAGCTGCCTTATGCTCTAGCAATTTTCCGTTTTTGATGTAACCGCTTACCCTAGGATCGCTCAAGGGGTGGGAGATTATTACCCTTCGGTCGGTATCGAAGTAAGGAACAGAGGTTTCGAAAACAGGGCTGCCAGTAAAGTATATGGGAAACGACTCGGGCATGCCGTAGGTTAATGGATGGTTTTTGATGCTATTCACCATTACGTGACAGCCAATGGCCTCAAGGCCATTACGGGCTAGGGCTTCCGATACATCGCTTACCGGTAGCGAAAACTCCTCCTTACTGTCCTTACCCAGCTCCAGCTCGTGCACCCCCAGAAATAGCTCAGTCGATTGGCCCCAGGCAACCACTTTGCCGCCATCGTGGATAAACTTAAGCAAATTCTGCTTTCCCTGCTTTCCCATGCCCTTGGCAAATTCGGGGGGCATGTTCATTGGGTAATAATCGTTCCCGCGCTTACGTTTGCCCGTGGTGAGCAGCTCTGCGCTGTGATTTGGGAAAATAAGGAGGTGAATACTTTTCAACTTTTTGGCATCGGCCAAATCCGCTGGCCTAAGGACTGTGTAGGGAATTCGATAATTATCGAAGATGAAGCGGGTCCATCCTGCGTCCATATCCGAGAACCACGACTCAACAAGGCCAATGCTGGGCATTTTAACCTCAACCTGTTTTTCGCTGCTAATCGACTCAACCGAAAGTGGTTTCTCTAATAGCTTCACGCCATCGAGAAACTTCTGGCTTTGAGAGGGGATTACAAAGCTACCAGCCTCAACCTTCGAATTATTTAGCATCATATCCTCGGTAATCCTAAAAACCTTTCCACCCTTACCAATAACTGCAAATGCGGCAAGGTAGCTATCGTTATTACCAGCCATCAACACAAGGTTGTTTACCGATTGACTCGAAATCGTATAGCTTTCAATCTTTCCCCTCGATGAAATATTCTTCTCAAGATCAACCGATTTGGTGTTAACCTCAACCGCATTAACGCCCATAAGCAATGGAAGCGACCAAGTGGTAATGTCATAGGGTTTTATCATCTCGCCACCCGGTGTATAATGTCTTTCGGGGTAAACCTGCTTCTCCATTACCTCCTTAATAAATGCCCTGAAGGGCTGAGCCAGGCTAACCACAAAATCGCCCTTGCTGTATAACCGATTATCAACTATAACATTTTCGGCAAGCTGGCTAACGGTTACGCCATGCTCTGTAAGCAGATTTATCAGATTTATCGCCTCACTCCTATTATTCTGCTCCGATGGGATTACGTAGTAGAAGGGCGGTTGGTTTATGCCTTTTGCGTACTCCTTTTTGCAGATATCGTTTCGGTACTGTAGAAGCGCCTCGCGGTTTACCGAGGCCGTTTTCAGCATCGAGAAGGTGGAGCTAAGCTCGTAGGCCACCAAATCGGATAGTCGCCACCAACCACCTTCCCAGGGCGCAATTAAGTTTGCTCCCTTCTTGTACTCCGACAAGCCCTTGCCCCTCACCTTTAGCTCATTCTTCTCAATAAAAATTGGCGTTGCTGTTTTTACCGAGGCCGATTCGGTGAGGAAGCTGATCACATTCTTCCACAAACAGGTTTCGGTTGAGCCGGGCCAGTAGTTGTCGAACTGATGGCGCTGCGCTATGCCCTGCTGCCCAAGGGCTGTCATATCGTTAAGCATATTGGCCCCAAACAGGCCAATCCAGCTCCAGAGCGTTTCGTCGATATTCTGTGCAATGGGATCGTGGTTTGGCGGCACAAAAAATCGGACCCCCGTTGAGCCCATCTGGTGTTTCTCCACCATCACCTGCGGAAACCAATGGGTGCTGGTTAGCGCCGATATGGCCTTATTCTCGGGCTGCGTAAGCATCACAAAATCTCTGTTGATATTATGGCCAACATACTTATGGTAAACGCCCGGCAGGCTGGTACCCTCGTACTTTGTCCCCTTATACTGCAGGTAGTTCTCCACCACCATATTCATCCCATCGGGATTATGGCTGGGAACCATCATGTACACGGTATTGCTCAGCCACTCCAGGGTATCGGAATGCTGTGTTTGCGCCAGCTTATAGGCAATAACCGGTGAGGCCTGGGCAGGCGCCACCTCCGACGAGTGCATGCTAAGCGTTCCCAGCACAAAAACCTTCCCCTCCGATTTTAGCTTATCAACCTCAGTTTTGGAGAGATTGTAGTCCATTGCGAGTTTGCGGTTGATCTCCTTTAACGCCTCAATATTCGCAATATTCTGTGCTGATGAGATGCAAACCATGTACAGGGGGCGCCCCAAGGGTGTGTTGCCAATCTCAAATGTTTTTATC
This sequence comes from uncultured Rikenellaceae bacterium, assembly GCA_964490015.1. GTDB lineage: Bacteria > Bacteroidota > Bacteroidia > Bacteroidales > Tenuifilaceae > Perlabentimonas. The sequence goes on from CAZBBA010000033.1 coordinate 12,597, forward strand.
CTGTCGCTCTGCTTCTCGAGCAGCTTAAAGTAGTCGATCATCCGCTCGTAGCCAAATAGCATGCCATCGGCACCGGGCTCAAATCCGAAATGCTCGGCCGGTTTAGTGATAGTTTGACCAACAAGAACAGTTGAAATGGTAATAAGGGCTAAAAATGTTGCTAAACCCTTAAGCGACTTTAGATAGGTGGTCATAGGTTTAGGGTATTTGGGTTAGTACAAAAAAGGTAAGGAGCAATTCTCCTTACCTTAAGAGTTGTTTAGTATGCAATAGTTTAATGCTACTTATCAATAATTTGCATCAAATTACTCCACAGGAATAAAGCTAATGGCAGCGCCACCGCCTGCAGCCAGTTTCAGGGTTAAATCGGTGGTGTTGTCTACTGTTAAGCTCTCAATCGTGTAACTGGTGGGATTTTTATCCCAGTGGGCATCCTTCCCATCGGTGTAGATGATTGCCGTGTACTTGGTGTTTGGAGCAAGAAAATTGGTTTTAATCACCATTTCGCGGGGTTCCTCGTTGGTAATGGTTCCCAGGAACCATTTCTGCGTTCCCCTCTCCTGACGTGCAATGGTAACATACTCGCCAATCTCGCCGTTAAGCACAACCGACTGTTCCCAATCAACGCCCACATCGCGAATAAACTGGAAAGCAGGATGCCCCTCGTAGTACTCGAGCAAGTCGGCGGCCATCTGCAGTGGGCTGTAAATTACCACGTACAACGCCAGCTGGTGAACTAGAGTGGTATTCACCTTGCTGTTGGGCTTGTAGGGTTTTAGGCTGATGTTGAAGATGCCGGGGGTGTAGTCAATGGGCCCAGCCAGCATGCGTGTAAAGGCAACAGTTGCCAGATGATGCGGAGGATTTCCGCCATCGGTGGCCCAGGCGTTAAACTCCTGTCCCCTGAGCCCCTCGCGCGACACATCGTTGGGGTATGTTCTCCGTAGCCCTGTGGCCATAATGGGCTCGTGGCTATTCACGGCCACCTTGTACTTAGCCGCTGTTTGCAGAACCCGCATGTAGTGGTTTACCATCCACTGGCCATGATGGTACTCGCCCTTGGGAATAATTGTTCCCACGTATCCCGTTTTAACCATATCCATACCATGATGATGCATAAAGGCGTAGGCCGTGTCGAGCTGCTGATCGTAGGTGGAAACCGCCGATGAGGTTTCGTGGTGCATAATCATTCTAACGCCCTTCTCGCGGGCGTATCGTACCACCTCGTCGATATCGTAATCGGGGTATGGGGTAACAAAGTCGAAAATTCCCTCGCGGGCATCGGTACCAATCCAGTTCTCCCAACCGGTATTCCATCCCTCCACCAGCACGGCACCAATCGCGTTTTGGGCAGCAAAATCGATGTACCGCTTAGTGTTCTCGGTGGTAGCGCCATGCCTTCCATGGGGTTTGGCGTTGGCCAAATCGGCCGCCTGATCGCGCGTGGTGTAGTCCCACGACGACTTCTCCAGGTGCATCTCCCACCATATCCCCACGTACTTGGTGGGCTTAATCCACGACACATCGCCCAGCTTATTGGGCTCGTTCAGGTTTAGTATCAGCTTCGACTCAATTAAATCGCCTGCGCGCTCAGCCATCTGAATGGTGCGCCAAGGGGTGTAAAACGGAGTTTGCTGCTCAACCTTATGCTGATGATTAGCCGAGCCCACCAGGTTGCTCCGCATGGAGAGGTTCTCGGCATCAACCTCGAGCGTAATGCCGGAGTAGTTTACAAGCGCCGCCTCGTGAAAACTTAGGTAAAGGCCATCCTTGGTTTTCATGGTAACTGGCGTGTTCATCGCATTTACCGGGATGTAGGTTTGGGCCAAGTTGGGATGGTTCTGCTTGCTGAGCGCATCAATCTCAGTAAATGGGGTTTTGTTGGTTAGGTGCTCGTAAATATCCCAGTCGCCCGGAGTCCACCAGCAGGTGTGATTGTCCGTTAGCTTAAACTGGGTGTTCTCCTCGGCAATAAACACCTTGCCCATGTTCTGCTGCTTAGGGAAATGGTAACGGAACCCAATGCCATCGTCAAATACCCTAAAAGCTAGGCTAAACCATCGTTTCAGGTCACTCCTCTCCCTAAACGACACCACCAACTCGTTGTACGAGTTTTCCACCAGGCGCTGCTCGCCCCAGGGCATCTCCCAGGTTTCGGAAAAGCTGCTGGTTTTCGACTTAAACATCTCCAGATCTCCAGCTAGGGCTGGTGCATCGGTGAACTCAAAGCCCAGACGTGACGTGTCGATAACCAGGGAACCTCCGTACGAAACGGTGTAGGCTGCCTGACCATTATCCACAAGAAAAACATCGACCTCAATCTGCCCCGAGGGCGATTTAACCGCTACCTCGCTGGGTTTACTGCACGACAGTACCACCCACGACAGGGATACTACGGCCAAAATGACTTTAAAATTTTTCATGGCAATCTCGTATTTAGGATGATGAGTATTCAATTCCCAAAGGTAAAAAATGCAGGGCAAAATCCTGATGATCAACAAAGGATTCGGATGAATGGTTAAGCAAACGTTGGCGATAGTGAATTTAGTTGGAACAGAGAACATAATCATAAATGGATAAGGCAAAGGCGCAGCAAGAGCAAGTATTTTGAGCAATAGAGCACGAGCGCTTGAGTAATGCCAAAACATCATCCATCCAAAATACAATTTCAAAAAAAACACACCACCATCCCCAAGGAGATTTCGTAACATTGTCATCGAAACAAGGTTTCTCTGGACGTGGGTACTCCCGAAGTGGGGAGGGGTACTTCGGAAGTGGGGAGGGGTACTTGAAAGCTAAGCTTCCCTATCAATTTGATGCAATAGGGTACTTAAAAGCTAGGATTGCCTATCAATTTTGCAAGAAAATCTGTAGAAAAGCTATATTCACTTATCAATTTGATACGAAATGGGGCTTCCAAATCAGGCTCATCTGTCAGGTTGTCAGACAAGGGTACTTCAATGTTAGGCTCGCTTACCAAAATGACAGAAGAGGCTAACACTTAAGTACCCCCACCCACTTCAGAAGTGGGTGGGGGTACTTCTTCGTCCACCTCTGACAGGGTTTAAAACCCTGCCAGGGGTAACAAAGTGGGGAGGGGTACAAAACCAACAGCCCCGCCGTTGGCGGGGCTGTTAAATTTATGGTTAGGTCAATTACCCTCCAAAGTCGTCGAATGCGATCATCTCGTCGGGCACCCCAATATCGTAAAGCATTTTGAAAACGGCATCGTTCATCATGGGTGGGCCGCACAGGTAGTACTCCACATCCTCGGGGGCATCGTGCTTCGAGAGGTAGTTATCGAGAATCACCTGATGGATAAACCCGGTGTAGCCATCCCAGTTGTCCTCAGCCTTGGGCTCCGACAGGGCAATATGGAACTTGAAGTTGGGGAACTCCTTCTCGATCCTGCGGAAATGCTCCTCGTAGAAGATCTCCCTGCGCGAGCGGGCACCGTACCAGAAGGTGGCCTTACGGCCCGTTTTCACGGTGTTAAACATGTGAAAGATATGCGAACGCATGGGCGCCATTCCGGCTCCACCGCCAATAAACATCATCTCGTTCTCGGTCTCCTTAATATGGAACTCGCCGTAAGGTCCACTAATAAACACCTTATCGCCGGGCTTACGCGAGAAGATATAGCTGGAGCATATACCCGGATTTACGCCCATAAACCCGTTCTTTGCTCTATCCCAGGGTGGGGTTGCAATACGCACGTTCAGCATAATGATCTCGTTCTCGGCGGGGTGACTGGCCATGGAGTAGGCACGGTAGGTCTCCTCGGTATTCTTCATCTTCAGATCCCACATCTTGAACTTATCCCACTCGTCGCGGAACTCCTCCTCCACATCGATATCCTTGCCAAAGTCCACTTCAATCTTGGGCACATCAATCTGGATGTAACCACCCGAGCGGAAGTTGAGCTTCTCGCCGGCAGGCAGCTTCACCACAAACTCCTTGATGAAGGTGGCCACGTTCTTGTTCGATACCACCTCGCACTCCCACTTCTTAATGCCCATTACCTCCTCGGGCACCTTAATCTTGATATCCTCGCGAATCTTCACCTGGCAGCCCAAGCGCCAGTTATCCATCTGCTGGCGGCGGGTAAAGTAGCCTACCTCGGTGGGAAGAATTGTTCCGCCCCCCTCAATCACCTGGCACTTACACATGGCGCAAGTTCCCCCTCCTCCGCAAGCCGAAGGCAGGAAAATTCCGTTATTGCTCAGGGTGTTCAGCACGGTGCTACCGGGTTCAACCTTTATCTCCTTCTCATCGTTGATGGTAAGGGTAACCTCACCCTGCGGGGTAAGTTTTTTCTTGGCGTACAGCAGCAGGGCAACCAGCAAGCTGATCACCACCAGAAACACCGCTATGGCCGAAACTATTATGACTAGGTTTGATGTTAATAGTATCATAATAAATTGATTTCAGTTTATAACTTAATCCCCATAAAGGTCATAAAGGCAATACCCATAAGACCAGTTATGATAAAAGTGATACCCAATCCTCTAAGCGGTGCGGGTACGTTAGAATATTTTAGCTTCTCGCGGATGGCGGCAATACCCACAATGGCCAGAAACCAGCCCACACCCGATCCCAGACCAAATACCGTGGCCTCGGTGATGTTGGCGTATTCACGCTCCTGCATAAATAGCGATCCACCAAGGATTGCGCAGTTTACAGCAATTAGCGGGAGAAAGATCCCAAGCGAGCTGTAGAGCGCGGGCGAGAACTTCTCGATGATCATCTCAACCAGCTGCACCATGGAGGCAATTACCGCTATGAACATGATGAACGACAGGAACCCAAGGTTCATGTCGGCCAGCGAAGGGCTCAACCAGGCCAAGGCACCGGGGGCAAGCAGGTAGTTATTGATTAGATAGTTTACAGGAACAGTTATTCCCAACACAAACACAACGGCTATACCTAATCCTGCGGATGTTTTTACGGTTTTCGATACTGCCAGGTAAGAACACATACCCAGGAAGTATGCGAATATCATATTGTCAACAAAGATTGACTTGACGAATATACTTAGTAAGTTTTCCATATCCAGAAAGTATTTCGGATTAATCTTTTTCGATCAGTTCACGGGTACGGCTGCGCTGAACCCAAATAATTATTCCCACAATGATTAGCGCCATGGGGGGCAATATGAAAAGCCCGTTGTTCTCGTAGAATCCACCATTCTTGATATAGAACGACTCGGGGATAACCCGATAGTTCCATAGTGTACCTGACCCAAACAGCTCGCGGAAAAACCCTACGATTACCAGTATTATTCCATATCCCAACCCATTGCCCAACCCATCGAGAGCCGAAGGATAGGGTTTATTTCCAAGGGCAAAAGCCTCGAGCCTACCCATGATAATACAGTTGGTAATAATTAGCCCCACAAAAACCGAGAGCTGCTTGCTCACGTCGTAGGCAAAGGCTTTCAGTATCTCATCAACCAGAATTACCAGCGATGCCACAATAACCAGCTGGACAATAATTCGTATCCGTCCCGGGATAGTATTTCTCAGCAGCGAGGTTATCACGTTAGCTAGCGTTAGCACGGCAATTACCGATATGGCCATAACCACCGAGGGTTCAAGCTTCACGGTTACCGCCAATGCGGAGCAAATCCCCAGCACAAGAACGGTTACAGGGTTGTTCTTGTTAATCGGATCGGTTATCAGCTTTAAATTCTTAGCCGAGAATAAAGGTTCACTTTCAATCTTCACGCTCATCGCTTTGTGTTTTTGATTTTTTGAAAAATTCTTGGTAGCCAGTCAGGCAGTCCTTAATCATCTCTTCAAGCCCAACGCTTGTAATAGTACCACCCGACACGGCATCAACGCCGTGCACGTCGTTGGGTTGCGCTCCACCCTTAACCACCGAAATGGATACGAACTTGGAGTCGCTGAAAATCTGCTTGCCCTTGAACTGCTCCTGAAAATCGGCATTCGCTATTTCGGCGCCGAGCCCGGGGGTTTCCGACTTGTGCGCAAAGGAAGCTCCGAACACGGTGTTAAAGTCATCGTTTAGGGAGATATAACCCCAGATTGGCCCCCAAAGGCCACGGCCTAGGAGCGGGAGGATGTACTTTAGGGAACCGTCGTCGAGCTTGGCCACAAAAACCGGTAGGTTTTGCTCGTTCGCGGGTTTGGCAAACTCAACTTTTAGGTCAACGGTAAAAGGGTCAACCCCCTCAACTTTTTCGCCTTGGCGGTTCACCACCAGCTGCTCCACGATAACTCTGGCAAACTCGTTGCCCACGTACTCGTGCTTGCTGGGGGCACTGGCTACCTCGCTAGCCCCACCCACCGACCTGAGGATATCAAGTCGTTTTTCGGTTTCAATATTCTTCTGCTGAAATGGTTTGAGCGCTGTGGATGCCAGCGATAGGAGCGCTGCCACAATGATAACCATTACGGACGAATACAAGAATATGTAAAGATTGCTCTGTTTCTTCATGGTTATGGCATTTTAGCTGGTTTTGGCAGCGATGGCTGCACGTTTCTTACGTTTCTTAATATTTGCCTCAATCACGTAGTGATCAATTAGCGGTGCAAATGCATTTAGGAGTAAGATGGAGAGCATCATTCCCTCGGGATACGCTGGATTCACAACCCTCACGAGCACGGCAAAAAGCCCTATCAAAAATCCGTAAATCCATTTCCCTTTCTCGGTTTGAGCAGCAGTTACCGGATCGGTAGCCATAAACACTGCGCCAAAGGCAAATCCTCCCATAATCAGGTGATGCCAAGCAGGAATTTCCATAAAAGGATTAACCGCAAAGGCATTGAAAATATAGCCCATGGTTAAACCGCCAACGACTGTGGAAACAATAATCTTCCAGCTACCAATTCCAGATAGGATAAGAATAGCAGCCCCTATAAGAATGGCCAGGGTAGATGTTTCGCCAATTGAACCCGGGATAAATCCAAGGAACATGTCCATTGTCGAGGGTATTTTATCTAACTGGTAGGCTGCAGCGTTTGCCAGTGGAGTTGCTCCCGAAAAGCCATCCACAATGCCCTCGCCTTTGGTTAACCCCGACACCCAAACGTAGTCGCCACTCATGTGCGATGGGTAGGCAAAGAACAGGAAAGCCCGGGCCAAGAGCGCTGGGTTAAAGATATTCATTCCGGTTCCACCGAAAACCTCTTTCCCAATAACCACGGTGAATGCTGTGGCTAACGCCACCATCCACAGGGGAATATCCACCGGAACAATAAGTGGTATAAGCATTCCGGTAACAAGGAACCCCTCGTTAACCTCGTGCTTGCGAACCTGAGCAAATGCAAACTCTATGGCTAATCCCACGGCATAAGATACCACAACGATGGGTAAAACCTTGTACAAACCGTGGAGTACGATTGGCCAGAAATCAAATCCGGCTCCTGTTGCCAAGGCATTTTGGTAGCCAACATTCCATATCCCAAAAAGTAGGGCAGGAACCAAGGCTAGCACCACCACGCTCATGGTACGCTTCATATCAATGGCATCGCGGATATGGCTCCCGTGCTGGGTTACCTTGTTGGGCACAAACAGGAAGGTCTCGAAGGCATCAAAGGTGGAGTGGAACATTGCCAACTTCCCTCCCTTCGCGAAATTCGGCTTAATTTTATCAATATAATTCCGTAGTGCTTTCATTATTTGGTGTTTAAATTTACATACCTAATTGTATTGAGCAGATTGGGCGAACTACCCCAACTCCTTGATCATTATATCAATTCCTTCGCGAATAATGGATTGCACTTCGGTCTTGGAGGTGCATACATACTCACAAAGTGCCAAATCTTCCTCAGCAACCTCGTAAATCCCCAAATTCTCCATCTTATCGATATCCTTTGCTAGGATTGCTTTAATAAGATGAACAGGGTATATGTCCATGGGTAGAACCTTTTCGTACTGACCGGTCATAACGTAGGCCCGATCTCCCCCATTTAAGTTGGTATGTAGGGCGTACTTCTTACCAGGGAATAGCCACGAAAAGAAGGTTGGGGAAAAGCTGAACTTTCCGATACCGGGCATTGCCCATCCCAAAAACTCGTAGTGGTTGCCTTCGGGAATAACCGAAACCACATTATCGTAAAACCCAAGGAAACCGTTTTCGCTAATCCTACTTCCAGTTAGCACATTACCGCTGATGAAGCGACAATTCTCGGCGGGTTGATTAAGATTATCGTGTACAACATTTGCAATGGAGGCTCCTGTTTTAAGAATAAAGTACCGGGGCTTGAGCACTTCCGATCCGGCAAGGGCAATAACCTTAGTTGCATCGTAAATACCCTTAAGGAACAAACGGCCAATTATAATAACATCCAAAGGATTAACTACCCAAACTATATCGCCCTTGTTAATTGGGTCGATATGGTGAATTTGAATACCCACATTTCCTGCAGGATGTGGCCCAGAAAAGTAGTTGTGCTGAACGCCTTTTACTTTAGTAAAAACTACACTAGGTGGATAATCGGCATTCAGATTTAGATTTATCTTCCCGTCAGTAAGCTTACTAAGCGCATTTATCCCTGCTTGAAATGCTTCGCCCTCCTCCTTAACAGCAAAGTCCATATCGGGGGCTAGAGGAGATGTATCAAAGGCTGAAATATAGATTGCCTTGGGCTTATCGGTAGGATTAGCAATAATAGAGTAAGGCCTTTGCCTTATGGATGGCCATAGGCCTGCAGCCTGCAACTTGTTTATTACTTCGTCGCGTGATTGCTCCAAGGGATTGGAGGCACCAAAATTCTCAAACTCCTGATTAGGATCAGCTTTAACGACAACCTCAAGGAGAACACGACGCTCACCTCTACGAATCAGGTAAACCTCTCCGCTCACTGGGGATGTAAATAGGATTTCAGGCCTGTTCTTATCAAAAAACAATAGGGAACCAGCCTTTACCTTATCGCCTTCCGCCACGGCAAGCTTAGGGGTAAGCCCGGGGAAATCAAGAGGTTTCAACGCGTAATAGTCTGCCATTTCTGCTCGGGTAAATACCTTTTCGGCCTCTCCTTTTAGCGGGATATTCAAACCTTTGCGTATTTTAAATACCTTTGGCATAATTATAGTTTGTTATTGTTATGGTTAACAAAATTAAAAAATTATTCTTTCGAAAGCCAACAAAAAATAAGGCACAAATATAGTATTCAACATATATTAATACATAATAAAATTGTCAATTTGTAGTTATCCAATATTTGCAGTATTATCAAACAGCTAACTATCAAAGCCATTCAACTTGAATTTATGTGCCAATATGTGTAAAATTTATAGTTAAATAGCCCAATAAACCGCCAAATTATTCAATTATTCATATTTTCGTTATCGATAAACACTATAAACCTTGATATGAGAAAAGATGTGCACTTATTACAAATCGGCATTGAACTTATAGTTTGCCTATTTTTCTTCGTCAGCGTACCCTTAGCTTTATCTGCTAATAAAATAACACTACAGCATAACATAAAAGAAACACAAGAGTTCAATGCATCCACAACAATTAAGTCAATAAAAATTCATAGGGTAGGATGGGAACTTGCCGATCCTGTTATTGCACTGAATAGCAGCGATCGGATACTGCTATCGTTCGACGATATTTCGGATTCGCCGGGTTCCTACTCCTACTCCATTGTTCACTGCGACTCCGAATGGCAGGTTTCATCACTTTTCCTAAACGATTATCAGGAGGGTTTTGAAGTAAACGAGGTGCGCGATTATAGCTTCGCCACGGGGACGGTAATGAGTTACATGCATTCCCGAATCGAAATACCTAATGCCGATGTTCGACTAAAATTATCGGGGAATTACCTGCTTAGAGTTTTTAATACCTATGAGCCCGAGAAGGTGCTTTTTCAACGCAAGTTTGTTCTTTACGAACCTCTGGTCGATATTATCGCCAGCGTCCGCCAACCTTCGGCTGGTGAACTGCGACTCACCAGTCAACAAATCGATCTTAAACTGAATACAAAAAGCCTAAGAGTAACTGATCCCACCAACGAGATAAAAACTGTGGCTTGTCAGAACCACCTTTTTCAGGGTTGCCACGAGAGGCTTAAGCCAGTATTTATTAGGGGCAATGAAATTGATTACTCCCAACCTACTGCCCTAATTTTTGAAGCAGGAAATGAGTTCAGGTTTTTTGATTCCAAAAGTATTCGATACAACGGCCAGGGTATTAGAAGGATAGACTTTGTGGGTGGCGAATTTCATGTGCAGCTTACTCCCGATGAAACTAGAAGAAGAAACGGGTACACCTACTATCCCGATCTGAATGGACGGTTTGTGGTAAACCTTGAACGAAGCACCCAAAGTCACTTGGAGGCCGATTACGTTTGGACATACTTTTCCTTAAATGTTCCCATGGAACTTGATGAGGGAAAAACCATTTACCTATTTGGGGAGTTCACCGGATGGGAATTGAGCCCAGCAAATAGAATGGTTTTCAACCAGGAGAGAAGTGCCTACGAGCTTCGATTGCTGCTTAAGCAGGGAGCATATAACTATAGGTATTTGGTAGTAAATGAGAATACAGGAATAGTAGATATTACCCATTTCGAAGGAAACTACTATGATACAGAAAACAGCTACACCATACTAGTTTACTACAAGCCCCTTGGAGCACGTTACAACAGAGTTGTTGGATATCAACGAATCAGTACCCGACAGTAGCATCGCCCCTTCCTTTAAATTGATTGAATATCCAACTTATCCGAAATTAAATGATTGATTGATCTCGTTATCTCGTCAAATAATGACTAGATCCAAGACAGGTTGGTTGATCCGCCAAAGGCGGACGGGTTGGATGATTGGATCACCAGCCAACTGGTATACTAGATGTGTAGATCAATGCTGAATTACACAAATGCAAACGAGAAAATAAAAGGAAAGGGCCTCAAAGACATGGGTTGAAAAGGACCGAAAAAAATCCTTCAATGGGCCTAAGATTCTAAATCTTTACTCGCTCAACTCAATCACTGGCAAATCGTCGGAAAAGCCATTGGCCTTGGTGTATTCAACAACTGAAACGCCCTGAAAGTAATGCTGAATAATCTCCTGGTACGATTTTCCTCTACGAGCCATCTGCATTGCCCCATCCTGGCATAATCCTACTCCATGCCCATAGCCACGTCCTCTTAGCCGAATGGCTCCTCCCGACACTTCAACGGTGAAATATGCTGAACGCAGCCCAAAGTACGTTCTAATCTCGGTCATGGGAATACTTTTTCCGGCCACAACATAACTATACTCCCTGCCCTTAGGCGTAAAAATAAACTGGCTGGGTTGCATGCTTTCTGCAGGTACTCCCTTGGATTCTAAGAACGTGCGCCAGGTTTCAAGAGGAATACGAACCTCCCAGGATGAGCTGGGTTGTCCTTTACAGTAGCTGTCGGGAACCGACACCAAATAGTTTTGGGGAGTTACCCAAACATCGCCCGAATTTGCTGTTTGCCCCCCACAGTTGGCATGGAATGCCCCAACAATCAAATCGTTTTTAGCATCTATCACAATCTGACCATGAGTTTCTTTTGTGGCCTTAAGAATATCGGGATTTCTGGTCGATTTACCCTTATAGGCTTGGCAATGCACCTGATCGCACAGGTTAAAGCCTTCGCCCTTGTGCCTATCGAGATGCCCCATCGCGTATGTTCGAGCAAGTAACGCCTGCGCTTTGTAAAACTCAATATGGGCATTTGGGCCCGATTCGGCCTCAACTACACCGGCTATATACTTATCAATATCCAAAATGTTGATAGCCATTAAGCGGTTAAAATCCACATAAAAGGCAAGGTTATCATCGTAAACGCGGGCGGGCGAAGAGGGTGCAATTGAGTTCACCCTAATAACATCCTTATCGGTATGCCCCACAATTGAAATGCGTTTCCAGGTTCCAAAATTCGAGGCCATATCGCGAACCCTCACCGAGTCGCCAACCCTAGATATATAAATTATCTGATTTGGACTTAGGGCAAAGTTACCATCCTCGGTTATTATTGTGTACTCGCCACTTACCGGCGTAATAAGCAATGTTTGCAGATTTAGCTCGTTGTGCAAGCTCACGCTAATTTTTTGCGATTTTGCAGGGGCAGAAATCAAAAAAAATGCAAGAACCAGAAAGAAACGATTCATACTTGTATTGGTTTTTACTGGGTAAACGAGTCAACAATTTCTTTGGCAAATCGCTCTGAGGCTCCAGCACCACCAAGGGTTTCCCTTAGCTCATCGAAAGATTTCAACATCTTTTCGCGGCTTGGCTCTCCTGGCAAAATCGCTTGCAGCTCTTGATACAATCGAGTGGTATTCAATTTATACTGTACAAGTTCTGTTACCACCTCGCGATTCATTATTAGATTGACTAAAGATATATACTTAACCTTAATAACCAAACTTGCAATAAGCATAGAGACTAAACTACCCTTGTAGCAAACTACTTCGGGCACATTGAGCAAAGCCGCTTCGAGCGTTGCTGTACCCGAGGTAACCATTGCCACAATTGAATGCTTAAGCAACTCCTGCGTTTGTCCAAACACTATTTTTACATCCTTCCCATTTACATAGGGCTCATAGATCTGATAGCTAAGCGAAGGAGCACCCGCAATAACAAACTGATAATCGTTAAATCGATCAGTCATTATAAGCATTGTAGGTAGATTATGTTTTATCTCCTGAACCCGGCTACCAGCAAGTATGGCAATAATTGGTCGTTGGTCGAGAGAGTTTTTTTCGAAAAAACTGATATCCTTTGGGTTACCTGTTAGAGTGTCGACCAGCGGATTTCCGCAGTACACTGCATCAACGCCGTGGCGTTTAAAGTATTCTACCTCGAAAGGGAATATTATTAGCAACTTGTCGACATACTTTCTTAGTCGCTTTACGCGCGACTCTTTCCACGCCCAAACCTTGGGGGCGATGTAGTAGAAAACCTTGTAACCGGCCAGCTTGGCGAATTCGGCAATTCGTAGGTTAAAGCCTGGGTAATCGACCAAAATTACGGCATCGGGATTAAAATTGGAAATATCCTTCTTACACTGATTCAAATTCCGGAAAATTTGCGGAAGATTCTTAAATACTTCCCAAAATCCCATAAACGACATATCGCGGTAGTGCTTTACCAGCACACCGCCCTGCTTGGCCATCAGATCGCCACCATAAAACCGAAACTCAGCCTGGGTATCGTGCCGCAGAATTCCTCGCATCAAATTTGATGCATGAAGATCGCCCGAAGCCTCACCTGCAACGATATAATACTTCATAAAAGCCTTTCTAACCTATCAATTTTAGAACAAGCACTAAAACGGCGTATCCAATGGTAGCCATTAATACACCCCTTGCCGATCGTAGCCTGTTGGTGTATATAAAGAGGAAGAAAAATCCCAGATTGGGAATTGCGCCCATGCTAATCATCTTGGGTGCAATAAGATGCAACCAAATGCTCTGCAACGATTTATCGGCAAACACAAAGGGGTAAATATACTTTAGGATAAAAAAGTAGGTTAAAATGGGAGTAATTACTCCCAGTACTAAACCTAGATACAGATTATCGAATCGTTTTCTCACTAGCAATTTAAATTTAATGACCAATCCTTAATTGATAACAATCTGATAAGTCTACTTAGTAGACTTTTGAACACCTAGTAAACTTTCATCGAATTGCAATGCCCGCTGTATTTTATCAATCTCACTCCTATCAGTTAAGTCAATATTGATGGGAACCACGGATAAGAATCCGTTCGCAAGGGCATACTCGTCGGTATCGGTGGCCTCGGGCTCCTCGTTATGGTAGTAACCGGTTAACCAAAAGTAATCGACACCTCGGGGATCGGTTCGCTTATCGAACTCCTCGCGCCAAGTGCCCATATTCTGTCGGCAAACTTTAACCCCCTTTATCTCATCGGCAGGAATTGCTGGAATATTCACATTTAAGCAAACGCCGCGGGTGAGCCCGTTGGCAATTATCGACTCCACAACTGGGCGGCCAAACCGAACTGCTCCGCTAAAATCGGCATCGGGCATAAAATCAAGAAGCGAAAATCCAATGGATGGGATTCCATATAAACAGCCCTCAATAACTGCCGCCATTGTACCAGAGTAAAAAACGCTAACCGAGGAGTTGGAACCGTGATTTACCCCAGATAGTATTAAATCGGGTGGATTGGTTAGCACTTGGCTCATTGCCAACTTCACGCAATCTACAGGAGTGCCATTAACCGAATACATCTCCACATCATCGGTACGCTTGTGCTTTCGGATTCGCAGCGGATGCTTAATGGTTATAGCATGCGACATGCCCGAATTTCCCTCGTGAGGGGCTACCACCACAACCCTTCCCAATGGCTTAGCCATTTCAATTAGCGCACTAATTCCCTTCGCCTGATAACCGTCGTCGTTTGTTACAAGAATTAATGGCTTTCTGCTATCGTTACCCATTGACATATAAATAAATGTTTGGCTGCAAAGTTACTCAAATCGCTCGATGCAGCAACTATTTTAAAGTAAAACCCATTAATCGGATAATGGTTCGATAAAATCAAAAGGTTTGCCAAGATTACAAAAGGAATGCAGACTAATATGACAATTCAAAAACTTTTTTCGCTACTTTTGCCTGTTAATTAGCACTCGCACCTATTTTAAAAATTGTTAAGAATTCTGAAAGATGAAGATTTCGTACAGCTGGCTAAAAGATTACATAAACATCGACCAAACCCCAGAGGAAATTTCCAAAATCCTCACCTCCATTGGACTAGAAGTTGAATCGCTCGAAAAGGTAGAAGCCGTAAAAGGCGGTCTGCAGGGTGTAATTATTGGTGAGGTTTTAACCTGCCATAAACACCCCGATGCCGACAAGCTTAGCGTAACCACAGTGAATATTGGTCAACCCGAACCCCTAAATATTGTGTGCGGTGCGCCCAATGTGGCCGCAGGGCAGAAGGTAGCCGTGGCTACAGTTGGCACAACGCTGTACTTTAAGGATAGTGAGTTAACGCTTAAAAAGACAAAAATCAGGGGACAACTCTCCGAGGGGATGATTTGCGCCGAGGACGAGCTTGGGCTTGGAACAGACCATGATGGCATTATGGTTCTAAATCCCGATGCAGTAATAGGAACCCCTGCATCTGAATACTTTAAGTTGGAAGATGACTATCAACTTGAGATTGGACTCACCCCAAACCGAATCGATGCAGCATCGCACTTTGGCGTGGCTCGCGATTTAGCTGCGTACCTCAACCTCACAAACCCTACCAAAGCGAATAACCCATCGGTTGAGAATTTTAAGATCGACAACAATTCACTTCCCATTCCTGTGGAGGTGAAAAATGCTGAGGCCTGCCCTCGATACAGCGGCATAACCATTAGCAACGTAAAGGTTGGCCCATCGCCCGAATGGCTGCAGAAAAGGCTGCGCTCCATTGGGCAAAGCCCAATAAACAATGTTGTGGATGTTACAAATTATATCCTTCACGAAATTGGGCAACCACTCCATGCTTTCGATGCTGATAAGATTGAAGGCAAAAAAGTTGTGGTGGGAACACTGCAGCACGACACCCCTTTCATCACCCTCGATGAGGTTGAGCGTAAACTCAGCCGCGAGGATTTAATGATTTGCAGCTCTACTGAGGGAATGTGTATTGCTGGAGTTTTTGGTGGAAATAAATCGGGAGTAACCGAAAGTACAAAAAATATATTTCTCGAAAGCGCTTGCTTCAACCCAGTATGGATTCGTAAAACGGCCAAAAGGCATGGGCTAAGCACCGATGCGTCGTTCCGATACGAGCGCGGAGCCGATCCCAATATCACTGTTTGGGCACTTAAACGTGCCGCCATGCTGATTAAGGAGGTTGCAGGTGGTGAGATATCATCCGACATAGTGGATGTTTATCCAAATCCTGTAGCTAATTATAAAGTGGAGTTAAGCATTGACCGCACAAACAAGTTGATTGGCAAGCAGATTCCGGTAAATACCATTAAACAAATTCTTAGCAGCCTTGACATAACTATTGAGGGCGAAGATGCTGATACGCTAAGATTGAGCATTCCGCCATACAGAGTTGATGTACAGCGCGAAGCCGATGTGGTTGAGGAGATACTCAGGATATACGGGTATAACAATGTGGAAACATCACATAAAGTGAATAGCACGTTAGCACATAGCATCCGTCCCGATAAGCACAGGGTTATAAAGCTTATCTCCGACTCGCTCTCGGGAACTGGCATGAACGAGATTATGTGCAACTCGCTCACCAAGCTGGCATACTATCAAAAACTCATAACTTACCCTGTTGGTAATTCCGTAGAAATAATAAACCCGCTTAGCACCGATTTAAACGGATTACGGCAAACGTTGCTATTCGGCGGTTTAGAATCGATTATCTATAACTCAAACAGGAAGAAAAGCAACCTTAAACTTTACGAGTGGGGCAACTGCTACTTCTTTGACAAGAGCAAGGAGAATTTCGAAATTGCCCTTAAAGCCTACAACGAGGAGTTTAGGTTGGCCATCTGGCTTACTGGGAATAATTCCGAGGAGAGCTGGGCAAAAAAACCGGAAGAGATTACCTTTTACCACCAAAAAGCGATGGTGATAAACATCTTCGAAAAACTGGGGATTAATCCAGACAGCCTGGTTTTTGGTGATGCCCCTTCCGATTTGTTTGAGTATGGTTTAAATATCAGCATTAATAACAAAACGCTTGGCTACTTTGGATTAGTTTCGAAAAAGATTTGTAAGGAATTTGATATTAAGCAGGAAGTATTCTTTGCCGAGCTTATGTGGGATGCCATTTTCAACCTAGCTAGGAAGAATAAGGTTCAGTTCACCGAGTTTTCCAAGTATCCCGAAGTTCGTAGAGATTTAGCGCTTCTGATTGATAACAAAATATCATTTGCGCAGGTTAAGGAGGTAGCGCAAAAAACCGAACGTAAGCTCATTAAGAGCATTAACCTGTTTGATGTGTACCAAGGCGCTAACCTGGGCGAGGGCAAAAAGTCGTATGCGGTTTCATTCATTCTTCAGGATGACGAAAAAACCCTAACCGACAAGCAAATTGAGAAAACAATGCAGAACCTGATTTTTGCCCTAAACCGCGATTTGGGAGCGCAAATACGTTAATTAATAAATCTTTCCTAAACAGAAAAACCACCTATTGGGTGGTTTTTCTGTTTAATTGAAAATCTAATGTTTAGTATTTCTTATAGCTAAACTGAATCTCTCCTTTATTAACAGTTGCTTCAGTTCCCCCAGAAGGAATTGCGCCGGGAGTAATGGCTGTGATTTTAACCACATAGAATACATCTCCTTTTTTTACAATAAAAACGTCGTTTACTGCGGGTGCATCAACAGCAGTAACTGCATTTGCCTCATTAAACATAAGCCTTGCTTCACGAACCAATCCCGCATCAAAATTGTAACTTACTTTTTGGAATAGGGTGTTGTTTCCAGTAGTCCATTTTCCCGTGAAAGCGGCACCCTGCGCATCGGTATTGAGCATGCTCTTTAGAGCAGCTTCTCCGTCTGCACCAACTGTGGCATCACCATCAAGGTTGTAGGCACCATGAGCAGGTCCCTCGATATGATAAAACTTTCCCTCTTTGGTTTGTGGAAATACCGTTGCATCGGTAACGGTAAAGATTAATTCACCAACCTTTTCGTTATTATCAATTACAATGAATTGGTATTGGATCTTATCATAATCATTATTTACAAAGTGATAAAAATCAAGCGATCCAGTAAATGGATAAGAAAGAGAAGTTTTGTTAAGGTTTCCTGATTTATAATCAAAAAGATCCTCATCAACCTCTACATCACCCTTCAAGGCTTTCCTTACCATATGGAAATCGGCAACCCCGCCAGGGACATCAACCTCAACTGTAAAAGAAATATCAAACATATGATTCTCCTTTTCAGCAAAGTTTATAGCCATAGAAGTTCCATCAACTCCAGAGAAGGTTACAACCGGCCCATCGGGAATAATTGGGTCTGGATCATCATCCTTGCAACCAGTAAACACTACCAAGCCAGCCATGGCCAGCATCACAAAATACTTAATTGGTTTTGTCATGGTAATTGATTTTGGTTAAACATTTTTTGTTAAATTTCACAGGTCTAACAAAGACAACTCAAATAAGTATTTTACACAAGGTAAAAGGCAAATAATGTCAAAAGTAGCCAATAGTATATTACTTATAAGGGGTGATATTACCCTTCAGAATGTCGATGCCGTTGTAAATGCAGCAAACCCATCGTTGCTGGGGGGCGGAGGTGTGGATGGGGCAATTCATCGAGCTGCTGGGCCAATGCTACTGGAGGAATGCCGAAACCTAGATGGCTGCCCCACGGGTGAGGCGCGAATTACCAAAGGGTACAACCTACCTGCAAAGTTTGTAATACATACCGTTGGGCCAATTTGGCGGGGCGGACACCAAGATGAGGCTAGGCTCCTGAAAAGTGCCTACCATAGCACATTAGCTATAGCTAATCAAAACAAGCTAAGAACTATTGCATTCCCCAATATTAGTACAGGAATTTATGGATTTCCCAAACACCTAGCCGCGCAAATTGCCATCGAATGTGTAAAAAACTTTATCGAAAAGAACACCTACCCAAAGTTGGTCACTTTTGTTTGCTTCGACGATGAGAACTTCCAATTATATAAGCACTTGTTGGACGAAGTGTAGCAATGAACTATTCTCAACTTAATCAGGCTAATATGGTTTTCGGCTCTATACTACAATATTAAGAATATTCAGGCGCATAGATCGAGTCAAAAAAAATTACAAGTACAGAACAAATTACACTTATGTTTTCTTTTTATTAACTTCGCATCATTCGATATTACTATAATTGCAAAAATATTATAGCAATAGATTTAATCATAAAAACTAACCTCAACCCAAATAGCAATGAACCAAATTTCTAAACTTATCTTGCTAGCAGCCCTTTTTCTAATCTCCACTACGGTTTTTTGCAGCAACGATAGTATATCCATGGACAAAACAAAATTAATCTACAAGATTAATATTAAGGAGGATATTATGCCTGCGGCATGGCGAATTACCCAAAGGGGTTTCGAGGAGGCCAAAGAGCAGAGTGCCCATATTATACTAATTCACATGAACACCTATGGGGGCATGGTGAATATGGCCGACTCCATACGCACAAAAATTCTAAATAGCACCATTCCCGTTTGGGTTTTTATCGATAATCAGGCTGCATCTGCTGGAGCGCTTATAAGCATTGCAGCCGATAGCATCTACATGCGACAGGGAGGAAGCATAGGCGCTGCCACAGTGGTAAACCAAACTGGCGAGGTTGCCCCCGATAAGTTTCAATCGTTTATGCGCAGCACCATGCGCGCCACAGCTGAGGCTAAGGGAAAAATTCCAGTTATAGTTGGTGGCGATACCACCTACAAGTGGCGTCGCGATCCCCGAATTGCCGAAGCCATGGTCGATCCCAGCGTATACATCGATGGAATTATAGATGCTGATAAAGTGCTTACATTTACTACCGAAGAGGCCATTCGTTGGGGCTACTGCGAAGGGAGTGCAGAATCTGTTGCCGAGCTTATCGAAAATGTTGGAATAAAAGATTATAAATTGGTGGAGTTTAAACCCACGCTTATCGATAAGATTATTGGTCTCCTCACAAGCCCAGTGGTTTCGGGACTGCTAATAATGCTAATTGTTGGGGGTATCTACTTCGAACTCCAAACCCCTGGCATTGGTTTTCCGCTTGCAGTTTCCGTTTTGGGCGCAATCCTGTATTTTGCTCCACTCTACATCGAGGGGATGGCAGAGCATTACGAACTGATTATTTTTATTGTGGGTCTTATTCTAATTGCCATCGAGGTATTTGCCATCCCAGGCTTTGGCGTTGCTGGGATTAGCGGGATTATTCTGGTTATTATTGGGCTTACCGTGGCGCTTATTGATAACGATATTTTCAGAGACGTAAGACCTTTTTCCTGGATCGAAATACTAAAACCTTTAGCGCTGGTGGCGTTTTCAATTCTAGCCGGATTAGTTGGCTCCGTTGTTTTAAGCAGAAAGTTAATTACCTCGCCTGCATTCCCTAGCCTGGCACTGAATTCAAGTTTGACACAGGAAGAAGGCTATATAGGGGTTGATAAACATCAGAAGGATATGCTGGGAAAAACTGGAGTTGCAGTAACGGTTCTACGACCATCGGGCAAGGTGCAAATTGATGATGAGATATTTGATGCCGTGTCGGAGGATGGTTTTATAAACAAAAACGAGGAGGTTAAAATCATAAAGGACGAAGCCGGCCAAATTTACGTTATGCGAAAAGGATAATTTGGTAGATCGACGAAGAGGCATAGAAACCTCTTCGTTGGTTTCGTTAGACTAACGTCCAGCCCTATACAAAAAACCAGGATCATAATTCTCTGTAGGAGCCTGAACTGGTGCCGCTGGTTTTCGGGAAGGATTGCGGATATCAATATCAGGCAAAAACTCCCAGTAAGTCTTATTGTACCTAAAACCATTGAACGACAAATCGGGTACGTAGTATCTGAAGTTTCCAGCAAAACCCGGCTGCATGGGCGTTAAATGGCTACATACAATCATGCGATGAACTGTATCCCATCTAAGCACCATGGTTGCTCTCGATGAATACTCGAAAATAACACGGGAAATAATATTGCGATCAACTCTAAATATTGGTAACCCAAATCCTAAACTCCCATCCTCATTTACCGATAAAACATCGAGTACCCTTTTCGATGAGAACATATTATGCAAATCTACTCCCAATAGCACATAATGGTTCTTTCCATTGTGCTCAAAGTCGATAATGTCGTAGTAAAGGGCACCATACCATTTTTCGGCTGAACCCAGCTCGTTATGTGGCGCTTTAAACTCATTTCTACTATCATTCAAGGGAGTTACGGTAATCCCTTTCGCTGTTCGGAATATTACAAAACCAAAATACTTTTGTAACCCTGCTGGTTGCGGAATATTCCAAGTAAATATTCGCACCCGATTATCGGCTGATAACACTTTTCCTACCTGCTGCAGGGAATCGAAGGGATAGTCAAACGCCTTTTCGTTCTTTAAAACTGCTTCAAACTGCTCGAGAAATGAAATGTTCAACTCATTTTTCTGGCTAAAATCCTGCTCTTTAATTATCAATTTTAGGATTTCGCTTAGCCCTTGCTCTTTCGTAGGTAACTCAACAGCTGGTACTTGTGCCAATAATGCTATTGACCAATTCAGAAAAAAGAAGGTTACCACCCAAAACTTCTTGAACATATATCAATATATAAATGTTTATATTCGTAATCTTAACAAATCATCCTGCAATAATCATGAAACTAAACGACTTTTTCAAAAAAATATTTTCGGTTCGAGTGCTAATCGGCCTGTTAGTAGGCGGAGCATTGGGTTATGCGTACTATCATTTTATTGGTTGCCGCGGGGGCAGCTGCCCAATGTGGGCCGATCCTTGGCGTAGCACACTAGTAGGAATGGCTTTTGGTGCAATTCTACTTTTCGATACCTCAAAAAAAGCTAAAGTCGATCGAGAGCCTCAAGAATAATATTCGATACTGCTTCAATCTCCTCCTCTGTAATAATAAGGGGTGGCGCAATGCGAAAGGCCGTGTCGCAAAAAAGGAACCAATCGGTAAGGAAACCCATTTCAAGCCCAAGCTTGATCATTTTCTGAATCTTATCGAACGAGCCCAACTCTACAGCCATAAATAGGCCATGCGATCTGATGCTTCTTACTTGAGGATGTTCTTTAAGTTGGCGAATAAACAGCTGCTCCTTGCTTGCAACCATTTCGTGCAACTTTAGATCTATCATGGTATCAAGAGCTGCCAGCGCTGCCGCGCACGATACGGGATGCCCTCCAAACGTGGTAATATGCCCCAAAGGAGGATTATTGGTGAGGCTTTGCATAATTTGAGAGGAGGAGATAAATGCGCCAAGGGGCATTCCACCACCAAAGGCTTTGGCAACAAGCAAAATATCGGGCAAAACACGGTAATGCTCAAACGCGAAAAGTGATCCTGTTCGGCCAAGTCCTGTTTGTATCTCATCAAAAATTAGTAACGTCCCAGTTTCATTACATCGCTGTCGTAAAGCGCTTAGGTAATCAAAATCGGCAGCTACAATACCCGCTTCTCCTTGAATAGGTTCAACAATTACACCCCCTGTGTTTTGGGTAATCCTACTCAAATCGTCATAAGAATTTAATTTGATATGCTGAATAGCTGGCAAAAGAGGTCGGAATGCCCGCTTTGGGCCCTCGTTCCCCATAATGCTAAGGGCTCCATGAGTACTGCCGTGGTATGCGTTAATAAAGGAGATAACCTCGTGGCGACCAGTAAATCGTTTTGCCAATTTTATGGCACCTTCAACTGCCTCGCTTCCCGAGTTTACAAAGTAAACGCTCTGCAAATTTTCAGGCAGCAGCTCGGCAATACGCTTAGCAAGCATAACTTGAGGCGCTTGCACTAGTTCACCATAAACCATTAGGTGCATATACTTACTCACTTGCTGATTAACAGCCTTTACCACATTTGGATGCGAATGCCCCACATTGCTTACCGAAACCCCTGATATTAAGTCAAAGATCCTTTGTCCACTGGGGCTAAAAAGGTAAACCCCCTCGGCTCTTTCCACTTCGAGCGTTAGGGGCGAATCTGATGTTTGGGCAATATGTTTTAGGAATAGTTCTCTATGCGTTAACATTTAAATATGGTTTATCATTTATTCATTAAGTTAATCTCGTTAAGCAGGTTGTCTCTATATGATTTGCCAATGGGAATAAGCTTCTTCCCATCGTTAACCTTAACAACCACTGAATTATCCTCAATACTAAAAATTGATTTGATGTTCACAATAAACGACCTATGCACCCTTTTGAAATAAACTGGAGGAAGCTGGTTTTCGATGGCCTTCATGGTGAAGTGAATAGTGAACTTATCGGTTTGAGTATTTATCACTACATAGTTCTCTAACGCCTCAACCCAAAGTATATCACTGAACTTAATCTTAACCAATGAGTTCCCTTTTTTGATAAAGATCTCGTCATCCGAGCTGGTTTGCTGATTCTTGTCAAAGTTTTCTAGCGCTTTATTGGCAGCCTTAAAGAACCGAGCATAGGTTACGGGTTTGAGCAGGTAGTCGGTTACGTTGTATTCAAACGCCTCAAGGGCATACTTCTCGCGCGACGATACTATGACTATTTGGGGTTTCTGAGTAATTGTATTCAGAAACTCAATTCCAGTCATTTCGGGCATTTCAATATCTAGGAAAACCAGGTTAACGCTATTGCCTGCGTTAATGTAGTTAATGGCCTCAACAGCACTTCCAAACGAAGCCATTAATTCCAAGAAACTGGTACGCTTCACGTAATCCTCAATTACACGACAAGTAATCTCGTCATCATCAATAATAATGCACTTCATACCTAAAAATATAAAGAATTATATGACGAAAATACGAAATAAATTGATGAGAACACAACTTATTGGGGTAAATAATGAAATGGAAGAAAAGGTAAACGACTAAAATGGTCTAAAAAACTAGCAAAAAATCTACTTACTGGAAATATCAGCATAGTAACGTTTCTCTATGGAACGCCAGCTTTTAATCGATTTCCTTAGCCAATCGTGCAGCAAGTTGAGGTACTCATCCTGAGTTAGAGAGATATCGATTTCGGAACTTCGAAGCCTTTCGGTTAGCGTTTGGAGGCAAATTGCGGCTGAAACTGAAATGTTCAAACTTTCGGAGAAGCCATAGGTTGGAATTAGAAGGTAATCATCTGCATTGTCAAGCACGTGAGAGGACAAACCAGTAAGCTCCGTTCCGAAAAAAAGGGCAAATTTACCACGAGTGATATCGAAATTGTTTAGATTACTTACATAGGTATGCGGGGAGGTGGCCACAATTCTGTACCCCTGCTGCTTTAATCTTTTAATGGCTTCGAGCGAATTATTCTCATAACCAGAGTATTTATGAAGATTTAGCCACTTTGTGGCACCCATCACTACTTTGGGGTTAACATTAAAAACATTCGAAGTCTCTATTATGTGAATATCCTGCACTCCAAAACAATCGCACGAGCGAAGAACAGCGCTAGCATTCTGCGACTGGAATATATCCTCGAGTACAACAGCAATATATCGAGTACGATGGTTGAGCACGTAACGAAGCAGCTCAAAACGTTTTTCGGAGATAAAACCTGAGAGGAAATCAATCAGGCTTTGCTTTTGCTTGTGAGTGGACATAACCAATGAAAAGTCTACCATGCCTCAGCATTTGTATCCAAGTTAAATACTTTTGTCCATGAACATCGGACCAAACGATGAGCAAGTGGTAAAAAAAACAAAGGGGACATCAAGTTATTGATGACCCCTTTTAAAAAAAATACTTTTATTACTGAACGGACTCGTTAAGGTCGCTCCCTGGCTTAAATTTAACCACTTTTTTAGCTTTAATAGTGATAGGCTTGCCAGTTTGAGGGTTACGGCCAGTTCTAGCGCTTCTCTCAGATAGAGAGAAAGAACCGAAACCTACAAGAGCAACTCTATCGCCAGCTTTAAGCGCGCCGCTGGTTGCCTTTACAAATGCGTCTAAAGATTTTTTTGCATCAGCCTTAGTGATGTTAGCTTCAGCTGCAATTGCATCAATTAATTGAGCTTTGTTCATAATACAAAATTTTTAGGGTTAGAAATAGTTAGTTTACCTAAACTTGATAGTACAAATATAGCGTATTTACTGGGTTTACCAAGTGAATAGGCAAAAAAAACATGATTATTGAAAAATTTTCTTGCTTAAAATCCCTCATCTGGGATATTAGACGCTAAATTATTTAAAAAAACTTGATAAAACCAAGAGTTTTGGAAAGTTTTTTTAAACTTTTTTTTCGAAAAAGATTTTTTAGATTTCAAAAAGAGGGTATCTTTGCAGCGGAGAAATGGCAGAGTGGTCGAATGCGGCGGTCTTGAAAACCGTTG
>CAZBBA010000034.1:0-37496 GCA_964490015.1 uncultured Rikenellaceae bacterium
CCCATGGCCGATGTCGATTCCATACGGGTTATGTATCGCCAGCTTTGGCAAGGTTGGGAGGTGCAGGGTTTTGCCAAGGATCCTATTGAAACTCGCGATTTTTACAAATTTAAAGTATACATCAATAATCAGCTACAAACCGATTCGCTGCAAAACTTCAATACAGTTGACGACACTTTTTTTAATGGCGAATATACCAATGGTGTAACCATTACATTTTTTAGCGATAGGAGAGGGCTAGTGACCGAGGGTGATACAATTACCGTTGGTTTTTGCGGGATTACAGAGGATTACTTTCGGTATATAAACGAAGCCAAGGAGGCTTCGTGGCGTTCGGCTCCCATTTTTAGTGGACCACCGGCAAACCCTCGTACAAACCTTTCCAATGGTGCAATAGGATATTTTACCGCTTACTCAGTGAAAAGGGTTACTGCTAAAGCGCTCCCCAAAGCCTCTTTATAAATACTTTATTAGTATTTCGGCGGTTTTCGAAACGGCATTGTTACATATTTTTGAAAGCAAACCACTCTCGTTGGCGAATTGTTTCTGTTCCGGGTTGTTGAGGTCTACCTTTATCAGATCGAGGCATTGCGTTGCGACCAGGGTGTTTTTGCACTCCATTACGAATTTTCCCACCATTTCGGCCAATCGGTTTTTCGATTCCATGTCGTTGGGCGAGTAGTTTCCGTGTCTTAGTCCCAATATTATTGCCCCGGCATTTACTGCTCCGCAGATGTTTTGGGTACGTCCAACGCCACCCCCAAGTCCGGCACCAATTCGAAAGGCGGTAGTTTCATCTACACCTACCTCCGAGGCAAATGCTACTAGAATTGATTGTGCACAGCTATAACCGCTGTCGAAAAGCTCTAACGCTTTTGTGCTTTTATGCATAATTAAGTGTTGTAAGTTGTTAGTTCACTAGTTTTTGTATATTTGACCATCGAAACCTAAAACCAACGTCCATGCGATTCCCAAAGTTAAAGTTTTCCAGAAACTTATTCGCTTTTTTTATCCTCAGTGTTTTTGTGCTGCTATGTGTTTGGTCTATAATGCTTGTTAGCCCTCCTTTGCCTAAGGGCACTTCAGCCCCCGACAATGAGTTCTCGGCGGCTAGGGCTTTTCGTCATATTGAGGTAATTGCGCAAGCACCGCATATGAGTGGAACACCGCAAAAAGATACTGTTTGCACATATATTGTAAAGCAGTTGGAGGCGTTTGGGGTTGAGGTTGATGTTCAGTCGACTACCGTGATGGATTACGATGGATTTCCGATTTTTGCCAATGTTACCAATATTGCTGGTCGTATTCGTGGAACTAACTCCACTAAGGCGGTTCTAATTGTTGGCCATTACGATACACAACCACACACTCCTGGTGCTGCCGACGATGGTATTGCCGTTGGGTCGATGCTCGAGGCGGCAAGAATTATTAAAGCACACTTTGCTTTACAAAACGATATTATTTTCCTCTTTACTGATGCCGAGGAGGTTGGTTTATTGGGAGCAGAAGTTTTTGTCAAAAAGCATCCTTGGATTAATGATGTAGGTTTGGTTCTCAACCTTGAAGCACGAGGTAACAGGGGAACAGCTCTAGCATTTGAGGTTAGTGCAGAGAACGGATGGATAATTCGCGAACTTGTTAAGGCTGTTGAGCATCCTTTTGCCGGATCGATGATGTATGAGGTTTACAAGCTTTTGCCCAACAATACCGATTTTACCGTGTTTAAACACAAAGGTATTTCGGGTTTTAATGTGGCCGTTGTTGAGGGTTTTGTAAATTACCATAGTGCAACCGATACCCCTGATAATCTAAGTCTTGCAAGTTTGCAGCATATGGGTGGCTACGTAATGAGCATTGCTACGCATTTTGGTAACATTCCGCTTTTCGACACAAAGGATCGCGACTTAGTCTACTTCAACTATTTTGGGTCGAGGATTTTATATTTTCCCACAATATATAACTACTGGCTGCTTGGGCTCGCGGTTATCCTTTTTGTGTTCTTTATTTTTCTTGGATTAGTGCGAAAGTATATTGGCCCCGGCAGGGTAATATTAAGCATTTTCCATACCCTTTCTGTTATTGCTATTACCTTGGGAGCAATTTGGGGGTTAAATGCTTTAATTGTAAAAATTTATCCACATTACAATGTATTCTACATGAGTAATTTCTATAATGTGGGCTACTACTACCTGGCATACACCATTGTTGCAATGTTCTTTTTCTCGGTTTTATACCCAGTATACACAAGGTTTATTGGTGTATACAACATAATGGCATCCGTTTTCTTTATTTTTTTGCTGATTAGCGCATATATTATTTGGAAATTTCCTACCGCATCCTACCTAACACTAATTCCTCTTGTTTTTGGGCTTATCTCGTTAGTATTGCTCTTGTTCAGAGATATCGATAAGAATAAAAGACCTTGGCTCTTTCATACGGTTTTAGTTCTGGGCCTTTTACCTCTTATTTTTATGATATCGCCATACATCTATCTTATATATAATATATTTGGATTAAGTATGCCCTACATTGGGGCAGGACTATTGGTTGTTTTGCTACTTTTTGCAGTACCGTTACTCGATTATGCCATCACAAATTTCAACCGATTACTTCCCATCTCACTATTTATTACCCTTTTAGTTATTCTAGTAATTGCACATTTTCATTCGAAACCCTCCGAGAAACAGCCCTTGCAGAGCAATGTAATGTACGCATCGTTGGCCGATCAGGAGAGTGCATTTTGGTTTTCAACCAATTTACGAACCGACGATTGGAATGCGCAGTTTTTTACGAAAAGCGAAATTGGAACTGCTCAGGAGTTTTACCCATGGAAACGCTGGAATCGGCTGAAAAGTGAAGCCCCGTTTATCGAATTTAAGCAACCAATTATTGAGCAAGTTTACGATTCAATTAAATCGGATTCCAGAGCCATTGAGTTTATGCTGAAATCGCAGAATGATCCTGTAATAATGGAGATGTTTCTGCCACTCGATAAAAAAGTGCAAAGTTTTGCCATAAATGACCAAAAAGTTCCAGAACTCGAAACTCATTTTATCAAAAGGATAAATCACTACTATTTTCGATTGATTAGTCCAAATTATGGTGGCGATAGGGTAACGATAGAGTACCATGGACATAGTCCGTTGCAACTCAATATTGTTGAAGTTATACATGGACTGCCAGATATAGAGGGTGTTACTCCTATGCCTAAGCATATTATTCCAGCAACAGGGTATGAGAGTTTAATGACAGTGGTGCTAAACACTTTTATTGTTGAGTAATTTAATGTATACTCCTATTAATCAGTTAAAACAATTAATAATATTTAACATAGAGCGGAGTATTTTCAAGTAATCCATTTGTAAAGTGAACTTTTTTGGAGAACATTGCTCTAATCATTTTTTTGTGTCCAATAGACTTTTTTTTGAAACATATCGACTATGTTTCCGTTTTTTTAAACAATGCAATGTTTTTTTAGATTTTAAGTATGTTTTTTAAAACCATAAAAATGCACTCCACAATAGCGTTTCGTCTTCTTTTCTTGGGATTTTTCCTATCGCTTTTTTACAATGCTCAGTCTCAAATCGATTCAATTTTAGTTAAAGCCGATACGGTAGAGTTTGTTCCAATCTTTTTTACTCCAGCATCTGCATCCACCTATCTTCAACGCCTTGTAGTAAAAGATAACCTCTGGAAGGACGATTCGCCCGAGATGAAGCAGTCGCTGTCGAAGCTAATTCACCATTACATCGAGCCGTTCGATAGCGTGAGCGTTAGGTTAAAACGATTCCCTTACGATTCGGTTAAGCTTAAGCCCACATCCATAGTGCAAAAGGATACCTATCCCATTAGATGGCTAAATAAGTCGCTGTTTATTGTTGACACTATTCCATTGGATAAGAATCCCGTGATCAGCAAGAAAACTGTAGTTATGAGGGTTGTTGACCCATCGACTGTGCCTTTCAAAGATTCAATTCCAGGGATGAAAGCCCATGTAGAATCGCTACTACAGGTTAAGGATACAATTGTGGAAACAATTATCGACTCATCTTATCTCAAATCAAAGAGAATACAAATGTACAGGTTAACCGATGGCGAAGTGGTGCCATCGTTGGTTAAACCCGGGAGTCGTAAAGTGGTAAAGTTTTCATCGGATTCATCAAAAATTGTTATTTCACAAACCACTAAGGAGTTGGTGGCCAACAAGGAGTCGCCATTCTACATTGTACCCAACGATAAGATGACCGATTCGCTCAGAATTGCTGTGGAAACGCTGCTATCGTTCACTGTCGAAAGAGATTCACTTCTAATTAACTTTAGTGATATTGCTGGGCGTAGAACACCCATGTGGCTTACCACAGGAAAGGAGGACTTGTACCGGTATTGGGTCAAGAATTCGAAAAACGATTCCATTACCATTTGGATTGGAAATCCTTCGCGTTCGAACATAACCCTTGCCCTTGAGGAAGAGGTTAACGTGGAAAGATTAGAGCGCAAAAAAGTAGATGATGTGCCCATTTCATCGGCCCGAGCAAATAGAATTCTGATTAAGATTGATCCATTAAAGGAGATTCCGATATATTGGAAAAGCGAGTTGGCCAGTTCCTTTGCGCTTAACGGGAATTATCTGTCTAAATATTGGGCTCGAGGGGGTGAAACAACAATATCGAGTTTACTTGATGTGAACGGTAAAACCGAGTATAACAATAAGGAGGCAAAAACTAAGTGGGTAACCACCGGCCGATTACGATACGGGACAACTTGGACCGAGATTCAAAAGTTTAGGACAAATACCGATATTATCGAAATAAACTCGCAGTATAATAAGGTGATTATGGATCGCCTTGACTTTAGCTCCAGCTTTTACATGAAAACCCAGTCGGCCAAAGGTTACAACTATCCTAACGACTCTATTCCTGTTTCAAAATTTCTAAACCCAGGTACCTTTACCATTGGTGTGGGTTTGGAATATAAGCCTAATAAGGAAACGGCAATTAACTTCTCCCCGTTATCGTACAGGAATACTTTTGTGATGGATACCCTAAATATTGATCAAACAGCCCATGGTATAGAAGCCAACAAAAAAGTAAGGAACGAGATGGGGGGACAGCTGGTGATAAACAACAGCATGACCATTCTGAAGGACATGAAAATTACCAATACCATAAGGCTCTTCTCCAACTACCTGAAAAATCCCCAAAATGTTGATGTTAACTGGGAAATGGGCTTGGAGAAACAGATAAGCTGGTACTTTAAAATAAGATTAAACATGCAGCTTATATACGATGATGATGTACTTTTCCCTTTGTTCGAGGACAGGCGTAAGCAAAAGCCAATTCTTAACCAGGAGGGGAAACAAGTATTTGCTCCCAAAGCTCAGTTTAGCCAGTTTATGGGATTAACACTTGCCTTTAAAATTTAGCAGTTACTTGAGGTAAACCTCAATATCTTTAGCTTTTTCGGAAAGGCGAAGCGATCGGTAAAGTTCATATACCCTCAGAGCTAAGGCTTGATCTTCGATTGGTTTGCCATGAATTTTATTAAGCCATTGTATTGCCGAATCAAAGGCCGCAGACGATTTTGCCTTCTGCTCCTGAACTAGCCTGTTGTTGGTGAGAGTCATTGTGCTTTCCTCAATCTGAACTCCCGTATTGTAGTAGCTTGTGGCAATATTAACGTAAATAGCAAGCTCATCGGGAGCAAGCCTAAGCGCCTCGTTGTAAGCCTCAATGGCTTGGTTGTAATTCCCCATTTTCTGATAAATTAACCCCTTGGTGTACTTAAAAATATAGTTGTTGGGGTTTCGGGCAATCACTTTATCGAGATTGCTCACTGCGCCATCAATATCGTTGGTGCTATAGAGTAAATCTGTTAGTAAAAGCACCAGGTCTTCATTGTCGTTGTGTCTTTTTATCCCATCGCGCAAAACGGCTTTGGCAGTAAGCGTATCGCCCTTTTCGAGGGTGGCCTCATACAAGAGGTGCGTGGCATTAACCGAGTAATTAGCCTTGTGAAGTTCATCAAAATAGGTAATAGCCTTGTTCCAGTTCTTGTTTTCGTAAGCGGCAAGGGCTGTATTGTACACAAGGTTAAAGTCAGTTTCTATGGCAAGGAAAGGACTTTTGGTAATTTTTAACGAAGTTTCGAAAGCCTTAAGTGCATCGGCGTACCTTTTCGCTCTAAACTGCGATTCCCCAATTTTTTGAAACTCGTTGGCCAGAATAACATATTTTGGAGCCACATCTCGTTCTAATCTTCCCCTTTCGTCGAGTGCCAAAGCCTTTTCGTACGACTCGAAAGCGAGCAGTAGCTGATCGGGGTAAAGTTCCTGCATGCGCTTGTCATTCTTTTTGGCGCCATCCATGTATGCGGTTTGGCAAAGATGCCCTTTCATATACCACGTGCGTGGCCACTTCGACGATTCTTCGTCTGCAGTCATCTCGTCGATCATATCCTTTGCCTCGCTGTACTTGGCGGTTTCAATAAGATTTGAAATGGATATATATTTGCTTTTTTGTAAGGGTGTAAGAATAGAGCAGCTGGTGAGGAAAACAAAGGAGATAATAAGAACTCGCTTCATCATGTAATATGGTGTCATGTTAATAATCTTATTCTGTTGTAATTTTTGCAAATTTAGTGAGAAAAAAACTTATTCCGATTCTACCACTAAAGCCAAAAAGTATGCTATTATATGGTTTATTATGAAAAATGTTTGGAGTCTTAATGCTTTTTTTAATCAATAAACAGTATTTTAGTATGCAACTTTACACAGGGTATTAGGAATGCTAGACAGTTTAAAGTCGTATATTAACCCGTTTGTGCAGCTAAAACAGGAAGAGTTTGAGGCTTTTGTGTCTGCAACAACTTTTAGGCATTTGGCCAAAAAAGATTTGCTGGTAAAAGAGGGTCAAGTTTGCTCAACCATAGGGTTTTTTAATCAGGGCTATTTCCGATTCTTTCATACCGATGTGAATGGTAACGAGGTAACCAGCGATTTTCATTTCGCCCCTGGATTTATCACCTCATACACCAGTTTTCTGACCTCTAGTCCGTCAAAAGCCAACGTTCAGGCCATGGAGGCGATGGATATTATCGAGATATCCAAACCCAATTTGTACGAGCTTTATTCGAAGTATCATGCTATTGAAACACTTGGACGACTTATGGCCGAGTATGTTTTTATTACTACGGAGATTCATTTGCTAATGATTCTTAATCAAACAGCCGAAACTCGCTATAGAATTCTCCTCGATAAGTACCCGAGTTTTGTGAACAGGATACCCCTTCAGTATATCGCATCATACCTGGGAATTACCCAGGAAACACTCAGCCGGATGCGAAAAGCAATCCAATAGTTTTTTTTGATATATATCAAGAACATTCGGTTTTACCAGCCCTACTTTTGTGCTGAAATGGTACCATATTATTTTTCGTTTCCTCTGTGCACATCAATTAAAATTATCGCAGTTAATACGTTATGATAATTTTTAATTAAATCCCTAATGAGCGGATATTAGCGGAATTGAGTTTCAATATCGCGTTAAAGAATGCTTTGCCAGGATTATTACATAATCACTAACAGACTCAGCACTATGAATTTTAAACAATTACTAACAACATCAATTACTCTAGCTATGTTAACTAGTTGCATTACAACACGCAAAGATTTGGGCATTCGCAAGTTGCCCGATACCGAAATCGAACAAGTACTCTACTATGCATCCCTTGCGGGTAGCTCGCACAATACCCAACCGTGGTTGGTTGATATCTTAAGTGATTCTCTTTTGCTTATTCGTGCCGATTTCACCCGAAAATTAAACGTTGTAGATCCAACGGCAAGAGGGCTTTACATTTCGCTTGGTGCTTTTATAGAGAACCTTTGCATTGCATCGGAGTACTATGGTTTTTTGCCAAGGGTATTCCTGGTGGCCAACACCAGTAAGGACGACTTGGTTGCCGAAGTAAAACTTGTACCACAACCGCAAGCTAGGCAAAACATCTCGAAAATCATGCAGCGCACAACGCTTCGTATACCTTTTAAGAAGGAGGAGATATGCGATGAACATATCCAAATTCTATCGGCCAACAATTCAATTGATTATCATTTTTTTGCATCGAGTAGTGATGCTGGCCAATTTATCTCACAGAAAACAATTGATGCTTATACGCAGCAAGCAAATAGGGAGAATGCCAAGGTAGAGCTGGCTAACTGGATAAGATTCTCCAACAAGGATGTCAAGGCAAAACGAGATGGACTAACAACCGCTGGTATGGGCATTCAGGGCGTTAGTGGGTTTATGGTTAGTCGCTTCTTTTCTCCAGCCGCTTCAAAGAAACAATCGTTTGTAGATGCTGGTATTAATAAAACCTTGCAGCAGGCGCAGAATTGTGGAGGATGGTTACTGATTACTCAGCCAAGTAACAACCCCGAGGATTGGATAAGTACCGGAAGGTTTTATCAGCGCGCTAACCTAGCGTGTAGGGATCTTATGATTGGATTTCATCCAATGAACCAGATGATAGAGGAAAGCAATTTTGAGGGGATTGTGAATGAGAAGTTGAATTTGTCAGGACATATTCAATTTGTTGCTCGAATAGGCTACGTTGATGATTATCCAAATCCCGTGAGTGTTAGGCGCGATACCAAAGTTTTTGTTCGCGATTTCAGGGTGAAATAGGTTGGCCGTTTACATATTATTATGGCTAATAGTGGTATTAATAAGATGTTTAGCTATTAATTCGCTTTCAAGACTATCTGCATTGAACCAAGAGTATGATCAATTGAATTTAAATTAACAAACATAAATCTTCAATGGCATAATAATTGTTTAACAGAAAATGCTTTTACGAGAAAACCTTGTATAAATAAGAAATTAAACTATTCAAATAATGAAAAAACACGTTATTCTACAGTTATTTACTGCATTTACCCTAACAACACTAGTATCGTGTGGCGGTTTATTTAATTCGGATCTAATTGTTGGCGAAGGTGAACTAATTACTGAAACACGCAACTTTACGAGTTTTAATAAAATTAAATCTGAAATTGGGGCCGACATAAACATAATAGAAAGCGAAGAATCAAAAATTGAGATCACAGTTCAGGAAAATTTATTAGCTTACCTAAGCACAAAAGTCTCCAGTGGAGTGCTTATCATAACTTTTAATGGGGATAATGTTAGAACGGATAAGGGCATTGTGATTGATGTTTACACATCGGCGGTTGAGAAGTTTACCTTAACCGGAGCAGGTGATGTTGATTCAGAGTTGCCTATTGGCAATATTTTACTCACAGGAGCTGGCAATATAAAGTGTAAAGGTTCCCTTACAAATCTTGAAGCAGCAATTACGGGGGCGGGAAACTTTGACTTTTACGAAATGCCTGTTCAAAATGCTACAATTCGAATAACGGGTACAGGTGATGTAAAGGTAATGGTTTCTAATTCGTTAAATGTAACCATCTCGGGTGTGGGAACTGTATACTATAAGGGCAATCCTTATTTGTCTACAACTATTTCTGGAATAGGAAATGTGATAAAAAGTAATTAACCATTCAATTTAAGATATTGATTTTTTTTACTATTAAAAAGGGCTGTTCAAACAACAGCCCCTTATTAATTCTAATATTTAGATCTTCTTTCCAATGTAAAATACATACCCGTAATACTCCTTGTACTTCGAGTATAGCATGGCTTCGTGTTGTTGGTTATGAACCAACTCCTCGGCAAATTTATTTCCCTTATATCTTTTTAGAAAGTTTTTTTGCGCTTCAACCTGTGGAGTATAAAAATGGTCAGTCCAACAGGTTTCGGGTAAAATGAAAGATGCAACTGGAACATATCCGGCCTTTTGCAGCTGAGCAATTTTATTGGGTATTGTATCAATTTCGGCGTATGCATCAACCCAAAAATTGTTGATCTCATCGGGTCGTGTTTCGGTAAACCACGAAGCCTCTGTGACAGCAATGAAGCCTCCTGTTTTAAGATACTTTCGCCATTCAATTAGACCACGTTCAAAGCCAATATTGTAGATTGCTCCCTCGGACCATATTAGGTCAAATGCCTCGGGTGGAAACGATATCTCCTCCATTGATCCTACTACACCTTTTACCCGTTCGCTTATCCCAAGCCTTTTGGCATTAAGGTTGAACAGGTCGATAAATTTGGGAAATAAATCTATCCCAGTGATTTGTCCCGGAGCATTAAGTCCAATAGTCATGGTTTGCCCTCCTGTTCCGCAGCCAAGATCCAAGATTTGCGAGGAGTCAGCTAGGTGGTCGATAAAGCTTAACGCTTTAATTGTAGTTTCAGGGCTTCCAGGCCCTTGCCTTTCGATGCTTGAAAAGTATTCGCAGATTAGGTTAAAATCGAATTCGTGAATTGATTTGTTTTCGTTACTCATGGCATTAAATTTAAAAAATTTTTATAGCTATGTCAAAAGATACAATGATCGTTTGCACAGGCTAAAAAATGAAGTTAATATGATACGACAAGTCCACCAACAAGAATTTGCTGATGGGAAAATAGGGGATAACCGAGGGCGGAGCGCCCAGGGTTATTTACTTCACCGAATCCGAATTAATCTTAAACATCCAACGATTTTAGTAGTGCAAATGTAATGCTTTTTTTGTAAGTCTAATCAGCCGATCATTATAATGAAATCAAAAATCAGGTTTTTATGTAGATTTTGAATGCTTTTCTTAAACACGTAGAAACATAGGATTAGCATAGAAAGTATCTCAGTTTTTACTGGTCGAAGGATGGTATTCCCAATTTCCCAAACAAGGCAGGATAAACGCTTTGAGATGTATGTCAATCACCTTGTCCGGGAGTTTAATGTTTAAGGGTTTGAGTCGTTGTAAATGTTATCGTACTATATTTGTAATCAAATTTTGCGAAATGATAACAGGAACTCTAATTAACGTAGCAGCTGTAATTGTTGGTGGTGTATTGGGTTTACTTTTCCGATCGCGTTTACCCGAGCGTATTTCGCATACCTTTTTTCAGGCCATTGGCCTTTTTACTCTTTTTCTTGGATTTTCGATGAGTTTAAAGACCAACAACCCTTTGCTTCTGGTGTTTAGTCTGATTATTGGGGCTTTGGTGGGCACTTTGCTAAAACTGCAGGAGAGGATGGAGAGTGCCGGAAATAAGTTACAGAAGAGGCTTAAAATTAAGGGAGGACAATTCAGCGAGGGTATGGTTACTGCATTCCTGATGTTTTGCATGGGATCGATGACCATACTTGGGGCCATTGAGGAGGGGCTGGGCAATGAGCCCAAGCTGCTGATGATAAAAAGTTTGATGGATGGTTTCTCGTCCATTGCGTTGGTTGCAGCGCTGGGAGTTGGGGTGATTTTCTCAGTGATTCCACTGCTGATCTACCAGGGTGGCCTTACCCTATTAGCCTCCCTAGTGGGAGAGGCAATGAGTAATGTAATGATTGATGAGCTAACTGCAACTGGAGGAATACTGCTTATTGGATTGGGAATTACTATATTGGGCATAAAGAAGATAGAGGTGCTAAACCTTATACCAGCCCTGCTTTTTATTGTACCTTTGGTTTACTTCTTTGGTTAATACAAGCTTTTGCGATGCAAGCGATAAAAGAGAATCTGGAGAAATTATTTTACAATCATTTTGGTTGTAACCCTCAATCAATTACACCGCTGCCTCAGGGCGGATCCGATAGGAGATACTTCAGGCTAAGTGCCGATACCCAAAGCGCCATAGGCGCTTACAATCCCGAAGTTGAAGAGAATCGGTTTTTCATCTATCTATCACATCATTTTGAAAGTAAAGGGTTGCCCGTTCCGTTGATTTATGGCGTTTCGGAAGATGAGAATTATTACCTACAGAGCGACTTGGGCGACAGGTCGCTTTTTGATCATATTCTCGATATGGATTGGGATAACAGCAATCAATTTGGTGTGCTTAAGGAGACATTATCACATCTTGTAGAGATTCAGATTGAAGGCGCCAAGGGTACTGACTTTAGTAAGTGTTACCCCAAATCCGATTTCGACCTGCAGAGTGTGATGTGGGACTTTAACTATTTTAAGTATAGCTTTCTTAAACCGTCGGGAATCAAGTTTAATGAGACTAACCTCGACGACGATTTTTTGGCATTCGCCAATCTGCTGCTCTCGCAGCCATCGGGATATTTTCACTACCGCGATTTTCAGTCGCGCAACGTGATGCTGGTGGATGGGAAACCCTACTTTATCGATTTCCAAGGCGGTCGACGGGGCCCTCTGCTCTACGATGTGGCCTCGTTCCTATATCAAGCACGCGCAAATTTTCCGGATACGGTAAGGGATCAACTCCTGTGTTTTTATATCGACGAGGTTGCTAATTACATCGAAATTGATAAGCTACAAGCGCAAAGCGTTTTTCCTGCATTTGGTCTTTTTCGAGTGATTCAAACACTTGGTGCTTACGGTTTCAGAGGTTTTTTTGAGCGCAGAAGCCATTTTTTGCAGAGCATTCCACTTGCGGCAGCAAATCTTAAAAATTTTGTCGATAAAACTGAAAATTGTGGATTATCCTTGCCGACACTTAGGCCAATTCTTGAATTGATTGCCGATAAATATGGTGAGGCTAACGAACAAACCCACGCTTTTGGAGGTTTAACAGTGGAGATTAGCAGTTTTTCGTACCGAAAGGGTTATCCATTGGAGCATTCAGAGCATGGTGGTGGGTTTGTGTTCGATTGCAGAGCATTGCCCAATCCAGGAAGGCTTACCGAATATAAAATGCTAACGGGTTTGCAAAAACCTGTGATCGAATACCTAGAACGGCATAAGGAGATCGACGATTTCTTTGCTGGGGCATTCGATCTAGTGAAAAAATCTATCGACATTTATCAGGATAGAGGATTTAAGCATCTTTCGGTTTCCTTTGGGTGTACGGGTGGTCAGCATCGGTCGGTATACATGGCCAACCGGTTGGCCAAGGAGTTGGAGCAAACTGTTAATCTAAAAATCACGCTAAATCATAGGGAACTAAACGGTTAAAAATGGCTAAGAAGCTTTGCGAGAAGAAAGATATTAAGAGTAAAGATGGCGAGAAGAAAAAATTCGAATGTAAAAAGTGTGGTCTTTCCTCAAATAAGGAAAACAGGCTGTGCAAGCCAAAACAAACCTAAATTTTGATATTGAATGAAGGCAATGATTTTAGCTGCTGGTCTGGGAACTCGCCTTGGTGAGTTAACTAAAAGTAATCCTAAGGCATTGGTCGAGGTGGCCGGAAAACCGTTGCTTGGCCATATCATTGCAAGGCTTGTTAGGTTTGGATTTACCGACATTACTGTTAATGTACATCATTTTGCGCAGCAGGTAATTGATTATATTAATCGAAGCGATTTTGGTGTTTCCATCCATATATCCGACGAGTCCGATCAGCTGCTCGACACAGGTGGAGGAATACTTAAAGCAAAGAATTTTCTTGATGGCGATGAGCCCTTTCTGGTTCACAATGTTGATATTTTATCCGATATCGATTTAACCCAATTAATGCTCAATCACCAACAGCGTAATGCCCTTGTAACACTTGCAGTTGGTGATAGAAAGTCCTCGCGTAAGCTGATGTTCGACCCCCAGATGCATTTAAGAGGATGGAAAAATATTACTACAGGCAATACTATTATTCCCATTTTACCAAAGAGCGGTCTTACTGAGTTATCCTTTGCTGGAATTCATGTACTAAGTCCCGAAATCTATAGTTACTTAAACCAAATTGGAGTTTTTTCCATAATCGATACATATCTCAACCTTTGTGCAAAGCACAAAATTGTGGGGGTTGATGTGTCCGCTCGTTTTGTGCTAGATGTTGGGAAACCTGAAAGTATAGCTACTGCAGGAACCTTTCTGCAAAAGAGCTAGTGAATCGATTGATCGGTATTCTTATCCGATTCGGTAATTCTATTAAGTTTACCTTTTTTAATAATCCTATTTTTTGGCGTAAAGTTGAGTTTAAATCGGGTTTTGCGAATTAAAAAGTACGTCAAACCAAGGGTTAGAAGAATTGTTGAAATACCAAAGACTTCAATGGCGCTCGATTCACTAAATTCCCAAATAATTACCTTACGGGCTACCGCAATAATGGCCACAAGCACCACTATCTCAACCTGAATAACCTCCTTCATTAAAAAGGCTTTTACTGTCTCAAGCAGCTCAATCCCGATAAGAATAACTAGGAATATGCTGAATAACTCCATTAGGTTGCTGGCTGTGAGTTGAGCCAAAGGCTCTTGCACAATATTTTTTATGATAAAGTAGATGATGTTAAATGTAGACAGCAAAAGTATTAGCGACATAACAAAGAGTAGTAAAAAGATAATAACCCTTTGTAGAATCCTAACATATTTAAAGGTGGGTGTAGTCTCGCAATCACTGTTGGTAGTCATGGTTTTGTAATTATAAGGTTAATCAAGCTTATTGGTAAACGTAAAATTAACTATTTTGATTAATTATTGAGGTGAATAATTCAAAAAGTACAAGCGAAACCAACAATTATTGCGTTAACTATGTGCTATAAAACTTCTGTTACGACTCCAAGTTCTGCAAACAGAATACTATATTTGCTGAGTTTTACAAATTCATAATAATTTCTCTATATGCGCTATTTTTCCCTGGTAATCCTCCTTTCGATATCAACTTTTAGCTATACAGCTTTGGGTGCTTGCACACAGAGTAGCTCTGGTTTGGCAGTAACAAGTAATCTTGAAGCTCAGAATTGGGTCGATTCGGTTATGAATAGTCTTACCCTTCGCGAAAAGATTGCCCAGCTGTTCATGGTTGCTGCCTATTCAAATAGAGACCAGAGTCATGTCGATGAGATTGCTGAGTTGGTTAGGGATGAAAAAATTGGTGGACTTTGCTTTTTTCAGGGAGGACCTGTAAGGCAGGCAAATTTAACTAACTACTACCAGAGTTTAGCTTATGTACCGTTGCTAATATCGATGGATGCAGAGTGGGGGCTGGGCATGAGGCTCGATAGCACAATTTCCTATCCTAGGCAGATGATGCTTGGGGCCATGGACGATAACAGGCTAATCTATCATATGGGCGTGGATATTGCCAACCAGCTTAAACGGATTGGAGTGCACATGAACTTTGCACCCGTTGTTGATATAAATAATAATCCGCAAAATCCAGTAATTAACACAAGAGCTTTTGGCGAGGAGCGTGAAATGGTTACGCAAAAGGGCTTAGCCTATATGATGGGTTTGCAGGATAATGGTATTCTGGCGTGTGCCAAGCATTTTCCGGGGCATGGTGATACCGATACCGATTCGCACTACGATCTCCCTCTCCTAAAACAGAACTGGTCAAGAATTGATACATTGGAATTATATCCCTTTAGGCAGCTAGTTCAAAACGGAGTGGCCAGTG
This sequence comes from uncultured Rikenellaceae bacterium, assembly GCA_964490015.1. GTDB lineage: Bacteria > Bacteroidota > Bacteroidia > Bacteroidales > Tenuifilaceae > Perlabentimonas. Next base: position 15,395 of record CAZBBA010000034.1, read on the forward strand.
TAATGGTTGGCCATATGGAAATTCCTGCCTTGGAGTCGAAGTCGAGATTAGCTTCGAGCCTTTCGCACGGAATTGTTACTTCGATGCTTGTTGGCGATTTGGGATTCAACGGTTTAATTGTTACCGATGCCTTAAATATGAAAGGCGTAACCAATTTTCACAAACCAGTGGAGTTGAACTATAAGGCGCTAAAGGCTGGAAATGATATTATTCTTTTCCCATCGAAGGTTAAGGCATCTATTTCAAAAATTGAGAATGAGGTGAAGCGTGGCCGTTTCCCAGTTGAAGAGATTGAACGTCGATGCCGAAAAATAATTGAGGCAAAGTACCGTGTAGGGTTGAATAATTATAAACCCATTGAAACCCAAAATCTGATTAAGGATCTTAATCCAAGCTCATCCGAACTGATTATTCGACAAATAGCCGAGCAGGCCATTACCGTTATTCAAAATCAGAATAATACACTTCCCATTCAGCGACTCGATACGCTAAATATTGCATACATTGAGGTAGGCTTGGGTATGGGAATGGCTTTTAGAAATCAAATGGAGCTTTACGCTCCAATAACTACTTTTTCCATTAGCCCTACAATGAAAGCCGATCAGCTTCGGGATTTGTATTACGAGCTTTCGCCCTTTAACTTGGTGATTGTGGGGTATCACAACATTGTGCCTAATCCCAAACGCGATTTTGGTGTAACCAACGAAATAGTAGAATTCCTGTCGAGTGTTGCCCGAAAAAAAACCACAGTGCTTTCGCTGTTTGGCTCGCCATACTCCATGCAAAGGCTAAGTGATTTGTCTGATATCGAGGGGTTGATTGTTGCATACGAAAACGGTTCGATAACCCAAAACGTAACCGCACAGCTAATTTTTGGTGGGGTTAGTGTTATCGGAAAGCTACCTGTAAATATTTCACCAACCATTGCCATGGGCAGTGGAGGTGAAGCAGGGAGTAAGATCCGCTTAAAATACTCCATTCCAGAGGAATTAAATCTGAAACCATCATATTTTAGCAGAATAGATTCCATTGCAAAGGATGCCATTGAAAGGAGTGCAGCACCCGGAATGCAGATTTTGGTTGCTCATAAGGGGGTTGTGGTTTACAACAAAAATTTTGGCGCCTACACCTATTCCGATCCAGAACTCGTGGTTTCTAATCAGTCGATTTACGATGTAGCCTCAATAACAAAAATAGCATCAACACTTCCATTGATAATGGATTTATACTCGAAGGGTGAACTCGAACTGACCGACAGCCTAGGCAAATACATGACTATCCCCGACACATCAGCCTATAGGAATATCCAAATAAGCGATATTCTAATGCATCAAGCTGGACTAGTTGCCTGGATTCCATTCTATGAGCGGACGCTTTCATCGCTTTGGTATAAGGAGCCCATAATAAACAGCATACAAACAGAGGCGTATCCATATCAGCTGGCTCGAAATCGGTTTATGAGCAAGCATGCTTTCCCCTCGCGCAAGTATTACCATAAATCATACTCGTATCAGTTTCCTCACGAAGTTGCGCAGGGATTATTTGCCATTGAAAGCATAAAGGACAGTATCTTCAATTGGATTTATCAAACTCCCATTGGAACAAAAGGAAAGTATAGGTATAGCGATTTAGGGCTGATACTAATGCACCGTGCACTGGGAAATATTATCAACAAGCCACAGGAGGAGTACCTAGAAGAAAATTTCTACAGAGGTTTGGGAATGCACAACACGCTTTTCAATCCCCTGAGCAAGTTCGATTTCGATAGGATTGTACCAACCGAGAATGATGTAGTTTTCCGTAAACAGCTTTTGTGGGGTCATGTTCACGATCCTGCTGCTGCTATGATGGGGGGTGTTGCCGGGCATGCTGGATTGTTCTCCAATGCCAACGATTTGGCCAAAATATTACAGATGTACCTCAACGGTGGCGAATATGGCGGAACCAGATTTATTCCCGAGAGCACTCTAAGTCTTTTTACAAGTTGTGTTAACTGTATGAACGGTGTGCGACGGGGATTAGGGTTCGATAAACCCGAACCTCTGCCCAAGGTATCAAACCATGTTAGCAAGCATGCCACCTCGTTAAGTTATGGCCATTCTGGTTTTACTGGAGCCTTGACTTGGGTCGATCCTGCTTACGATTTAGTTTATATCTTCATTTCCAATAGAATTTTCCCCGATGCCGAAAACAACAGGCTAATGCGCATGGATGTTCGAACAAAAATTCAGGATGTGGTGTACGAAGCATTAATGGATAACGCTATGTAGCGCAATTAGTAATAAAAACTCATCAACATGAGAGAGCACAAGAATATTCGGGTAACACTCAGAAATCTTCAGCTGAACGACTATATTCAGCTGAAGGAAGCCATGCAAAAAGCTTACTCCGATATTGGTGGGTTGCACTGGAAGGAGGAGCAAATAGGAATTCTGTTGAGCCTATTTCCCCAAGGCCAGCTTTGTGTTGAGGTGAACGATGTGGTGGTTGCCTGCGCGTTGTCAATAATTGTAGATTATAGCAAGTTTGGCGACAACCATACTTATGCTCAAATTACAGGCGATTACTCCTTTAGCACACACAATCCGGACGGTGATGTTCTCTATGGGATCGAAGTTTTTGTTCATCCCGATTACAGAGGGTTAAGACTTGCCAGAAGGCTATATGATGGCCGAAAAGATTTATGCGAGAACCTTAACCTAAGAGCCATAATGGCTGGTGGCCGCATGCCCATGTATAAAAAATACGCCAAGGAATTAACTCCTCGTCAATATTTGAATAAGGTTGAGATTAAAGAAGTTTACGATCCAGTTCTCACCTTTCAGATGTCCAACGGGTTTCATGTAAAGAAAATCCTAAAAAACTACCTGCCTGGCGATACCCAATCGTTAGAGTTTGCTACACTCTTACAATGGCATAACATATACTACGAGAAGGAGGAAAGCCCTATTAAGCAGGCCAAAACAACCGTTCGGTTGGGTTTGGTGCAGTGGCAAATGCGCTCGCATCCCAATTTCGACTCGTTGGTTGAGCAGATAGAGTTTTTTGTTGATGCAGTTAGCGACTACTCATCCGACTTTGTGCTGTTCCCCGAACTTTTCAACGCGCCCCTTATGGCACCCTACAACGATATGGGAACTGCCGAGGCTATGCGCGCTTTGGCTAAATTTACCGAACCGCTACTCGAAAAGTTTAAGTCGTTTGCGGTTAGCTACAATATAAACATTATCACGGGTTCAATGCCGTTGATAAATGAGGCAGGAAGCCTTCAAAACATTTCGTTCATATGCCATCGGAACGGTAAGGTGGATGAATACCGAAAAATCCATATTACGCCAAGCGAACGTGAGGCCTGGGGGATGGTTGGTGGCGATATCATTAAGGGTTTTGATACCGATTGCGGTAGAATTGGTGTGGTTATCTGCTACGATGTGGAGTTTCCCGAACTTATTCGCTTGCTAGCCGATCAGGGAATGAACATCCTGTTTGTACCATTCCTCACCGATACGCAGAATGGATATATGCGTGTACGTAACTGTGCCATGGCGCGTGCAGTGGAAAACGAGTGTTATGTGGCCATTGCGGGTTGCGTGGGCAACCTGCCTAAGGTTAACAATATGGATATTCAGTACGCTCAATCGGCAGTGTTTACCCCGTCCGATTTTGCTTTTCCCACCAATAGCATTAAGGCCGAAACCACACCCAACACCGAGATGACCCTGATTGTTGATGTGGATTTAGATCTGCTAAAAGAACTTCATAACCACGGCAGCGTTCGCATTATGAAGGATCGGCGGCAAGATTTGTATGAGATTAAGCTGAAGAAGGAATAGTTATTCATTTAAAAACCCCAGCCATTTTTTGCTGGGGTTTTTATTGATTTGCTATAATTGTTTTAGAATCTCCTCAATAGCCTTATCCAGCTGAGGATCCTTGTTCTCAATTCTATCCTTAAACGTTGTATTTATGTAGATATCGGGCGTAACGCCTTCCGCTTCCAGGTTTTTCCCGTCGAGTGTGTAGCAACCCCAAGCTGGAATGCGGACAAACGAGCCATCTACCAGTCCTTTTCCTGATGTAAAGATTATCCAGCGGTAGGTTTCGGTGCCAATTAGCTTGCCCAAGCCCAGCTGGCGGAAGCCAGCAGCGGTCATTTCGGCATCGCTTAGGCTATGCTCGTTCATTACGAGAACCATGGGTTTTGCAGATGGCGCAAAGTTGGGCTGAGGAGACAACTTTCCCTCGCGGTATTTCCACTGCAGGTAGGGTTTCTGCGAGAGGAATTGCAACACCTCGTCGTGTACGTTACCACCGCGGTTGTACCTAAGGTCAAAAATTAGCGCTTCGGCCTTCTCGGCATGGGTAGTCATATCAATCAGGAATTGGTTTAGCGAACCTTCCCCCATATCTTTCATGTACACGTAGGCAATTCGGCCATTGCTTTTTTTGGTAACATACTGTCGGTTTTCCATAATCCACTCGTCGTATAGGAGAGATGATATTTGACCCGAACTATGCGTGGGCACCACAACCATAATCTCTTTATTCTTACGAAGTATGGTAAGGTTAACTTCTCGTTGACGCGATGGGAAGGTAAGGTAAAACTCGCGGTTAAACTCAGAATTTATCTTGTTGTTGTTTACGGCAACAATAATATCTCCAGATTGTAGTATGGGTTCGGTAATATCTAAATTGGAGTTCTTGATAATACGCTCCACTTTGTATGGATTTACCTTGTCGAAAATAACTCCAAGAGCAGCCGAGGTTGAAGAGTAGAACGATTTCTCCTCATCGCCCACAGATCGAAATCCCATGTGCGAGGCGTTTAGCTCACCAAGCATATCGTTTAAAAGAGCTCTGAGATTATCACGATGGCGGATATGGGAGAGGAAACTTGCGTAGTAATCGCGTTTCTTTTCCCAGTTTATGCCGTGGAAATGCTCATCGTAGAAATTTTCCTGAATAATGCTCCAGGTTTCGAAGAACATCTGGTTGAACTCTGCGCGAAGTTGCTTGCTGAAAGGATGAGTAACCTCAACCTTTTCCAGCTTATTTCCCTTTAAATCGGCCTTGTGAATGTTGCCGTTGGCCAGGACATAGAAATCGGTTTTAGCTTGAGCAAGTTGGTAACCATTGTTTAGCGAAAACTGAGAAACCCTTTCGGCCTTTGGCGATTCAAACGGCTTGTAGGTCATTTTCCAAAGGGCGTTTTCGCCCTTATCGTGGTCGGACTCAAAGAGGAGTATCGTTTCATCGCCACTCTTCACAGGGAAAGGGGAGTACTGCTCTCCGCCCGAAACACGAACCATCTCCCAGCGCTCCTCAATACCCTGCATGTCGATTTTTATGGTAATTGTTGTATCCTTTTTCGCATCTTTCTCGAAAAGATTATCAAAAGCGGTGATCTTAAATTCGTTGTTAAACCGGTAGAGGGGAATTCGGTAAATGCTGCTCGATCGCATTCCCCGGGGATAGCTGGGTGAGTAACGGTAAGTTGAAAAGTAGATGTATTTGCCATCGGGCGACCATGCGGGTTGCGATTCGGTTACGCCTGTGTTTGTTAGATTTAGAGTTTTGCCAGTGGCTATTTCATGAATAAAGATATCCTGTTCAAAGTTTCGGAATGCCGTAAAGGAGATGTACTTATCGTCGGGCGAAAAGCGAGGCGTAGAACTTTGGAACCCCCAGATCTCGTCGGTGGCAATGGTTTTAGTTTTTCCCGTTTTAAAGTCGAGGATTTTCACCTCATCTCTTCCGCAAAGGTAAACACCCTGGGTGCGCTTGCTATTGAGGGTCATTTGTCGGCTGGTTTTTAGGTCGGATGTGAGCTGCTTTTCCTGCTCATTTCCATGCGCAGCAATGCTAAACCAGTTTGGCCAACCACCTGCTGTTTGGCTATAGATTAGGGTGATATTATCGTTTGCCCAGTTCACCTCGAGAACTCTTTCGTTGGGGTTGGTGGGCATTCGTTTCACAAATTTCCCTTTAATGTCGGATACAAATAGTTCGCCCCGCGAAACAAAGGCAATCTTCTTGTTATCAGGTGAGATGTCGAAATTCGAGATTTTCCCGTCAACATCAAATTCTTTATCAATTTCAAGGGTTGAATTGCTATAAAGATTCACAGGGAGTTTACTGCTGGCTTTATTCTCCACATCGTAGATCCACAGCTGATAATCTTTAACAAAAACAATTGTATTCCCATTGGCGCTAACCTGTGGTCGTTTAATCGATGCATCGAACTGCGTTAAACGAATCTTATTGCCATTAACTAGCTGGTAAAGGTTGTACTCGTCGTTGTACTCATCGGAAACAAAGTATACGTTACCATTTCGGTCGATTGTTGGCCACATGTCCTTCCCCTTGTAGCTTGTGTGCTGCGCAAACTCCTTGGTGGTTAAATTATACGACAGGATTTGGGGGCTATGATCGCCTTTATATCTTTTCCGCTGAGGGAACAAAAAACTCTCCCACGAGTCGGTGAAGTAAAAATCGTTGGTTTGGGGGTGCTGAACGGTATGATGAGGATTATTGAAGTAGTGCTCAAATAGCCGTTGAGGTGTTCCACCTGTAACCGCTACTCGATACGTTGAGTAAAGGTTGAAGCGATCGGACGAGAAGTAAATCCACTTCGAATCCCACGACCAGCTATCTACGTGATCATCAGCATCGTGAAACGTTAGCTGGGTAATTTCACCCCCATTGGCGGGCATTACGTAAACATTTTGGATACCATTCTGTCCACTGGTAAAAGCAATCCACTTTCCATCGGGCGAAAAGCGGGGGAGGGTTTCAATTCCAACCATGGCGGTGAGCCTGTAGGCAGTACCACCATTTATTGGAACCTTCCACAAATCATTTTCGTAGCAAAAAACTATCACCGAGCCATCGGGCGAAAGGGTTGGTTCGGAAACAAAGTATGCTGATGGTTCTTGTCCAAAAGAATTGAAAAACAAGATAATAGATGTAATTAACAGTGAAAATATCTTTTTCATAAATTCAAGTTTTTGAGTAAGTGAAGTTAGCATAAAAGTGATTGCGAAAAAATATTTTCTTAATGTTTTCCCTAATTTTAGGCTTTTAAATGCATTGGATTCAGCTGTTTTAAATAACCGTTTGAATTAATGTTGAAAAACATCTACCTTTGTGGCGCTTGGATTCGACAGATGAATAACTAATTGAGTTGTATTTTAAAACAATAACAACACGTTAGTGTTGTTTATTAATACTTAACCAATAACCATATGATTAATGTAAAGGACACTTCGAGAATTGCACTAGTTACAAAAGGCAAGAGTTACAGCTATGGCGAGTTACTTCAAATGATTGAAAGTTACGCTTTGCTGTTTAGAGGGAAAGGATACAATAAGATTGCAATTTATTCCGAAAACCGTGCTGAATGGATTGCCGCTTTCTACGCCGGATGGCGTAACGGCTGTGTGGTGGTACCCATCGACTTTATGTCGTCGGCATACGACGCCAGCTATATTCTCAACGATTGTCGTCCCGAGATGTTGTTCTCAAGCCCATCGCTTAAGACTAATGTTGAGGAAATTTTAAAGCAGGTAAACTACACTCCCGAGGTCCATTTCTTTGGCGACAACAACCACGAGGAAGTTGTTACAACTGTAGAATGGATAGAACCTGAAGATATTGAAAAAACGGCTGTAATTATTTACACCTCAGGTACAACAGGCAGCCCCAAAGGGGTGATGCTTTCATATAAAAACCTTATTGCCAACCTTGATGGTGTTTCGGTAAAGGTTAAGATTTACAGGCACGATAGGCAGGTGCTGATGCTTCTGCCCTTGCACCACATATTCCCACTTGCAGGATCGATGATGGCTCCGCTTTACGTTGGTGGAACCATTGTGATGTCGCCCTCCATGCAGTCGTCCGATTTGCTCGAAACGCTTAAGAACAATCAGGTTGCCATTATGATTGGTGTACCCCGCTTGTATGAGATTATTTACAAGGGGATAAAATCGAAAATTGATGCATCCTTTATCGGTAGGCTATTCTTCAGAATTGTTAAACTTAGTGGTAGCCGCAAGCTTGCATTTAAGATTTTCAAGAAGGTACATGACAACTTTGGAGGCAACCTTCAATATCTTGTAAGTGGAGGCGCAGCCCTGCCAAAGCATGTGGGTAGCATGTTCCAAACTTTAGGTTTTGATGTACTTGAGGGTTTTGGAATGACCGAAGCTGCTCCCATGATTACCTTTACCCGTCCTGGTAAGGTGAAGATTGGATCGCCCGGACAGGAACTACCTGGAGTTAAGGTGGAGATTCGCGATGGCGAGATTGTTGCCAAAGGCGATAACGTGATGCAAGGGTACTACAACCGACCCGAGGAAACTGCGGATGTTCTGAAGGATGGTTGGCTTTACACTGGTGATTTGGGAAGAATTGACAAAGACGGATTCCTTTTCATAACTGGTCGTAAGAAGGATATTATTATCCTCTCGAGCGGAAAGAATGTTAACCCAGTTGAACTGGAGATTGCCTTTGAGAAGAGTTTTGATGTTGTGAAGGAAGCAGGTGTTTTTCTTCACAACAGCCATCTACATATTGCCATTTTGCCTAACGAAGAGTTGCTTACTCAGCTGGGAGTTAAGGATGTAAATGCATATTTCAAGAGCGAGATTATCCCCGTTTTCAACGCAAAGTTATCGCCCTATAAGCGAATAATGAAGTTTGCCATTGTAAGTTCGGAATTACCTCGTACTCGATTGGGCAAAATACAACGATTTAAACTAGCCGATCATGTCCAAAAATCGCAGGAGAAGAAGAATATTGCTCAGCAGTTTGAGGAAACAGAGTACTACTTGGCAGTTAAAGGGTTTATTGAATCGCAGATCGATTTCGATATCAAGCCAGGCCACCACGTTGAGTTTGATTTGGGCCTTGACTCGCTGAACAAGATGAGCCTGATCGATTACATCGATCGTAGTTTTGGCGTAAAATTGGACGAGAGTAAGCTGATTAGTTTCCCATCACTGAGCCATCTGGCCGATTACATTAAGGAGAAAAAGCAGTGGTTTAAGGACGAAACCCATAGCTGGGCCGAGATGCTTAAGGAGAAGGTTGATGTGAAGTTACCCAAGTCGTGGCCTACCCACAATATTCTTAAGAGTCTAGCCAAGTATTTCTTTAAGATCTACTTCCGTTTCCGTGGCGAGGGGGTTGAGAATATTCCCGAGGGACCCTGCATTATTACACCAAACCATCAGAGTTTTATCGATGGGCTGTTTGTGGCAACTTTCCTCAAACGAAAAGTGTTTAGACAAACCTATTTCTACGCCAAAAAGAAGCATGTTAACAACGGATTCCTTCGCTTTTTAGCCCGAACCAACAACGTTATTGTTGTTGATATGGATGGGAATATCAAGGACTCTATCCATCAAATGGCAGCAGCTCTTAAGGAGGGACGCAAGGTAATTATCTTCCCCGAGGGAACCCGCTCAAAGGATGGTGCGCTGGGTGAGTTTAAGAAAACCTTTGCTATTCTGAGTACAGAACTTAATGTGCCTGTTGTTCCTGTGGCCATTGAGGGAGCTGATAAGGCGTTGCCTGTTGGGGCAAAGATTCCTCGTCCTTGGAAGAAAGTAACTGTTCGATTCCTTGAACCCATTCAGCCCGAAGGGCATACTGCCGATAGTTTGGTTGAGGGTGTTTACGGAAAGATTGAACAGGTACTAACATCAAATGCTAGCTAACCTTTAAGCATAAAAAAATAGGAGAGGGGAATGTTCCCCTCTCCTTGGCAATTAATCGGTATCGATACTGTTGCAAACAAACCCAAATGTTAGCATCAACCATATTGTGATAGTATCTTAACCCGATTAATTGCTCTAACCATAACCCATAGAAACAATTAAAAAACCATTGCTGTAATTGAAATCTAATGCCAAAAAACTGGTTGATGCTGCATTCAAAATATTAGTTGACACAAAGGTTGAGTTTTGAAAAACTTTAACCTTTTTTTATTAATTTTTTACCCACCTATTAAAACAAATCCCGCCCAATCCAAAGGTAGATAGCCTTTTGCTATACAGTCGAGTTTGGCTAAACGAAGAGCTTCGGCATAGGAATTTCCCTTAAGAAGATGTTGGTAGAAGGCAACCATTAGCTCCATCGTTTTTTCGTCGTGTACCTTCCAAAGCGAAGCAATAACATTGGGTACTCCAGCGTAAATAAAACCACGGGGAAGAGCCATTGAGCCTTCACCTTGAACAATCTTTCCAACGTTGGTTTTACATGCGCTAAGCACTACCAAATTTGCTTTAAGATCAAGATTATAAATCTCGTTAAGGTGAAGTAGTTCATGCCCATTTTTACTAGGGTTCGAGAAGTAAATACCCGAATTTCTAAAATCCCTAACATCGGCAAAGCCGTGGGATGCAATGTGAATGATATCGAAATTTGGGGCGTACGTTACAAATTCTTGTTTGGTAATCCGATTGTGTTCAACCTGTACGGTTTTCTCCTTACTCGTTGAGAATAGTTTACTAATCTGAATCACCTCCGTTTCGGCCATGGGCAGCTGCGCTAGGTAGATTTGGCTATTGGGTTTCGATTCCTTTGAACTTCTGCGGCTTATAAGGTTGTTTTTTTGTTTTCCCGATGAAAATTGGGGTGCAAAGGCTGCTAAACTCTTAAGCTGTAGGGTGGCATTCTTTTGGTTACTTATCGACCATAATCCCAGTGAGTAATGGTAGCTAGTTGATAGCTTTTCGCAGATTGTATTCCCGTTGCGGTTGATTGGCAAACTCTCAAGGGGGATATCGGCAAATGCAGCATCGGGGATAATAATAAGGTTTTTCTTGCTACTTAGCAGATGATTTATAGGTTCGATCAAAAGTTGATGTAACACAATACCCATTTCTAGGTATGTTTGCATGTCGCCTGTTTTAAGACCTCGAAGAAATTCAACAATGGCATTCTCGTGGTGCGGTGTGAACTGATTCTGTTTACAGTAAATCCCATTACGATCAATATAGAAGGTAACCAGTCTTTTGTGCTTGCTAATTTCTTTACTTGAAGGCTCTTCGCCATCATCCTCGTAGTTGTCGATATGGTAAACAAGAATAGCACCATCATCGGGCAGCCTCTTTTGAATAGAATCTAAATTGAACTTGGGGATTTTTGGATTCAACCGATAATCAGCATCAATTCCACTCGATTTGGCTCTTGAACTTAGCACAATATTGGCCAGCTGTAACTTTTTGTTCAAGCTGATTTTGTGGAGGCTATCGTACTGGGCATGGATTAGTGATAGTTCGTGTCTAAGTTTTAAATCTATCTCATCAATACTATTCTTTAGAAGAATCTCTTCGCTATTAGCTAGATCCTCGTCTATGTATTTTGTGCTAAGCAAATACTTTAAGTAGTTGGCATTTGATCGTTCCGAGAAATAGAGGGCGCTCTTGATATTCTCCTCACGTTCTCGGTGCTTATTCAGTTCAAGGCTAAAGAATATTGCGTGAGAAGCAATTAGTTTAGCTCTATTTGAATTTTTCAATCCCGATTTCTCCTCTAGTGCCTTATCGTTCATTATATCAATTAGCTCTATAGCGTAGCTGCAATGTTTTAACCCAAGGGAGAGCAGAGTAGTGTCGTTGGTTTGCTGATATAGTAGTTTGTAGGCCTCAATTTTTACCCGCATCGAGTTGTAATACCTCGGAATACTCGATGTTCGTGGAGTTGGGGGAATTTCGTGTAAGTCGAAACTTTTCCCTTGATGCTCGTAGGCGAGCCTTTTTTGAGCAAAAAGTAAGGCGCTATCGGGTTTGTTCCAACTTGAGTATAATCGTCCAAATTCACCGTAAAGGGTAAACTCGTGAGGAAATCGACCTTTCCATCCTGCTTTTCCAGAGTTGTAAACTGTATTAAGGTAAACACTGGCCTTTTCGAATTTGTTCATAAATCGATACAATCGCCCAAGGTATAGGCAAGCGGTAATATACTCAAGCGATTGCTTGCCAAAAATATCCTCCGTAATCTCCTTTGCGCGGGTAAAGTAGGGGAGAGCCTCGTGGTAGTGATCAAAACTTCGATATAAATCGCCTAGTGCAAAGTTCAAACCATAGCTCTTTGCTCGCGACATTCGATTTTTTATGGTATACTGTTCGGCCAAATTGCCATAATGTTTAGCCAATGTGTAATCGCTTTGAAAGCTTGAGAACTGCTGAGTAATCTTCATCAGCGTGGTGTAGTACATAAAATCGTTGACGCTTCCAGCCTGCTCAAAAGCATTGGCTGCTGCCATAAACAGTTCCGCTTTAAGGTAAAGTTGGTTCTTATCGAGCCGGTCGGCCTGAATAAAGTAGAGAATAGCTTCGGCATAATCGCTTTCCGCGGTGTTAAGAACTTCTATTGCCTTCGAAATCGATTCATACGCCAATTCGCTATTCATCATCTTGTTGTACAGCTGCCAAAGCGTAAAGTGTGCAAGCGCCCTTATTTCGGGATATTTCCCTGAATGCTCTAAAAGAACAGCAGCACGGGTGAAAAACTTTTCGCTTTGGGTATAGCTATTCAGTAAGGTGTACACCCTACCAGTAAGGATCAGGTTTTCGGCATATTCAGCACTAGTAAGTGTGTCCAAATTATCTTTGCAATGTAATCGTGCTTGCGCAAGCATATTGAGGGCTTCTTGGGGTTTACCGCTTTCACCAAGTATTTGTGCACAAAAGTTGGCGATAAAAAGATTGTTGTCCCATTGCCGATTCCTTTGAAATTCTTGCTGAGCAATTTGGGCAAATGCAAGTGCGCTATCGAGGTTTTCGGTTGCGTAGTGTTCAAGTGCATTTTGCCAAATCGAATTGTTCTGGGGAATTGATCTATAGTGGTTATACCTATCGGGAAATTGTGCAAAAACCCCCGATAGGGTTGACACAAATAGTAAGAAAGCTGTGACTATTTTAGGCATCTTTCAACAATGAATTGTAATAATAATTTTGGGTAAGCTTTGATCCCCGTCAATTCTTTTATCCACCAATAAGCACAAATCCAGCCCAGTCGATTGGCAGAAAACCCTTTGCAATACACTCCTGCTTAGCCAATCGCAGAGCCTCGGCATACGAGTTTCCCGACAACAGATACTTGTAGAATGCAACCATTAGCTCTTTGGTTTTCTCGTCGTGAACTTTCCAGAGCGACGCAATTACATTGGGAACACCGGCATAAATAAACCCTCGGGGCAGTGCCATTACACCTTCGCCTTCGGCAACGGAGCCTGTGCCAGAATTGCATGCGCTAAGCACGGCCAGGTTTGCGTTAATCCGCAAATTGTGAAGTTTCCCTAAGCTGAGGAAATCGTTATCGGGATTATAACCCTCAGCGTCATGCTGATTGTTGGGGTAAAGGTAAAGCCCCGATCGTTCGGGATTGGTTCTGTTGATATGGCCATGAGTGGCCAGGTGAAGTATATCAAACTTTCCAAGTAGGGATTCCAATTCCGTACCGTTGGCATGATTGCCAATGAGCGCGGCTGAGTTAATCCTATTCCCCTTGAATAGATTACTAATAGCCTCTACCTCATCGCGCGACGAGGGGAGTGGAGGAAGCGGCGATGATCCACGGTAATCGTAAGCCCATGTTGAGACCATTTGGTTGGTAACATCTTGCGTGAACAACGGGGCCAGTGAAAGAATTGTTGGTTTGTCTACTCGGTTGTCGTTGGCACGGGTTCGGTACCACAGCGATGTGGAGTAGCTGTAGCTTATGGCATGGGTTTCGACAAGCTTTTTTGACGACGATAAACTTAACCACTCAAAGGGGATATAAGCAAGCTCTTTGCTGGGAACGATAACGAGTTCACTCAGCGTGTTAATTATCTTTTTAGTCTCGGCTGTAAATAGGTTTGATCCTAGGTTACTACTTTTACCGCCAGTTTTCACCTCGTATAAAGCTGCGCTAATCTTTTTGCTCAAATCATTAACCACTTTTTGCCCCACATTAACCTTATCCTTGGTCACTAAAATCCAGCTAAGTGTATTTTCATCATGGAAAAACTCAATTATTCCCTTTTTTGCATCTAACAGATTTTGAACTTCTGCTAGCGTTGGAATTTCTATAGCCCGATAGCTTGTGCTAAGCTTTTGGCTAAGCTTATGTTTTTGCAGAAGCATGTCAATAAGGCTGCTGTTGAGTTTTCGGTTTAGGTGGTTGCGTTCAGTGTTATTTATGTGATCATTTGCCAGTTCGGTCTTGGTTTGTTGTACCTTACCCATGGCCAGCAGGAGATTCTGGAAATTGGTTGTATCGTTCTCCATTTGCCCTTGGATAAAACTCTTGCCAAGGTTATTGTTTAGCTGAATTGCTTTAGACGAAAAAAAGAGCGAGGCTGCCAATTCTTGATCTTTGGCCGCATTGTAATCTTTTAAAACATGCGACAATGATTGAGTTATAAATTTGTAATACTCACTTATGATGCTCGATATTTCGTGCCCAAAAACTTCTTTTTGAACTATGCCAATATATAGCTGATTTTGCTTACCGATAAGATTGTTGATAGCATCTCTATGTGAAGAAACTGGTTTTTGAGCCGCAAGTCTTTCGAGGCCGGTATTAAGAATTTTCAGAAATTCGAGCTGAATCTGAAAATCAATACTGTCGGAAAGTACTGGGATTTGGATGTTGTCGAACTGCTCAAAATCTGTAAATTGGCTGTTTACAGTTTCAATTGCCTGGGTAATAAGTCCCTTTTGAAGGTGAATTAAAGCTTGACTTTTAATAATTCTCTCCTGAAAATGATGTACGGCCTCGTGGTTTTTAAGGATATCGAGAACAACCTGCGACGAGTCGGGGGCAATGATAATTGCGGATTCAACAAGTGTAATGTAGGCAAGTCCTCTGTTGTAACTCGACATGGGCTGAGCGTTGGCAATCTGCTTGGCAATTTGGAAGTGATGCCAAAAGTTTGGAATATCTTGAATATCTGAGTAGCATTGAGCCAGCAGCGAATGTGATGAGGATTTTAAATTCCACATGGGGTACTGAAGGGTATCGAGGCAAGCGGTTGTTTTTAAAAGGTACTCAACTGATTTCTCGATGTTGCTCATATTCCAGTAAAGTCTATTCCCAAGCATATAGTTGAAAAAGCTGATGTATACAAGGGTTGGAATGTTTACCTGAGCTTGCTTTAGGAGTAATAGGTCGTTGGCTAGCACATCAATTATGGTTTCCTCCATATCAATACCATCCAAAAGGCTAATTAGGGTATAGTCCGATACGGCTAAGCTGTTAAGATCGTTATTGGCAAGAGCCACGGTTCTTGCCCTGTAAAGCATTTCGATCGATTCGTCCCTTTTGCCCTGGCGATTTAGAAATAGTCCGTAGTCAACCAGCGTGTTGGTCATGGGCTCACCATCAATTTCTAACTTCTCGAGAATTGCCAGCTGTGAGGCCAACATCTCCGCTTCTCCTCGCGATTTTTGTCCAGAGCGGGTAAGTAAACCCCTAAGCATACGGAGCGAAACGGCGTACTCAATGTTAATGGTATCGCATTTCGATGCGTAAAACTTCATTGCTTGGTGCAGATCCAGGAATCCTTCGCTGAATTTATTGTCGAATTTGTAGAAGTTCGAAACCTCATTTTTTAGAAATAGGTACTGAACAAAATCTTTCTTACTGTATGCAATGTTTGCCAAGCTATCAATTTGAACCAATGCCTTTCCAATCAGCCTATCCTGGTTGTATTTTTTTACAGTCTCATTGTAGTCGTGGTAAAGTGAGTAATCCTTCAGGTTTCGCTCTTTGGAGTAGAACGGGCCGTACTGAGAAAGGGCTGGACTAATCTGTATAAGAGAAATTGCAAGAATTGTGAAGACTTTTAAAAAGGAACGGTTCATGGCAAAAGAGTATTAAATATCAATTGTATGTTGGCTGATAAATAGTCAATTATTGTGCCCAACAACGATTTTAAAATGGAACAAAATTACAGCAGCGCTCAAATTTATTAAAAATGTACAATAAACTAGCTATATCAAGTATGTGGTTATAGGGAAAAAGTATGCATTTAAGATTACGTAAGTAAAATTTGTGATTGCGCACAAAGCAAGTTTTTTGAAAATGCCTCCAATTCCTCTTTCTAATTTGTGGCACAACTTTTGAATTTCAGGAAATGCAGTAATGATAGGGTTTAGGTAAGTTATCTTACTGTTTTTTGAACGTCAACTAGTCCATTTATTTATACGAATCGCATCATTTTTTACACTAATATTGGTTTTGTGTTGACGAATTACTTGACGGCTCAAAAAAAAATCTAGCTAAAAATCGCATATTTGTAACATATTTTTTTCAAAGATGAGAACGACTAGCAACAATAGTGATGTAGCAGTGACAATGAATTCAGTAGTTGACATTGCCAACAAGGTGGTTTCCCGATATGTTTTTCGTTCTGTAATACCCGAGCGCGAGAGGGAAGACGTGGTTATGGCCATAGTGGAGAAGTTTCTTAATCAAAAGGATAAAATTGAAAAAGCCTTTGAGGGAAAATCGAAGTTAACCACATATTTTGTTGCTATTTTAAATCGGATGTGTTGTGAAGTAATACGAAAGGAGAGCCGGCATTGGTATTCGATTGTTGAGGGAGAGCCTCCAGTTAATGAGGCTTCGAGACGAACGTTAGATTTTGAAGCCGAGAAAAGTTTTGCCATTGTGAATGAGGTGAAGCGATTGAACAACACAATGCTCCTGTTTAATGGGGAGCGGGCAAAAATCAATTTGTTCCTTAAATACTATTTTGATCTACCTATTGACTCCTCTGATATTTCAGATTATGCTGGTAGTAGGGAAGAGGAGGTGAAGGAATTACTACAGGACGCGGGGCAAAAATCGAAGGGCGATATGTTCGATAATTTGTCGCAGGTAGTAAACATTGTGGAGGAGAAGAATGTTAAAGGGGATGCGGTGAGAATGTGGATGAATAAACAGATCGAGATAATTTTGAGCCGATTAAATAAAAATGGTATGGCCAATCACGACAAGGATTCCTTGGCCGTTTTGTTAGAGATACAACAAACCAGGAACTAAGTAGTAAACCATCATCTTTTAAATGTAAATGACTTGTTTAATAAGTAATTGTAATGCACGAGAACAAACATTTAACCGAAGAACAGATAGCTCAATGTGCTGATGCTATTGTTGATGGTAAGTATGGTTTGCTTGATAACTATTTACGACAGCATCTTGCCGTATGCGATGAGTGTGCATCGGAGGTACTTAGTGTTTCCGATATTGTTGTTGACTTTAAGCAGGAGGTAAAAGAAGTTAAAACGATTCGCTTAAAGCCTTGGTTTACATTGATTGTTAGCGTAGCTGCTGTAGGGTTAATCTTTGTAGTTGTTACATCAGTCATGGATTTTAACCACAAATCGGTACAAGCGTTGCAGGCATTGGTAAGTGATGAGAGTTCTGTTGCCGACACCACCATCAAGGATAGTGTAATTGAAGATTCAATTGTTTCTGGTAACAATAATGTTGTAGAATCGCCAAAGCAGGTATTGCCAAAAAAATCTGACAAGGAGCCTGTAAAGATTGTTCAGAAGGAGTTACTTGCCGAAGCATTTGTACCTGATAAAACCCTGGAGGTACTTTTCAATAACTTTACTCAAACCTATAGAGGAGAGGATGTGGTTATTACATCCAAAGGAATAATTAAGCGTGCCGAAACCGACTCGTTAAAGTGGAGTAATCCCATGGGAGAGGAACTTTATGTGGAGTTCTTCAATAACAAGGGCACCCGAATTATTACGCTAACCAAGAAATCGGCAGGAGTTCTAATTCCTGAACTCGATAAGGGTTTGTACTACTGGAAGCTTATAAATCAGGATTTTGACTTGCTATTTGTTGGCAAGATTCTGGTTGAGTAGTGTGCTGCTAGAACTTTTTGTTGATCACCAGGAGATAATCCACCATCAGGAGGAAGATTAGAAAGAAATCGGCTTCCTGCCATCCTGCTGCATTCAGTATAATTGTTATAATCATGATCACCAAAACAGCTGCCCTGTAAAAGTGAATGGGGGGCGTGTTCACATCGCGGTTCTGAAATATCGAAACTAGGCGATAAGTAATGTAGGGTGCAAAAGCTAAGTAGAATAGTACAGTTCCAGTTGAGTAGGCAAACAACCTAATTAATCCAGTAAATACAACCAATCCAGCAGTGTACAGAATTACTTTTCGTTCCGAAATTTTTGTCTTTCCCATATCAAAATAGTAGGGGACAAAAATAGAAGGAATATGGATATCTTTCTATTTTTTTCGATAAGAGCATAAAAGATTTTTGATTTCTGAAATTTGCAATATATTTGTACCGGTGTTTAACCACCCATCCCTTGCAAAAGGTTTGTTTATAAAGAAGAGCGGAGAGAACAGGCTCTGTGATGCTCTAGCAACCCTCAACCCATCTGTTGAAAAGGTGCTAAAACCTGCCCGAAAGGGAATTATAAATTATAAACCCAACGTTGAAAATGCACAATTTAGCACGGCACTTTTACTTCTTTTCCAATTCAGGATTGGTTATTTCGTATATCCAACATCGTTTCTCATTCCTTTGTAGCAGTCAGAAAGGGTCTGCATGCTCCATGCGCGGCCAGCGCAGCTGGTAACCATTTAGCCCCTTATTTTTAAATTGGGTTTATACTATGCAGTCCAAGGGATTGCAGGGGGTGTCATGTCTACATCAAATAATCATTTATCATTTTACATTTTACGTTTTTACATTTTAATACTATGGTCTCACAACAATATAATCATTTCGAAACGCTGCAAATTCATGCTGGTTACGATCCTGATCCAGAAACACTTTCGCAAGCAGCGCCGTTATACCAAACTACAGCTTATCGTTTTAAAGATAGTGCGCATGCACAGCGGCTTTTTGCACTAGAGGAGCAGGGTAATATCTACAGTCGACTTACTAACCCAACCACCGAGATAGTAGAAAAACGAGTTACTGCACTTGAGGGTGGTTTAGCTTCGCTGGTTGTTTCGTCGGGTCATGCCGCGCAGCTAATTGCGATTACAACAATTTTATCGCAGGGCGATTCGCTTGTGGCTTCGCCTTACCTATACGGCGGCACATTTAATCAACTAAAGGTTTACCTTAAAAATTTGGGAATAGTAACTCGTTTTGCCAAAACCGATAGGGCAGTGGATTTTGAACCGTTAATAGATAATACCACAAAAGCCATATACGTTGAAACCATTGGTAACCCCGGCTTTTCGGTACCCAATTTCGATGCGCTGAGCAAGCTTAGCAGCAAGTACCAAATCCCGCTAATTGTCGATAACACCTTTGCTGCAGCGGGTTTTCTTTGCCGGCCCATAGAGCATGGTGCACATATAGTTGTGCAGTCGGCCACTAAGTGGATAAATGGTCATGGAACTGCTTTGGGCGGTGTTGTTACCGACTCAGGAAAATTCAATTGGAACAATGGCAAGTTTCCTTTGCTTTCGGAGCCTTCGGAGGGTTATCACGGGTTAAAATATACCGAGGCTTTTGGCAATGCTGCCTTCATTGCTCGTGCCCGCTGCGAAGGGCTTAGGGACTTGGGGCCTTGTATAAGTCCATTTAATTCATTTTTGCTGATTCAAGGCCTTGAAACGCTCTCGCTACGTGTGGAACGACAATGCCAAAACGCACTTTTTCTTGCTCAATGGCTGAGAAGTCATCCAAAGGTAAAGTATGTAAACTACCTAGGTTTGCCTGAGCATCCATCGCATCATTTAGCAAAAAGATACCTGCGCAATGGATTTGGAAGTATGCTCTCTTTTGAGGTTGATGGCGACTTAAAAGCAACTGCTAGTTTGGTTGATAATCTGAAACTTGTTAGCCATGTGGCCAATGTTGGCGATTTGCGAACGCTAATTATTCAACCATCCATCACAACGCATCAACAACTCAGCGCACAGGAGCAACTTGCAGCTGGTGTATCACCTAGTTTGCTTAGAGTATCTGTAGGTATAGAACATGTTGAAGATATAATTTTGGACTTTGAAAGGGCTTTGGGGAGAATTTAGCCTATTTAGATTAGTGAACACGGAGGCACAGAGACACAGAGAGATTTTTTAAACTATGGTTACAAAATGGATTCAAAGAACTACCTTATGCTAACTAATAGTTAGTTTTCGAATTAAAACTGGACATAAGCTATAGATTATTAGATGAACAATCAAATATCACATAATAAAACTCTGTGCCTCAGTGCCTCTGTGTTTTCCAAAAAGAACTCTTATGATAAAGAAAACCTACACCCACAAGGGAGAATTTAAGCTGGAATCGGGCCAATCGCTCCACGATATCGAGATTTGCTACCATATCTCCGAGGAGAGGATAGACCCATCGAAACCCGTGATTTGGATTTGCCATGCCCTCACCGCCAACTCCGACGCCGTGGACTGGTGGCCTGGGATGGTGGGCAAGGGCTACCTTTTCGACCCCGATAAGTACACCCTTGTGTGCGCTAATATCCTTGGTAGCTGCTACGGCACAACGGGTGCGCTGAGCGTAAACCCAAGCACAGGCAAGCCTTGGCTTAACGATTTCCCTTTGGTTACCGTGCGCGACTGGGCAAACGCCCACGAGGTGCTGCGGGAGCATTTGGGTATTGAGAAGATTTTCCTCGTTACAGGTGGCTCCATTGGTGGCTTTCAGAGCATGGAGTGGGCCATTCAGCATCCCCATAGGTTCGAGAACATGATGCTGGTTGCCACAACCTACATGGCTACGCCATGGGCTGTTGCCATTAACGAAACCGAGCGCATGTCCATTGAGGCCGATGCAACATTCTACAACGGCGACCCCAACGGCGGGAAGGCTGGCTTAGCCGCAGCCCGTGGTTTGGGACTGCTAAGCTACCGAGGCTACGAAGCCTACAACATCACTCAACCCGAAAAGGACAATGAGCAAGTAACGAACTTTAGGGTATCGAGCTACCAAAGGTATCAGGGCAAGAAGTTGGTGGACAGGTTTAGCGCGCATTGCTACCACTCCATCACCCGCAGTCAGGATACCCACAACGTGGCGCGTGGACGAAGCAGCTTCGAGGAGGCATTCGCCAGCATAACAGCCAAAACGCTAAGCGTTGGAATCTCTACCGATATCCTTTTCCCTCCCATTGAGCAGAAAAGGTTGGCGGAGTTTATCCCCAATGCCGTTTACGCCGAAATAACCTCAGACTTTGGACACGACGGCTTTTTGATTGAGAGTGAGCAATTGAGTGAAATTATTAAAGATAAACTATTAAACGCTAAGTCGCCAAATCGCTAACAAATTTGCGTCTTTGCGCTTTTGCGTTAAAATTACAAGAACAATGACAACAACCGACAGTAAACAAACCATTGGACTTTTCGGCTTTGGAGTGGTGGGCGAAGGGCTTTACCACGTTTTGCAGAAGAGTCCCGCTACTAAAGCGGAGATTAAATCAGTTTGCATTAAGGACCCCAGCAAGGAGAGGGCAATTGCAAAAAACCTTTTCACCACCGACTACAATGTAATTCTGAACGACCCCGAGATAAACCTTGTGGTTGAGCTTATTAGCGATGCTGATGAGGCCTACACAATCGTAAAATCGGCTCTACTGGCGGGAAAAAGTGTGGTTTCGGGCAACAAGAAAATGCTGGCCGAGCACCTCGAAGAACTCATTAACCTACAGAAGCAGAATGGCGTAGCGCTACTATACGATGCATCGGCTTGTGGTAGCATACCCGTAATTCGCAACCTCGAAGAGTACTACGATAACGACCTGCTGCTATCCATAACTGGAATTCTCAATGGCTCGTCCAACTACATCCTCTCCAAAATATTTAACGAGAACAGCAACTACGACGTGGCGCTGCGCAAGGCGCAGGAACTTGGCTTTGCCGAGGCCGACCCAACCCTCGATGTGAGCGGACAGGACTCGCTAAACAAGCTGATTATACTTGCCACCCACGGATTTGGCACCATCGTTAAGCCTCAGGATGTTTTTGTGGTTGGAATAGATAAGCTCAACGCTTTCGATATCCAATTCGCCAAGGAGAAGGGGTACAAGATTAAGCTAATTGCTCAGGCAACCAAAATTAACGGAAAATCGTTTAACCTACTGGTTATGCCCAA
>CAZBBA010000035.1:0-33856 GCA_964490015.1 uncultured Rikenellaceae bacterium
AGCAACGTGGCGGTGTCTCCCGATGGGCGATACATCGCCCATGGGCAAAATGGTGCTGGTGGCTTGGTGAGAAGTAAGGTTACCATCGCCTAAAAGGTCTAAATTACTTACCCGTAAGGTATATGTTTTGCCAACCTCGCCATAAAAATCGGGTTCCGTTAGGTAAACACCAGCCTTTATCTCACTTTCAGTTAGATTATGATAGGTTGATCCATCAAAAATTTTAACATCTACCCCGGATATGCCTTGGGGTGGTATATTTTTAAAATAATCGCCGGTGGAGGTTATGGTGATCATATGAGCAGTAGTATCGGTAGTAATGCGGCCAAAAATTACTGGTCGAGTGTATGTACTATCAAGATCAATATCTATAACCTCGGTACACGAACTCCAAGCAGCAACAAGTGCGATGGAAAAGACTGCAAATTTTTTGATGTATAAATACTTTGTCATTGTCTTACACTATTCTAAAACTTAAAATTATAGGTTATTGCTGGAAGTATGGAGAACAGATAGGTCATCTCGGCATAAGTCTGATTTGGATTTGCCCTATCCTGCACAAAATTTATAGCCCAAGCATTCTTCCTATTGTATGCATTGTAAACCGAGAGGTTCCATTCGCCCTGCCACTTCCTTCCCGATTTTGCTCGTGGCCTATAGCTAATGGCAAAATCGAGGCGGTGATAATCGGGGTATCGATACGAGTTTCGGGTAGTGTAAAGGGGAATAATGGTGCCCATTATCTCGTATCGTCCGGCAGGAAAGGTAGCAGGAACACCCGTGGCGTAAATCCAGTTCGCCGATATGGTTAACTTGGGGTTAATATCGTAACTTGTTACAATAGATATGTCGTGAGGCTTATCGTAAGGGGCGGGATATGAATTTCCACCATTTACTTCGCTAATAGTTCTAAAAGCCCTTGAATAGGTGTAGCTTATCCATCCATTGAACTTCCCCAAGTTAAATTGGGCAAACGCCTCAATGCCATACGACTCAGCGGTTCCTGTTCGCAGCTCACCCTCGAGTTTCTCATTCAGAAATAAGTTGGCAAACTCTTTAAAGTCGATCACGTTGCTCATTGTTTTGTAGTACACCTCAACAGACGTTTCTAAGGCATTACCGAAAAAATTTTGAAAATATCCCAATGCCCACTGATCCGAAAGTTGAGGTTTAACGTTGGGTGATGAAGAGAACCAAATATCGAGCGGAGTACCTGCGGCTGAGTTAGATGCTTGCTGAAGATATTGCACCGTACGGGAGTAACTTCCCTTAACCGATTGCCTATCATTAAATACGAAGGTAAAACCCAAGCGAGGTTCAAGGTTCATATAGGTGCTGAAAATTTCCCTATCGTCGTACTCCATAAAATCACCTGCCTCATAAAATTCGTTGTAATCGAATACTTTTGCTGGCCCAATATTCTGGAAAGCCGATAAACGAAGCCCATACTTAAGTGTAATGAGAGGCCCAATATTTTGCTCATTCTGAGCATAGAGGCCATGTTCGAGAGAGTAGTTATTTGGAATGCGCAATTCTGTAAAAATCGATTCATCGCCCTCCCCTTTTGCCGTTCCAGGGCTCAACACATGATAAGTACTCTGAGCACCAAACCGGATGGTGTAACTGCTACCCAGAAAGTAGCTAAAATCGACCTTGGCGCTGTAATCCTTCATGTTCGAAAGCCATGTAAATCCGCTGGCCTCACCCGCTCCTCCACCTAAGTAATAATCATAGCTGGTATAAATTAATGAGGTGTTAAGAAAAAGTTTTGGGCCAAACAGGTGGTTCCATCGTGCAGTCATGGTTTGATTTCCAAAACCAAATCCTGCAAAATCGTTACGGAAAATATCCCTTCCAAAATAACCCGAAAGGAAAAACCGATTACTCTCGTTAAGCCTATGATTTACCTTTAGGTTTAAATCGTAAAAGAAAAGTTGATTGTCCCTTACACTCTCATTGGCGGCAAAGGGCAAGAATATATCGGCATAGGTTCGCCTCCCAGAGGCGATAAATGATGTGGCCTCGCTAAGAATTGGCCCTTCTAGTGTTAATCGGCTGGAAATTGTACCAATACCGCCCACCGCGGCAAACTCCTTGGAATTACCTTCCTTCATCCGTACATCGAGCAGCGACGAAAGCCTACCTCCACTCGATGCGGGAATATCGCCTTTGTAAAGTTTTACATCCCTAATGGCGTCGTTGTTGAATACCGAAAAGAATCCCATTAAATGCGAAGCATTATATACTGTTGCCTCATCGAGTAGGATAAGATTCTGATCCATTGCCCCTCCGCGCACACTAAAGCCAGAAGTTCCTTCGGATGTACTCTGAACTCCGGGAAGCAGTTGAATGGCCTTAATCACATCCACCTCGCCCAGCAGCGCAGGCATACGTTGAATTGTCTTGATATCGAGCTTTGCAACGCTCATTTCACCTCTAGTAATATTGGCATTGGGCTTTTCGCGCGATATAATCACCTCTTCAAGTAATGTTTGATCCTCAATCAGTTCCACCGAAAGGATTACATTTTGATTTAAGTTTACTATACGCTCCTGATTGCTATACCCTAAATAGGAAAACACTATGGTGTATTTGCCTGGAACAAGTGAAACTGAGTAATACCCATAGGAATTAGTTGTTGATCCCTGAGTCAATTCTTTCACGAGTATTGTTGCTCCTATCAGTTCTTCTCCATTGGCCGCATCGCGAATATAGCCACTTATGCTATATCTTTTAGGAGCATCATTCTCGGCAAAGATTGCAAAGGGGAATATAGATAGTAAAGCACTATAGATAATTCTAAAAAATATTTTTCTCATAGGTTCTGTAAAACTACACATCTATGACACGAAATGGAGCTAAATGTTCAAACTAATCGTCAAATAGTTTAAACAACACAAAACTATTTATCAACTCCAGCGAGTTATCACCTTGTGTAGCTCAATCGTTATTCTAGTTCCTCTGCATAGTCCTTATTTGTCCTATACTTAATGTATGCTCCTGCCAATAAGTCGAATATTAGAAGGAACAATAAACCGGCAAAAAATCCTGCGATAAACATATCTGAAAATTTTAATTTATAAATGATAACAATCAATTTACATAATGAATGCCAATAATCCTATAACCCTGTATTTGTTTTATTTAACTCAGATGATTAAATCTTGATATTGTATAGTATCAATACAGCAATGTGCGAATCCGAACAAGTAATTGCTCTACTATAACTTAGTATGTCTCAAAGCTTGTTTTAGCCTAGTATTAAAAATCGTTGAAAGCAACAAGACATCCAGATTCAAACCTAGGTTATTGGCTAAAATGCTCACATAATTCTGATTGGGCATTCCATAAAATCGAAAGAACATCATAAAAACTCTGGATTGACATACAATCGAAATGCCAAATTCAATAACCTTAAAAAAACAACTGGTTTTGTAACCATCTTTAACAATAGTTTTACTTAATTTGTAAACTGATTAATAAAACCCAGAAAGCATGTCACTTTGGAATAAGATTAAGGGCGAATTCATCGATATTATCGAATGGCTGGATCCCACAAACGACACAATGGTTTACCGCTTTGAGCGGTATAACAACGAGATTAAGAATGGTGCTAAGCTCACCGTTCGTGAGTCGCAGGTTGCTGTATTTATTAATGAGGGCGAAATTGCCGACATTTTTAAGCCCGGCATGTACAGCTTAAATACCGAGAACCTCCCAATTCTATCTACGCTAAAAGGGTGGAAGTACGGATTTAACAGCCCTTTCAAGGCTGAGGTTTACTTCCTCAACACCAAACAATTTGTAGATTTAAAATGGGGGTCTCCCAACCCTATTATGCTTCGCGACCCCGAGTTTGGTCCCATTCGAATCAGAGCATTCGGAAATTACTCAATCCGCATAACCGATCCAGCGCTATTTATTAAAGGTATTGTGGGTACTGACGGAAGCTTTACTACCCAAAAAATTTCCGATCAGCTAAGGAGCATAGCCATCACCCGTTTTACCGATGCCATTGGTGAGAGCAAACTTCCAGTTTTGGATATGGCTGCCAACTACAACGAGATTTCGCAGTTCTGCGAGGAAAAAATTAAACCTGAATTTGGCGAATACGGTCTGGACCTTACCAAGTTCTTAATCTCCAACATTTCACTACCACCCAACGTGGAGGAAGCCCTCGACAAGCGGTCGAGTATGGGTATTATTGGCGATATGAGCAAATTTACTCAGTATCAAACTGGCGAGTCGATGGTAGCTGCAGCTAATAATCCTTCGGGTGGAGGCGCTGCTGCCGGTATGGGCATGGGAATGGGATTTGCCATGGCAAACCAAATGGTAGGCGCCATGGGGCAAACGCAAAACCAGGGACAACAAGTCTCGCCCCCTGTACCGCCAGTACTGGCATTTTACCTAGTGATAAATGGTCAACAAACGGGGCCATTCGATATGAATACCTTGACATCAATGGCATCGCAAAATCAGCTCACCAGAGAAACACTAGTTTGGCGCCAGGGAATGAGTGGCTGGATTGCTGCGGGTCAGGTTGCTGAACTTAGTCATGTTTTTGCGACAACTCCGCCTCCTATTCCACCTGTACCACCAAGTGTGTAACGGCTTTTGAGGTTTTATTATTAACGCTTATTCCATGTAAACCCACATTAAAAATGGATACATTCAGATGGAGAAAAGGAGTCTTTAGTTCAACCTACGAGATTTTTTCACAGAAGGGAATTGCTGGACAAATTCGAAGCAGAAACTGGTCTCGATTAACCGATGCAGTTATTAATGGTAAAAGATATTTATTCAGAACGCAAGGATTTTTTACCGTTAATACCCTAATTATTGATCCCGAGAATAACGCATTGCTTGGTAAAATCTCATACAACAGCTGGCGATCAATTGCCAGCATCGAATTCAAAGGCCTCACAACCATTCTAAAATCCGAAAGCATTTGGCGCAACCTATGGAGCGTTTGGAATGCTAATGAACCAGTTATGCGTTTCAAGGGTTCATCGTCAAGCGGAACAATTGAAGTTGGGAAATCTGATGAGCTCCTTATGATTTCCAGCTTTTTTGCCATTACCTACTTTTGGAAAGCAGCTACAATAGCAGTCGTAACATCGCTTATGCCTATTTGGATTACCATACTTACAAAATAGAAACAATTTCAATGACTACCGAACCCAAACTTTCAGAAACCAGTCAGGGCGATGTTACTTGTACCTCTTGCGGTGCACACCTGAAGTATAAGCCCGGATCTAGTTCACTAACCTGTGAGTTTTGCGGAGCCGAAGTGGATATTGAGGTTAGCGAGGAGGTTATTCAGGAGATTGATTTCGAGAAATTCCTGACCGAGCATAGCGACAACCTAGTTCAACACGAAGTGTCCACGGTGCAGTGTCAGGGATGCGGAGCACATGTAACCTTTGATCCAAATATTGTATCGGATCATTGTCCCTTTTGTGGAAGTGTAATAATTGTAAAGCATTGCGAAAAGGAAATCCAAATTCAACCTGGCTCTATTCTTCCATTTTCCATCGACTCAAAGCAAGCATACGCCGAATTTGCTAAATGGGTAAAAAAACTTTGGTTTGCCCCAAACGATCTTAAAAAATTTGCAGTACAGACCGATTTACTTCAAGGCATTTACGTACCCTACTGGACCTACGATTCGAAGACTTTCACCAAGTTCACCGGCCAGCGAGGCGACAACTATACCACTACCCAAACTTACACAACCGTTGAGAATGGAAAGCCAGTAACTCGCACCCGCACTGTTACAAAAATTAGGTGGACTCCAGTTAGTGGAGATTTCGATAAGTTTTTCGACGATATTCTGGTGCTTGCCAGCAAATCGCTTCCCAAAAAATACGCCGATCGACTAACGCCCTGGGATCTAGATAATCTTGTAGTATACAATCCTAAATATCTTAGCGGATACCGTACCGAAACATATCAGGTTGCACTAAAAGATGGATTTGATTCCGCACAGAAGTCTATGGATGATTCTATACGTCAAGAGACTAGAAGTCGAATTGGTGGTGATCATCAGCGTATTTTCACTCTCCACTCAAAATACAACGATGTAACATTTAAGCACATTCTTCTTCCTGTTTGGATAAGTGCTTTTCGTTATAAGAAAAAGGTTTACCGATTCTTGATCAATGGGCGTACAGGCGAAGTTCAGGGTGAACGCCCCTATAGCATATCAAAAATTATTTTAGCAATCGTTGTCGGAATAGCGCTGCTTGGTATACTGGCTCTCGCAATTTCAGCTTCCGCATAGAAGAGGCATTCTTATCCCAGTAAAAAAATGTGGAGCACTTCGCTCCACCTTTTTTTTCGAATCCTTAACGGCTCACTCTTTGGGTCATATCCTTAAACGTTTGCGCAAAAAAATGCATTAAGCATCAATTGGGTAACCAGCTATTTCAATTATTTTAATAATTTTGTAAGCTCAGATAAAATTGTTTTACACACAATAATTTCTACATAAATTAACTAAACTTTATTACGATGTCGATTACGAAACGCGTTTACACCTTCGGAAACAAGCAAGCCGACGGTGATGGCAAGATGAAGGAACTGCTGGGGGGCAAAGGTGCCAACCTGGCCGAAATGAACCTCATTGGAATCCCCGTTCCTCCAGGTTTCACCATCTCTACTGAGGTTTGTACCGAGTATTATGAACTTGGGCAAGCAAAAGTGATAGAGCTGATTAAGCCAGAGGTTGAGGCAGCAATGAAGAAAGTGGAAGGTATTATGGGTATGCAGTTCGGAAGCAAGGACAACCCTCTCCTAATGTCCGTTCGCTCTGGTTCGCGCGCTTCCATGCCCGGTATGATGGACACCGTTCTTAACCTAGGCCTTAACGATGAGGTTGTTGAGGGTCTTGCCAAGAAAACTGGCAACTCACGCTTCGCATGGGATAGCTACCGCCGCTTCATCCAGATGTTTGGCGATGTGGTAATGGGGATGAAACCCGAATCAAAAGAGGATCACGATCCCTTCGAGGAAATTATTGACCACATGAAAGAGGAGAGAAATATTAAGCTGGACACCGATTTCACTACCGACGACCTTAAGGAGCTTGTAAAGCGCTTCAAGAAAGCGGTTAAAGACAAAACCGGTAAGGATTTCCCAACCGACTCTTGGGAACAGCTGTGGGGTTCAGTAATGGCCGTATTCAACAGCTGGAACAACGACCGCGCCATTGCATACCGTCGTATGTACAAACTCCCCGACGATTGGGGTACTGCGGTAAACGTTCAGGCTATGGTATTCGGTAATATGGGCGACAACTCAGCCACTGGCGTTGCCTTTACCCGCGATGCTGCAACCGGTGAGGATATCTTCAATGGCGAGTACCTTATCAACGCTCAGGGCGAGGATGTGGTTGCCGGTATCCGCACCCCACAGGAGGTTACACTTGAGGGTTCAAGGCGCTGGGCCAAACTCCAGAATATTTCCGAAGAGGAGCGAAAAGCCAAATTCCCCTCGCTTGAGGAGACCATGCCAGCGGCATACAAGGAACTAAATGAGATCCAGCAGAAACTCGAGGATCACTACAAGGATATGCAGGACATCGAGTTCACCATTCAGGATGGTAAACTCTGGATGCTTCAAACCCGTAACGGAAAGCGCACAGGTTTCTCAATGGTGAAGATTGCTATGGATATGCTTCGCCAGGGTGTAATTGATGAAAAAACTGCTGTTCTCCGCCAGGAGCCACAGAAACTCGATGAGTTGCTACACCCAGTATTCGATAAGGCTGCCCTTGCAGGAGCAAATTTGCTTGCCAAAGGGTTACCCGCATCACCAGGTGCTGCAACTGGTCAAATAGTGTTCTTCCCCGAGGATGCTGAGGCGTGGCATGCACAGGGCAAGGAAACTATCCTTGTTCGTATTGAGACCTCACCAGAGGATCTTAAGGGGATGGCTGTAGCTAAAGGTATCCTAACCGCTCGTGGTGGTATGACCTCGCATGCTGCCGTTGTTGCCCGTGGTATGGGTAAGTGCTGCGTTTCGGGTGCTGGTACTGTAAAGATTGACTATCGCGCCAAAACCATGACCTGCGATGGAAAAGTATTCAAAGAAGGCGATTGGATTTCGCTAAACGGTTCAACTGGCCAAGTACTTGAAGGTAAGATTAAAACTATGGCTGCTGAGCTTAGCGGCGACTTTGCCGATATTATGAAGCTGGCCGAGAAGTACACTCGCATGAGCGTACGTACCAATGCCGATACACCTAAGGATAGCAGAATAGCCCGTGAATTTGGTGCCAAGGGTATTGGCCTTTGCCGTACCGAGCATATGTTCTTCGAAGGCGACCGTATTAAGGCCATGCGTAAGATGATTCTTGCCACCGACGAGGCTGGCCGCCGTAAGGCTCTATTAGATCTTCTTCCTATTCAGCGTGAGGATTTCGAGGGAATTTTCGAGGCCATGAACGGGCTACCCGTTACTGTGCGTTTGCTCGATCCCCCTCTACATGAGTTTGTTCCCCATGAGGAGGCTAACCAGAAGGAGATGGCCGCTGAGCTGGGGATTTCAGCTGCTGAGGTAAAGAGCCGCGTTGACGACCTACACGAGTTTAACCCCATGATGGGCCACCGTGGTTGCCGTTTGGGTATCACCTACCCTGAGATCACCGAGATGCAGGCTCGCGCTATCATCGAGGCTGCTGTTAACCTCAAGAAAAAGGGTGTAGTTGCCATTCCTGAGATTATGATTCCTCTTATCGGAACTGTTGAGGAGTTCAGGAACCAGGAGCAGATCATCCGTAAAACCGCCGAGAAAGTATTTGAGGAAAAGGGCGACAAGGTTGATTATTTAGTTGGAACCATGATTGAAATACCTCGTGCAACCCTAATGGCCGATCAAATTGCCAAGGAGGCCGAGTTCTTCAGCTTCGGCACCAACGACCTTACCCAGATGACCTTTGGATATAGCCGGGACGATGCTGGTAAGTTCCTGCCAATCTACACCATGAATGGTATTTTAAAGAACGATCCATTTGAGGTACTCGATCAGGAAGGTGTTGGCCAGCTGGTTAAACTAGGTGTTGACCGTGGCCGCTCAACCCGTAAGGATCTTAAGATCGGTATCTGCGGTGAGCATGGAGGTGAGCCTAACTCAGTTGAGTTCTGCCACCGCGTGGGCATGAACTACGTTAGCTGCTCTCCATTCCGCGTACCCATTGCTCGACTTGCTGCAGCACAGGCTGCCATTAAAGAGAACTAATTAAGATTCACTTTCTATTTCAAAAAAACCGCCCTGTTGGGCGGTTTTTTTTTAGGTTACTTTCATTTTCATTTACCTGACAGTAAAAGCATGATAATCTACATTCCGTTCATCGGGCATAATGCTGTAAATCCATGAGAAAATTGTTTCTGATGTAGTTAGTTGTTCATCACCTGAATACTTAAGAAATTGAATCGGCTTTTTTGTAAAGACAAAAACCATTCTATTGGTGTCGATTCCCTTCCCACTTTTAAAAAGTTCATAATCAAGATTGCCAAAAGGGAATTTCATCCATTGGTTTGGCTTAATCTCCTGAAACTTCTCCAGCTTATTTGGATAAAGTAGACAGGTATAGTTATCAGTAATACTAAAAACATGGAGATAGCACGCCTGTGTTGCCTGCAATGAGAAGGTTAGCAATTCTCCCTCTTCGTAAATTGCTTTAATCCCCTCAACCTTAACATTAAAGGTTGGATCGGGGCTAGATTTATAAAGTATTACTGAAGCATCGATGGTGACCTCTACCATAAAGAGGTTTGTAACTGGATCAACTTTACGCCGATGGCTGACTATCTCGTATGATTGAATTGCCCCCCTTAGCTCAGTTTGTATATCGCTACTGAAGAATTCTGTAAAATCGTTATTCAGCTCACTACGAAAGAGGTTTTCATAGGTTTGAATATTTTCACCTACTCCAGCCTTGCGAAGAGCCTCAACCTTGGCACTATTAAGTGCCTGCTTACGGGCATCCTCTTCACTTATTCGTCCTACAATTTCGGCCTCGCCAACCGCACCCTGAATTTTAATAATATCCTGAGCATTTACGGGCATTATATATAGCAATAAGGCTATTGCCCCTGAAAGGTTAAGTTGCTTAAGTAATTTTGACATATGCATATGCTTTAAACTATTAACAGTCAATTATAATGCCAAGTTACAAAAAAAGCCGTTACCAAATATGGTAACGGCTTTTTTTATTATAAAACAAAACTATTCAAACTTCTTAAAAACGGCTTTAATTTTCTCCATAGCCTCACGAAGTTGCTCTTCGGTGATAACGAGTGGAGGAGCAAAACGGATGATATTGCCATGGGTAGGTTTAGCTAGAACACCAGCCTCGGCCATAGCCACACATACATCCCAAGCAGTTTTGCCAGGCTGATTACGGATAACCACAGCATTGAGCAGACCCTTACCACGAACCAGCTCAATCATATCGCTCTTGATACTTCTGAACTCTTCGCGGAAAATTTTACCAAGACGCTCTGCATTCTCAGCAAGTTTTTCCTCCTTAATTACCTCAAGGGCTGCAATGGCAACTTTGCCGGCAATTGGGTTTCCACCAAAGGTAGAGCCATGCTGGCCTGGCTTAATACAAAGCATAATGTGATCATCGGCCAAAACTGCAGAAACGGGGAAAACACCGCCAGAAACTGCTTTTCCTAGAATTAGAATGTCAGGACGTACATTTTCGTGATCACATGCTAACATTTTTCCTGTGCGCGCAATACCGGTTTGAACCTCGTCAGCAATGAATAGAACGTTATTCTTCTTGCAAAGATCATACGCTTTTGTTAGGTACCCTTCGTCTGGAACAAAAACTCCAGCCTCACCTTGAATAGGCTCAAATAGGAAACCAACCACATTTTTATCTTCTAATGCTTTCTCAAGAGCAGGAATATTATTGTAGGGAATTGTAATAAAACCTGGAGTATAGGGTCCGTATTCTGCACGAGCATCAGGATCTGTGCTCATCGAGATAATGGTGGTAGTCCTGCCGTGGAAGTTATCTTCACAAACAATAATTTTTGCTTCGCCATCCTTAATACCCTTTTTCTGGTATCCCCACTTACGACATAACTTAATGGCAGTCTCATCGGCTTCAGCACCAGTATTCATTGGTAATACTTTATCGTAACCAAAAAACTTAGTGATATACTCCTCGTATTCTCCCAAAACGTTATTGTAGAAAGCCCTTGAGGTAAGTGTAAGCTTTTTGGCTTGCTCTACCATGGCATTTACAATCTTAGGGTGACAATGCCCCTGGTTCACAGCAGAGTATGCCGAAAGAAAATCGAAGTACTTTTTACCCTCAACATCCCAAACGTAAACACCTTCGCCACGCTCGAGCACCACAGGAAGTGGATGATAGTTGTGCGCACCGTACTTATCTTCACGGGCCATGAAATCATTTGCGGTCATCATAATTCTTCAAGTTTTAATTTAATAATATATAGCAAGTTGTAATTTTACAAAGGTAATTTTTAAACCGATACAATCATAAGGCAACTTTTGCAATTTTCAAACACATATCACCTAGAAACCTGTATGTTAAGAAACATGTTGAACAATCGATCAACGCATTCGTTTAACATGTTAATAAAAAAATGTAGACAATGAGAATAGAACTGATTGCACCAATAGCAAATAGGATAAGCGAGTTGGCCTTCGATCCAAAGGAAATAAAGGATCAGATTGTTGATACTTTGCTTGAGGCTGCTCGATGGGCTCCATCGGCCTTTAACGAACAACCCTGGAGATTTTTCTACGCCGCTAGAAATAATCCCGAATCGTTTAATAGCATTCTGAAATTGCTTGCTCCAGGCAATAAGGAGTGGGCTCAAAATGCATCACTTATCATTATCACAGTAGCAAAAACTGTTCTTACGCACAATGGTAAAATGAATACCTACGCAGAACACGATACGGGTATGGCTACAGCAAACCTTATGATACAAGCCGAAGCCATGGGACTCACATCGCATCCAATGGGCGGATTTGATAAAGTTGAAGCCGCTAAACTGCTTAAACTTGACGAGGAGTATAAACCAATAGCCGCCATAGCAATTGGCTATAAAGGAGTCAGAACCCTGTTGAGCGAAAGCAATCAGACTAGAATAAATAAACCTAGGGCTCGAAAAACATTAAACGAAATTTCAAAAAGAGTAGAGATAGTGTTATGATTAACCTAACTTTAGATCACGTTAGCGCCTCGTCTATAGGTGAAAATGAGTGAATGAGTCAATAATTGTTTGGTTGACCAGTCTGTTGCAGGCATGTTTGTTGCTTGGTTAAAATTTATGGGGCAAACGAAAGAAGAATGTTGCTCCGTTTTCAGGTTTACTTTCAACCCATATTTCACCGCCATGCTTTTCGATAAAATCTCTGCAAATCATTAGGCCAAGACCTGTGCCCTTTTCTCCACTTGTACTTGCAGTAGTGATACCGGCCTCCCCTGTAAATAGTTTTTCCTTGATATGAGGTTCAATACCCATACCCGTATCGCTAACGGAAATTAGAATAAAGGTCTTTTCCTGTTTGGCCTTTATGAAAATTTCTCCCTTATCGGGAGTAAATTTGAGGGCGTTGGAAATTAAATTTCGAATTACTGTTTTAAGCATGTTAGAATCGGCATAAACCACTATTTCTTCTGGAATTTCGTTCAAAATCACAATTCCTTTTTCTTTCGCCTTTGGGGTTGCATAAAAGAGTTCGTCATTTACCAAGCGGGAAAGGGGGTGTTCCAGAGGAAGAAACTGGATGGCCCTGGTTTGCAATTGAGACCATTGCAGAAGATTATCGAGCAGCATATTACCTTTAACTGCACTATCGTGAATTATCCGAAGAAATTTGTCTACCTCATCGCTGGTGTAGCTTTCAGGATTTGAGACTAGGAGTTCAGAATAACCTGTAATGCTATTAAAAGGGTTTTTCAAATCGTGAGCAATTACAGATATCAATTTATTTTTAATGCTATTTGAACTCTGTAACTCTGAATTCTTTTCATCGAGTGCCTTGACCTTTTGCTGTATGGTTTCTTTCTGGGAAGTAACCTCATCATTTTTTCGAGTGAGCTCTCCAACAGCATATTTAATACGCCTATTAGCAACAATAATTAGTACCATTAGTACAATAACCAAGCAGAGTAATAAAACCGATAAAATTAAGCTTAGCCGTTGAATTCTAATCTTCTGGAAATTAGCAGTTTGCTCCTTTCGCAAAAACTCGTTCTCTTTTATCTGGTTATCAATCTGGTAGGCAACCTGTATTTTCCCAATAGCCTCAGCACTTTGTACATTAAAGACCGAATCTTTAAGGCTACTTACAATTTTATAGAAGTTAGACGCATCATTATAAAGCCCTCGTTTCTCGTAAATACGAGCAAGAAGTTCCGTGGTATTCAACTCCTCTGTAATTGAATTCAGCTCCTTGGCCAATTGCAAACTTATTATAGCATAGTTAGTTGCATTGACATCCCGGTTAAGTTTAAGGTAACTTTCAGAAATATTTCGCAATGTGTTAACAAGCCCAAACTTATCGTTAAGGTCTCGCCCCAGCTCATATGCTTGTAGATGGTACTCCAGACCTTTTGCGTAATCGCCACGAACATGGTATACTAACCCAATATTGCTAAGAGAGCTGCTTTCGCCTCGCAGATCGTTATTACGTTTATTGTGCTCGTAGGCCTGATAAAAGAACTCAAGGGCTCTGTCGTAGTTTTTCTTTCTAAAATTCACATGCCCTATATTATTGATTATAACACCAACTATGCTTGGAGAATTGGAATGATTGATAAGAGCAAAAGCTTTCTCGTAAAAGTCGAGTGCCTTGTCGTCGTTCTTAAGCTCGGAGTAAATGTACCCAATGTTGTTGTAAGTGGAAACAAGACCGTCAGTATCCTTAATGCTTTCGCGAATCCTGGCCGATTCTATTAAATCAACTAACCCCCTGTCGTACCATCCAAAAACAGCCTTTGCTGTTCCCATGTTGTGGTAAGAGTCGCC
Organism: uncultured Rikenellaceae bacterium; assembly: GCA_964490015.1. Lineage (GTDB taxonomy): Bacteria > Bacteroidota > Bacteroidia > Bacteroidales > Tenuifilaceae > Perlabentimonas. The sequence continues at coordinate 14,028 of CAZBBA010000035.1, forward strand.
CACTCCTTTTGAGTAACCAACTCTTTGACTTAACAACTTAGTTTCGGTTGCATATTCAAGCGATAGCTTTGGATTACTACGGCGGTTCTGGTATGCCAATTCATTTAGTGAGTCAATCCTTATTATCTCTTTGCTGAGAGGTAGTTCCTTTTGGTAGCATCCATAGCTAGAATTGCCATAAACGGTAAGTTGTGGCAAAACAAAAAAAAGGATTAATCTTAAGGCAAAAACTCTCTTCATCTCTCAAAGATAAAAAAAACTGCTTAAAAGAAACAACCTACTTTGGTTTATCGGTGTTTTTGATTAGTTCTAAAAGCACGTCGCGCTTTCGAACCGAAACGGGAATAACCTCTCCCGTAGTCAGAATAATATGACTTTCGGGAAACCGGTTGTACTTCTTCACGAAATTTAGATTAACTAAATGTGATTGGTGCACGCGGAAGAAACCCGACCCCGAAAGCAAATCCTCATATTCCTTTAACGTTTTAGAAACAAGAATTTTTGGTCGATTTGAAAAATTGAACAGGGTGTAGTTACTCTGCGATTCGCATCTGATTATGGAGTTTATTTCTACTACAACAAGGGCGTCGAATGTTTTAAGAAGAATTTTTTGAGGGTTATACTTATTGGCTTTAATATTATCGATAAATGTTCTGAATTTGTGGTTTGTATCCTCCTCGCGAATGGTCTCGTCGAGTTTCTCCACAGCATTCACCAAATCGGTAGGGTCAACAGGCTTAAGAATGTAATCGATAGCGCTAAACTTAAATGCTTTAATGGCATACTCCTCGTAAGCGGTTATGAATACAAACTTAAAGTTGATGGTTTTAAACTGCATCAGCAAATCGAAACCTGAGCCATCGGGCATCTGAATGTCGAGGAAAGCCACATCGGGTGCCATTTTTTGTATAACCTCAATACCCGATTCAACATTGTGGGCTTGCCCAACAACCTCAATAGTTGGGCAGAAAAGTTTGATCATGCTAAGTAGCGACTCCCGAGCTAAAACCTCGTCATCAATTATAACGGCTGATATCATGACTTCCCTATTTAATAATTATGGGGATGTAAAATCTAACCCGTGTTCCTGAAGAGTTACTCACAGACGCAAGATCAATAATATCCATCCGAATGTTCTTGCCGTGTATCTTCCTCAAATTCCGAAGCCTCTCCTTTGTTATTCGAGTGGCTAACGACTGATGTTTTGTTCGTTTACTCTCTCCTATTTCCGAAGATTTGTCAAGACCTACTCCATTATCCTCAACCTCAAGAATTATGCTCTCTTCGGTAATATTGTAGGAAATTGCAATCCGGCCCTTACTGCTTAAATGAATAATGCCATGCTCTATGGCATTCTCTAAAAACGGTTGAGCCATCATTGGGGGAACCAAATGATGCTCTAGATCGATATCGGGTGATACTTTTATCTCGTAATCAAACTTATTCTCAAACCTAAGTAATTGTAATTCTAGGTAATTGGTAACGGTTTCTTTTTCTTTGGAAATGGTGATATACTCGGCTCTAGAATTTTCAAGGATTAAGCGAACCAACTTGGAAAAATTGGCCAAATATTTTCCAGCCATGTAGGGATCATTCCGGAATATATAACTCTGAATAGCCGTTAATGAATTGAATACAAAATGCGGATTCATTTGAGAAAGGAGAAGCCGCTGTTCAAGTTCAATAATCTTCAGCTTATCCTTACGCCGATAAAACCATACAATAGCAACAACCAAAATAAAAGTAAGAACTGCAACAGTTGAGAGGATTGCAGTAATTGGACATTTGGAGTAGCAACCTTGCAGCCAATTCTGATTACATACTGTGATTAAAATCATATTAAATAGCGCTGTTAACTATTGCATTATGCTTGGTGCTACTACTATTTTATAATAGGAATAACTTTAAAAAGTTAATGTAAAAGTTGTTCCCTGATCGGGTTGCGAGAAAGCTGTAATACTGCCACCGTGTAACCTCATTATTTGACGCGACAAGCTTAGTCCTATTCCTGATCCTTTTGGCTTTGTAGTAAAGAATGGGATGAAAATTTTGTCCAGAACTTCAGGAAGAATGCCTTCTCCATTGTCGGTAACCTGAATAGTTACCCTTCCTCGCTTATTGAGGAATCCCCGCATAACAATTTTCGATTCCAATCGACCCTCAAGGGCGTGTATCGCATTCTTCAGCAAATTGATGATTACCTGTTCGAGCAGTTCTTCATCGCCCGAGAAGGTAATATTTTCGGGTTCGACGCTTGCAGTAAAAGTAATATTTGCCTGCTTAAACTCCTCTTCGAGTAGTGGGCTAATATTCCGGAATAAATCCGAAGCCGAGATGATCTTAAAGTTGGGTTTGGGAATTCGCGTAAGGTTACGGTATGTGTTTACAAAGTGCATTAAACCTGTGCTACGCTTGTGAATTGTTTGCAACCCCTGCTGAATCTCGCCTACAGATTCCTCGTCGAACGTTGCGCTGACATCCTCTTCTCGTGCCCTGTTAAGCGATTTTATCATCATATCGATCGTAGATGAAAGCGAAGCGATAGGTGTTATGGAATTCATGATCTCGTGGGTGAGAACGCTTATAAGTTTCTGCCAAGCTTCGGTTTCCTGATCTTCCAAAACGCTTTGAATATTCTTAATAGTAGCCAACACAATGTGTTTGTTATGAACTCTTATCTCGGTGGCATAAATGGCCAACTGTAGAATGTCGTCCTCTTGCTGTACTTTAACCAGTACGTTCTCGCCAGGGTTTAGGCTAAGCAGCTTATCAACCAACTCGGGACTTACCACGTAAAGCTGCTTAATATTCTTCAATCCCGTGAGCTGAAAAAGTCGCTTTGCGGCTTTATTAATCATCTCGACAGTACCATCGCGCTGGTAAGAGATAATACTTACATCAATATTCTGGACTATACTCTGCAGGTACTGAAAATGCTCCTCTTTTTCACTTCTAACAGTCTGAAAATCTTTAATCACATCGTTAAAAGCTCTGCTTAACTCGTCGAACGAACTACCCATTCCCTCTACCTGAAACGATCGGGTAAATTCCGAGAATCGAATAGATTCGAGGAAACTGGCCAAATCCCTATTCGTTTTATCGACAAACTTATAAAGGGCGTATACCTGCAGGATTACAAGAACTGCAATTAGCACTGGAGTAATGAAAAACTCATAGTTAATCCAGGTGTAAAAAAAAGCAAAAATGGTTGCCGTTAGTAGGATAAGCCTTAAAATGGTATTTACCCTGAAGTTTTTATAAATCATACTTTTCCATTCTTCGATACAGTGATGTTCGTGTGATTCCAAGTTCTGTGGCCGCTTGTGTGATATTCCCCTGAAACTGCTTCAGAACTTTTGTGATTATCATCCTCTCTATTTCATCGAGGTTATAGGTTTCTAATTCTACGCCACCAGTGCTCGTCGACTTGCTGCTCGACAGGAAAAAGTCATCGGGTTGGAGTACATTTGAATCACTCATAATTACTGCCCTTTCGATGGCATGTTGCAATTCGCGCACGTTCCCAGGCCAGCTGTAAATCTCCAACTTTTTAATGGCCTCGGCCGAGATGCTCTTGATCTTCTTTTTATACTTCTTGGTGTAAACCCCAAGGAAGTGATTGGCCAATATGGGGATATCCCCATACCGCTCTCTTAACGGGGGTAAATGTATTTCTACAGTGTTGATACGATACAGTAAGTCCTGACGAAAAGAGCTATCGCTAACCATCTGATGAATATTATTATTGGTAGCGCAAATAAGTCGAACATCTATGGGTTTGGGTTTGTTTGAACCAACACGTACAACCTCGCGACGTTCTATAATGGTAAGCAATTTGGCCTGCATTGGCAAGGATAAATTGCCTATTTCATCGAGGAAAAGGGTTCCTGCCGATGCTATCTCAAATCTTCCGGGCTTATCCTTCTTAGCATCAGTAAAGGCGCCCTTCTCGTGGCCAAAAAGTTCGCTCTCGAAAAGGGTTTCGGCTATTGAGCCCAAATCGACACTGATAAAAACCTCATCACTTCGGGGCGAATCACGGTGAAGGGCTCTAGCAACAAGTTCCTTACCTGTACCGTTCTCGCCAAGAATCAGCACGTTGGCATCGGTTTTGGCCACCTTTTTAATGGTATTAAAAACCTCGAGCATTGCCTCCGACTTACCGACAAACTCATGAAAAGGGCTATCCATCACATTACTCAACTCCTTTTGTCTCTCCTTTAAATCGGATACCTGCTTTTGAGATTGTTTAAGCTTAACCGCTGACGAAATGGTGGCAATGAGTTTCTCGTTGTGCCAAGGTTTTAAGATAAAATCTGTAGCCCCAGCCTTAATTGCCCTAACAGCCTTCTCTGCATCACCATAGGCAGTAATGAAAACTACAATTGCCATCGGATCGATTTCGAGGATACGCTCCAACCAGCTGAAGCCTTCCTGCCTGCTAATGGCATCCTTTGTAAAGTTCATATCGAGCAGTATTACATCAAACTCCACTTTTCCAATTAATTCAGGAATGTCGGTAGGGTTCGATGTAGTTTGAACCAGTTCAACATGAGGTTTCAGAAGCAGTTTAAGAGCAAAAAGTATATCCTCATTATCATCAACAACTAGTATTTTTCCAACTTTTGTAGTCATAACAGATACCTTTATGGTTTAAATCTATCCTTTTTAGAGTTATTAATAATCTGCTGGTAAATATAGAAAATTTGTTTTGGTTGCACATTTCTAAAATCAAATATCTACAATTTTCACATATTGAATCGTATTTGTAATTCAATAAATGTATATAAAAGGCAATTGGCGTTAGCAGCATAGTAAAAAAAACTGATTGATTTGTTTTTACAAAAGAAAAGATTAAATTTGAATTATAATTGTTTATACGTCAATATCATGAACCTACAATACTGATTTACAGTGATGACTTCTAACGATAAACCAAAAAAATACAACTATGATTCCAACTCTAATTAACCTTGGTGATCTGTTTACAATCCCTTCAATTACAAGTTTATTAAACTTTGGATTACTAAGTTTTCTTATCTCTCTAGGGTTTCTGGGTTTTTTCCGATCAGCAGTTACTGGCATTAAGCCAAACTTTTTGCTTGATCAAAAGAAGGTTCAGGATGAATGGTTAAGCCGGAGCTCTTTTTCGGCCATAATGCTACCAATTATGGGGTTTGTGGTATTCACTTTCAATGCATTTGCTTGGAGCGTATACGGGCTGATCTCAATTGTTGAATTCACAGCATTTATCCTAAAGGCGATATGGTGGGTAATAGTTTGGATATGGAATGAGTTTATTCATCCTGTTTTCTTCTTTATCGTAAAGTTACTATGGCATTACCTGGTTATTTGGAGTTGGAGATTTTTCAAACTGGCACTCACCCGAATTCCTGAGGCCTTTTCAATCAGCACTTTCAAAAATGGTTTTATTTCAGTACTATCCATATCGCTTATTGTTCTTTTCTTTTTGTACCTAAGCAGCATATTGCAACAGCCATGGATAATAATTCTTTTAGCCTTTGCCTTTATTTTTGCAGTGGTCTACTTCTCGCTATTCACCCTTTACGATGACGAGAAACGTACTTTTAACGATTTTTGGACGGGTACAGTTATTTCGCGCCTCGGAATACTGATTGTGGTTAGTATTCTTAGCGCATCTATTGTAACTGTGCTTCATATGTTTGCAGGAACTGCTATTCAGTTGCCAGTGTTAGGATTGTCGTATCCTATTTCGCTCGTATTAATTGTAATTCTTGTAGTATCAACTGTATCGGCACTTGTTATAAATGCCATTGCACCTGCTTACACTGTTCAAAATAATGGTGAATTCGACACAAAGGATTTCCTAATAAATACAGGGATTCGCCTACCAAGGCTTATTGGTTCAGCCCCATTTTTATTGATTGGCGGATTTCTCACCTCGTTAATAACCATTGTTATTGGTACATTTCTTTGGTGGTCGACCAACAGCATTAAGGATACTTTTAGCACCGATGCTCTCAATAAAATGCAGGTTGAACTCGATATGGCCAATTCGCACTACAGAGCCTTTTACAGTGCCAACGCACAGGCAAATATGGCCAGAGATTTCGCGCAGTCTAGGGTAAAAAGGATATCAATTCTCGAGTCAAGAATTTTTGCACTAGATTTATTTAAGGAAGACTGGCTAAAACTTATCAATAATCTTCCGAAGGGAGTAAGAAGCACCAAGGTTGAGAAATCGAACCTGGAACGATTTCAGAGAAGCTATGCCGATCAATCGACCATACTGGCCGAGGAAATTGGTGAATTAGAAAGGAGCATATCGAATAAACTTGCCGATGCCAGAATTGATCCCAACAACCTTACCCTAGAAGAGTCCATTGAGATTGACAAGAGTAAACTCGAAACGCTAAAACTACGAAGAGGACAACTTGAGTCACAATTTATACTTAGCACCAGCCTAACCCAGGCTCGAATTGGATCGATTAAATATACAAATGTGATGTGGGTTGTAGGCACTTTCTTTGCCATGCTTGGATTGGTATTGCTAATGGCCATATTGTTAACCCCATTCTGGATATATCGAACTAAATTTTTCTTTGATTTATACAATTACCATCATGAGGGAAAATCGTACTTGGCCGAGCAAATTGATTACTACCAAGGGCGTAACAAGAACCAACCCTTACTTGGATTTTTTGTACTACTGTTATTAATTATGATAATTGGGTTATTTTCCATACTGTAGACAAATATTTGACTTGTTTAATGAATGTGCGTTGGGCTGCTCTCAACGCACATTTTTATTATGATTTACTTACACACAATTCATGAAACAACCTATAAACTGTGCGGATTCGTACATTTTGTGTTGCATATTCGAACACTTTACATCCTCAATCATACTCCAACATACTTATTATTGCTCTGTTTTCCTGTTTGTTATGCTTTATGGCACGTTAACTGTTAGGTAATTGAAAACAAATAATTCAATTCTAAAAAAAATGGATAGAGCAATTGAAAAGAAGAAGTGGCCTTTAAAAAAAGTGCTCTGGATTGGTGCGACAGCAACAGCTGTTTTCTTGGTGGGTTACTACATAATATTTGCCGACAAGAGTTCGAAGCTTAATGTAGACATTGAGAAGTTAACCATAGAGACAGTTAGCGAAGACCTATATCGCGACTATATTACGGTTATTGGAACCGTAGCGCCGATTCAAACAATTTACCTTGATGCAACCGAGGGCGGTAGTCGGGTTGATGAAATAATTAAAAAGGAAGGCTCACGGGTTAACCAGGGCGACATTATTGCTCGCTTTAGTAACACAAACCTAATTCTGGACATTTCGAATTTTGAGGCCAACGTATCAAGGTCAAACAACGAGCTTTCGAACATTCGATTACAGATGGAAAGGACAACATTGGAGACTCAAAGCCGACTTTTGGACTTAAACTTCGAATTAAAGGAGCGTAAAAGAACCTTTGAAAACAATCAAGTACTTGTTAAACAAAACCATATCTCACTCGAGGAGTTTGAACGGTCGAAGGAAGCATACGAACTTAACATTAAAAGAATTGAACTTTTCCGGCAGAGCGCTAAGCAGGATTCCCTTTACCGTTTGACCCAGCTAAGAGCTCTTGAGGAAGATGCATCGCGCCTACAACGGAACCTTTCGGTTGTTCGCAACAGGCTCGATGCGCTCGTATTCAGAGCCCCAGTAACTGGAGAGTTGGCTTCGCTAAATCTTGAGGTTGGCCAGGTTATTGGCATGGGAAGCCGAATTGGCACCATTCATGTACTCGACTCGTACATGCTAAAAGTTGATATTGATGAGCATTATATTTCGCGTATAACCCGTAATCTAACAGGCGATTGTGAATTTTCGAGCAGACTATACCCTGGGCATATCACTAAAATATACCCTGAGGTTCGAAACGGTCGATTTACAGTAGATATGGTATTCGATAGCATTGTTCCCCAAAACATCAGAATTGGGCAAACATCAAGGATAAGGCTCGAATTGGGCGAGTCATTAATGGCAATACTAATTCCCCGCGGTGGTTTCTATCAGAGTACAGGTGGCCAGTGGATATACGTGGTTGATCCATCGGGAAAATTTGCTACAAAGCGGTCGATACGCATCAACAGGCAAAATCCACGTCACTACGAAGTTGTTGATGGGCTTCAACCAGGCGAAAGGGTAATTGTATCGAGCTACGATAACTTTGGTAACGTAGACAAGTTGATCTTAAAGTAACAGTAAAACATATATTAATCTATAATCCCCTAACATTTTTCACTATGAATAATAATCTGACCATTAAAACCAAGGAGCTTGTTAAAGTGTTTCGCACCGAAGAGGTTGAGACTACTGCCTTAAACAAGGTCGATCTCGAGGTTAAAGAAGGCGAATTTGTTGCCATAATGGGCCCTTCGGGCTGCGGGAAATCAACTCTACTTAATATCCTAGGGTTACTCGACAATCCATCGGACGGTGAGTTTTACTTCAACGGAGTTGAGGTGTCGAAGTTCAAGGAAAAACAGCGGACAAATATGCGTAAAGCCAATATTGGCTTCGTATTCCAGAGTTTTAACCTTATTGACGAGCTTACTGTTTTCGAAAATGTGGAACTACCCCTGCTCTACATGAATGTGCCCTCATCGGAGCGTAAGAAAAAAGTAGAAGCTGTACTTGAGCGCATGAAAATATCGCATCGCAAGAAGCATTTCCCTCAGCAACTCTCGGGTGGACAGCAGCAACGCGTAGCTATTGCGCGCGCCGTTGTGGCCAATCCTAAACTAATACTTGCTGATGAGCCAACAGGAAACCTCGACTCGGCCAATGGCGAAGAGGTGATGAATCTGCTAAGTGAGCTTAACAACGAGGGAACTACCATAGTAATGGTTACACACTCCCCCAGCGATGCCGAAAAAGCGCACCGTATTGTTCAGCTGTTCGACGGGCATATTGTAACTGAAAATGTGAAGAAAATTCTTTAATTCTGGAACTGAGAGGAGGTTGTTATGAAAGAGATTTGCATACCCGTGCCAGGATTTGGTGAGGATCAAATAGCTGATGTAACCCTCACCGTGGGCGATAAAAAGGTTTGTTACAGCTACCGGGTGGAATCGTTTCCTTGGATTATTGAGCAGTTGCAGAAAGATGAGGACTCACCAGATGAAAACGAACACGCCACACCTGAGCAAATAATGAATCTCAGAAAGTATCTGGGTGAATATGATAAGGGCTGGGAATTGATCCAAATTCTCACGCCAAGTAGAGGAGCTTCCCACATCCAGGTGCTATACCGAAAAAAGAATTCGACTATGTGATAACGTTCCTGTGCTTATTGCAAATCATCCAAAAATCTAATCATCGATTAGTTAAAATTACATCAAAAATAGATATGAAGATTCTAAAGTTTACAACATTTTTAATCGCACTGGTTGGACTATGGGGCAATGCATGGTCACAAAAGGGCTGGAAACTCGAAGAATGTATTAGCTATGCGATACAGAATAACATTCAGCTAAAACGTAGCCAGCTGCAGGAGGAAATTGCGCAGCAAAGTCTAACTCAGAGCACCTTTGAGCTGGGGCCAAATCTAATAGGTTCATTTAACCATCAATATATCAACGGTGTTACTTTTAATCAGCATACAGCTAGATTTGAACGACTTGAAAATCAAGGAGGAAATCTTAATATAAGTTCATCGTTAACCATATTCGATGGTCTATACGGATTTAACAACAGAGCTCGGTTGAAATATCAATTCTTATCACGCAAAGAGGATACGGAGATTTTAAAAAACAATATTACTTTGAATGTGGTAATTGGGTTTCTTCAAATACTAATGGATAGTGAAAACCTAAGATTAGCAACTGAACAGCTAAAGCTAGCAAAGGAAGTTGTAACAAAAGCAGAATCACAGCTTTCCCTGGGAACTATACCCCAGGGAGACTACCTAAATCTTAAGGCTCAATTGATAAGCCAGCAGGCAATGGTGACCAATGCTAGCAATAGATTAACAAACTCGACAATCGATTTGGCACATTTGCTGGAAGTAGAAAACCCAAGTGAGTTTAGCATTGAGGTTAGTCCATTAGTAATTCCAGAAAATCCTCAGAAGAGTGATCCAAAGCAGTTCTACACCCAAGTAGTTGATTTAAGACCAGAAATAAAACGGGCAAATTTCAATATTAAGAGCGCTCAAAAATCTGTTAGCATGGCGTATGGCCTAATGAGCCCAAGAGTAAGCATCGGTTATACTTTTGGATCTGGATACGACCAGTCAGCTAGATCGCCTGAGGATGGAATTGCATACCCCGAGTACACCTACTGGCAGCAGATAAAGGATTACAACCAGCATTTTGTGCAGTTTAGATTAACTGTTCCATTATTCCAAAAAATGTCGGCTTCCACTCAAATCAGCCAATCGAAAATTCAGCTTGTTGATGCAAAATATGCCAAAGAAGAGGCAGAAAAGGGACTGTATAAGAACATAGTAACTGCGCATGCTGAGGCGTTGGGAGCGTGGAATAACTTTCTGGCCTACGATGAATCGGTAAAGAGCTACAAGGAGCTTTACGAGCAGACCTCGAACCGTTTTAAACTGGGGATGATAAATGCACAGGATTTGGGAATTGCCCAAAATAACTTGATAAAAGCTGAGGGCGATCTACTTTACGCTAAGTATGCCTACGTTCTTAGGATGAAAATACTTGACTTCTACCGGGGTGTGCCTATAACCCTGTAGTTTTGGTGGTTTTTTATAGGTTTAGTTTATGGTTTGTTGGTTAGCCCCGGGGTGGTTCCCGGGGCTTTTTTTGCTGGGATACACACATAAAAAAAGCGGAGAATCTAAATCTCCGCTTAATAACTATTGTCAAAAATCTTAGCGTAATTTCCAGTTCTTCCAGCTGTCGTCGAGGGTTGGGCTAATATTGGTTTGGGGATTCTGATCGCGCTGATTAATTAGGATTGATCGTGTACCCACGTTGGTTTGCAGGTAATCCGATATCTCGGCATAGGTAACATCGCCTTTGGTTTCCTGCAACAATTTTAGCACATGGTAGGTGAACATTCCATGGTTTTTCTCCCTATAGGGAAGAGCGGTTTGATCGCCCGAAGCAGCAGCAAACACCACTAGGTTTCCCGATAAAAGGTTTTCCTTGGGACGCACACGTACTGCCCGTGCAGCTAGTAAGCCTTGTTCCCTACCACCACCGCTAAAGCAGGCGTCGATAAACACGGTAACGCGTTTTGTGGGGTACTGGGTTAGCTTGGCGTAAAAATCGTTTAGCCTAATGGCAAATTTTAAGTCCGATCCGCTAACGTCAACTGGGATCAAGTAAGGCTCTTGGGTTCGTTCATCGGGAAAACCGTGCCCTGCGTACATCACAAAAATTTCGGCTTTGCCATCTTTAACCCTAGCGATGGAGTTTATCTGGCTTACAGCCCTGTCCATTTTAATGGCAGTTGCATTTATCTCGAAGATGATATTCTGCTCAGGAACGCCAAGAACATTAATTGCATACTTTTTAAATGTTTCAGCATCGTGGATGGCAAACTCTACGTTGGCCTCGGATTGTAATCCGCGCTGATAGGAAGAGTAATCCTCATTTCCAATAATCAGAGCATATCGGTTAGGATCCTTCACTCCAACGACAGGAATATCGATATCTACATCGGAGGGGGGAATAACCTTTTTGAGTTCCTCGGTTGCTACCTCAGCTGATACAGTTGCAGATCGCTGAGGCTGTGCGGCAGCCATCATTGTTGGCTTTCGACTCTCAATTTTGAATGATTGCTCACTCTTTAATCCATTCACATCTTGCGCAACAATTTTAAACTCCTGCTCGAACCCTTGCCTTAGCATGAGATCAACAACATACAAGGAGTCGCCTAGCGATTGGGCGGGTAGGTTACCAACAGTAACCTTATCGACCCCAAAAAAGTCGCTTACCTTAAGGGTAACCCGAACCTTGTCGCTCTCGACAATGGGTTTCATCCCCTCCGATATGCCCTCGGGGGAAAGAACTACCACGCGGGGCGGAGTCTTATCGACAAGTTGTGAAGCCTGGATATTGTTTACAGCAATAAAATTACGAGGACGGGCAAAAGTAAAATTTACCCGCCATTCGGGCTTTTTAGCCAATTCGTTACTATTGGCATAAAAGAATGGGAAGTCGAAGTTTACTTCACCTCCAGGAAACTCCTCGTTCACCTGAAAACTTAGCGTTAGGTTATCGTTAAACGCAAATACGCCATCCTTGGCCTCGGGCCCAATTAGTTTAATCAGCGGTGAGCTCAGCTTCAGCTTGGCCAGCTCAAAACCCACTACAGAAACCCTATCGTTAATGGGTTTCATCTCTGCCGATGTCCAAACAACCGACAGGTTTACATCAAATTTATTCTCCTTCAAGGGGCTAATTGTGTAGCGGACCATTCCGTGCTTGGAATCGTCGATGGAAAACACAACAAGCCTTTGCTGCGCCCAGGTTGCATTACACAGCAACAGCAACGTGAGTACTACTCCCAAAAGCATCTTCATCTTCTTCATAGCTTCAGCATGTTAAACGAATTACTTACCTAAAATCCTATAGTAAATACCAAAATCTGCACTAAATGAGTGGAGTAACGTTTGTCCCATTGAAACTCCGGTGGTGTTGTAAAAATCAATTTTGGGCATTCCCAACGATTGATCAGTTTGATCGTAAGATACATCATTTTGAAAGCCATAGCAAGTGGTAGCACCAATTTTAATCAAAATATTTCTAAACGGTGCTATAGAAAACCCGATAGAAAATAATCCTGACAAGCCATGACTTGGAAAATACTGTATGGGGACTTCGTACAAATCGTTGGTATTAAAAACTTTATTTTCGTAGTAATCGTATTCCTCAATATTGCTAAAAAGGACGTTATACTGCGGGTAATAGCCTCGGCGAGTAACGGTTCCTGAATATGAATTAGAAACCTTTCGGTATTTGGTATACACCACTCCCATATCGAAATATAGGCTAAACCCCTTTGAGCCTGTTCGAAACTTCATGAGAAATGGAATATCGAAGGTTTGAATTGTTCGTTGCTCCTCCAGCCCATCGATGTAGTAAACTGGATTATACACATCGCCATCGGAATCGGCATAATCGGGAAGGGTAAAACTTTGCAATCCGCTTAAGTTATCTAGGATCAGAGTGGGCGTATAATTGCCAAACTTAATTCCTGTACCCAAGCCAAAGCCTTTGGTAAACATGTAATGCAACTCAATTGCTGGTAGAATTGTTTTAGGGGCAAGATCGGGGGATATAGCAGACCAGTTGCTTTGGCTCAACTCGTTACTGGAAATGGTGGCATAGCTGTAGCCTCCGCTTAGTCCTACATACATCCCTCCAAATCGATTAGTGGCATTTACCTTGGCAAACTTATTACTCTCGGCCACCATTGTAATACCAAGTCCATCTATTTTGCCTTCGACCATAACTCCGGTTACGAAAAAATATAGCACATCGGAAAAAGTGTGAATTCGAGCATTGCCATAAAACCCTCTAATTACTTTACGTGCACGTACAACTGCCTCGTAATACCCTCCTTTCTTTTGCTCTTTACTGTTAATCGTTATATCCTGAACTTCAACTCGAACGTCAATCCCCTCGGGATAGAACCGTTGAGCAAACTGCACGTACTCTGTTGGCGTTAGGTACTTGCTCCCCTCAACCTTTGGCGGTAGTAAATCGTTGTAAACAACCTTTTTGGATGAGATAACAAATGAGGTTCTAAGCTGTTCAACCAGCTTCATGTCCAATTTGGCAAAGTCGCTGGTAATTTGGTTGGCCTCGCTGTATTTATCCATAAGTAGTTTAATCTTATTGCGGAACATCTCTTCCTGCTCGAAGGTAAGCTGTTGCGATTGGGCGCTGTGAGCACCAACAAAGGCGAAAAGTATCAGCAAAAAATATTTAATCGTTTTCATAGTCGTATATCTGTTTAGCTGAATCTACTGAATAGTTAACTTTGCTGTAGCAACTGTATGCTCATCCATCCTAAAGGTAATTAGGTAAACCCCGGGTAACAGGCTCTCCATGGCCATGTCCTTAGTCATAGTCTCCCCAATCTTAGTTACAGCCTCTTTATGAACTATGCTTCCAAAGGTGTTAGCAACAGTAAGCAATCCTGATCCTTCTGAATTACCCTCAAATAGCAGGGTAAATGATCCATTCGACGGGTTCGGGTAAGCGACTACGCTTAACTCTACACCGGCCTTGCCCGTTAGGCTCCGGTTATTGGAAGTGTGAGGACACTGGTTGGAGTGCTTAACCTGTACTTTAAAATCGCCAGCTTGTTGGCGAGCCACGTAGTATTGACTTGTGGCATTAGCTAAGGTTAATCCATCCTTAAACCACTTGTAATCGACATTTGAAGTGGTGCAGATTAAAATATTTAGATGCCCCTTCTTGTGGATCTGAGGTCTCTCGCTCGCGCTCATCACATGAGCTGTGTTTACAGAAATTGGTAGAATGTAGGATACCAGATAGCTACCATCATTAACATGGAAACTAACCATGCCATTGGGATAGCTTGTTGTCCAAAGTACAGTGACAGAACTTGAGTTGCTTTCAATCACAGAACCGCCCGAAATTTCCCACCAACCCGTGGGTGATCCGCTGATATTGTATACCACCTCGGATCCAGAACAAACATTTTGCTCACCAGTAATAGTGGGTGGCGAGGCGCTCTCGGACGCCAACTTGATATTAACTGCCACATCAGCATCGCTAACAGTTACATTACCCCATGCAGGAAGGTAACCCGATGCAGAAATATTGTACTCATACTCACCTGTTACTTTATAGAAAATAGCCGATCCATTAGCATCGGTGTATTTCTCCTCACCCGCAAGGTTAACTAGGGCTCCCGATATGGGCGAATTGCTTGGGTTAACTACGGTAAAGGTAACGGAGTTGGCCGTAGTAAAACTAATCTCGTTACCGTAAGCAGTGCCAATGCTATTCTGCGCATATGCCCTAACATAGTAACGAGTATTAAATGCAAGCCCAGTCATATTACTGTTGTAATCGGCTGATCCAGAACCGTTGTAGGTTATACCAATATAGTTAGATATTGTTGGGTTAGATGAAGTGCTCCAAACCACACCCTTTTGCAGGATACTTGAACCGCCATCGGAAACTATTATACCCCCGCTAAGGGCAGTTGTGGCACTTTGTAGAACCACATCCTTAGTAGTAAGTACTGGTACTGATGGAGATTGGGTAGTAAACCAAAGTTGCTCGCCATAGGCTGTGCCTACGCTATTGGTGGCATAAGCCCTAACGTAATAGGTTGTACTTGGATTAAGGTTAGTAATATTACTTGTGAATGAACCTGTCCCGCTTCCGTTATTGGTATACCCAATGGCATTTTCAAGGGTAGGATTTTGGTTTGTGCTCCAAACCACTCCCCTAGCAGTAACTGCCATACCCCCATCGTCAGTTACATTACCACCCGACACAGCGGAAGTTGGCGTTATGGATGAGATAGCACTGGTTGTTACATATGGAGTTGTTGCTGAGGTTCCATAGATACAGCGAACGCTAAATAAAAAATCTTTACTAGTGCTATACATATTGGCATAAGAGGACTCTCTGTAGAGATTCAAATGATACATTTCACTAGAATTCTGACTGTTAGTCCACCAGTACCCGTACTCATTAAGCTGAATTCCATTATATCCTGCTCCAACGGCACTGAAACCTGATTCGTTGGTTGCTCCTGCGTTTGGTGATACCCAAATGCCGGTTCCCTCATCAATGGAACCAGTGGTTTTGAGTTTCCCACCAGCAACAGAGCTGCCACCCAAATAGCTAATCAGCTCATTAAAGTCGTCGTACGAGGGAACCTTCCAACCATCGGGACAAAGACCACGGGAGTCCTCAACGGCATATCCGTTATATTGTCCACCGTAAATGTGCTTATTTTCCTCGTTTTCTCCAGGCCAGGTATAACTAGCAGGATACTCGATAGCAGCACCGTTTTTGTACCGGGTAGTCCTTAGGTTCTCGGTCATCCAAATTTGGGAGCCAATAGATACTGTTCTGTATTGATTTCCATCGATATCGGTAACCGTTCCGTGAGTATTATAAGGTTCGGAATCGTACCACTGAGTGCCATCGAACCAACCCGTTTTGTTGCGATACAAATCAATTGTTTTGAGACCCTCGCCGCCATCATTGAACAGCAAGTAGTTATACGAAGCGTTTACCTGGAACGAATACCATATAGACCCACCTTCAGGTGCTGTCATGGGCTCGCCGGGCCACTGATCGGTAAACGAGCCATCGCCACCCCACATCCAAATGTACACATTGCTCCAGAACTCAGGGTTACTGTAGTATACGGTAAATGTAGTTTGAGCAGTAGTAAACACCTCCTGCTGTCCATAGGCAATTCCAACATTGTTTATTGCGTAGGCTCGCACATAGTAGGTTACTCCCTGATCGAGGCCTGTAATATTGCTAACAAACTCACCAACACCGGTTCCATTATCAGTATAATTCATATAGTTCTCGAAGGATGGGTTTGGAGATGTGCTCCAAATAACACCACGAGCATATACTGACGATCCCCCATCGTACGAAATATTTCCGCCCGATACAGCAGAATTACCAGTAATGCTAGTAACTGGAGTGGTTGTAAGGATTGGAGTAACATTCCCATCAATAGGTGAAGTATTTAGTTTTACCCGACCGATAGTGTTAATTTGCTGCCAACCATTGGAAAACTCGCTCCACCAGTTATGTTCGCCTACAGCTTGTGCATAATCCCAGTCGGCATACTTAACATCGAAGCCAAACTCCTTGCCATTTGCGGGACTAAATGGAACTCCCAACGCCACAAGCGAACTCCATGGTATTTCAAACTCGTATGTTATAGTTGAACCATCAATGGAGTAGGCATGGTAGTAATCGGTAAAATGGGGGTACATGTTGGTTAGGCTTCTACCCAATTGTGTAACACCTTGCTGAAAATGTGATGTGTTCTGGTGGTATCCTAGGTAGTAGTCATATTCTAAATTGGGATTAATACCATGATCGTCTGGAGGGTTAAGATTATCGCTAACATTAAAGTAGAGTTCTACCCTATCGGCCATCCAATTGGAGCCTACGTAACCTGTACACCACTCATCGCAGAAGTTATTATCGCTTATAACTACTTTAATGAAAACTTTATCATTATTCCAGGCCATCTTCCAGAATGAGTTATTTGTATTGATGGAAGCATTGCCTCGGTCAATGTAATGGGACTCGAGCAGATCCCAACGGGGATCGTTATTGCCAATGATAATTGGAGCATTTAAGCTGAAGATTTCAGGAACCAACTTTGTAGCATCGGTGGTGAATTCCACGGCATCGCCATACCCAACGCCTTGCTGGTTAATGGCAAAAGCCCTGTAGTAGTATGTGGTAGCAGGCGAAAGTCCTTGAATGCTGTTGCTAAACTCACCTGTGCCAGTAGTACCACTGTACGAAATTCCCACATAGTAGTCGATAGACAACTCGGGACTTAGCCCCCAAACCACTCCTCGGTCGGACACTGCGCTTGAGCCCTCGGCAGTTACCTCGCCACAGGCAATAACCGACACATTGGTAAGGTTACTAATACCGCATGAAAGAACTTGAGGTAACCCAATTTGGTTATAGCGGAACTGATCGACCCAACCGCGATCGTACCCCACACTTTCGCTACCGTCCTTTGAGTATATCCATTTTAAAGTATTTGATCCCTCGTTTAAGGAGTAGCTTATCTCTTGCCAATCTACTTCGCCCGAGATTCTGTCTTGTAGAACATCGTTTATGTAAAATGACAAATAATCGTAGCCAGATTCTGAAGAGACTTTCCAGTAGAAATATATATTTGCAGGACCTTGGACCGTGGTCTCAAGCTGCGATGATTGGCCATCGAGTATATACCCACTTTGTACAGCATCCTCCCCATCACTAGTAAACACATGCTGGCCAAACCAGGGCTGGTTACCACTTGAGGTAAAGGACACCTGACAGTTATCCAAAGCAACACACAAGTCAATGGGATTAGGGGTTGTAAACGACAGAACTGAGCCATAGCCATAACCCACACTATTAATGGCAAATGCCCTATAGTAGTAGGTTGTATTGGGTTGGAGCGGCTCCATACGGACACTAAAAGTACCTACACCCTGTCCCGCATATATTAAACCCTGATAATTATCACCCTCAAGGGTTAGGTTACTACTTGTGCTCCAAATTATACCACGATCGGTAACCGTAACCCCGTAATCGTTGGTAACGTTACCACCGGCCATAGCCATATTTGAAGCAATAAAGAAATTATCGGCAGCAATAGTAATTACCGAGGGTGGAACACCCTGCTGCATCCGCAGGTAAGGATAACCATTGTTCATATTATAGTCGAAATCCTCACCCCAGATATTGTTAAAGTCCCAATCGACAAAGGTTGACTGGTCATAGGGCGAAGTCATCTGAGCGGTGTTACGCCCCTCGCCTCCGGAAGAAGTACCAATTCCAGAGGTTTCAGTATTCCAGTAGCTACCAATTACCTCAGGGGCGTATTCTTGGAATCCAATTAACCCGCCTAATTGGGTATTACCTGAAATAGCACCAGTTGAGAAAGAGTTTTGTACAGAACCACTAGCTAAATAGCCAATAAGTCCCCCAATAATATCAGTCCCATTAACAGATCCTCTTGCAAATGAGTTATTAACTGAACCATTGGTTGAGTAACCAACCAAGCCACCAAGCCTAGCGCCACCACTAACCTGTGCCGTTGAATAGGAGTTTGCAATTTTGGCCGTGTTCAATATGCCACCAACCAATCCACCTCCATAAATGCCACTAGCAATAACAGTACCCCCTGAATACGAGTTAAGAATATTGCTATTATTATCCTGAATGCGGCCAACCAGCCCTCCAACATTGCTTTGCCCGCTAATGTAAACACTTGAACTTACATTCTCGATAAAGCTATTGTCAAGAACGTAACCACAAACGCCTCCAATGTTTGAATACCCATATAAAGTTGCACCTACATAAATATGCTTTAAACTTGATCGATAAAAGTATCCCGCAAGGGCACCAATATTACTAGAACCATTGATGTAAATGCCATCTAGATTTAGATTTTGGATATATGCCCCATCAACAATTCCAAAGAGACCCTGATATGATGCGCTTGGCCTTTCGATATAAAGATTATAGATAGAATACCCACCTCCGTCGTACCTTCCAATAAACCGATATGTAACGTCGCCAATTGGATTCCACCCTTCGTCGTCATTCCAAGGACTAACGCCTAAATCAATATCATTTACCTGCAAAAAGTGTGAGTTTAAGTAATACCTAACAGAATTAAGCTGCTCAGCAGTGCTTATAAGGTATGGATTCTCCTGCGTTCCATCGCCTCCGTTGAAACCCGAGAAGAAATATAGCGAGGCAATATTTGATAGGTTACTATTATACACTCCCTCGTACTGAGCTACAACCTGATATATGTATGTATTATTGTAGCTAACGTTGTAATCCTCGTAAGTGGTTTGTCCATTTACAAAATCGTACTGTGCACCATCCTTATATATATAATATCCATTGGGACTTCCAATTGAGGGTGCGTTCCAGCTAAGGGAAATGCCGCTGCCATTAGGTGTTGCCACCAGATTGGAAGGTGGAAGATATGCTGGTGGATAGTTTACCCCGCTGGGTGAACCCTGCCACGCCAGCCAAGGATACGACGAACCCTCGGAAATTCTCCAAGTATTTGTGAAGTCCCAATTGGTGAAGGTACTGGAGT
>CAZBBA010000035.1:33956-37234 GCA_964490015.1 uncultured Rikenellaceae bacterium
CCCTCGGAAATTCTCCAAGTATTTGTGAAGTCCCAATTGGTGAAGGTACTGGAGTACAACATTTCCCCTGTGGTTTTTGGTACACCACCATTCGATCGTGCTTGAGAAGTGGTTTCGATATTCCAATAGGAATCGACTGTGTTACCAGTAACCCCTACCAAACCACCAACAGAGAATGCACCTGAAATACTGGTAACAACACCTACCGCATAAGAGTTGTAAATATTACTATTGTCAATCCACCCTACCAATCCCCCCACGTTTCGAAGACCATAAACGGATCCAGTGGAGTAAGAGTTAGAAATGGTAGAGCTATACTCGTTGGTTCCAGCTAAACCACCAATTGAATAGCCGGGAGTTTGGATATTAACTGAAGAGTAGCAACCCGTTATTGTGCTTTCAATTGTGTTAACACCAACCAAACCGCCTACCCAGTTACCTGTTGCATTTATTATACCATTAGAGTAGCTATCTTCAATAATTGAGTTCAATGCATATCCCAATAGTCCACCAATTCGACTTCTGCCTTGAATGGAAACGTTCTCCATTCTCAGATTACGTATCTCGGTATCTGCTACATAGCCAAAAAGCCCTAAATAGTCAATATCGGGTTTATTTATATAAAGATTGAATATGGTATAGCCATTGCCATTGAGACTTCCATAAAATCTGCTCGCATTTGTACCGATGGGTTGCCAACCCTCACTCCAAGGGCTTACACCTAGATTAATATCACTAATAAGCATAAAATGCTTATCGGAATGATCAGGCCCTGTAAAGTTTCTTACCTGATCGAGTTGGTAGGCATTTGAAATCTGATATGGCGATTGAGCAGTTCCATCTCCACCAGCGAAAACCGATTGTAAAACCAGGTTAATTTGGCTATCCTCATTAAGGGCAACCTCACCCCCTTGCTCTTGGTAACCAGCCATTTCGGTAGTATAGTAATAGTTCCCCATGTTAAGGGAGATGGTGGCCATTCCATTAATATTGGTCTTTACTATTGAAACGCTGGAATTAACAAATGTAAATGGAAATTCGCCTCCCCACCACATATTTGAAGTGGGCAGGTAAGGTGTAGCAATAAAGAACAACTTTTGGTTACAGCTATTGGCATACCCTGAATGGGCATCTCTTAACTCCACGGGGCCATAGCTAATATAATTATCCAATATAATTTGCGTGGGAACATACAAGGAATTGTTATCGGAATTTATCCATACCCTTGTTGTAGTTCCTTCGAGCCAAGCATCGTAGATTAACAATCCAAAGAGATTGCCAGAGTTTCCACCACTAGGCATATCGAAGCCGTAGTCGGTTGGTAATCCCGAAAGCTGCTCGATAGAAACTTCGTATATAAAGTTGTTGGTTTCGTAATAATTAAAGCTACCCTGGAATAAGCTGTAATCGAAAGCGCAGCTACTCTTTGTGGTAACTTCTCTGGATGGTATTACTGAAGATATCAACACAGGAGATGAACTCAGAATTTTATCTGCAACCTTGTCAACTCCTGACCCGAAAGAATCATCATCGAGCATAGATGGTGTATCTCTTAGAACGGGTGCAGGTAATGAAATCCGCTTATCACTTTTAATACTATTCTCAGATGGCTGACTTTTCCCCGATCCACTGAGGTTTCGTATATATATGGTTACATTCTCAAGAGGTGTTGAATTGGAATCGGTTACCCTAAAAGTTAAACTACGAGTTTCGTTACCAACAGGATCAAGCGAAAGTCCCCCCGGAATTGCAGCCCCTTGCCCCGGAGCATAATCGCCCGTGTAATCCCATATCACCCAGTCGATATCGGCGCCAAAGGAGTTTCCACTATCGCCATCGCCAAAGCGGAAATGCCTGTTGCTGCTCACCGAGTATTGAGGAACAGCAATCATAGCGGGAGTAGCCGACTCGTTAACGTATAACCTGGCCTCCGAGGCATTCATGGTAAAGCGGTACACATTCCACTGCGTAACGTCAACGTTCAGCTCAGTATCGGTACCCGAACCATTTCGAACACGAGCTAGATTTGTACCATTATGAATAGAAATCCTTGTTCGGTAATCGTTGTAGTGAATATCGACATCCAGCGCCATATCACGATTTGGATTGCCCTTTGCCCGGAAAACTACAGTTAGATTATTGACATCAATATTATAGTTTGCAAAGTTCATCCGCCAGTAAAACTGGGCATTAGGATTGCCGTTTACATCCATTGTGAGTAGCTTATTTCCAGCAATAGAAGCATCATCAGCAATAAAGTTTTCTGTATCGCTAAATATACCGCTAGAGACTGCAAATGCGGGGCTGAATAGATCGGGTAATACACTTGCATCGTATACAGTCCACGGATAAAACTCAGACAATGTAGTGAAACTTAGCTGTTCGCCATAGGATGTTCCTAGCCTGGTGGTTGCGTAGGCTTTAATGTAGTAGGTAGTACCTGAATTCAGGACATTGGGAGTTGCATGGGAAAAAGTGTAAGGGCCATAGATTGTTGAAGCATCTAAAGTGCTTCCCTCATGATTATTATCGAAATTTGGATTTGGAGAAGTGCTCCAAATTAAGCCATGCGCCGATACGGGTTCTCCCCCATCGGTTACAATATAGCCCTCAACGGTTGCCGATTGCTGTGTAATATTGGTAACTGATACAGTAGTAACTGTGGGAGAAGTAACGGGTACATACTCGCCCTCGAAGTATTGCTCATTAATCTCGGCATCGGTTAAGGCACGGTTGAAGATTTTCAGTTCATCGATCATACCCAAATGGGTACGATCGCTTAACTGGCTACGGCCAACGTAAAGGGGCGTGCCTAAAGGATTGGAGATTGATTGACTATAGTAAACCGACCCAACAACCTGTCCATTGACATAGAAATAGAGATAATTACCTTCGCGTTTTAGAGTTATGTAATACCATATACTGCTATGATAATTGTTGAAATTAGGTTTCCATTCTAAATCCCAGTAACCAGACCCCTCGGCATTGACAAAAATCTTAATCATTTGGTCCTCATCGTGGTTATACTCAATGGCAATACCCTCAAAATCGTTACGGCCAATAAGCCCATTGTGTAATCTGTAGATATCATCAAGCGTAAACCATAAACCAATGGTGAAATTGTTCGACCCGAGGGTTAACGCATTGCTAGCAGGGATTGAAATGGGATTGGAACCATCCATATAAATGGCTCCTTCTGCATCGCCAAACCGATTCCCCGTTGGGTAAAAATAGGGAGCAGAACCATGGTTTGCATTTTCACTCGCATCACTAGCATC
>CAZBBA010000036.1:0-37186 GCA_964490015.1 uncultured Rikenellaceae bacterium
CCTCGATCATCTGCTCTCGAGAGAAGGATACTGGAAAGAGGAAAAACCCGAGCCAGCTCCAACAACTAGTAGAAGGAGAGGTCGATAAAGTTTTGTAAAAATAAATAATGCAAAGTGCGGTGAGTTTTTTTCTCACCGCACTCTTTTTTTGCTTTATCGGTTCTTAAAGATTACTACCGATCGAATTAGCATTGCCGCTACTACTGGAAACATGGGGAAAGGTAAGGTTTGTGGTAGAACAAACCAGAAAACCAGCAGTAAAAACATTATCGCCGCATTCACCGCAAAATATGTCCTAACTAGCTGAGAACACCTTCGGAAAAGAAGCATAACAGCCGCAATCAGATGAAGTGGATGTGTCCAAATTAGGTTATAGTTGTTGGCCATTACTGCGTGATCGGATCCAAACCACTGAAAGGCGATAACAATTCCCAGCAGACCAATTAATCCGAAAAGCGCTACATCAAATCCCACGAAAAACTTTTGCCTTTTTATGTTGATGTAGGTAATAAAAACGGCTACGAGCAAAATCAGCATAAACACAACAAACGGCGAATTCCGGAATTTACTAGTAGGCATATCCTTGCCCAATAGCAGAACTGTTGGTTCTTTGGCAAATGGTGTCGAGGTGCTATCATCAACAAAACTGGCATGTGCAAATGCAGTTAGCATATGCTCTGGTAAAAACATATACTCCCAAGGCTTTGCTGGCCTATCGGCGCTAACGCCAAGCAAAAGGTTTATACCCAGCTTAGCCCAGGGCATCTCCCTCACATTAGGCATCAGCAGCTGCCTAAAACTCTTCCCATCGTTTAGCTTGGTGGAATCAAACTCAATGGTTCGAGGAATGGTCTCAACAAAAATATCGCGGATGCGTGTGGCGCAGTTATCGAATAGGAAATCGTACAAATAGTACCTATTCTCGGGCATAAAGTTGATACGGAGCGAATCGAGCAACTTTTGCTTCTCGTGCTGGTTAATATTCAACTCTTGCTCATAAATATACCGACCCTCGTAGATATAGGAGTACTCAAAGTTTCTATATGTCGATACAGAAAGGATATAGTTCAACTTCCCTTTCACAAAGTTGGGGTAAAAGTTGGGATCGGAAAAATCGAACGTACCGTAGTTGAAAACCCAATCAACTCCCACCATAGGATCGTAAACCCTAATAGCGCTATGCCCAAATATTGAGTATAGTTCCTCGCCTTGCGAGCAGGTAAGCAGGCTTACTTTAGCCTTATCGGTTAGCATCACATCGGGGAGCTGGCCACATACAGGGCTAGCTGCTAACCACAACAAAACCAGTATAATACTAGTAAAACGAGTGCCAGTCATAATTGTAATAGTGTTAAATCGGAAAAAAACATTGTAAAGTTAACGGTAAAAGTAAGCAATCAAACTGATGTTGATTTAAGATTTACTATTTTCGCATCAAAAGGGATCTATATGAAAATATACGGAGCGTGTATTGGTGGGGAATCTCGGATTCTTCAAACCTCACTTGATATTATTAACCCATTCGATGGCAGTACAATTGGGAAATGTTCCCTTGTGGGAAAACACGAACTAGAAGAGGCTATTGATTTGGCACAAGCCTGCGAGCAGGAGATGGCAACACTTCCGTCGTACCGGAAACAGGAGATTTTAAACGGAATAGCTGAAGGTCTTCTTGCCGAGCGCAATACGCTTGCCAACCTGTTGGCAATGGAGGCTGGCAAACCAATTAAATTCGCATTGGGCGAGGTCGACCGCGCGATACAAACCTACCGAATTGCTGCCGAGGAATGCAAGCGATTGCCTTCGGAATACCTCCAACTCGACTGGACTCCCGCTGGCCAGGGAAAGGAAGGACTTGTAAAGTATTTCCCAATTGGACTAGTGGCCGGGATATCGCCATTCAACTTCCCGCTCAATCTCACATCGCATAAAATTGCACCAGCCATTGCGGCTGGCTGTCCGATTATCCTAAAACCAGCCAGTAGCACTCCCCTATCGGCATTGGAATTGGCACGAATTATATATAAAACTTCACTCCCAAAAGGTGCGCTTAGCATTCTACCCATGGATCGGGAATTGGGAAATCAGCTAGTTATCGATCCACGGTTTAATCTTCTCTCCTTCACCGGGTCGCCACAGGTTGGCTGGAAAATGAAAGCCATGGCTGGCAAAAAAAAGGTTGTGCTAGAACTTGGGGGAAATGCAGGAGTTATTATTACCGAATCAGCCAATCTCCACAAGGCAATACCCAAATGCATTTCCGGTGCATTTGCCTACTCTGGTCAGGTTTGCATTCACACCCAACGGATTTATGTGCATAGAAATACCTTCAGTCAGTTTACTGAAATAATGGTGTTGGGCACCAAGAACCTAGTAATAGGCAATCCTCTAGATCCCACCACCGATATCTCCTCAATGATCGACAGCGCAAATACGCTTCGCGTAAAAAAATGGGTAGACGAGGCCATTCAGGGAGGTGCGAAATTACTATATGGTGGGCAATCCGAAGGGAATATCTATCTACCCACTATTCTAACCAATACCCAACCCAGCATGAAGGTTTGCTGTGAAGAAGTTTTTGGCCCGGTGGTAATAGTTGAGCCCTACGATGATTTTGCCAATGCCATTTCGGCCATCAACAACTCTCCCTTTGGCCTACAAGCAGGGATTTTCACCAATCGTATTGATGAGGAGAATCAAGCATTTGAGCAACTAAAAGTGGGCGGCGTAATAGTTAACGATGTGCCCACTTTTAGGGTCGATCATATGCCCTACGGGGGCATAAAAGATTCAGGGCTAGGTCGCGAAGGAGTAAAATATGCCATTCACGATATGATGGAGCCAAGGTTACTGGTACGAAGCTTTTAGTATCAATTAGCTTCAGATTGGGAGCTGATTTGCAACAAATATTAGTTGATTTGTGTTTTAGCTTAATGGAGGCATTGTTTTTGATAACAATGGCAGATATCACATTTTTTTACATTACTAATGCTTATCTTTACAAACTTTTTGTAAACACCCAGCATATTTAGATGATATTGACACTTTTTATTAAAGGGATTATTGTTGGACTTCTTGCCTCTATCCCTTTAGGCCCTATTGGGGTTATATGTATTCAACGAACTATTAATAAGGGTAAACTCAGCGGGTTTCTTAGTGGAATGGGAGCCGCCAGTGCTGATACAATTTTTGCAGCTATCGCTGGGTTTAGCTTAACTTTTATTATTAGTTTTATAGAGGAAAGGCAAGTTGTTTTTCAAGCCATCGGAGGTATTATAGTTTTTGCTCTGGGAGTTAAAATTTTTTACACCAACCCAATTAAACAACTTCGACGACACAAAAGGAAAAAGAATAGTCTTCTTGAAGATTATTTATCCGTTTTGCTGGTAACCATTACCAACCCTCTTGCGGTTTTTCTGTTTATTGCGCTTTTTGCATCACTTGGCGTTGTTACCGAAGGAACAAATTTCCTGCTATCGCTGGTTGCAACTAGCGGGGTTTTTATTGGCGCAATCCTCTGGTGGTACACACTTACCTCTTTGGTAGATATTTTCAGGTCGAGATTTAGGCTTAAGCAACTTTGGTGGATTAACAAAATTTCCGGAGCTGCCATTTTTATTATTGGGGCAGTTGCCATTATTGGCCTAATACGTTTATTTATTTAGGTGTAAAAAATGACTGTTCGTCAAAGAAACCAAACCTTTTTCTATTATATTTGTTAAACAGATGTACCCTTAAGGTAGTTTTCATTTTTTCTTTACTTTATCGTTGGCATAATTATTGCATCATTTATCCCAATGCTTTTCAACAATGTACAAACTCTAACAACTAATACTCCATGAAAACAGCTAGCTTAAAAATTACAAAACTTACGGCGTTTGTTGCCGTAATTGCCCTATTTGCCCTTGGATCGTGCGATGGATTTGCCCCAACAATCAAAGTTCCCTTTGAGAGCGAAGCCGAGTTTAATCTTACTCCTCCCACTGCAAAGTCAACTGTTGATAATGACCTTCATCTGCTGCACACTTGGGGCTTCACTCAGGATCTAAATGCGCTCATTGAAGAATACGGTGGAAATGCTGAGAAAATTAAGGAGAGCAACATCAAAACCGTAACCCTAACACTTTTGGGTGAGGATAATGTTGACCTGTCCCAAATTTTCGCCTCGCTTATGCTAAAAGTAGATAAAAATCCTGCCGAACTCGAGGAACTTGTTGCCCAATCGACAAGCATTACAGCTAACAGCGTATCGTTTGAACTGGTAAAAGGCGATATCCTTAACTATACATCGGGTGCCAATGGATTTACATTCCTGCTATACGGCGATGTTAACTGGGATAATTTGATTCAGACTATTAATCTCAAAATTACCGTTAAATCGGAACTTGTGGTTGAACTTCTATAGTTTTGTTAGAAACCGATTAAACTAAAGGGGCTTCAGTGCCCCTTTTTTTATTCGCTATAACACATTACCCACATTAACAAAGTCGGTTAAATCATTACGGTCGGCAAATTATAGTTACAAACATAAAAAAAACACTACCGCTATTGATGATAATCCAATACCAATAGCAGCTTATAGTAACCCGACAGTAACCCGCTCTACAAACACAGGCAATTATTCTACACTCCTAGATTTATATCCCACACAGATAGAAAGGAATGCTAAAGACATAGACGGTTCTCCTTCACTTATAGATGGGTATTCCGCACAGATAGAATATTGCGCTACACTCCTAGATGAACCTTCTGCACAGATAGAATACTGCGCTGCACTAATAGATAGGTGTTCTGCACAGATAGAATATCGTGCTGCGCTCTATGATGATAATGATACTTAGAAACTGTTTAATTTTTTTATGCGAAGCACGCTGTTAATTGGCCCGGGCTTTAGCCCGGGGGGTGAAAACAGGAAAAGGAAATGGCTTTAGCCAAACTTTTAAGCCATTTTTGGGCTAAAGCCCAATACTTCTAGTTGCAACATTCCATGGGCTAAAGCCCGTGGAAATTGAAAACTAAACGCTTAATTAAAATTTAAACAGTTTCTTATAATTACTACCACTTTGCAGGATTAAAACCTACAAAAGGGATTACCATCATACAGTACTACTCAGCAAAGAGGGCATCCAAAATGGATGCCCTCTATTATTTTGACAATTTGCTATCTACTAGTAGAAACTTGATCGCTTATCGACAATTTTTGCGCTCTCCTTAACTGCCTCGTATGTTTCGCGCATTGAACGAGATTGATAAAGGTTTAGCATACGCTGTAACTCTAAAGTTTTGTCAACCTCTTCAATATTAATGGCATTTACTGCCAAGGCGTAAACTCCAGTGTTACCCTTAATTGGGCCAACAAGTTTACCCTCGGGCGAATTAACTGCAGTTGCAATAACAGTGGGTTCGAACCCAACAGCAGGCAACGAGAACGACGAGAAGGTAATATTAGTGGCTACTTGTGCTTGAAGTGATAAACTTCCAGCAAGTTGATCGATGCTATTGCTATTCTGCATCGCCGACTCAAATATAGCTTTTAGTAACTCAGCCTTTTTCTCCTGAACAAGTTCAGCCCTAATTTCCTGAGCCACTTGCTCCAGTGGGGCAACTCCTTCGTGGCGAACAGCCTTTAGAGTAGCAACCACAAAGTTGTCGCCAAACTCAAAAACTGGCGAAACAGCATTCACCTTCTCACGATATGCCCAACGGACCATTTCCCTAGGATTTTCCAATCCGGCAACACGCTTATCGAGTTCTCTTAGGTTAGATGCTAATCGCTTGCTTAATTTCATCTCTTGAACAGCAGTATTAAACTTTTCGTTGGTATTGTTAATACCTGCAAATTCACTGGCCTGTTGATATATGTTCTGGTAAGTTCTAGAACTTGGAACTACATTCCGCTCAAGAATCGCAACTTGTACTTTTTTGGAGGGTTTGCCCTTGTCAAGAATTTCTATAATGTGAAAACCAAACTGAGATTCAACAAGAACTACATCACCCTTTTTGCCATTAAAGCATGCATCGTTAAATGGTTTCACCATCATACCCTCGGCAAACCACCCCAAATCACCACCCTGAGCCGCAGAGCCTGGATCTTGCGAATACTCTCCTGCGATGCGGGCAAAGTTGCCGCTACGCTTAACAACCTGTAATAAGCTGTCGGCTTTTGCTTTAACAGCATCGTACTCAGCCTGCGACTGCACATTAGAGCTGAGCAAAATATGACGTGCCTTAACTGAATCGGGAAGAAAATCAATATTAACCAATTTCGCCATCATATATGAGTCGCCATCAAAAATGGGTTCCATGTAATCGCCAACCTTAGCGCTAAAAGCCCACTGGTTAAGTTGTTCATTGGGCAAATCGCCCTGCTTGTAGAATACGTCACGATATGGGGTGTCGGAATTGATGCTGGTGAAATGAGCAGGATCAGAAGCTTGAATAAAATCATTTTTGATCTTCTGGATCCACTCCTCAGCAAGTTTGTAATCATCGGGAGATGGAGTGATGGGGAATACCACATACTCCACATCACGCGAAGCCTGCTGCTGATATTTTTTCTTATTCTTCTTGTAATGGCTCGATATTTCGCTTGAACTAACTGGAACCAACGAATCGGCAACAGAGGAGTACCGATTTACAACAAAATTGAAATCGACCCTACTGCCACGCTCGGCTGCTGACCGTTGGGCTTGCAGGTTGGTAACATAAAGCCCCTTGCGCACTAAGTTGTTGTATTTGGTGAATTGCCTATCACGAACAATAATATCCTCGAGGTATAACCAAATTGAGCGTTGAAATCCTGATGGGTCAGCGTCGAGATTACGAAGGAATTGGTCGACCATAGCAACATCAACCTCACCGGTTTGGGGATTTCCAAACTCCTGACGGATAATGGGGTGCAAATTACGCCCCTGAACCATATCCATAAGTTCTTGACTCGATACTACAATGCCTAGACTCTTGTACTTGGGTCCCAAAACGAATTCCTGCACAAGTTGATTCCAAACTTCCTCGCGAATATTCTCGGTAGTCTGCTCATCAAGTGCATTCACCCTTCGCGAAACCTTATTGAGCTCGGTAATATGATCAACTCGCTCCTGATATGTTTGAAATGGAATTGATTTCCCTGAAATTTCTGCTATCTCAAACTGATTACGGTTGAAAAGCGATCCGCCCGAACCAAACAGATCACCAAGTATAAATGCTAATAATGCAAGGCCAATTACCACTGCCACAAGCGTACCAGCACGATTTCTGAGTTTCTCTAGTGTAGCCATTTTAAAGTAAATATTAGTTCAAAAATTGCCATTTTTTTAAGGCTACGAATATAGCAATTTTAGTGTATAGCATAAAGAGTTACCAAACTTTTTCGGGTAATTATTTTAAAAAAGGTGATATGACTACCAGTTAGTCGAGAATTCGACACAAAGGTTAGGGTATTGGACGGGGAAATTACTAATCCTTTCCCGGTATAGTTAATTGCATCAAATCGATTCGGGTTCGATCCATTTTAGTTACTTTAATGCTAAAGTTCTCAATTTTAATCTCCTGCTGAGGTTTGGGTATACTTTGATAGTTTGATATAACAAAACCCGCAAGCGTATCGTACTCTTCCGACTCGGGAATATTTAGCCTATACTTCTCGTTGAGGTAGCTAACCTCGAGTCTTCCCGATAGAATGTATTCGGTATCGCTAAGCTGTTTTTCGATAAATTCGCTGGAGTCATGCTCATCGTCAATCTCACCAAAAATCTCCTCTATAATATCTTCAATGGTCACAAGCCCAGCAGTACCCCCAAACTCATCAACCACAATGGCAATGCTTTTCTGCTCTTTAATAAATGATGTTAGCAGCTTATGCGCAAGCATGGTTTCAGGAACAAAATCGAGTTTGAGCAGCTTCGACTTGATGCTTTGGGGTTTTTTGAAAAGATCCTTGGAGTTTACGTAACCAATAATGTTATCGATATTGCCTTGGTAAACCGGAATCCGTGAGTAGCTGGTTTCAATAAACTTTTCGGTAAGCTCAGCTATGGTACTATATACTTCAATGGCCTCAATATCGGTCCGAGGAATCATGCAATCACGTAGTTTTACCTCACTGAAATCGAGGGCATTCTGGAACATCCTAATATCATGCTCGTGCTTGAGGTCATCGCGCTCGCTTGCCTGGGCTTCACCCACTAGGTGATCGAGATCGATCTTGCCAAAAATCCGTTTCTCTTCACCAAATTTTATGTTTTGCCTTAGCAACCCTTTTATGATGCTAACCGAAATCCAGGTAGAAAACTTGCTTATGGGATAAAAAACGATGTAGAAGAAAAGCATGGGTAGCGCAAAAAAATTGAGGAACCCGTTTGGGTGCATTCGAAACAACGACTTGGGTAAAAACTCAGCCGTTACTAGTATAAGGGCGGTTGAAAGCAACGTTTGAACTAGTAATAGGCCCATTTCATTATCTATGACCCTCAAAAGTAATGGTTCGAGCAGTTTTGCCATACCAATACCATATACAACCAGGGCAATGTTGTTACCTACCAGCATGGTGGCAATATACTGACTTGGGTTGTGGGTAAAAATTTGCACAATTCGCGAAGCAAATGTTTCTTGCTTCCGATCGAGCTCAATCCTAAGTTTGTTTGCGGTTACAAAGGCAATCTCCATACCGGAGAATAGCGCCGAAAAAAGAACTGATAAACCAATTATTGCCGGGTTATAGTCCATTGGGGAGGCTAGCTATTTTGATTTGAGGCAAGGGTTCGTCGGCGGTGCCTACGAATAAAATACATAAGTACAGCTACCAGTGCCAAAATAAAGAACATGTAGCTTTGGTTAAACCCAACGGTAACTGTTGCGTAAATGGCAAAGCCTAAGCAAATAGCTGCCAGTAGCAACCAAACAACTTCGAGTATTCTGGGAATAATGCTCATGCTGAAAATTTTTCGGAATTAAGAGATAAAGATAAAGGATTTTTTGGCCAAAAAAACAAATTTCTACTGCTAATCCTCCTCAAAGTAAAATGTGCCGGAGATTTTTCGGATCACCCAATCGTTAAAGTTCTCGTCGGAATCGAATCCCTCTCCAAAAATCACGTCATCGCCAGAAGTGATCTTAACCATATCATCGGAGTAGATTTTCTTGCTCTTCTGATCCCAAAACAGCTGCTCAGTGTTCAGAATTTGCCCAATTCTGTTCTGGGCAACCACATCATATTTGGCGTTCCAAAGTTCCTTAGCTTCGTAGAATATGGCGTAATTTGCTGTAATGGTCGACTCAATTTTCATGGAATCGTCGTATCTGAAAACGGTGATTCCTTTAGGGAATTCGTTATACGGTTCCTCGGCATACTGAAAGGATTGGGTTTCGGGTGCTAAAACTCTCATTCGCAGGTTTCCGTTCTCGGTGTAAATTAGCTCAATATTTTTGGCGATAAGGCTGGGCACTTTATCCCGCTCGGCAAGAGCATTAACAACCTCGATATCGTTTTTACACGATAAAAGCAAAATAGTCCCCACTAACAAAGTGGGGACTAAGGCTGATATCCTATGCTTTAGGCTTATAAAGGCCAGCATCTTAGCTATATGTTTTTATGGGCGAGCTCTAACGGTAGTTCTCTCGTTAATCCAGCAACCCACGGTGTAACTTTGATTGGGTGTTAAGTCCTGAAAGAATATATCGTTTTGAGCAGGGAAATACTGCGTGTAGATATCAATTAGCCTATCACAATCGGATGCGAGACTTGGATCAACCTGCTTTGCCCTAATAAATTTATCTACTGCGGCCCAAAAAATAGTTTTCTTCTGAAACTCATCGGTAAAGCAGTTCTTCTCGGCTGCATAGATGTTGCCAATTAGAATGAACGCATGTCCCATGTTGGGATTAATTGATATAGCATCGAGAGCAATGGTACGTGCTTGTTGAGGTTTTTTAAACTCATTAAACATAATGCCTGCATACTCCACCATAAAACTCGATTTCTGATTATTATCAGCCTCCAGTTCTATAGCTCGGAGGTAATACTCCTCGGCTTTCTGAAAATCTCTAAGACCAACAAATGCCCTAGCCAACTCATAGGCCCTTAGCGAAGTGGGTTCTCCTTTGAACAAAGCGGTAAGAACTTTTCTGTAAAAATCCGAACCTGAGCACCGATTTGCACTAAGTAAAGTATGCGTTTTTTTCACTAAGTCTAAATCGCTAGGATTACCATCAATTCTAGGTTCAAAAATTTTCTGCAAACTCTGGCAATCGGCCACACCAGCAGAGCTGAAAATAGCATCAACGTTTTCCTTAACCTGTAATAATCTACCATCCTCTGCATTTGAGGCTAACTGAATATCAAGGTAATCGGCTATTAGAGCATAGGTCTCTATCACGTTTTCTGCATTTAACTTGCCGTTATCGTACATGGTTTTAGTTAGAACCATAAAGGTGTAAAGCACGGGTGAGTCAGAGCCATCCTTCTCAAGATCGATAGACTCTTTGAGTATTTTGTACCCCTCCTCGTATCTATCAGGATCGAGTTGAACCAAATCCATCCCCTTTTGTCCTAGTAGAATCCCGCGACGGTTAAAGTGCTCTATGCGCAAATCGTAAAGCATCATAAGCGAATCTATGAGCTGGGTTTTGCGAGCGGCATTATTTGTTTCTCCAATCCAGGTTTTTATCATTCTAACGCCATGGATGTAAGGATTTTGTCCAGATGCGGGGCAAATCTGCAATACTTTTTGCCAGTAGGGTCTTGCCAGAGCATAGTTACGATGCTTATAATGCTCGCCGTACAGGTTCAAGTTAACAACACATTCTTGGCGTACTTCCTCGTTGGGGCCATACTTGGGATCGGTTTTCCATGGCTGAGCGAACACGCTTGTAGCCAGTGTTAATAACACTCCTGTATAAAAAAGGCTTTTGGTAAGAATAGTTTTCATCGTTCCTTATTTTAAATTAACCACATTGTAAAGTCTTCTTAATTATACTTCCGCTTAATAAACCAAAAATCGTAGAAGGTAAATCCAACATTAAAAACTCCGTAAGTTTCCTGAATGTAATTTGTATTTCCTTTACGTCCAACCTCACACGATATGTTGAATGAGGTATTGGTTCTACGGAATGGTAATCCTACCCCAAAAGTTATGCCATAATCATTAATCTGATTATCATCGAATTGCAAATATGTTTTGGAGTTATAAAACCCTCCCCTGTAAGAAACTCGCTTTAAGTAACTACGCAAGTCGTTTGGACTTGGGGTATACTGAATACCTACTCTTATTGTTTCACTTTTGGTGAGATTGGCCGCTTGCCCCATAAACCCTGCATTAGTCCAATCCTGAACAGAGTAATCAGCCCCAATCATAAAAATATTTTTGTATGCTACCGATAATCCTGCTGTTAAATTTTTAGGGAAATCAATTGCTGCATTGGATAGCTCGTTATACTGGATTGTATCGACCGAATTCCCCGATGGGTAGCTGATATACTGAATATTCTGAGCCCCAAGTTTTGTTTCGTTATCGAGGGTTGCACCTAAAACAATGCGAAGTTGCTTCTCCGCTCCCAAATAGAATTCCCACTGCGCGCCAAAACTAAGCCCAAGGTCACGGACAACAATACTATTAAGCTTATTAACATTTGTATAGGGCGTGTCGTCGGGAAAAACAACATCTAAGGAATGCTCCAATGAGCCGAAGAAATATGACAGATTAGCTCCCACGGAAAACCCCTTAAAGGGTTCAAACGCTAATCCAAAGTAGGACTGCGTAATTCCACCTTTCCCGTAGTGATAATACTTAATAGCACCTATACTGCTAAGCAGACTATCTCTGTCTTCGTTGTACTTCAACCTATAGCCCACATTACTAAACGGCTGTATTCCTGCGCTAACTCCAAACCACTTTGTCATTGGAAACTGAATGGCCAGGTGGTGGAGGTTCACTCCCGAATTGAAAAATGATTGTGTTTTTGTGCGATAGTCTATACCCAAAGCTTCGAGGCCAAAATCAAAGATAAACGACATGGAATCCTGCGAGGAGTAGGATGCCGGGTTAAGAAAGTTTACCGACTTGCCGTTTCGTATACCCTGAGAAATTCCGCCCAATGCTTTATTGTTAGCGTATCCTCTCATCCGCATTTCACCGAGACCATAACGGGAATAGGGAGAAAAGGTATTAATTGCTTGGCTAAATACCGAAAATGTTGCGGTTAGTAATGTTGCAAGGAGCAGCAGATTTCTAGTGATTCTCATTATATTCTAAAATTCTATTAAGTCCGAATAGTACCAAATTAGGATTCACAAAGATGCTATTTTTTAACTTTTTATCAAAGTAAATTGAGTCCCCACCTGTAAAAACTACTGTTAACGGGGGATATTGTGCCCCAATTTGGGCTATATACCCATCTACTTCGGCGAGAACGCCATTTAAAACCCCCGAAAGTATTGATGTTTCTGTATCGTAACCTATTAGTGGATGGTTTTTGTTAAATGATATTAAAGGGAGTTTGGCTGTGAAATGGTGAAGTGCTTTAAACCTCATCTCAATTCCTGGGGATATTGCTCCTCCTAGATATTCCCCGCTGCTTGTCACTAAATCGTAGGTTATTGCGGTTCCGCAATCAATCGACAACACGTTCTGGTTTGGAAATAAGGTTACCCCACCTACTGCTGCTGCTAACCTATCAACTCCCAGCGTAAGTGGTGTTTTATAACAGTTTTTGATTGGTAATAAGGTTTGAGAGCAGAACTTTGTTAGGGGCATTCGCTGTGAAAGAAATTCTTCAATATATACAGGAATTTCCCCAGTGCTCGATAAGATTGCCTTGCTAACAGAGTATGTATTTAATACTTTTTCCAAAACATCAGCACACAAAGTTGAGTGCTTTTCGTGGAAAACCAACCTATCATCGTCGAAAACGGCCACTTTTGTGAGAGTATTCCCAATATCGATTATAAGATTCATGTTAGCTCTGGTCTTGTTCATCAATTCTTAATTGGTGCACCATGTGAAATTAACGAAGTGAATTGTCGATTTGTTGTAAAAGGCCAACTGCCTGACTAATCGAATTTACTTTTGTCGCTGTAATCGACAACTTTTCTCGCTGCTCCTTCATTTGAAATATTCTGGGATTTTGCTGTATAAATCCAATAATTCCCGAAAAGGTTTCGGAACGGTAAAACGGCGAAAGCTGATTGGCTATAAAATACCCAACCATGTTACTATTCTTAAGCAAAACTCTCTCCATCCCTAACGATTGGGCTATCCATCGGAGCTGAACTACATTAAGAAGTTCCTCAACCTGATCGGGAACTTTACCAAATCTATCCGTTAGTTTGCCTCTAAAAGCAACCAATTCATTGGGGTTTTCAATAGAATCTAACTCACGATAAAGCCTCATGCGCTCAGGGATACTTCCCACATACCAATCGGGAATAAGCAGCTCTAAATCTGTCTCAACATGACAATCGGATAGTGATGATTGCCATTTTACAGTTTTTGTCGTTTCGGTACTAACGGATAAAACCACGGTAAACTCTTCTTCCTTAAGTTCCTGCATGGCCTCATCAAGGATTCGGTGATAGGTTTCGAAACCTATATCGGCAATAAAGCCACTCTGCTCTGCCCCAAGCATATTACCTGCTCCACGGATATCCAGATCCTGCATGGCAATGCTGAAACCACTTCCCAGCTCCGAAAACTCCTCAATCGCCTTTAGGCGCCTGCGAGCCTCTGTAGTTAACCCTTCGAGCGGTGGCGCCAAAAGATAGCAGAAGGCTTTTTTGTTTGAGCGGCCTACCCTACCCCTTAGCTGATGTAGATCGCTTAGTCCAAACATGTGAGCGTTATTCACTATTATTGTATTAGCGCTTGGAATGTCGAGCCCCGATTCGATTATTGTTGTTGAGATAAGCACATCGTAGTCGCCTGAGATGAAGTCGAGCATCGTTTTCTCGAGTTTTGCGGGTTCCATTTGCCCATGTGCCACTATTGAACTCACGTTGGGGCAAATCTTCGAGATCATCTGCTGAACCTCTCCAATGTTCTGAACTCGATTATGCACAAAAAAAACCTGACCACCTCTGCTAACCTCGTACTCAATGGCCTCCTTAATAATTTCGGTATTAAATGTATGTAGTTCTGTAACTATTGGGTGCCTATTGGGTGGTGGTGTATTGATTATTGACAAATCCCTTGCGCCCATGAGCGAGAATTGAAGCGTACGAGGGATAGGAGTAGCAGTTAATGTCAGTGTGTCAACATTAACCCTCAACTTCTTTAGCTTTTCCTTGGCTGCCACTCCAAATTTCTGCTCCTCGTCCACAATAATTAACCCCAAATCCTTGAATTTAACCGAACTGCTCAATAACGCGTGGGTCCCAATTATTATATCAACTTTCCCCTCGGCTAAGCGGTTAAGGATATCCTTTTGCGCCTTAGGGGTTTTCATTCGACTAATAAATTCAACCTTGCACGGGAAATTGGCAAGCCTTTGGGTAAATGTTTGGAAGTGCTGAAGTGCCAGAATGGTTGTGGGCACCAGAATGGCAACCTGCTTGCTATCGGCAACAGCCTTAAAAGCAGCACGAACAGCTACTTCGGTTTTACCAAACCCAACATCACCACAAACAAGCCGATCCATGGGAATAGAGCATTCCATATCCTCCTTTATGGATTGGGTTGCTTTCTCCTGATCGGGGGTGTCCTCGTAAATAAACGATGCTTCTAGTTCTTCCTGCAGATAAGTGTCGGGCGAATATGCAAATCCCTTCTCGGCTTTTCGCTGTGCGTAGAGTGCTATTAACTCCTTGGCAATATCCTTAACTTTTTTCTTTGTGGTATGCTTTAGCTTTTGCCAGGCACCCGAACCCAACTTATATAGCTTAGGTAATTCTGCATCCTTTCCCCTATACTTCGAGATTCGATGTAAGTTGTGAATGTTAACTAGTAACGTGTCACCATCCTTGTAGGTAAGCCTCACGGCTTCCTGAACTTTGCCGTTAACGTTAGTTTTCACAAGCCCACCAAACACTCCAATTCCATGATCAATATGTACTACGTAATCGCCGGGTTGAAGGCTAAGCAGCTCTTTCATCGAAAGGCTATCGCGCTTGGTTAACTCATTCTTTAGCTTATACTTCTGGAACCTATCAAAAATTTGATGGTCGGTAAATAAGCACACGTTAAGTTCATGGTCGATGTACCCCTGATAAAGTGTAGAGGTAATGGGGGTAAAGTGCACCTCACTGCTAATACTTTCGAAAATATTCTCCAGTCGCCGATGCTGATTGGGATTGTCGGCGAGAATATATGTTTGGTAACCCTTTTTAGCAAAATCGGCTATGTGCTGGGCTAAAAGCTCGAAATTTTTCTGAAATGAGGGTTGCGGCGATGTTTCAAAATCGACGGTAAACTCCGGCTTTAATAGCTGCTTTATGCCAAATTCGATGGTGCAGAAATGCTCAAGCTGCTTAAAAAATTCAGCGCCCGATGCATAAATATCCTCATTGTTGCCAATCTCAAACGTTTGGTTCATCTGACCAATAATCATCTCAATATCCTGAAGCCAAAGCACTGAATTATTTGGCAATAATTCCAACAGCAAGTTTCGGGCTACTGCTTGCCCCTTAGAAATCTGTAGGTTTGGAATTATAGTTACGCTCTGAAAAACCTCTCTCGAAAGTTGGTCGTCAACATCAAAGGAGCGAATAGACTCCACCTCGTCGCCAAAAAAATCGATACGATAGGGTAGTGCCGAGGAGAAGGAAAACACATCCACAATACTTCCTCGAACCGAGAAGTGCCCCGGTTCGTATACAAACTCCGTTCGATGAAATCCCATGTCGAGCAAAAACTCGATGAGGAAATCCTGCGATATGGATTCGGACACGGAGAGGGTTATGGTATTTTTGGAAAACTGATCGAGCGTCACCACCTTTTCGGCTAGTGCCTCAGGGTAGGTGACAATAATTGCACCCTCAAAATCTCCTGTGGAGAGCAAAGGTAAAATTCGCTGGGTATCGGTTCTCTGAATAAGTGCATCGGGTAACACCTGGCCAAACTGAACAGATCGTTTATACGAGGAAGGGAAAAAGAAAAGTTTATCTTGGGGAAATAGGCTGGAGAGATCGGTAAACAGATACGCCGCAGCCTCCTTATCGTTCATCACCATCAGATAGGACTTGCTCAACAATTTCCCTATGACAGAGGCAATTAGTGCCAACGCAGAACCCGCTAACCCTTTAATCCGAATATTCTTGGGTTCTCCCAATCTAATCTCTTCGGTTAATGCTATTACCGATTGATGCCTTTGATACTTGTTGACTAAATCTTGAACTGAGAAGGTGTTGTGCATTGGGGTTTGGTAAATGGTCAGCAAAGTTAGGATGAATATGATATTAATGCAAAATAGAACAGAAAAAAATCGGGATTACGGTTGTAGCTTAGGCTCCCACAAGTTCTTTATAATATACATAGTAACGCCACCTACGCTTATTTAGTCACCTTGTCTACTAATTTTAATAAATAGATTTTTACATTTGTAGGCTGATTATTAAACACTCCAATAGATCGATTTACAATGGAAAAACCAACTAAGATTATAGATATTGAACAGGTTATAGCCAGTAAAAGCCCACGAATGGCCAAGTTGCTACCTGGCTTCATTATCCGTTATCTAAAAAGGATTATTCACGAGGATGATCTAAATAGAGGCCTTAACGAATTTGGACACCTAAAAAATGTTGAATTTGTTGAAGCAGCCCTAAATCTACTCGAGGTAACCTATACTGTTGAAGGACTTGAAGATCTAGACGCCGATACCCGCTACGTTTTTGCATCGAATCACCCCCTAGGTGGGCTCGATGGGATGATCCTAATCCACTCGCTTAGGAAAAAGTACAACTCGGTAATGGCTCCATCAAACGACTTGCTGATGAACATCAAACAGCTGCAAGAAAATTTTATTCCTGTCAATAAACATGGAGGGCAATCAAAGTCTAATGCGCTACTCATGGACGAAGTATTCGCTTCGAATACTCAAATGTTTAGCTTCCCCGCTGGGTTATGCTCTCGTAAACAGGATGGCAAAATTGAGGATTTGGAATGGAAGAAGAATTTTATCACCAAGGCCATCAAGCATAAGCGAAATGTGGTTCCGGTTTACTTTAGCGGGAAAAACTCAAACTTCTTCTACAACCTCAGCCGTATCAGAACTTTTCTGAGAATAAAGTTGAACATTGAGATGCTTTACCTTGTTGATGAAATGTTTAAGCAGAAAGGCCAAAAGATTCACGTTATTTTTGGTCAACCCATTCCATATGATTTGTTCGACTCTTCGAAAACACCACAACAGTGGGCCTCTTGGGTAAAGGAGCAAGTATACTCATTAAACAAAAATGGGTAATGGGTTACAATATGATACATTATTAAGTACTTTTGAGAAAATTTTTATACGATGGAACAAATAATCGAACCGGTTGATAAGGCTCTGCTTGAAAAGGAATTAACCACTAATAAATTTGTGCGAGAGACCAACAATGGTGGAAATCTTCTTTATATAATCACTGCTCACGACTCGCCAAATTTAATGAAGGAAATTGGTCGCCTTCGTGAACTAAGTTTTCGGAGTGCGGGCGGTGGCACTGGAAAAGAGATCGACATCGACAAGTACGACATATCGGATAATCCCTACAAACAGCTAATCGTTTGGGATCCCAAGGATAAGGAGATTCTTGGGGGATATAGGTATCACATTATCGATCCCACTAAGGGCGAAGAGTTTCACCTTTCTACAACTGCCCTTTTTACCTTTTCCGACAAATTTAAAAAGGATTATCTACCTTACCTTATTGAACTTGGTCGCTCTTTTGTTCAACCCCGTTACCAATCGGCGCAACGCCGCGAAAAGGGTTTGTACGCCCTCGATAACCTTTGGGATGGCTTGGGTGCATTAGTTATACTTCATCCCGGAATTAAGTACTTCTTTGGCAAGGTAACCATGTATAGGCAGTACAACAAGAATGCGCGAAATCTTCTGCTCTACTTTTTAGACAAGTACTTTGCCGATCACGATAACCTTGTAACGCCTCTTTACCCCATGGAGGTAGATATTGATCGGGATGCCATGGCAAAAATATTTGTAGGTGCCGACTACAAGGAGGATTACAAGATTTTATCGAAGGAGATACGAAACCTTGGTGAGCATATTCCACCCCTCATTAACTCATACATGAACATTAGCCCCTCGATGAAAATGTTTGGTACAATCATTAACCCATACTTTGGCGATGTTGAGGAAACTGGAATTATGATAACCATTTCGGATATCTACCAAAATAAGGTTGACAGGCATATTCTCTCCTTTATAAAAAGGAAAATCAAACGAAAGCATTAATCTAACTACATAAAAAACCCCGCCAAGCGGGGTTTTTCATTATCCGGGTAATGCTTGAAATAGGTTAATTCTCCTTTTCAAATACTTTATCGAAAGTTTTGCTGCGGAACTTATCCATATCGCCTCCTATTCGTTCGTAACCATCGCACTGTTTTGCTTCTTTATTGGCATACTCCTGCTCTTGTTTTAAGTATTTAAGTAAATCTGAACCCTTTAGCACTCCTGAGTTCTTCATGGTATTAACGGTTACCTTGTATTCTTCCAGAAACTCGCAGGCTTGCTTAATACCCACGTACTTATAAAAGTATATATCCACAAGCTTAATAAGGGCATCCAACCTCATCTCCAGATGCTTGCGCGAATCGATTGCGGCAGGGATAGAGTTAACAACAATGGTGAATTTTTGGGCTGCTTCAAGATATTCACCTTTCTTGTAGTCCCTCTCAGCTGATGTGAAACTCAACTCGGCTGCTTTCAGTGCCCTTTTGTCCTGTGAGAAAATCTCTGAAGTATAAATAAGCATCAGCGATATTAGGATAAGCGTAAACTGTTTCATAGCGCAATAAGTTTAATGTTAGTAAACAAATATAATCAATTTCACTAACAAGTTCAATGCCAAGATCAAATTGTTTTTGGTTAATTTCAGATCGCCTATCCGAACAATGGCTGCTCAATGCCTAGTAAGCTCGTTGATTTCTGCCCTCAATAAAATTGATGAATGAGCTATTTACCACCTTATTACCCCCCGGTGTGGGGTAGTTACCAGTAAAATACCAATCGCCGGTATCATTAGGACAAGCAATATGAAGCGTTTCAATTGTTTGAAACACTATCTTCACTTTGGCCTTCATCCCTTTGGGGGTAAGAAGTTGGGCAATTTTATCGGAAATTTGTTCGGAAGTAAAAGGCCTATAAATATCCTTTACATA
Organism: uncultured Rikenellaceae bacterium; assembly: GCA_964490015.1. GTDB lineage: Bacteria > Bacteroidota > Bacteroidia > Bacteroidales > Tenuifilaceae > Perlabentimonas. Next base: position 19,311 of record CAZBBA010000036.1, read on the forward strand.
GTTCACAATTTCCTCCTTTGGCAGGTTCTGTTGAGCTTTGCAGTTCTTGTAAACACTGTTTATTACACTTTCCTGCCCTGTCTCCTTAAGTAGCTCGATGGCAGCCCTAAATGCAACAAAATCGGCCAGCTTGGCCATATCAATTCCATAGCAATCTGGATATCGAATTTGTGGCGAAGACGAGACAACAACAATCATCTTGGGATTTAACCTATCGAGAATTCGAAGGATACTCTCCCGCAGGGTTGTTCCCCTTACAATCGAATCATCAATTACAACTAGGTTATCAACGCCCTCGCGGAGCGCTCCATATGTTACATCGTATACATGCCCTACAAGGTCATCGCGCCCTTTATCCTGGGTTATAAAAGTACGCAACTTCACATCCTTAACAGCAATCTTCTCAACCCTTGGGCGAGTGCCAATAATTTGTTCGATATCGGCCTCGGTGAGGCTTCCATTTTTCTGCTTAATGGCCGCTGTTTTCTCCTTAATCATATGCTCCTCCACGCCCTTAACCATTCCGTAAAATGCGGTTTCGGCTGTATTGGGAATAAAGGAGAAAACGGTGTTCTCTAAATCGTAATCGATTTTCTCTAAAATTACTGGGGTAAGCAGTTCGCCTAACTTTAAGCGCTCCCTGTAGATATCCCTATCGGTTCCTCGCGAAAAGTAGATACGCTCAAACGAGCATGACCGGCGAGGCTGAGGAACTCTAATCTCCTCAAGGGCAAGATCGCCCGAATGCTTTACTATTAGGGCGTAACCAGGGGTAACCTCTTTTACATCATCAGTTGCAACGTTCATTACCGTCTGAATAACGGGCCGTTCCGAAGCTGCTACCACTATCTCATCGTTGGCGTAGTAAAATGCCGGACGAATCCCCCATGGATCGCGACACACAAATGCATCGCCGTGCCCAATCACTCCTGCCAGTGCGTATCCACCATCAAAATCCCTGGTAGCATCTTGCAGTACCTGCTTTAGGCTAAGGCTTTCGGCAATAAGATCGCTAATCTGACGATTCGAATTCCCTTCGTTTTTATATTGTCGGAAAAGTCGCTGGTTTTCGTCGTCGATAAAATGGCCCAACTTTTCGAGTACTGTAACGGTATCGGAATAATCCTTTGGATGCTGACCAAGATCTATTAGCTTCTGAAACAGCTCATCAACATTTGTCATATTGAAATTTCCGGCCAATACAAGTGTTCTCGATTTCCAGTTGTTCTCCCTCATCACAGGGTGAACGTAGTCGATAGAGTTGTTGCCGAAGGTTCCGTATCGTAAGTGACCAAGGTACAATTCAGCTGCAAAGGGAATATTCTGCTTGGCCCACACAGGATCGTTAATTGAATCGGGATTATGCTCCCATCGGTTAATCCCTGCCTGAATTGAATCGAAAACCTCGCGAATGGATGAGGATGAGTTGCTACGAACTCTGTCGATGTAACGATACCCGGGTTTCAGGTTAAACTTTATGGAGGCAACTCCTGCACCATCCTGCCCTCGGTTATGCTGCTTTTCCATGAGCAGGTAAAGCTTTTGCAAGCCGTACATCCATGTACCATATTTCAGCTGGTAATACTCTAGGGGTTTGAGCAGCCTAATTAGGGCTATGCCACACTCGTGCTTAATCTGATCAGACATAAGAATCCTATGAGAGTTAATTTGCGGTATTGCGAACTACCAAGTGATAAAAGTGCAGTGCTAGAAAACCTCCTGATTTTTGATGTTGATTTTCTGTTGGAGATTTGTCTAGTGCGATACATTGTTGTAAGAACTTTATTTACAATCAATCGATCCGGGGAAAATTTATCCACTCGGGGACGATAAAGGCTTTGGGATATTTCCGGTTAAGCTTGTTGAGCATTCTGATGGCCTCATCGCGGGTACGAAAATCACCAACTGAAACTTTGTAGTAGGGGCTATCGAAAGTTCTATAGATGGGCATCCCAGGGAAACTTTCCATAAACTCATTCATTACCTCCAACGACCTTGTTCTTGAAGTTTGTCCGGGATCGAAGAAGATGCGGATACGAAACCCTTGCATTCCGGGTTTTGAGGCATTCTGGATGTAGTAAGTATTGAGTAGCTGCTCAACTTTAGGGTCTTGTTTTATACTAATGCTACCCTTCTCGGGGTTAAACTGCTGAAGCTGGCCAATTATCCCTGAACCATCCTGGCTATAGCCCAAAATGGTGCTACAGGAAACCAAAAAAGTAACGACAAATCCTTTGATAATTGAGTTTTTGTATACTCTAAACATATGGAAATCGAATTGGTTTGGCTACGTAATTTAGGCCACAAAGGTACAATATTTGAAATACAATCAAAGCTAGCTTTACTTAAAAAATAAGGTTAAAGCGATGAGGATAAATCCTTGAACTTCTGTCGGTCAACCTTTATGGTCTTCCTCACCGGAAATGATCTTCCCTTAATCTTTCCTTCAATCTCCAACCTATCGAGTAACCCTTCGATTGAGCCCGAGGTGGCCAAACGGAATGCATCGGCAATGGTACGTAGCTCAATCTCTGCAGGAATTGAGTAGACTTGTTTTGAGCAGGGTATAAGATTAATGGGTTCAACTATTCTGAAATTGCCCAACTCTCGATTATTTAGCCAGGCCTTAAAATCAATCTCAACCACACTAATTTTTCGGGTATTGGGATTGTCAATCTCCACATCAAAGCTAAGCAGAATTACCTTTTGATTTAACCCTCGGAATTTAACATCCTTAATCCCCTTCACGCTAATGTCGTTATATCGACCACATCCTCCAAGTAAAAGGACAATAAAAGACATCAAAGAAAACCTGATAACCCAATTTCGAATATTCATAAGTACAATTTGATCTAAAAATAACTCCAGAATTACTCAGCACTCTCCATGGCTTGCACCAGCTCATCGGTCATCTCGATGTTGTGATATACGTTCTGAACATCATCGTTATCCTCAAACTCATCAACAAGTCTAAGAACTTTCATGGCAATTTGCGGTTCAAGCGACTTATAGTCGTTAGGAATTCTTTGCAGGCTGGCGTTCTCCGCCTCAATTCCTAACTCCTCCAATTTTTTCTGCATCCGGCCAAAATCGGCCATTGCAGTGTATACTACTATCATCTCGTCCGAACCTTCAATCTCTTCTGCGCCAGCATCAATAAGTTCGAGTTCAAGTTCTTCCTGGTTAATATCACCACGAGGAATGGTAAAAACGCCTTTCCGGTCGAACAGAAAACTTAAAGAGCCATTGGTTCCAAGACTTCCACCACGCTTAGTAAATATTGAGCGAATTGCGCTGATAGTTCTATTGTTATTATCGGAAAGGCATTCAATAAATATTGGTACACCCTCAGGGCCATAGCCCTCAAATGTTAACTCCTGAAGCGACGAATCATCCTTATCGGCCTTGCTAATAGCCCGTTGAATGTTATCCTTGGGCATATTAACACCTTTGGCGTTGTTGATGGCAACCCTTAGCCGTGGATTTCCTTCTGGATCGGCTCCACCCTCTTTAACGGCAACTGTTATCTCTTTTGTAATCCGACTAAACATCTTGGATCGTTTAGAATCCAAGGCTCCTTTTTTCCGTTTAATCGTCGACCATTTATTGTGTCCCGACATAATCAAAAATTTGTTAGTGACAAGGCTAAATATGTGCTGATAATCTAATACTTAATCAATATTTCACAAGGATATATACTCTCCTCTTTACAAACGGTAAATTTAGTAAGAAATTTGGGTTCGACAATAAATTTCCATTAAAAACCTGTTATACTGCTACTTACAATGTATTGGAAATTTACTACATGTCGCTAATGCTCTTTAAACAATGGGCAGTAAGTCATCAAATAATAAACCGATTATTAAATATTTTTTTCCACTAACTTTACAGGGCAAAATAAGCCTGTTCAATTATAACATCTAATAATCATATAATCTTGATAAACAATAACATAATCAACGGAAAGGTTTTCATTGAAACCTACGGCTGTCAGATGAATTTCAACGATAGCGAGGTTGTTGCTTCAATTCTCACGGCAAACGGGTACCAGATTACTGAGGAAATGGAAGAGGCAGATGTGATTCTGGTGAATACCTGTTCCATCCGCGAGAATGCCGAAACGCGGGTTTGGGGCAGACTCGATGTGTTCCGTTTACAAAAAAAGAAAAACCCGTCGTTACTAATTGGAGTGTTAGGGTGCATGGCCGAAAGGCTAAAAGACAAACTGCTGGAGAACGAGAAGTTGGTTGACATTGTTGTTGGCCCCGATGCATATAGAGAACTCCCCATTCTGCTTCGATCGGCCGAGGAGGGTCAAAAAGGAATCAATGTTCTGCTATCGCGCGAGGAGACTTACTCCGACATTAGCCCTGTTCGATTAGATAAGAACGGCGTTTCGGCATTTGTTTCCATAATGCGAGGTTGCAATAATATGTGTACATACTGCGTGGTTCCATATGTTAGAGGAGCAGAGCGGAGCCGAAACCCCGAAACAATACTTCGCGAAGTACAGGATCTTATCAACGATGGCTACCGCGAGGTTACACTTCTAGGGCAAAATGTTGATAGCTACAACTGGGCGAACGAATCGGGCGAACGGGTAAGTTTTGCCGAGCTTCTGGAAAAAGTAGCCAAACTTGACACTCGTCTTAGGGTTCGGTTCTCCACTTCACATCCAAAGGATTTATCGGACGAAGTACTATACACCATGGCCATGTACGAGAATATCTGCAGCCACATTCATCTACCGGTTCAATCGGGCTCCACTCGCATTCTCGAGTTGATGAACCGAGGATACACGCGCGAATACTACATGCAACGTGTTGAGGCCATTCGACGGATACTACCCGACAGCTCCCTTTCGACCGACATAATTGCGGGATTCTGTTCAGAAACAGAGGTAGATCATGATCAAACCCTTACGCTGATGAAATGGGTTGGTTACGACTTTGCGTTCATGTTCAAATACTCTGAACGCCCAAATACCAAGGCTGCCCGCAAGTTTGAGGATGATGTACCAGAGGATGTGAAAACCCGAAGACTAACTGAGATAATCGAACTTCAGGGTAAACTATCGGAGGACAGTAAACGCAAAGATATAGGCCGATGCTTTGAGGTTCTTGTTGAGGGAGTTTCGAAAAAATCGGAAAATCATTACTATGGCCGAACCTCGCAGAACAAGGTTGTTGTTTTCCCCAAGGAGAGTAGTCGAATTGGCGATTATGTTTATGTTGAGATAAAAGATTCAACCCCAGCAACCCTACTGGGAGTAATTATTCCCGAAAAAGCCTAGAGCCATAAAACAGAAAACGCTGGAAATCCAGCGTTTTCTGTTTATCTAATACTAATTACTATTGCGCCGATGAGTTGGCGTCGATTTTAGCCTGGTACTCTGGAAGGAAACCTCCATCCTTGGCAAACCACGAAACAGGTCCATACCACTTCTCACGCGATCCTGGCACTTTTTGCGTACGTAACTTTTTCTCGAGAGTAACAAGTTTCGAGAGTGCTCCAGAAATAACTTGCTTAACGCGTGGCACATCAGCCTCCTGAATTTCGAAGTGGGTAATGGCTAATTTCTGAATTTCAGATGATAAAGTAGGTTCGTTTTTCTCGATAATGGTCTTCAACACAAAATCGTTCCATTTAATATTATCATCGCCCGCACCCTTGATAATTGGCTTTCGGGGTTTTGATGCTCTACGAGGTTTTCGTGTATCACTGATTACATAAGATGCTTTTTTTCGTGATTTTTTCCCGCGTACCGGAACCTCATCAGCCTCAAGTACCTCCACCTCAGCATTGGGGTCGAACTCCGAATCAATTTTCATCAATATAGCCGAAAGGTGTTCAATACGCCTTTGAGCTTTCTCGAGTTCAACAAGATAGATCTCTCTTAGGTGCGAAAATTCAGCATTGGTTAATGTTAACTTTTTCATAATTTCAAGCCTATTTTAGATTACTAATTAATTGACATAAAAGAATATGTAAAAGTATAATTAAATTTTCTTTCTAAATAAAGAAAATTTAATTTTTTTTGGTTTTAAGTTAAAATATTTAAACCACAGTTTTAACATCCTGTTAATATGTGTTTTAATAAATATAATCTATAATAAAATGCCATATCATCGATTACAATTGTATAGGTTTTGTCCAGAAAACAGATGCATTAATAACCCTTTTATACAGCTAACAACCCATACTATAGTCAGAAAAAGGAGAAAAGGTCAGCAAAAATGCTGACCTTTTCTCCTAAAACTTGATATGTACCGATTGACTAATTTTACAATAACCTCCCAGTTTAATAACTAGCTTCAGATATTGCTTACCTTAGGTAAATAAGATCTATTACTTAAGTCTGATGCTTAGCTCATTGAGCTGTTGATCGGAAATTGGTGCTGGAGAGTTTATCATCACATCTCTTCCAGAGTTATTTTTGGGAAAGGCAATATAATCGCGGATAGAATCCGATCCACCCATCACAGCGCATAACCTGTCGAAACCAAAGGCTACACCTCCGTGAGGTGGAGCTCCGTACTTAAACGCATTTAGAAGAAACCCAAACTGCTCCTCGGCTTCGGCCTCGCTAAACCCAAGCACTTTAAACATTCGATGCTGCAAGCTCCGATCGAATATTCGAATTGATCCTCCACCAATTTCTACTCCATTTATCACCAAATCGTAGGCATTAGCCCTAATGGCACTTGGGTCGGAATCGAAAAGATGAATGTCGGACTGTATTGGCGAGGTGAAAGGATGATGCTTGGCGTAGAAGCGTTTTGTTTCCTCATCCCACTCCAAAAGCGGGAAGTCGATAACCCAAAGTGGTGCAAATACGTTTGATGGCCTTAGGTTTAGCTGGTTTCCCATCTCTAGGCGTAGCTGTCCTATTGCCTCAAGGGTTTGATTCCGCGCACCTGCCATTATCAGGAGTAAATCGCCCTCCTTGGCGCTCATATGCTTAGCCCACTCCTGAAGCTGTGCTGGTGAGTAAAACTTATCAACCGATGACCTTACTTCACTATTGGCCGAAAGTTTAACGTACACTAATCCTTTCCCGCCTATTTGAGGGCGCTGAACAAACTTTGTGAGCTCGTCGAGTTGCTTACGCGAATACTCCGATGCGCCAGGAACAACAATTCCCCCAACATATTCAGCATTGTCGAATACCGGAAAACCTTTTCCTTTGGCTAATGCCGACAAGTTTCTGATTTCCATCCCAAACCTTAAGTCGGGCTTATCGGAGCCGTAAAGGGACATTGCGTCGCTATAGGTCATCCGATGGAATGGTTCTTTAAACTCAACCCCCAGAATTTCATCGAACAATCGCAGTACTAATCCCTCAAAGGTTTTTAGCACGTCATCCTGCTCCACAAACGACATCTCGCAGTCTATTTGGGTAAACTCGGGCTGGCGATCGGCTCTTAGATCCTCATCGCGGAAGCACTTTACAATCTGAAAGTACTTATCCATACCCGCCACCATAAGCAATTGCTTAAAGGTTTGCGGGGACTGGGGCAGAGCGTAGAACTCACCGGGATTCATGCGCGAGGGGACAACAAAATCGCGCGCTCCCTCAGGAGTAGATTTAATTAGAAAAGGGGTTTCGATCTCGATAAAATCTTTTGAATCGAGATACCTACGCACTGCCTGGCCAACCTTATGACGAATAAGAAGGGCATTTTTAACAGGATTACGACGAATATCTAGATATCGGTATTTCATTCTTAGCTCATCGCCACCATCAGTTTCATCCTCAATGGTAAAAGGAGGTGTCTCTGATTGATTTAGCACCTTAAGGCACTCGATTTTAACTTCAATATCACCCGTGGGCAACTTAGAATTCTTGCTTGAGCGTTCTAAAACAGTACCTTCACATCTTATCACGTACTCTCTGCCTAGACTTTCGACCACTTCCCGCAGCCCATTATCAGCATGCTCATCGGCAACAAGTTGGGTAATTCCATACCTATCGCGCAAATCGATAAAAGTCATTCCCCCCAGGTTGCGTACGCGCTGCACCCAGCCACTTAGTGTAACTTTTTGCCCAATATTAGCGGAGCGTAACTGCCCGCAGTTGTGTGTTCTATACATTTTAGTTCATTTTTTTTCAGATTGCGAAGGTATAAAGAATTCGTAAGGCGAGCAATTAGTGGCATCTTTTTTGCAAATCAGGCTTATGTGTTTACATTGACAAATATGGATATTAACATAAAGTACATGCAGGAAGCCTTAAAGGAGGCTCAAAAGGCCAAGACAAAGGATGAGGTTCCCATAGGTGCAGTGGTGGTGTGCGATGGACAAATAATTGCTAGAGCACATAACCTAACTGAGAATCTAAACGATCCAACTGCCCATGCCGAGATGCAGGCAATTACTGCTGCCACATCATTCTTGGGTGGTAAGTACCTAAATCAATGCACGCTGTATGTCACCCTAGAACCTTGTCCCATGTGCGCAGGCGCATTGTACTGGAGTCATATTGGCAGTTTGGTCTACGGGGCAAGTGACCCCAAAAGGGGATATTCAACAATATCAACTAAATTACTTCACCCAAAAACAAAAGTAGTTCAGGGTGTCTTGGCCAACGAAACTGGGAATGAGATAAAGTTGTTCTTCGAGCACAAAAGGTAATGGGTTGTATCTCCGAAATTTTTGATTTTTTTATTTAAATTCATTATAAATTGTAAAAACTTTACTCTAAAGAAATTTGAACTTGCTATTTTTATGCGTTTTTATTAAACCAAGAAAACCAAATTAACACTTAACAATATGAAATCTAACAAACTAGTAAAACTAATCTTAGTTTCTGCGATTGCATTTGGCCCATTCTTTAGTGTGGCGCAAACTTTAAGGGAAGCAGCTGAAGCGTACAATACTGGTGCTACATTGCTACAAGACAAGAAACCCCAGGAAGCCATTGAATTTCTGTACAAAGCTCTAGAGATTAGTGAAGATCTTGAATCTGAGGGTGCTGAAATCAAAAGAAATGCCGAAGACCTTATCCCAACGGCTCATTTCCAGTATGCAATGAACCTATATAGGGCTAAGGATATGTACGGAAGTCTTGATCAGTTGGAAAAAGCACAGGAAACATCTAAAAAATATGGGGATAGAAGAACCCTTGGACGGGTTCAAAGTATTATCCCACAGCTATACAATCAGATGGGTAATACCGAGTATCGCGCCGATAATTTTGAGAAAGCCATAAGCTACTACGAAAAGGCTATTGGTGTTAAAGCTGACTACTCCGATCCCTACCTAGGCATTGCCTTGTCGATGGAAAAGCAGGAGAACTTCGATGGAATGTTGGAGTACCTGAAGAAAACCATGGAGGTTTCGCTCCAAACCAACGATCGGAACAAGGCCGATGACGCTCAGAAAAAAGCCAAAGCCTACTTGCTCCGTAAGGGCGATGAGGCTCAAAAAGCCAAAAGGCACGCAGAGGCCATTGAGTTCTTCAAAAAAGCACTTGAATTTGATGAATCCGACGGTACTATCTACTTTGTACTTGCCATTAACAACAGCGAACTAAAACAATGGGACAGTGTAATTGAATTCAGCAGACTTGCCCTTGAAAAAGGGAACGGAAACCTTGATGAGGCAGGAATTCACTACCAAATGGGTGTTGCATTCCAAAATCAGGGCGATACCACTCAAGCTTGCGAAGCTTTTACCAAAGCGTTAAACGGCTCGTTCCGTGCTGCCGCCGAGTACCAAATGAATGAAGTGCTTAAGTGTAAATAAGAGCTAACAAAAGTTCGTACTTAAAAAAGGGGGAAATACATCCCCCTTTTTCATTTAGTTTTTATCAGCACTATTTGATGCCATACTTCTTCAGGTGTGGTACTGTTTGCTTATCAATATTTAGAATGTGTTGCGATAACCACTCCCTTAAAAAGCTCAGCACATCAATCGAGAAATTATCCTTTCCCTCCTGTAGCTTTTGCTGATACTGTAGAACCTGATCGATAAATACATCATGGGCTTTTTTGTGGGTATCGTAATCGAGATAGTTTGTGCTTTTCATGTAAAACTCCTCGCGTCTGAAGTGAACCCGAGTATACTCAAGTAGGCTTTTTACAACATCCTCAATTATGGCTCTTGCCTTTCCCTGACTCATTGCAACATACAGATCGTCGATCAATCCAACCAACTTTTTATGATCATTATCAATGCTTTCTATGTCGAAAGCAAATTTGTCCTGCCATACAAAAAACGACATAATTGGAATACTTTATATTAGACAATATTTCGGTTCAACTCGATAGCTGTTTGCGGAGAAAATGGCTAAACGCCATGTCGCTCCTAAGGATATGATTATACCACCAATCTCTTAGAAAGGATATCACCTCAAAGGGATCGGAGCAATTTGGCTGATGAAAATTGGTATTAAACATAGCAACTTTGTATGTGTAATCACGATGCTGCATAATGTGCTGTGATAACTGTTCTTGAGGGAACTGATACTCTTTCATAACCAGCTCCTCGTCTTTGAAATGCTCTAACCCGTAATCCGTAATCTTCGATAGAATTTCGGCGAACAGCTTTGACCTTGGAGTTAGCTGCTCTACCTCAATAATTTCATTAATATATTTAAAGAGGGTTTGGTGCTGATAATCGAGTTTTGCATTGAACATCGTCAGCTTATCGGTCCAAACCAATGACTTTAGTGTATCCATAAAAAGGCAACTATTATCTTATTCCATGCTCTTTAAAGGTTTGCACATAGGCTTTATCGGTGCGTTGGATATGGGTAACCAGCCAGTCCTGCAGGAAGTGAACCACATCGAGGGCTACAGAAACATCACCTGCGTTAAACTCCTCGCGGAATGATTTGATCTTATCGATAAACTTTTTGTGCTGAACCAAATGCTTCTCGGTGCCCTCGTATCGGATTTGCTCAAACACCTTTTCCTCGTTACCAAAGTGGTAGATGGTATAGTCGAGCAATTCGTCGAGCACCTTTTTGAGCTGACCCTTGCTTTTTGACTTGCCGTAGGTAGTGTATAGCTGGTTGATAAGCCCAAACAGCACCTTGTGCTGATCATCTACCCAACTGATACCTATGCGGAACGTATCGTTCCACCCAACCAGTTCCCCAGTTTTGCGTGATGAGCGAGCACCTTGGCTATCGGCAGTTTTAAAGAATCCAATGGCATCCTTAAGCTGCTCGGCCTGACTGGCAAACTCCTCGGCGCTTGTAGCCAACTCCTCACTAGCTGCCGCATTCTGCTGAATAACGGTATTCATCTGCTGCACACCATTGTTTATCTGGTTTGCGCCCTCGTTCATCTCCTGGCTGGCAGCAGAAATCTCATGAATCATCTGCGAGGTTTTCCCCACTTCTGCGGCTAGATCGTTAGCCAGCTTTAAAGCGTGGCTAGTTGTATTGTACGACTTCCCAGATAGCGATATAATCTCATCGGCAGCCAAACGGCTACGCTCGGCAAGTTTACGAACCTCGGCAGCAACAACGGCAAAGCCCTTGCCATGCTCGCCAGCACGGGCAGCTTCAACAGCAGCATTCAGCGCCAAGATATTTGTTTGGAATGCAATGTCGTTTATCACCGTAATCTTTTCAGAGATAACCGCAATAGCGTCCATACTTTCTTTGCTGGCATCGGCGGTCTGCTTCATCATATTTTCCGCAGTTCGATAAATCTTTTCGGCCTGCATGGCGTTATCGGAGTTCTGCTGAATGTTGGCCACCATTTCCTCTATGGATGATGAAATCTCCTCGGCCGAAGCGGCCTGCTCCGAAGCTCCCTGCGATACCATCTGTGCCGATTCGCTGATTTGATCGCTGCCATTCACAATGTTACTAGCGCCTGTAGTAATAGTGCCCACTATGTCCTTAAGCCTATCATTCATCTTGTTGAATGAGTTGATGAGCAGGCCTATCTCGTCGTTAGCGCTTTTCTGTATTTTATGGCCTACAATTCCGTTAGACATGTCCATAAAGTATGGTAGTACCAACCGCACTGGGTTTACGATATACTTACGGATAACCCAGAGGAGAATAAACAGTGATAGAAAATTAACAAGCAGCAGTAGGGTGAATATCAAGCTGGATCGAGCTGTTCGAGACTTGTTCCAGCCAAAAATAGCTTCCACAAGTACATCGCTGGCAACAACCAGGCTTTCGGTGTTATTATCAATGTAATCAAGCGCCTCGAGCGATCCTGAAGTTTGACCATCGAGAATTCTTTGTGCTTGAATGCGATAGGGCGCCCAAATGGCCTGAACCTTATCGATTTCGCGCTTAAACTCATCGTATACTCCCGGAACCTTTGGATTACTATTGATTTCGGGAGCAACTCCACCGTCCTTAAGGACTTTAATCGACTCATCGAATAGGTTTATAGCCCAGCGTAGCTTTTGCTTGCTACCGTTGGGGTTGCGGTTCAAATACTCCGATTGGTAGGCAATGCTTTTGATAAGCATACGGTTACGGCTGGCCACTTCTACCAGGTAGCTGCTTGTTGACAAGTTGTTTACCCTAAAAAAAACAAAGGTAACAAACGCGAAACCGATTAGGATACTCAGAATAACTCCAGTTTTCTGCGCAATTGACCAGTTTTTGAATGAGTTCATTGTTGAGAGGTTTAGGTGGTAACTTCATTAAATAAATGCTGAGTGTATTTGAGCCTAACTCTCAAGGGCTTTGGCTTTATATACCCTAAAGTTAAGAATAATGTTACGGAATAAAATCAGTGCTCGAAAAGATTTTGCAAATAAAGAATTCCTCTCATATTAACTACCCGGTTATATTTTTAATCTCCATGTAGCTAGCAAATCTTTTATCGGAGGAGAGAATGTGATTAACCAGCCAATCCTTAAGGAAACGGGCCAGATCGGTAGAGATGTTATCTCTTTTAAGGTTTCGAAGATACTCCGAAACCTTAGCGATAAACGCATCGTGCTCGGCTTCGTGTCGCTCGAAACCGGGGTAGCTAAGCGACTTCATCAACTTCTCCTCGCGCCTAAAATGATTTTTTGAGTAATCAACTAACTTATCAATTACAGGGGCTACCATAATCGATCCATCGCCCCTGGCCATCTCAACATATAGATCGTTTACCAACTGCACCAGCACTTTATGGTCGTTGTCAATAATCTCGTTCCCACTCTCGAAATCGGTATTCCACTGAAAAAAGATCATATCAAAAGGTTTTATTAATGTGCTAAAGTAAGTAAGCCACGACTAGGGTTAATCAGCTTTTTCACCTATTTAGAGGTTGATAAGCCTTCGAACACCCTTTATCCTCGCTAAAATTCTGTTTCTGTATCACTTGCTCTTTGTGTAAGGAGTTAATTTATAATGCTTCTAAATCGCCTGAAGAAATATCTATAGAACCTTGGGGATTGGGTTATCGCACAGCAGCTTATTAACATTCTGCAACAGATCATCAATATCAAAGGGTTTCATAACAGAGGCATTCGCGCCCAGATCGCGAGCCATTTTAAGGTAGTTCCTTGCCGAGATGAACCCTCCACCCGATATGGCCAGAATCTTGATATTGGGGTACTTTCGTTTTGCCTCCATAATAACCTCGATACCATCCTTCTCGGGCATCAACACATCTGTCAGAATCATATCAATCTCGAGGACTTCGAGGTGTGCCATTCCTTCCTTTCCGTTGGATGCCAGAACAACATTGTACTCCTCAACCTGAAGTATGTCGCGAATGGTTTCGCGCATAATGGGATCATCGTCAATTACCAATATTGTTCTCATTACACTCGGTTTGGAGTGGTTAAAACTTCTCATAACCTTCATCGCCATTTGATTTAGCAAGGTTTATCACAACACCTTTAGGTTTTACCCCGATCCCATTCACTAACGGCTTTGCTAACTCCTTGGCGGTGAGTTCGCGATGGTTGCCATTTACCCTTTCTTTTACAGAATGGATATTATGACTAAAGCTACCTTTTGGGCTACTCTTTGGAGTGGCGGTTTTCGTCCGATTTTTAACCACATTTACCATTGTACCACTTCGATCCACCTCAAAGAAACTGATTATCTCACGCAACTGGTCGGCTTGAGCTGAGAGCTCCTCGGCGCTAGTAGCCACCTCCTCGCTGGCTGCAGCATTCTGCTGTGTTGCCTGATTTAACTGCTGAATGGCTGAGTTTATCTGATCGGCACCAGTGGTTTGCTCGGCGCTGGCAGCCGAAATCTCTTGTACTAACTTTGCCGTGCGGTTAATCTCTGGGAGTAAATCTTGCACCAGCTTGCTCGCCTCCTCGGTTGTTGATACAGTTTTCTTGGAAAGAGCATTTATCTCGTCGGCTGCAAGTTTGCTCCGCTCGGCCAGCTTACGAACCTCGGCGGCAACCACGGCAAACCCGCGACCATGTTCCCCTGCCCGTGCCGCCTCTACGGCGGCATTTAGCGCCAAAAGGTTTGTTTGGAAGGCTATATCGGTAATGATGGAAATCTTATCGGCAATCTCTCTCACAAAGGAAAGGCTCTCGGTTGCGGTTTGCTCAACCCGTTGCATTCCGGTTTCGGCCAATAGCGCGATCTTTTCGGTTTGCTGCGCATTATCGGAGTTTTGCTCAATATTTGCAGCCATTTGCTCCATTGACGATGATACCTCCTCGACCGAGGCTGCCTGCTCATTGGACCACTGCGACATCTCCTGAGATGTGCCGCTAAGCTGTTCCGAAGCAGTTGACATATTATCGGAGCCGAGGCTTACACGTTGAACAACTTCCTTAATCTTGTTCACGGTGTTCTCAAAATGCTTTAGCAGCTCCCCAATTTCGTCTCCTGAGTGATGTCCCAACTCGGCCATCAAATTACCTTTTGCCACCTGTTGGGCAAACGCAATACCGGCATTAACATCTCGGAGGATACTACGGGTTAACGTTACAGATATTAATATGGCCAATAACAATGCTGTAACTGCCAAATAGAATGTAGACGTGCGAGACGCATTAGAAGTGGCATACACCTGCGAATGGGTAACGTCTGATTGTTGATCGGCAAGCTTAACAGCCTGGTTGAATAGAACACTAAGCTCATCTAAATACTTAAGCGTGTTCTGATGGTAATGCTGCTGAGCTGCTATTAAGGCGTTGTGATACTCCTCGTCGGATGCTTCCTCGATTACCTTTTTTATGTGTGCCGCACTTTGGTGCAATTGCTTATGCGGCTCCTCCATTTTACTCATTACAGGAGCTAAATTTTGAATCAGCGCTTCGGCCTCATAACGCGATTCGCCATAGTACCACCGCCCAAATGCGCATAGGGTGTGGTTAAGTTCAACCTTTATCCTATTGTCCTGATCGGCATAGATACTCTGGCTAAGTTCCTTGGACCAGTGTAGATGGGCGTTGTAGCCCTGGAGCAACTCAGCTCTAAAGTCGTCGCTTTTAATCGATTCGTTGGCAGACTTGAGAACACTCCTAAACCCCAGAAGCGATATAATAGCAATTAGAACCAGCAGAAGGGTTATGGTCCCAAACCCTAAAGTAAACTTTTTACCTAATGATAGATTACTAAGTGTCATAGTATTGGATTTTAGTATTAGCAATTTGTTTTGCAAAATTGCAGAATAACCAATCCAAATACATCAGCGAAAAAGACTAAATAAGCTACAAGCTAATATGTACGCTTTTTTACGGTGTGAAGGGGGGGAACTTAGGCAGTCTAACTTTCGAGCGTGAATAGGTTGTGCTTAATGGCGTACACCACCAATCCGGCAGTATTTGACACGCCAGTTTTGCTTAGCAAATTACCCCTGTGAGTATCGACCGTGCGAACGCTTAGGAATAGCTTATCGGCAATCTCGTGATTGGTGAGCCCACGGCATATTTGCTGCAGGATTTCGATCTCCCTAGCGGTGAGGTTGTGAGGATTAAGGGGTTGGAAATATTGGTTTTCAGTTGGCTTTTCGAGGTTTAATCTTTCTATTTTATCGTGAAAGTACTCGTTGTTTCTACCGTTCAGCTGAGACTCGGCCCGTTGCCTGTACTCATCAATGTTGATTATATTGGCAATAAGCGCATTGCTGCCGTTAAGGGTTGATAAACCGCCCCAACAATCAATATTTACTACATCGCCAGATTTGGTGCATGCCTTAAAGGTCATGTTAAAACTACGCTGAATGCCTTTTAGGCAACGTCGAACTTTATTCTCAAAAGTTTCACGGTACTCCTTATCAATTAAACTGAATACATTAATATTAAGAAACTCTTCGAGAGAGTATCCAAAAATCTTACTCAGCTTGCTGTTGGTGAAAGTTATTCGATCGTCCTGAAAAATTAGTATTCCCGTAAGGGTACTGTCGAGCATGGCTTTGAATCCGTTTTCGGTGGCATTTATTAACCTTTCGCGCTTGGAAATGCGGAGCTCAATGGCCTTGAGCAGCTCATCGAAGTCGAAGGGTTTGGTAATATAATCGTCGGCGCCCATTTGCATACCCACGCGTATGTCCTCGCGCTCGGTTTTAGCCGACAGGAAAATAAAGGGGATAAACCCGGTGGCTGAGTTTTGCGATAGGATAGCGTACACCTCATATCCATTCATCCTAGGCATAGAGATATCGCACAGAATTAGATCCGGGATGTGCTCCATGGCTTTTTCAACGCCTTCGAGCCCGTTTTTGGCCAGCAATACCTCATAACCTTCCTCCTGTAAAAACATGCAGGTGGAGTCTCTTAAAACAGTATCGTCTTCGATCAGCAGAACTAGATTTTTTTTCATACTTCTGTAACCCTTTTTTTTAAAAAAACTATGGTTAAACGGTTCGATGGGGTAACCAAACCTTTACCAGAGTCCCACTACCCAAAATGCTACTAACCTCAACGGAACCACCGTGTGTGTCGACGCACTGCTTTACGATGGTCATCCCGAGTCCGGTTCCCGAAAAATCCTCGCTATTGGTAGCCCTAAAGAATGGATCAAAAATCTTGTTGATATCATTCTCGGGGATTCCCACACCAAAATCCTGTACGGAAAACTCGATGAAACGTTTCGATTCTTGGATAACAAACTCAACCGGCTTGGCATTGGGTGAATACTTAATGGCATTGGAGATTATATTGACCAAGATATGCCGAAGTAGCACTTGGTCGAGCAGTACGTGGGTAAAATCGCCCTGGATTGAGAGCTGCACCCGATTTGTTGTGTTAAGGGTAAGATGCGACTCCTCCACAATGCGCGCAGCGAACTCGTTAAGGTTAAGGCTCTCGGGACGGAAAGTAAAACGACCGGATTGTTCCTTACCAATGAGCGACACATTTTCTAGCATTCCGGTCATCATGTTTACCGAGTCGTAAATGCGCATAAAGCTCTGGTTTTTCTTCTCCTCGTCCCACTTGGTGTGATATCGGTGTAAAAGCTGAGAGTTGGAGTAAATGCTAGCAAGGGGCGTTCGAAACTCGTGCGAAACGGTTGATACAAATCGCGATTTGAGATCGCTGAGCTCTTTCTCCTTCTCGAGCGATCGGGTCATAGACTCCTCGGCGAGCTTGCGCTGGGTAATGTCAATTGAATTGAAAAAGATGCCATTTACTTGTCTTTTGTCATCGAATACGGGCGAGAAGTGGAGTTCGAACCAGAAATTATTCCCGGCCGAATCGGTTACAGGTACTTCGAACTTGCTGGTTTCACCAGCCAATACATTATCGGCAAAGGATTTCAGCAACCGTGTAAACTCGGGTGGGTAAATCTCAAAAATGGATTTACCAACCTCAAAATCACTGTTAAATAGATGCTTTGCTCTTTCTTTTGCTACATGATTAAATGCTTGAACCCTTAGCCTTGGGCTAAAGATAACGAATGACTGTATGGAGTTATCGAAGATTGCCTGCAATCTTTCCTCCCGCTCCTGCACCGCCAGTTCGGCCTTTTTCTGGGGGGT
>CAZBBA010000037.1:0-37134 GCA_964490015.1 uncultured Rikenellaceae bacterium
ATTGGCTACACCCCTTGCTGTGCAACGTATTTATTTAGAGTTCTAATATTCCGAAAGTCTGGTTATAAGGAATTCTGATGTTTATTATCTCAAATTTTGGACTAATTCCAGTTCTTAACGCTTTTAAAGTATTCAATGACCTTTCATCAGATGTTACAAAATGTGTAACGCTATTATCGAGGTCTGCTTGTGAAAATAATTTTGAATCATTCGGGATTATTGCTCTTGGGAGAAGCTTTTCTCTCGCTGTTCTATTGTGAGTAAAAATTATTTGAGCAAATTCTCCTGTTTTTTCGGCGTGATTTAAATTGAATGGTATTATCTGAATGTCTTTAAGAGGTAAATCTCCAAGTTTTCCTAAAACACAATATTCAGCAATTGAAATAGTAGAGACTTTAAGAACGATGTCATTTTCAAGAAAATACTTGTAATATGAAAGTGCATTCTCGTGTAATTCATCCTCATCATTTAGAAGTCGGATAAAGAAACTAGTATCGAGTAATACACTATGCTTCATAAGTTCCTCTCATATTATTAATCCATTCATCGGGGTCGATACCTTTCCAGTTCTTTTTGGCCTTTGAGATTAGATTATTTAGATATGAAGCATCAAACTTGGGGTTATAATTTATTAATTCTAGTAATCTTAAAGTTTTAGTGTCAAGTTCTCCTGTTTCTATGTTTTGTTTCCCAATTGCTCTAACACCAAAATTTTTATATAGTAAATTTTCTTCACGTTCTTTTAAGAAATCTTCTCCAGTTTCAATTGCTAGATATCCGTAATCTTCTGTATCCAAATGGATATTGGCTTTATTTTTCCCACCAGCATCTTTTAATACTCCATAAAAATAGAATTCAGCATCAACCCAAATGTTTTCTGTTCTATAATATTTTGTGTTCGGTGAAATTAGCAATTCATAACTATCCTTTAATGAGGTCCTAATTTGAAATTCATAGTTCTTCTGTAAGGATAAATTCTGAATGTTTTCAATAGCACGCGCAGTTTTTAAATCCAAAAAATCTATCGAGTGGTTTTCACTGACTTGACTTAAAATTGCGCTAAAACCAATAACTGTTTGTATTGTTGTCTTAAAAATATGTTTTACAGAGCCCTCTTGAATATCATATGTAATTAAAGGCCTTTCTTTTTTGTTGTTAGGGAAAAGTAAATCCTCAACATTTTGCAGAAGAGATGCAATATGCTTAATGTCATAGTTGTCAGGCATTAGTTCCTGATTGCCAGACTTCCCAATTACTCTAAATTCTATGTCACCTAACTTTTCCATAGGACAAATATAAGAATTCCTTTCTAAATGCAGTAAAGTTTTCCGGTCTCAATATGTTGCACACCTTACTTGTAACAACACACAATTACCCACTAAAGGAGGTATAAATTTAGAGTAATTATTGGGAGATATAAATATTTATCAAAAGAAAAAATAATAAATACAGCTTGAGCAATGAGACTAATGCATATGGAATAGGTGTAGCAATAATTACCAATTATGCCCTGTTTCCCACGTAAGGCAATCGACAGGGTCTCAAGGGCGCTAAAAAAATACACTATCTTACTTAACTAGCGGTATTGGGGCTATATGTTCGTGTAAAGGGTATTGCCTAGCTCAAAGACTACCCATCAAAATCAGCTTAAGCTAGTACGTCAGGTACTCGCTACCTAAATATATACTTATTAGCCTATCTACTGGATAAACCTAATAGCAAAGGGGTAATCGTACCGCTCGCCGTTGTTGGCCTTTACTGAGGCGATAATGATTACCACCAGGTTCAGCACACCAAGGGCGATTAGCAGCAGAAAGCCCACTAGCAGGATTACCAGAATTCCCGCAACAAAAGCGTAGAGCATCATCGAAAGTTGGAAGTTGAGGGCATCCTTCCCCTGACGATCCACCTCGGGGTACTGATCCCTTTTGGTTAGCCAGACAAGAAGGGGGCCAAGAACGTTCCCAAAGGGAATTATAAACATGGCCAGCGCGCTCAGATGGCAAAGCATGGCCATGGTGCGCTCGTCGTTACTTTGGTAAGTTATGTTGTTCATGGGGGCAAGTATTAAGGTTAAGGTTGATTGACCTTTCATCGTCCGAAGGTCATGGCAGCGTCAATACTTGAGAAATTGATTGACTGCCGAGAGGGTAATGGAGATATCCTGAAATTGCTGAACATGCTGAGAGTTATCAAATTATTATTAGTTGTCAAAACTAAATATTCGTGCCTCAGGGCCAACTAAACATTTCAGGATATCTCCATGGGAATTACTCCATCAGCTTACGGTACTTAATCCGGTGGGGTTGGTCGTCGCCCAGGCGCTTGCGGCGGTTCTCCTCGTACTCGGTGTAGCCGCCCTCGAAGAAGTATACCTGCGAGTCGCCCTCAAATGCCAGGATATGCGTGGCAATACGGTCGAGGAACCAGCGGTCGTGGCTAATCACCACGGCGCAACCGGCAAAGTTTTCCAATCCCTCCTCCAGCGCCCTAAGGGTATTCACGTCGATATCGTTGGTGGGCTCGTCGAGCAGGATTACGTTGCCCTCCTCCTTAAGTGCCAGCGCAAGGTGAAGACGATTTCGCTCACCACCCGAGAGGATTCCGCACTTTTTCTCCTGATCGGCACCCGAGAAGTTAAATCTTGCAACATACGCCCTAGCATTTACCTGGCGACCGCCAAGCATCACAAAATCTAGCCCTCCCGAAATCACCTCGAAAACGGTTTTCTCAGGATCAATAGCCTTGTGCTGCTGATCGACGTAGGCAAGTTTCACTGTTTTACCCACCTCAAAGGTTCCCTTATCGGCGGTTTCAAGCCCCATTATCAGCCTAAACAGGGTTGTTTTTCCAGCACCGTTAGGGCCAATAATACCCACAATCCCGTTGGGAGGCAGCTTAAAGTTGAGATTCTCGTACAGCAGCCTGTCGCCGTAACCTTTGGCTACATCCTTAGCCTCAATAACAGACTCACCAAGCCGTGGCCCGTTGGGTATGTAAATCTCTAACCGCTCTTCCTTCTGCTTTACATCCTCGTTAAGGAGCTTATCGTAGGCCGAAAGACGAGCTTTGCTCTTGGCATGACGAGCCTTGGGCGACATGCGCACCCATTCCAGCTCGCGCTCCAGGGTCTTCTTGCGCTTGCTCTCCTGCTTCTCCTCCTGAGCCAACCGGGTTGATTTTTGCTCCAACCATGAGGAGTAGTTCCCCTTCCAGGGAATCCCCTCGCCCCTATCGAGTTCCAGAATCCAGCCAGCCACATTATCGAGGAAGTAGCGGTCGTGGGTAATGGCGATAACAGTTCCCTTATACTGCTGCAAGTGCATCTCGAGCCACTGCACGCTCTCGGCATCGAGGTGGTTGGTGGGCTCGTCGAGTAGTAATACATCGGGTTCTTTAAGCAGCAGGCGGCAAAGAGCTACACGGCGGCGCTCACCACCCGAAAGTATCTTGATTGGGGCATCGGGCTCGGGGCAACGGAGCGCATCCATGGCACGCTCCAGCTTGGAGTCGAGACTCCAGCCGTCAATATTATCAATCTTCTCGGTAAGCTCACCCTGCAACTCCACGAGCTTCATCATCTCGTCGTCGCTCATGGGCTCAGAGAAACGAGCGTTCACCTCGTCGTACTGGCGCATCAACTTCACCACATCGGCTACACCCTCCTCTACAATCTCCCTAACAGTTTTGGACTCGTCGAGATGCGGCTCCTGCTCGAGGTAGCCCACCGAGTATCCGGGGGAGAACACCACCTCGCCCTGGAACGATTTCTCGATCCCCGCAATAATCTTCAGCAGGGTTGACTTACCGGAGCCGTTAAGACCAATGATTCCGATCTTTGCCCCGTAGAAGAAGGATAGGTAGATGTTGTTGAGAACTTTTTTGTGGGGGGGAAAGGTTTTGCTCACACCCACCATGGAGAAGATAATCTTTTCGTCGGACATAAATTTATTTAGTTTATTGTAATTGTATGCTTAAAGGAGTTAGAACCGGTGCTTAAGAAAATAATTTCATAGATTCCCGGGGAAGTGGCTTTAAAAACGTACTGCTCCTCGAAAAACACGAGAACCTCGGGGCAAATACAGCCCGAGTACTTTACCTTCCCCTCAACAGTTATAGATTTCCCCTCGCGGGATTCGCTAATGCTATGAAATGAACCACACCCATTGGTGGCGTAATAGGTTACGTTAAAAAGAATATCCTCCCCTACTTTTCCTGTGCTAGGGCCACTAATTTCCTCAACGGTGGCTCGCATGACCTCGTTGCAAATAAAGTGAATACAACCTGTAAGGCCGTTGAGCATAGCAACAGTAATAAAAATCAGCAACCCCTTTCGATTCATGGCTATAGGAAATGAAGTGGATACCAACGGATATTACGGAAATCTCTTTTCAGGATTAAAGGAGGTTTTGTATCGCTAATGCTATGGGTTTTGTAAAAGTAACCCACGCCAGTAGCGGGTTCGATAATCATTTTAAAGCACTTGCCCGACGTTGCCTCATCATCGGGAGCAACAATATGAAATACCACGGCATCCTTTTCGGCATTGCTAACAATGCTTAGCAGCTCGTCGTCGGTAACAATTTTTTGATTATGCTTGTAAAGGCTTAGCTGATCCTTTTCCTCCTCAACCGAAGGCATAATCTGGCTTTTGCTAAAGTAAAGCGTTTTGCCTTTCAACTCCTTAATACCTTTATTCAAATGCGACAACTTACGTAATCGCTTACTCCCTTTGCTGGCCACCACATCGCTAGCGTAATTCTGAATAAACTTAACCAACATGGTGGCTTTGTGCAGGTGGTTGCTACTGGTGAATGTCGATCCAGAGATTGGCACCTGAGCCAGCACGGGCATTGTCTGTATGTCGCCCGAGGCGTGCGAGAGTAAAAGGTACAGGAAGTTATAGGTATTCTCCTGAAGATCCTTATCGAACTGCACCTGCAGCGTTACCAGGAACGAGTAATTGGGGTTGGTCTTCTCCCTGCTGAAGGTTTCGCCGTCAACAAAATCGAAATCGGTCAAAGTCCAGTGTTTTGTAATTGCATCGCGCAGTAGCGCATCGAATGCCACATCGCGACCATCGATAACCACAAGTAATTTGGTTGATGTGAACTTGGCTACCTGGTCGGGGGTTGGGTATGGCCCTTGTGCAAGCAGTGATGTTGCAAAAAGCAATGTAATTGCAGTGGGAATAAATGATCTAATCCATCTCATAACAAAAACGTTTTAACGATAAAAAAGCACCGCAGTATCGGGCAGATACAGGCGATGCTTTTGAAATTAAAAAAATCTACCTACTTAATCTTCTTAAAGTCTTTTATCAGGAAGCCATCGCCTGCCTTTTTACTAATCATATGGTAGTTGTAATAGTACAACTGGTCGTCGCCTGTGCCAATAAGCAACTTATAGCAGCGAGCCTGTAGGCGTGTTCCCTCGGGGCCAACCTTGTGCAGGAAGATTACATTGGGATTCTTCTCGGCAATTGCCTTCTCAATATCCTCGGGGGTTACAATCTTTACCGTGTGGGCGTAGTTTTTACGTACATCGGTAAGGCTACGCACGGATTTATCCAAATCGCGCTCCAGTACCCATAGCTCCTTGCCCTTAACCAACTTCCGGTTGTTGTTATACTGCTTAAAGATATTTTTTTTGATAAGCTTTGGATTAGCATCAAGATTTTTGATGTGCTGCTGCGCAAAGCGGATCAAACTCTCCAACTTATAAGTATAGAAATCCTCGCTTACACTATTATAACCCAGAGGTAACGAGCATATATCCGGCAAATCGGTATGCCTACGAACGGCCGCACCTAACACAACCGATAGGAAATTGTAGGTGGCTTCCAACTTGTCGCCCGTAAATTTCACCTGCAGCTTCACCAGAAACGATTTGCTGATATCGGAACGCATCTCTTCAAACTGCTTGGCAGTGATAAACTCGAATGGGGTAATTTTCCACGATCTTTCAACGGCTTCTTTTATCTTAAAATTGTACTCCGACATGGGATTATCCTCCAAAACCACATAGGTTGTAGAGCCAAGAAACGATTTAATATCCTCGTGGCGGGCAACGTAACGGTCGGCAAATGTGGCCAAACTAAGGCTTACAAGGCAAAGCAGCACAACAAGTTTTCTCATAGCAGTAGGCATTTAAAATTGTCAAGTTTTAATGTCATTGCAAATTTAATGGTTTGATTGATTGTATAAGAGAAAAAACTCAAATTAATTCGATTAAGTGATGAGAATCACTGACCCCCATTCGCCAACCCTGATAAATGGGAGATATTGTAATAGCATTTTCATCCATAAGTAAGGCGTATTTAAAGGCGAGGGGCATCCTATAATTTTATTCCACTGCTTGTCATGTAACGGATTTTTGTAAATTGCGGCATGTTTTACGTTCAAATAATTGGTTGACAAATCTACATTCTAACATGAAACTAGTTGATCCAAAGGACTTCAAAAAAGCGGCAGGGCTTAATACCGTGGGGGGTGAGAGCATTGCCAAGCTGCTGATGGGAATTCTGAAAATAAACAAGATAAACCGAGAATACGCTAAAATAAGCGACCTCGAGGGACTCGACTTCTTGAACGAACTCTTAGAACGACTCCAAATTAGCTACGATATCAACCCCGAAGAGCTGCAGCGAATCCCCAAGGAGGGGCCATTTATAATTGTGGCAAACCATCCCTATGGCGGTATCGACGGCATTATCCTCCTGAAAATTTTGCTGGAAATTAGGCCCGACTTTAAAGCAATGGCCAATTTCTTACTCCGACGTATCGACCCCATTAAGGATTACATTATCCCTGTCGATCCGTTTGAGGGAGAATCACAAACAGCCAGCAGTGTGGCCGGAATTAAACACGCCCTAAGTCACCTGCGCGAGGGCAAACCGCTGGGAATATTCCCCGCAGGCGAAGTGTCCACCTACTACAACACCGAGTCACCGGGCGTGGCTGATAAGCAGTGGAACGATTCTATTATTAAGTTTATTAAAAAGATGGAGGTTCCCATTATTCCCGTTTACTTCAAGGGTACAAATAGCAGGCTATTCCATATCCTTGGGCTAATTCACCCCATGCTCCGCACCGCAAAGCTGCCATCGGAACTGTTAAATAAAAAAAACAAGGTGGTTAAGCTTCGTATGGGATTCCCAATTCAGGTAAAAGAGCAGAACGAGTTTACCGATATCTCGCGGTTTGGCCGATTCCTTAGGCTTAAAACCTACGCTCTGGGCTCGCCCATTGAGGTAAAAAAGTTTTTCAACTACCGCCTCAAACCCGAGGTCAAGGTTGAGGATATTATCGATCCTGTCGCGCCAGAGTTGATACAAAGCGAAGTGGAGTCGATAATGGAGAATCATCTACTCTTTAAAAGCAAAAACTTCTGTGTGCTTTGTGCTCCTTCGGTTGAGATACCCAACATCATGACCGAAATTGGACGTCTACGCGAAATAACTTTCCGCGAGGTGGGCGAAGGCACCAATCGCAAAATTGATGTTGATGAGTTTGACCTCTACTATAACCAGCTTTTTATTTGGGACGAAGAGGAGAAAACCATTGTGGGCGCGTACCGCGTTGGAAAAGGGAAGGAGATCTTGAACCGCTATGGAAAAAAAGGTTTCTACATCCAAAGTCTTTTTAAAATTGATGACGGCTTTATGCCAATTCTGGGACAAAGCATTGAGCTGGGTAGGTCGTTCATCGTGAAGGAGTATCAGCGAAAGCCACTGCCTCTATTCCTTCTTTGGAAAGGTATCCTGTATTTCCTGATCAAGAATCCAGAGTATCGATACTTGATTGGCCCTGTGAGCATATCGAACCGATTCTCTAATTTCTCCAAGGGACTTATCATCAGCTTTATGAAGGCTAACTACTTCGACAAGGAATTTGCCCGCTTTATTACTCCTCGCAATACCTTTAGAGTTCCCATTAGTAAAGAAGATACCGAGGTGATTTTTGAGAAGAGCAACGATCTGAACAAGCTCGACAAGTTTATTCAGGATATTGAGTCGGACGACTTCCGCATGCCTGTTCTGCTCAAAAAGTATATTAAGCTCAACGGTAAGATTATTTGCTTCAATGTTGACCCCAAATTTAACGATGCACTCGATGGCCTGCTGATTCTCGATCTGTTCCAGGTGCCTATCGACACTATCACCTCACTATCGAAGGAGATTAACGACAAATCGCTACTAGACAGGTTTAACCTTTCCGATTACACCTTCGAGGAGGAGCCTAAGGGTTGATGGTTTGTTAGCGTATAGCTAAACATTTTTTGAAATGCGTTGTTACTTGTGTAAACATGTTGCAACGCATTTTTTAATGCAACATCAACTATGTTAAACCATTACAATTGTGAATATGAAAACTAAAATCGTTTATGTTTTTGCAACAATGCTAGCCATTACAGCCACTAGCTGTATGCAAGGCCCTTCGGGTGAGAAAGTAAAATCGGCCGATGCCATTGAAGTAGGTATCCCAAGCGATGCTAAGCCCGTAAACGCTAATCTGGAGCTTAGCAGTATTGAGTGGCTAGGAACCAAGCCAACCGGAACCCATTTTGGTACCCTAGGTATAAAGGAGGGGACTCTTTACGTTAAGGACGGGAAACTGTATGGGGGAGATTTCACCATGGACATGAGCGCTATTACTGTCCTCGACATTAAGGATGAGAAGATGAGCGAGAACCTGGCCAATCACTTACGCTCAGCCGATTTCTTCTTTGTCGATTCGTTCCCAACTGCCAACTTCAAGTTCTCGAGCCTTATTCCCATCGAAAATGCTCAACCAACCGAGGATGGCATTACTCCCACGCACCGCATCGAAGGTAATTTAACCATGAGAGGTGTTACTCGTAACGTAAACTTCCCAGCACAAATACAGGTGACAAGCGAAGGTATTACGGCCAAAACTCCACAGTTTATCCTTAACAGAACCGAGTGGAACGTAAACTACGGATCGAAATCGATTTTTGCCAACCTTAAGGACAACTTTATTCACGATGAGATGGGTGTAAAAATCACACTCAGCACCAAATAGTAAAAATCTTGTTTTCTCTAAAGCCCAAGGTCATTCTTGGGCTTTTTTTGTATACAAATAAATCAATAATTAAACCCTTTCCGTCAGAATTAGTCCTATTTTGTGATTTTTAGAACCAAAAACTACTTTCGTATGAACAGAATATCACTCGCCGCACTTGTCTTGCTAACCCTAGCAGGGTGTGGAAATACGGCTAACAAATCCGATGAGGAACTACTTAAAAAGGCTTGGGCCATTCACTCCCGCATAGTAACCATCGATACGCATACCGACACCCCACTTATGTTCACCCGCGAAGGATTCGACTTTGGGGGCGACAACCAGGAGTCGAGGGCACGGGTTGATCTGAAGAAGATGGAGCAGGGTGGTTTAGATGCCGCATTTTTTGCAGTATTTATTGGCCAAGGCGAACGTACTCCCGAAAAATACGCCGAAGCGCATAGCCGCGCAATTAGCATTTTTAATGCGGTTCACCAGCAGGTTCAAGAGCACTCCGATAGAGCAGCCATTGCGCTAAAAGCTGATGATGCAAAAAAATTAAAGGTCGAGAATAAGCGAGCTATTTACATTGGGGTTGAAAATGGCTATCCCATTGGCAAAGATTTGAATATTTTAGATAAATACTTCAGCCTTGGAGCGCGATATCTCACCTTAAGCCATACGCGCAATAATGATATTTGCGACTCCTCCACCGATCCCAATGGCCCTGAACATAATGGGTTAAGCGCGTTTGGTATTGAGGTGGTTGAAAAACTTAACCAACTGGGCATGATGA
The DNA here is from genome assembly GCA_964490015.1 of uncultured Rikenellaceae bacterium. GTDB lineage: Bacteria > Bacteroidota > Bacteroidia > Bacteroidales > Tenuifilaceae > Perlabentimonas. The sequence goes on from CAZBBA010000037.1 coordinate 9,820, forward strand.
TCGATGTGAGTCATATCTCCGATGAAGCCTTTTACCAAGTACTAGATATCTCCAAAACTCCCGTGGTAGCCTCACATAGCTGCGTTAGGGAAATTTGCGATAATCCTCGTAATTTAAGTGACGATATGCTCAAGAAGTTGGCTCAGAAGGGTGGCGTTATCCAAATGTGTTTGCTTAGCGATTACTTAAAGGATCCCGAGCCCTACCCAGCCCGCGATAGCGCACGTGCAGCGGTTCGTGCCCGGTATGGAAATTTCCGCGACCTTGCCCCCGAAGTTAGGCAGAAAGCCTTTGAAGATTGGTATGCTATCGACGAAGCGTTCCCTCCAAAACTGGCCACTGTGTCCACTCTTGTTGATCATATTGACTACGTGGTAAACCTTGTAGGGATAGACTACGTTGGAATTGGCAGCGATTTTGATGGTGGCGGAGCCATAAACGGCTGCGCCGATGCCAGCGAAATGATTAACATTACAGTAGAGCTGCTCCGCAGGGGTTACAAAGAAAAGGATATTAAAAAGATTTGGGGAGAGAACTTCCTTCGGGTTTTCCGTGAGGTTGAGAATCATGCCGTAAGATTATAGACATTATTAATCAACTTTTTCTATACACTGGGCTGTCTCATAAACTAAAAACTTATGAGACAGCCCAGTTTTAATCATGCCTCAAAAGTATTACTCTGGCAACTCCGTAAAACACTACTGCTATAATAGTTTATTCTCTGAGACTTATAAAACTAGTCTGCTATATATGTGATTATTCGTTTGGCATTTGGTGAAAAACAATTGTACTTTTGCAGGGTTGTACGGTTCAAATCTTCAGCCACATTATTCATTTAGGCAGCAAATTTTAGTTTCCCCTTGCCTTTAAATCAAACTCATTTGTCATGATAATCAGATCAGCCAAGTTTATTAAAAGTAGCCCCAAGGTTGAGGAATGCCCTCCGCTATCGTTGCCCGAATATGCCTTTATTGGGCGATCAAACGTTGGGAAATCATCGCTAATTAATATGCTCACAGGCATTAAAGCGTTGGCCAAGGTATCGGGAAAGCCCGGAAAAACCCAGCTGATAAATCACTTCGAGATTAATGAGAGCTGGTACCTGGTTGATTTGCCCGGCTATGGGTATGCAAAAACCGGGAAAAGCCAACGGCACGTTTTTGCCGAGATGATTACTCGCTATATCATGAATCGCGAAAGCCTGCATTGCCTCTTTGTGCTAATCGACTCGCGGCTCGAACCTCAGGCCATCGACTCAACCTTTATCAACTGGCTGGGCAGCAACCATATTCCATTTGCCCTGGTGTTCACCAAATCCGATAAGCTAAGCTCGTCGGCCCTCAACAGCTCCATAATGGCCTACAAAAAGCATTTGTACCAAACCTGGGAGGAGCTGCCACAGCTTTTCATCTGCTCAGCGGTAACAAGAACTGGCCGCGATGAAATTTTAAGCTATATCGATAGCATTAATAAGGAGGTGAAGAATTCGGCAAATATTTAAAGGGCATATTCTCCCCTTTGATGAAATTTGTTTTAAAATCTACTTTGTAAACCAAAATAATAGTAGAGCAAACGATGGTGTAAAACAGCGAATAAAACATTAGAATTATTTTACCCATTGGTTAATTTGCTCTAAATTTGCAGCCAAAATCACCCACCAATGATCAAACAACACTGCATAAAATTCTTCACCGGACGAAACTCGGAGTACCTAGCCAAAGAAATTGCTCGCAACTACGGACAAAATCTCGGGAAATCGTACGTTACCGATTTTAGTGATGGCGAGTTTCAACCCTGCCTCGACGAGTCGGTACGGGGGGCAACAGTATTCATAATTCAATCAACTTTCCCCCCTTCCGACAACCTGTTTGAACTCCTGCTGATGATCGATGCTGCTCATCGCGCATCGGCCTACAAGGTGGTGGCGGTTATCCCCTACTTTGGCTGGGCCCGCCAGGATCGAAAGGACAAACCACGGGTGTCGATTGGTGCCAAGATGGTGGCAAACCTGCTAAGCGCCGCCGGAGTCGACAGGGTAATGACTATGGATCTGCACGCCGATCAGATTCAGGGATTTTTTGATGTTCCCGTTGACCATCTTTACGCTTCGTCAATCTTTGTTCCTTACATCAAAAACCTCGACCTCGACAATATCGCCATTGCGGCTCCCGACATGGGCGGCGCAAAACGAGCCAATGCCTACGCCCGATTCCTCAATGCATCGCTTATCATTTGCCATAAAACCCGCGAAAAGGCCAACCAGGTTGGTGAGTTAACGGCCATTGGCGATGTGGAGGGCAAAAATGTTATCATTCTCGACGACATGATCGATACCGCAGGAACACTCACAGCAGCAGCCAACATGATGATGGAGAAAGGCGCTCTGAGCGTTCGCGCATTTGCAACCCACCCAGTACTATCGGGCCCTGCCTACGAGCGTATTGCTGAATCGTCGATTACCGAGCTGGTGGTTACCGACACAATCCCACTGAGGAAAGATAAAAATACCGATAAGATTAAAGTGCTTACTGTTGCCGAACTCTTTGCCGATGTGATCAACAAGGTGTATAACTTCGAGTCCATCAGTGAGAAATTCATTATTTAGCACTTTTTTACAACTTAGCATAGAACATTTTACAAAAACTCTTGCTATATTTGCACCCCAAAATAAATCCCCTCAGCATAAGTAGTGGCGCAATGGGGGACTGGCTTACATACAATGAGGGGGCAGTCCTGAGTAGCGTCGATTATTAATAAATTTTACAATTACACAATGAAAGAGTTTCAACTGAATGGTTCGCTGAGGACCGAAACAGGCAAGAAATTTGCCAAGCAAATCAGAAGAGAAGAGCGCGTTCCAGCCATTGTTTATGGTGGTAAGGAAAACCTTATGATTTCGCTACTCGAGAGCGATCTTCGGGGCATCATTTTCACTCCAGAAGTTTTTGTAATCGACCTAAACATCGATGGAAAAAACATCAAAACTATCATCAAGGAGATGCAATTCCATCCAGTTTCCGACAAGATTCTGCACATGGATCTGCTTCAAATCTCCGACGACAAGAAGCTAACCATTGCCCTACCCGTTAAGCTTGTTGGTTCAGCCGAAGGTGCTAAGCAAGGGGGTAAACTTGCCCTTAACACCCGTAAGCTAAGGGTTAGCGGCTTCCCAAAGGATCTTCCCGAAATGCTAGAGGTAGATGTTACCGATTTAGGCCTTGGCAAGAGCCGTACAGTTCAGCAACTATCATTCGATAAGTTTGAGGTTATTGATCCCAAGTCTACAGTTGTAGCAACCGTTAAACTTACAAGGGCTGCTAGGGGCGCTGCACAAGCCGAAGCAACTAAAAAATAACCGTAAACTACTGCAATCTTGAAGTACTTGATTGCCGGTCTGGGAAATATTGGAGCAGAATACTCCAACACCCGCCACAACATAGGTTTTAAGGTATTGGACGCGCTGGCCAGCGCGTCCAATGCTGTTTTTAGCACCAAGCGATACGGCGATATTGCCGAGGTTAAGCACAAGGGACGGATTTTTGTGCTGCTTAAACCCTCCACTTACATGAATCTTAGCGGCAAAGCTGTGTCGTACTGGCTAAAAACAGAAAAAATTCCCATCGAAAATCTGCTGGTTGTGGTCGATGACCTGGCATTACCCATTGGCACACTTCGCTTACGATCCAAGGGTGGCGATGGTGGCCACAATGGCCTTATCAACATCACCGAGGTACTGGAAACGCAAAACTTTGCCCGCCTCCGATTTGGCATTGGCGGCGATTTTCCAAAAGGATCGCAGGTACAATACGTGCTAGGCGAATGGACACCTGAGGAGGAGCAGATGCTTCCCGAAAAGTACGTTTTAGCAAAGGATATTATTCTAAGCTTTGGAACTATTGGCGTAGAACGCACCATGAACTTTTTTAACAAGAAGTAGAATAGCCATGAGCGACGAATCGAATGCCCGGATCGACAAATGGTTGTGGACTGTGCGCATTTTCAAAACCCGAAGCATTGCCACCGAGGAGTGCAAAAAGGGAAGGGTGAAGGTGAATGAGCAGGAGATAAAACCCTCCAAGGATGTTAAACCTGGCGATCTGATTACCGTTCGCAAACCTCCGGTTGTATACTCGTACAAGGTTAAGGATATTCCCAAAAGCAGGATTGGCGCAAAGCTTGTTCCCGACTACCTCGAGAATTTGACACCAGCCGATGAGCTCGCCAAGCTGGAACCAGGATTCCTTGCGTTTCAAGGCGCAAGAGCCCGAGGAGCTGGTCGCCCCACCAAAAAAGAGCGCAGAACGCTCGATGATATTAGAAATACCTCTCTGGATTAAATAGCAGTCGACCTCCTGAATAACAAAGTGAGATAGGATTATCTTACTTCTTAGTCATTCTTGGGTACGTAGCATCCCGTTATTTCGCCAATGTAAAACCGATGGTAATCCTTGGTAGGATAAACTGATTGATCGATTGCTAAATCGGTAAAATTCTCGGGCTTTATAAAATCGGCATACATTTTCCGGCAATCAACTATGAGCCGAGCCTCCTGAAAGGCGATATACCCAGCGGGCGTAATCACAGGCGTTAATCCTGTTTCCTTGGGCTTGTTGTAATCACGACCCGACTTTGATCCACAGAAAGAAAGCTCCTTGCGAAAGTTGTTATGGCCAAAGAACGATAGCGTGTATGTATCGTGCTGCTCTGTAAATTTAAAGGTATGGCGTTGGGGACGAATGTAAATCATCGAAATGGGCTTGCGCCAAAGAATTCCAAAGCTACCCCAGGCAGCTGTCATCGTATTAAATTCCTTGTCATCGCCAGCAGTAATGAGCATCCACTCATCCTGCAACATGTCAAACACATTCTCCTTAAGGGTAAATGGATCGACGGAATCAAAATTCTTAAGCGCATCAACCATATCAAAATAAATTATAGTTTGGCACATGCTGCTTGGCCAAACAATTTGAGGTATAAAAACTTAGTATGGGTAACTAGTAAAACTCGTAGGTGTACTTATACAGAACCCTGTACCGGTACTGCGCAAAGTATGAGTCGGTTTCGAGCACGTTTCCATCATCATTATATGTAGATTGCTTACGCGAGAACTCTTCCGATTGTCCCTCGCTCCACTGCTCCTCAATAAGGCTTCCGGTTTTGTCGTACTGATACTTCGACTGGGTGAACTTAGTACCATCGGGTTTATGGCGAATTATCTCAGCCACCAAATCCAAGTTATTATACTTATACTCCAACTTTTGGGTTAAATTTCCCGAGTAGTAATCGGCTGTTTCAATCAATCGGCCTTTTGAGTCGTAAACATTAACAATTCGCTTTAGCTCATTCCCTTTATCATCGAGACGAATATCGAGCAGTAAATTGCCGTTGGAATCGAATTCCTTGCGCATGCGCGAGGAGAGAACGAGGTCGGGCTTAAAGATGTTTATCTCCTGGATATTGTTCTTGTAGGTATAGGTCCAGCGCTCATCAATCTTATTGCCCACTCCGTATTTCACAATCTCCTTAAGCCTGTCGTCGGGGTAATACTCGTAGGTAATTCTGTAGCCAGCAGCACCATCAAAAACCACTTCGTGAGTTTTAAGTCCCTTGTTGTTGTAATGAAACGACTGTTTGTAGCTCACCTCAAGATTCGGCGAATTCAACTTTTGGTACATTACGTACTCGATACGGAGATTCTGATTATTGTACTTGTATAGTAATCGAGACGACGTTTCACCATTTGAGCGAAAATTCTCAATCTCAACGGGGTTTCCGTTTCTATCGTATTGGGTTACGCTGGTCTTGTATCCTGTAGGATTTGGTTTTCCACCCGTGAACCGATGTGTCCACTGGGTAATTGACTTGATTTTACTCTCTGCAATTCGTTGGCGCTCCTTCTCCTCGTCCTTGGGCTGTTGCCCAAAAACGGTTAGGGCTAAACCAATAAAAAGCAGTACTGAAGGGATTTTTCTCATGGCGATTTGTATTTCAATACGAGGCAAATTTAATAAATATCCCGGATTGGGGTACAGCTTGGCATACTATTCCTCGGATTTTGGGTTTGTTGCACTCTCGAATGGTATGGAAACGGCAAGCAGAAAATAGTGCCGATGGTTATCGTAAGGTACAAAGTGGTAGAACAGCTTTCGCCCCGATTTGCGAGCAATATCTATTAACCCGAGCCCTGCTCCTCCCTTCTCGTTGAGTTTGCCCTCCATCATCTGTTTCAAAAATAACTCCTTGAGTTCTGCTGGGTCAGCTTGGTTAATGGCGATTAACCGCTCCTCAAGAGCCTTAATTTTCTCATTTCGGACAAGATTCCCTGTTATCACATAAAATGCACTCTTCTCCTGCCCAATAATAAAAAGGCCGTTGCCAATTTGCCTGTCGTTCTTGTCGAAATCGTCGGAGTGCTTAGTTACGTTCTGCAGGCACTCAATCATAATGTGGAAAACTCGCTTGCGGGTAGATGTGGGTAAGTTCTTTTCAGTAATCTTCCTATTGGCCATAAAGGCGAACGACCGCATTATTTGGTGGTTCATCTCTCCCTTATATATCAAGGGGAATCCACTAGCAGCCATTTCACTAGAGAGGGTAGACTTTATGAAATATATTATGTTATCCATTAGGAATTGAAATTACAAAAAAAAGCATTACCGAAAACTCATGTTTTAAAAAAAAATTTGTGCTCTCCAAAAAACGTACTAATTTGTAGTGAAAAGTTAATCCGTAAGAAAAATTATTTTACAAAAACTTCAAGAACCTTTGCCATTGACTTAGGGTTGATGTCCACTTCGTTTATGCTTGCTGGTACCAAAACAACCTCACCCTGTGTTACTTCGACAGTATCAAACCCTTCGTTACTGATAGATGCTACGCCATCTATACAAATATAGATCCGAAAAGTATCAGATTCAACAAAACTACGCTCGATTTTTTTGTTTAAATACAACCTATTAACCACAAAGTAGGGGGAATTGTTTATCTCCTGCGCTTGATTTTGAACCAATTGGATGTTCTCCCTTTTTATGGGATCAGCATCAAAATCGATGGCCTCGAGCGCTAATTCGGTGTGAAGTTCTCGTCCACATCCGTTTTCATCAATTCTATCCCAGTCGTAAACCCGATAGGTAATATCGGATGTTTGTTGTATTTCGACCAGCAGAAGATCTTTGCCCAGGGCATGCAGATGGCGCGAGGGGATGTAAAAGTAATCATCTGCCTGTGCTGGCTCATACTTTAGATGCTGAGCAAGATTCCCCTTTGCCAAAATCTGGGTAAACTGCTCGCGGGTAATCTTTGAATTAAACCCAGTAATAATTTGTGAGTCGGCGCCACCTGAAATTACATACCACATCTCCGTTTTTCCAAAGGCATGGTGCAATCGCTTGGCCATTGCATCATCGGGATGTACTTGAACGGAAAGGTAATCGGCAGTGTCGATGAACTTAATAAGCAGTGGAAATTCTTCGCCAAACTGCTGGTAGTTCTTATCGCCCACAAGATCGCCCATGTATACTTCAAGCAACTCCTGAATGTTATTTCCAGCTAAAAAGCCGTTGCTAACAATCGACAGGCTACCCTCTACCCCCGAAATTTCCCAACTCTCACCATATTTCGATTCGCCTTTAGCGAATTCCTTGCCATATAAGCTGTGTAAACGTGATCCTCCCCAAATACGAGGCTTTAGCTGGGGGGTAAACTTTAATGGGTAAAGCATAGAAAAACCTAATTATGATATTTTTATGTGTTCGAAAACAGGAAACGTAAAAGTGAATTATTAATTTTGGGGTAATGCCGAAAAGATTTGTATTTTTAACCGCAAAACTATACACAAAGTTAACCATTTAATTCAAAAATCATAATGCTAATTGTTGGTATTGCAGGCGGTACGGGCTCGGGTAAAACAACTGTTGTTAAGCGGATTATTGAATGTTTACCACCGGGAGAGGTTGTTATTATCCCACAGGATTCGTACTACCGAGATAGTTCACACCTTCCCCTGGAGCAGCGGCAGGAGATGAACTTCGACCACCCGTCGTCCATAGAGTTTGAACTTCTTGTTGAGCATGTAGCCCGGCTAAAGTCGGGTAATAGTATACAGCAGCCCATTTACTCCTATCTAACCTGTACACGAGCCGAAGATACCGTAACTATTGTCCCCAAGGACGTTATTATTATCGAGGGTATCCTTGTGTTTACCAATCCCGAGCTTCGCGATTTGATGGATATCAAGGTTTATGTTGATGCTGATGCCGACGATAGGCTCTCGCGTGTTATTATCCGCGATATTGTGGAGAGGGGACGCTCGGTGAACAAAGTGCTCGACCGGTACGAGAGAACGGTTAAGCCCATGCACCTGCAATTTATTGAACCCACCAAGCGTTATGCCGACATTATTGTACCTCAAGGAGGAAACAACTCCGTTGCCATAAACATATTAACTTCAATTATTGAGAAAAACCTGTCGATTTAAACGCTAAATCCCGAAAGTATGCTTGATCAGATAAAAAACGAAGACCTGCTATTCCTGGATATAGAAACCGTCCCCCAGCATCCAGCTTATAATCAAGTCCCAGAAGCACTTCGGCTACTATGGGACAAAAAAGCTGAGAAAATTAAGGAAGTCGACCAGAGTTCTGAAGACATTTACCAGAGAGCAGGTATTTATGCCGAGTTTGGAAAGATTATTTGTATATCGGTTGGGCTAATAGTGAGCAAGGCAGGGCAGCCTTTCTTTAGGGTTAAATCTTTTGCGGGCGACGATGAATATCAACTGCTTAGAGAATTTGCTGAAATGCTCGAGAAATTCGCGTCCAAACAGCAGGCTAACCTGTGCGCCCATAATGGCAAGGAGTTCGATTTTCCCTATATTGCTCGTCGTATGCTTATAAATGGGATTAACATCCCCTCAATTCTCGATGTGGCCGGGAAAAAACCGTGGGAAGTGAAGTTTATCGACACCATGGAGCTATGGAAGTTTGGCGATTACAAGCACTACACCTCGCTAAATTTGCTCACGCAAATTTTTGGCATCCCCACCCCAAAGGATGATATTGATGGAAGCCAGGTTGCCGATGTTTACTACAAGGAGAAAAACTTGGAGCGTATTGTTACATACTGCGAAAAGGATGTTCTGGCTGTGGCGCAACTTTTCCTCAAATACAAAAATCAACCTCTAATTCCAGAGGAAAACATTGAGATTGCAGGTTAGTTTCCAATCACGATACGCTCTAAAAACCTGTTCAGCTCAGCCATAAATGCCTTAGGATTTTCGGCATGAAGCCAATGCCCAGCATTGGGAATGGATGCAACACTATAGTTGTTGAAATGGTCGGCAAGCATCTGTTCGCCTTCGGGGTACACGTAATTCGACATTTGCCCCTTAAGGAAAAGGGTTGGTATTTCAATGATAATATTACTCTCTGCTGGTAAAACAGCTCCCATTATAAAGTGCAGATTATAACTCAACGCCTCAACATTAAGCTGCCAGCGGAACTTGCCATCCTTATCGCGCTTAATACTCTTTAAAAGAAATTGCCTTACCGCTCTGCTGGGTATACTTGTGGACAAGGCGCTGTCTAGCTCATCGCGGGTTGATGCCTTTTCGGGATTGAGCATCATTAATGCCGATAAAATTTTGGCATGCTGATGCTCCTGACCCAAATTAGTATTTACCAAATTGCTATAACTCCAGGGCAGAATGTCGGCAACAACTAGCGCTTCCACCTTTTGCTGATGGAGCGAAGCAAACTGCATGGCAACCTTTCCTCCCATTGAGTGACCCACAACTATTGCTTTATGCAACTTTTTTTGCTCGAACAGCTTGGCCAAATCTGAAGCTAAATCATCGTAAGAATGGTTGGGGCTATGTGGGCTTTGTCCATGATTCCGCTGATCGACCATCACCACCCGGTAGCTACTCGCCAACCCACGACCAATGCTCATCCAGTTGTCGGACGAACCATAAAGGCCATGCAGTATTACAATGGGGAAACCCACACCTAACTCACGGCAAAAAAGTTCCATTGCTAGAAACCCTTTGTGCTTTTGAGGTACATCTGGATAGTATTCTCTAATCCATAGTATAGCGCATCGGCAATAAGGGCATGACCAATAGATACCTCCTTAAGCCAGGGAATATTCTGAGTAAAGTAGCGTAGGTTCTGCAAGTTTAAATCGTGCCCTGCATTAAGGTCAAGGCCTACCTCGCGAGCCGCAATGGAGGCTTTTAGGAAAGGCTCAAGCGCTTTCTCCTTATCAATTGGGAAGTCGGTTGCATACGGCTCGGTGTATAGTTCAATTCGGTCGGTACCCGAATCGGCAGCATGTTTCACCAGTTCCACATCGGCATTTACAAAAATTGATGTTCTTATACCTTGATTTTTAAAAATCTTAACCACTTCGCGCAGCGTAGATTTATGCGTAATTGTATCCCAGCCGGTGTTAGAGGTTATGGCCTCGGGAGGATCGGGAACAAGTGTAACCTGATGCGGTTTTACCTCGAGTACTAAATCGATAAATGATTTCGATGGATAACCCTCGATATTAAACTCGGTGGAAATTATTGGACGAATATCTCTCACATCCTGATAGCGAATATGGCGCTCGTCGGGACGGGGATGCACGGTTACACCTTCGGCTCCAAAGCGCTGACAATCGATTGCTACCTGGAGCACGTTTGGAATATCGCCTCCTCGGGCATTGCGGAGGGTGGCAATTTTATTAATATTTACACTTAGGCTTGTCATTTTGATTAAATTTGGAATTACCTTTGCAAAGGTAGCTTTAATTTTTATGGTACGCAGAGTATGGTGGCAAAAGAGATCATATCGGATGTAATCCCCATTCTGAAAACATCAGATACGGGAATTTCTGCCTTAAATTGGATGGATATATTTAAGGTAAGCCATTTGCCTATTGTTAACGATAAGGAATTTTTGGGGCTTATCTCGGAGACTGACATTTACGATTTGAACATGCCCGAGGAGCCACTGGGAAATCATCAGCTATCGCTGGTTAGGCCATATATTAACGAAAACCAGCATGTGCTCGAGGCCATGGAGTTGGCATCGCGCTTAAAACTCAGCTTGGTGCCTGTGCTCGATCATCGTAAAAACTATCTGGGTGTTATCACCATTACCGACCTGATGCACTACTTTGCCGATTTATCGGCACTTAATAATCCCGGTGGAATTGTAGTTTTGGAGCTTAACCACAACGACTACTCTCTAGCTCAGATTGCACAGATAGTAGAGGGAAATGATGCAAAAATCCTGGGGATTTTCCTGTCGGGCAACTCTGACTCAACCAAGATTGAGCTGTCGCTCAAACTTAACGTTACCGATTTAACATCTATAATCCAAACTTTCAATAGGTATAACTATACGCTTGTGGGCTCGTATATGAAACACGACGACGAGGAAGATCTGCTTGAAGATCGTTACAATCTTCTGATGAAATACCTGAACACCTAGTCTTGCCTATGATTATTCGAGTTGCCTTTCTGATTAGCCTGATTCTATCCTTTACACCTTTTCTTGGAACCACATGCTTAGGGTCAGTGAACAGCGAGGGACTTTTAGTTTCTGCTATCAAAATTACTGGTAACACCTTAACCCACGACAGGATAATCCACCGCGAGCTCACCTTTAAGATGGGCGACACTTTATCCAAAGAAGATATTGAAATAATAGCCAGAGAATCGAAGGAAAATCTCGACAACACGTTGCTGTTTAATTTTGTAACCATAGAACCTTTGATAAGAGGAGGGGTTGTTGAATGGAATGTAGATGTGGTTGAGCGATGGTATGTATGGCCATTCCCAATATTTGAGTACGAAGACCGAAACCTAAGCGCATTCCTTCAAAATGGTAATCTTAAGCGGGTTAACTACGGCACATACATAAAAGTAGACAACTTTAGGGGAATGCGCGAGCAGATAAAAATCCGCGCTGTTCTTGGATACCGAAAGCAAATAAGCCTGCAATATCTTACCCAAAACCTCGATAGAGAAAAAAAGCATGGGCTATCGGCATGGGTATCGTATTTCACCAACCACGAGGTGAATCACACTACTGTGGGCAATAAACCCCTATATTTTGTTGCCGATAATGGTCCTGCCCGTAGGGTTTGGTTCGGGTACATATCGTACCAGTACAGGCCAAAGTACTACTGGTACCACACATTCACGTTGGGATATGTACACGCCTCAATTACCGACTCGCTGGCTCGCTTAAATCCCTACTACTTTGGCGAAGGACAAACCTCATTCTGGTATACTACTGCAAAGTACGAGGCTGTTCTCGATAAACGCGACTTAAGGATTTTTCCTCTATCGGGTTATCTACTTAAATCGGAAGTGGGGCGCATAGGGATAATGCAAAACGAACCCATAGGGCTCTGGTACCTGAAAGCAACGGCAGGGGTTTACAGCAAACTAGCTCCAAGGCTGTATGGAGGAACTGATGTTATGGTTAAAACAAGCACCCAAACCAACCTGCCCTTCTTTATGAATGAGGCAGTTGGTTACAAGGACTACGTTAGGGGATATGAACATTACGTTACAAACGGGTCTAATTTCTTTATCAATAAGAACTCCTTGAAATTTGAGCTCTTACCAACAAAAGTGTTTAACTTGCCCTTTATTCGTGAAGGAAAATTTAAGAAAGCGCACCTAGCCCTCTACTGGAGTTTTTTTGGTGACTTAGGTTATGTTAAACCCGACAGGTTGACTCCTCCTAATAGCCTCGAGGGAAAACTATTTTCGGGATATGGTACTGGACTATACGCTGTTGCATACTACGATATTGTTCTGCGGATAGAGTACTCGTTTAATAAATTTGGTGAGCGGGGAATCTTTTTCCATGTTGGAACCCCATTTTTAAACAAGTAATTTACAAAAAAATGGTAATAGCCCTTTATGGTAACGTAATTGATGCTGAGCATTCACAGGGAGTGAAACTCCTCTTTGAAGAACTCGCTAAGCGGGGCGGTGAGGTAATAGTGTACGCCCCTTTCTTCGAGGAACTGGTCAAATATTTAGGGTACAAACCAGCCGTTAGGGCATTATTCAGAACCCCGGGTGAAGTAAAATTTTTGGCCAATTTCGTGATTAGTATTGGGGGCGATGGTACTTTTCTGGAATCGGTATCGTACGTTGAGGAGTCGTGTGTTCCGGTCGTGGGCATTAACTTTGGCCGATTGGGCTTCCTGGCAAACATCTCCTCGGAGAAAATTTCCGAAGCAGTTGACCAACTCTTTCGCAAGGACTATACCATCGAAAACAGATCGGCTCTGGAGATTTCGATGAACGATAATCCCTTCGATAAATTTCCGTATGGCCTAAATGACCTGTCGTTGCAAAAGAAGGGCACTGCAATGATTACCATAAATACCTTCATTAACGACGACTTTCTGTGCACCTACTGGGCCGATGGCCTAATTGTGTCAACACCTACAGGATCAACAGCATACTCGCTTAGCGTGGGCGGCCCAATTGTAAGTCCCGACACCAATGCTTTTGTTATATCGCCCATTGCCCCACATAACCTAACTGTCAGGCCTCTGATTATCCCCGACAACGCAACAATAAGGCTTGAGGCATCATCGCGCGAGAAAGAAATACTAATCTCGCTCGATTCCCGTTCTGCAAGTATTGGCAATAATATCAGGATCAGCATCAGAAAAGCACCTTTTTGTGTTGGAATTGTTAGCTTAAAAGGCAACAACTACTTTCGAACACTTAGGAACAAACTGATGTGGGGAGCCGATACCCGAAATAATGGTAACTAGAATGAACCCAAAATCAGTATAAACCGTTTAACTCCTGAAATGGATACCATTTTTGGTGTTTCCAACAGGAATAGAATTAGTTGTTTTATTATCTTTGTACTAAACTTTGGGGTTTATGAAAAGAAATATTTGGGCCGTTACACTTATGCTGTTAATTTCCATACCCACCTTTTCGCAGGCATGGAAATCGGCTAAACTTGAAGTTTATGCTGGTGTTACTGCATTCCAGTATTTTGGAGATATTGGAGGAGCAGCAGGCGACACCAAACTTTTAGGGTTAATGGATATTGATCTTTTAAAAACCCGCCCCGGAATATCGCTTGGGGCAAGGTACCACATAACAAAACCTATACAGATAAAATCAACTTTTACCTCTGGCTTAATTACCAAGTCGGATATAGGATCTAAGAACGAAACCCGTAATTTTGCCTTCTCAACCATGATAAATGAGCTGGCGGTAATGGGCGAATACTACCTTATTCCCGAGAGCGACGAGAACTACTTCTACAACATTATGCAGATGCGGGGTGGATCAACCCATATCACCCAACCTTTTAGTGTATATGTTACCTTGGGTTTTGGAGCAACTATGTATAATGTTACACCTAAAGATAGACTTGATCCGAACGTAAATCCCAGAAGTCCTTACAAGCAAAACGATAAGTTTGCCACTTTTATCCCCGTAGGTGGAGGTATTAAATATACATTTATGCCAAACTTCTCCTTCGGGGTAGAAATTATAGGCCGGTTAACCAGCACCAATACCCTTGATGGTTACGACTCCCCCTATTCCACATACAACGATTTTTATCACTCAATCCTGTTTAAAGTTAACTACAAGATACATACAACCAGCCATGCAAAAAAACCACTCCGACGTTAGCCCTTACATCCATTCTTCTTAATCAATGAATTTACGAAACGCTTTCTTTGCCCTTTGCCTATTCCCTCTGTTTTCAGTTGCTCAAGAAAAAAACGACGTGGGGTTTTCCGTCGGCGCATCCTACTACATGGGGGACTATAACCTGGCTACTCAGTTCTACATGCCCTCACTTTCAGTAGGGGTAATGTTTCGGCATAACTTCAACGAGTATTACGCCATCAGGGTATCGGGTTCACATGGTCGGCTAAAAGGCACCTACTCCGAAAGTAAATACCTGCTCCTCAATCTACCTCCCGAAACAGGTTTTAACCACCAAATTACTGAAATTGCTGCCAACCTCGAAATTGGATTTCGCCCGTTTGGGACAAAACCCGCTGATGCGAATAAAATCTCACCTTTTGTATCGGTAGGGGTGGGTGCAGCATTCATCGATCGAAATCTTTTAATTCAGTTCCCATTTGGCATTGGAATTAAGTACACCCCCTCTAACCGTTGGACTTTGGGTGCGCAATGGCAGCTGCACAAAACATTCACCGATAATATCGACGGGTACTCCAACGTAACAAGCATCGAAAGATTACGGATTCATAATTACGATTGGGTTGGAATTGGAGGATTATTCGTATCTTACCGGCTTGTAAACAAAGGGGCTATTTGCCCTGTATATGATTAACAACAAGACAATTATGTCATCATTAGATAGCATAGATAGGGAGAAGTTGCCTGCGCATATCGCCATAATTATGGATGGTAACGGACGTTGGGCAAAGCAGCAAGGAAAACCACGCATTTTTGGCCACCAAAATGGAGCTCGTGCGGTGAGAGCTACAATTGAGATTTCAGTTGAACTGGGCATTAAGTACCTAACATTATATGCATTTAGCTCCGAAAACTGGAAGAGACCAAGGCTGGAGATAGAAGCCCTTATGGCTTTACTAATTACCACCATTGACGATGAACTCCAAAATTTGATTAAAAACAATATCCGGCTTAAAGTTATTGGTAATATTAATTTGCTTCCCGATAGCGTTAAAAAAAAATTAGACCTTGCCATCGATAAAACCGCACCCTGTAATGGAATGACTCTTATCCTAGCTCTTAGCTACAGCGGACGTTGGGAAATTATGGAGGCGGTGCGAAAAATTTGTGCTGATACGCAAGCCAAAGGGCTTACACCCGAAAAAATTAACGATGAACTTTTCGCCCAATACCTAAACACATCGAATATTCCCGATCCCGAATTGCTGATACGAACCAGTGGCGAACTTCGCCTTAGCAATTTTCTTCTTTGGCAAACAGCCTATACCGAGTTATACTTTACCAAGGTTCTGTGGCCCGATTTCGACAAGAAGGAGATGATTAAGGCCATTCAAAGCTACCAGTGCCGCGAGCGGAGGTTTGGTAAAACCACTGAGCAACTTTAACCTCTGGAGGGATTTTGATTCAACCAATTTCCATAAAATTCGAATAATCATTGAATTTTGTATATTTTAGCTTGCTTCGCTTGAAGCACTTGATTAAATTTGCCAATCTTTACAACAATTGTCCATGGGACATATCCTTTAAAAATAATTTTGCGCCAAATACACCGTTATTCTATATGCACAAATCTTTTAGTACCTCAAGGATGATCAAAAAAATAGCGTTTACCTTAGCCTCTTTTTTAATCCTAACCCATTCTGGTAACTCACAAACAACTCCCTTCAGCTATAGCAACCCCGAGGATTACAGCATTAAGGGCGTAACTGTTTCCGGTGTTCGATTTGTTGACCCTAATGTGATTGTGAATATGAGTGGCCTTTTTATAGGCGACACCATTAGCATCCCGGGCGAAACCATTACCAACTCCATTAACAAACTGTGGGATTTAGGTCTATTCTCCGACATTAAGGTAACCGCAGAAAGAATTGAGGGAAAAGATATTTACCTCGATATATACCTGCAGGAACTGCCTAGGATTAGCGGTATTGCCTTTACTGGCATTAAAAAATCTGAGGAGAAGGACATTCAGGATCTGATTAAACTCCGAATAGGCGGACAAGCCACCGAGAACGTGTTAGATAATGCGAAACGCCTAATTAAAAACCACTACCGCTCCAAAGCATTTTTGAATGCCAAAGTGGAGATTTACCAGCAAAACGACACCATGATGACCAACGGCGTAAGGCTAACATTTGCCGTTGATAAGGGTCAGAAGGTTCGCATTAGCGATATTACCTTTGATGGCAATAACAACATCTCCGATAGGCGTTTGCGCAGGGCAATGAAAAACACCAAGCGCCGAGATATCAATATTTTTAAAGCCTCCAAATTTATTGAGAAGGATTACGATGACGATAAAATTAGCCTTATAGAATACTATAACGAGCACGGTTTCCGTGATGCACGGGTATTAGGCGACTCAATTTTTATTACCGCCGAGAATCGGATTGGTGTGGTAATTAAAGTTGAGGAAGGCCCCAAGTACCACTACCGTAATATTATTTGGGTGGGTAACTCAAAAGTACCCGATGAGGTGCTCGACGAAATTCTTGGCATTGGAAAAGGCGATGTGTACGACAAGGCTTTGCTTGATAAGCGATTGTTTATCGAGGACAACTCCATAACCACATTCTACATGGACGACGGCCACCTGTTCTTCAATATCGACCCCGTTGAAATTAGGGTAGCCAACGACTCCATCGATCTGGAGATGCGCATCTTCGAGGGCGATAAGGCCACTGTAAACAAGATATTTATTCAGGGCAATACCAAAACGCACGAAAGTGTAATTCGCCGCGAGTTATTCACCAAGCCGGGCGACCTGTTTAGCAAAACGAATATCACCCGTTCCATCCGTGAGTTGGCCAACCTTGGCCACTTCGACCCCGAAAAGTTGGATGTTAGACCCGTTCCCAACATGTCCGACGGTACGGTTGATTTAACTTATATAGTGGAAGAAAAGGCCAACGACCAGCTGGAAGTTTCTGGAGGTTGGGGTAATAAAATGTTTGTGGGAACCATTGGCGTTCGTTTTTCCAACTTCTCCATCACCCGAATGTTTGAGAAACAAGCCTGGCGCCCCGTTCCATCGGGCGATAGCCAAACCCTAAGCATTAGAGGACAAACCAACGGTAGCTACTACAAGGCATTTAGCCTAAGTTTTGTGGAGCCCTGGCTTGGCGGTCGTAAGCCTACCAACTTCTCGTTCTCGCTTTACCATACCATCAATAACCTACCAGGCACATATATTTACCAGATTAGCGATCAGCGTATGAAGGTAACAGGCGGTGCCATTGGTATTGGAACTAGGCTAAAATGGCCCGACGACTGGTTCCAATTCTACAACGAGTTGAGTATACAGAACTACAACCTGAACAAGTGGGACTACTTCCTGATTAACACTGGAAAATCGAACAACTTCAGCTACAAGGCTGTACTAACGCGAAACTCTGTTGACCAGCTAATTTACCCACGTAGGGGCTCAAACTTTACAGCATCGCTCCAGCTTACACCACCCTACTCGAAAATTAGCGGAAAAGATTACTCAACAGTAACCGATCTGCAAGAGAAATACCGCTGGATTGAGTACCACAAGTGGACAGGAAAAGCGCAGTGGTATCATAACCTAGTAGACAACCTGGTTCTCTACACAGGAGCGCAGTTTGGTTACCTAGGATATTACAATAAGGATATTGGTTACTCCCCATTCGAAGGGTTCGACCTAGGTGGTGATGGTATGTCGGGATACAACCTTTACGGTCGCGAAACCATTGGCATGAGGGGATATGAGAATTCCGCATTATCGCCAGTAATTAAGGGTGTACCCGTAGCAAATATCTACACAAAATACACCGTGGAAATGCGCTACCCCATTACCCTGCAGCCACAAGCTGCTATTTACCTCCTCACTTTCCTTGAGGCCGGTAATGCTTGGTACGAATTCCGAACGCTTAACCCATTCAATCTTCACCGTTCGGCTGGTATTGGCGCAAGAGTATTCCTGCCCATGATCGGTATGCTAGGAGTAGACTGGGGATACGGCTTCGACAAAATCCCTCACAACCCAACCAAGCATAAGGGGCAATTCCACTTTACCATTGGACAGAGCTTTTAACACTATTTAAATCGATGCGGTAAATTTTGGCTAGGTTATTGAAATCCCTAAACCTAAAATCTGAAAAGCGATGAAAAAGATTACGATTACCCTTATCCTTATAGCCTCCATGGTATCCGCAGCGCTGGCGCAAAAGTTTGCCTATGTTGATACGGAGTACATCCTAAGCCGAATTCCAACTTTTAAAGCGGCTCAGGATCAACTCGACAAGATTGCAGCGCAGTATGAAACCGAGATTGAGCAGAACTACAAGGTGCTCGACAAGATGTTTAAAGACTATGAGGTCGAAAAGGTTCTGCTTACCGAGGAGATGAAGAAAAAACGCGAGAACGATATTATTGAGAAGGAACGAGCTGTTAAAGATCTTCAAATGAGATATTTTGGCCGCGATGGCATGCTGTTCAAGAAAAGGGAAGAGTTGGTTAAGCCCATTCAGGATCAGGTTTTTAATGCCGTGAAAGAGATAGCTACCGAAGGAGGCTACGCTATTATTTTCGACTCTGCAAGCTCTGCCAATATGCTATACACAAACCCGCGCTACGACAAGAGCGACGACGTATTACAAAAGCTTGGTTACAACCGATAAATTACTACATTTGTAAGTTAAATTTAAAAAAAACTATATCCCATGAAACGAATCGCAACGATTATCCTAACTGCTTCGCTACTTATTTGCACTGGCAGTATTTTTGCTCAAACCATGCCCAAGTTTGCACATATCAACGGGCAGGAGTTGATTCAGATTATGCCCGAACGCGATAGTGCTGAAGCAAAACTAAATGCATACGGAAAGGATCTTTCGGAACAAATTGAGGAGCTCCACGTGGAGTATAACAATAAGCTTCAAACCTACATGCAACGCAGGGAAACTTTTACTGCTGCCATCCGCGAGGCTCGCGAGAAGGAACTAACTGGCCTTCAGCAACGTATTCAGGAGTTTGAGCAAACTGCACAGCAAGATTTTCAGCGTATGCAGGGTGAACTTATGCGCCCCTTGATGGAGAAAGCTGATGCTGCAATCAAAAAGGTTGCAAAACAACAAGGTGTTATGTATGTATTCGATCTGAGCACCGGAGGCGTTGTTTACTTCTCTGAGCAAAGCATCGACCTGCTTCCTCTTGTAAAAAAGGAGCTGGGTATTAAGTAGATTTTTCAACTCTGATATAGTACAGCTCAATCGCCGAAAGGGGTTGAGCTGTTTCTGCATAAATAGCAGTTAAACAATATGGAAGGCAAATCAAGATTAATAGGCGTATTCGATTCGGGCGTTGGTGGGCTCACGGTACTCAAGGAGCTTAAACAGCTTCTACCAAACCATTCATACATCTACTTTGCCGATACCCAAAACTGCCCCTATGGCCCCAAGGGGCCAGATGAGATTATTCGCCTTTCCAGAACCATCACCGAATTTTTGATTAGCCAAGGTTGTTCAATTATTGTTGTGGCGTGCAATACCGCCACTGCAGCAGCAATCGACTACCTTAGGGCAAATTTCGAAATTCCTTTTGTGGGAATGGAACCCGCCGTTAAACCTGCAGCGCTGGCCACCAAAACCAAGTCGATTGGAGTGTTGGCAACAAAGGGTACCTTCAATGGTCGATTATACAGGGAAACCACGTCAAAGTATGCTGCGAATATCAACGTTGCCTACCAGATTGGTGAAGGGTTGGTAGAACTGGTAGAACAGGGGAAATCGCAATCGGACGAGGCCAAAGCCTTGTTGAAATCCTACGTTGACCCTATGCTAGATGAGCAAATTGATCATCTGGTACTTGGATGCACCCACTACCCATTCTTTATACCTATCCTACAAGAAATTTTGCCCAAAACGGTGGCTATCGAAAACCCTGCCCCAGCAGTTGCCCGGCAAACTGCACGTTTACTCTCGGAGGAAACAGTAAATTCAGCTTCAATATCACAATTCAACAAAGCTGTTTACACCAAATTTTTCTCGAGTGCAAATATCGATATGCTAAAGAATCTGGTAATTGAGATTGAAAACAGCAATGGAATTATTTTTGATAATAAATCGTTCCATATATTTACCGAGCTTTAACCATGTAAAAGAACTCATTTGTAAATATTGTTGCTAACCCAAAAACTTGCTGGTACTTATGAGAAAGAATGTCATTTTCGATTTTGATGGAACTATAGCCAACACCCTTGAAACCGGAGTGGATATTTACAATAGGATAGCACACGAGTATGGCTGTAAACGGTTACAAAAGGAGAACAGCAGGGCTTTACAGGGAAAAAAACCTCACGACCTAATGAATGAGCTAGAGGTATCGCTACTTAAGCTTCCATTTATTCTGTTGCGCCTAAGGCACGAGCTGTTTTTGGAGATCAAAAACGTGAAACCCTTCGTTGGAATTGTGGAGGCGCTCCAGCAGCTTAAGGAATCGGGCTACAGCCTTGGTGTTGTAACATCAAACTCGCGAAAGAATGTGGAGCAGTTTTGCAAGGAACATGATCTTTTAGATCTGTTCAACTCAATATACACCAGCAAGCATTTGTTTGGGAAGGATAAAGTAATTGCCCGATACATGAAGGTGAACAACATTGACAAGGAATCGGCCATATATGTTGGCGATGAAACCCGCGATATTGAAGCCGCCAAAAAAGTTGGCATTCCAGTAGTAGCTGTTAGCTGGGGTTTTAACCTAAAGGAACTACTAGAACTTTACAAACCCGATGCAATTATTGATACACCTGGTCAATTACATCAGTCGGTAATGGCTGTATAAAATAAGATTGGGCGATCAAAAATGATCGCCCAATCTTATTTTGAGAATTATGAATTAAGCGTTAAGCCGCTCCTCAATCTTAGCGACAGGAATCTTTTCGCCAAGCCCCATATCCGTTAGCGCACCAACAATGGCATCGTGCGAGATACATCCAGTCTCACGGGCAAACAGCAGCAACGAGTAAAGCGCTGCATTCTTGGGGCCTGCAATCCTAAAATCGCGGCTAATCACCTTCGCCCCTGTGCTTGGCACATCGAGACTTGAGTCGATAATAAGCAGGCCTTCGGTCATGGCTTTAATTCGTCCCATCTGATGGTTTAACCCATCAATGGAGGTTACCAGAATGGCATCTGGGCTGGCCATACCATGGTAGTGAATGGCCTCGGGCGAGATATTTACCTCCGATGTAGAGAAACCCACCCCAACTGTAACCGGGTAGCTACCTTTCTGTGTTACCTGATAGCCTGAACTCAAGGCAGCACGCGCAAGAATGGCCGAGGCCACCTGAACGCCCTCGCCTGCCGAGCCGGTCATCACCAGCTGGTAATGCCTATCGAGCCCACCGGCATGGTTCTGTTCTATCACGGGTAACTTGGCAAGCAAATCGTTAAGTTTGGGAGTATTTGGATATGCATAGGCCGATCTATCGTTGGTCCAAACACCCTCAGTATGTCCCATCGATTCCATAATCTCGCTAAGTTTACGCTTGGGGTTGAACTTCACGCCGTAGCTGGGGCAAATCTCCACCACCTCAACAACTGAACATCCCTTTACGCTGTATGCCTCGGCCAGTTTATCAGCGATATTACCAATGCCTAGTATTCGCGTAACGTATGCTGCACCTGCGGTGTGGGTTAGCTTGCAAATATCGTGCGCGCTGAATGGGTTGCCATCCATAGCAGTGGTGGTGCGAAAACCAGTTGGAGTTAACCCGCTGGTTTGGCCACCGGTCATCCCGTAAAGCATATTGTTATGGATAACAATGGTAAGATTCATGTTCATCCTCGATGCCTCGATAATATGCTGTAGACCAATGGTAGCACCACCGTCGCCAAGGAACACAATCACTTTTTTATTGATGTTCTCCATGGCAAACGAAACTCCTGCACCCAAGGCAACCGACCGGCCATGCAGTCCGTGTACGGTGTGGGTATTAAGGGTTTTGTCGATAATACCATGGCAGCCAATGTCGGTAACCATTATCACATCAAGCGGAGAAAGGCCAATTTTTTCAAGTGCTTTCTCAGTATTTTTGGCAATCAGTTCGTGTCCGCATCCCTTGCAAAAGGGTAGATTTGGTGTATTTAGAAATGGTGTGCTCATGGTTACTTTCCTCCGTTTATTATTTCCTGTGGTGTAATCATCTTTCCAAGGGCGCTAACGGTGGCAATTTTGCTTGGCAAACGATGTCCGAAAAGTATGCGTGCATACTGCGCATTCATGTTCTCCTCAACCATCACCACCTTGTCGTACCTATCCATTATCTCGTAATAATCGTCGGGTATTGGAAACAGAGTTTTGGGAACAAGCAGCGATACCTTTTCGCCCTGCTCACGCATCATGGTCACCGCATCGATAGCAGCATTGGCCGATATATCGAAAGCCACAACCAATTTCTTGGCACCGGGCTGCTCGTCGATATCAAAGAAAGTATATGATTTAAGGTGATGATTAGCCTTATTTTCCAAGCGAACTGTATTGGCCAATGCCTCGGGAGTTGAGTGTTGTAAAATACCCTTGGTATCGTGGGTTGATGCAGTTGTACGCACCTGATGGTTGGGGTTTCCCACCTCGAGGAATTCGGGCACCAACGAATCGTCGGCTAGGTACGGAACGTATGGTTCGCTCTTGCTGTATCTCTTCTTAACAACAGGCTGAATATCTTCTAAAGCCGATAGGTCAAAGCTACGCTGGGTCATAATTCCCTCCTTGGAGGTTAGCAGCACCACGGGTGTGCGAAGCCTTTCGGCCAGTTTAACCGATTCGGCAGCCATTGTCCAGCAATCCTTATAGTCCGTTGCGCAAAGCACGGGCAACTGATGACCGCCCGAAATTTGTCCGCGCAGCAGCATTAAATCGCCCTGCGCCCCGCAAGTGGCAGTACCAGTGGCTGGGCCAAGGCGCTGCACAAGAATTATCACCATGGGCATCTCCATCATAAATGCCATATTTATAGACTCCAGCATTAGCGCATAGCCAGGGAATGAGGTCGCAGTAACGGGAATCTTCCCCGCTGTTGCAAGACCGGTCATCCACTGCAGGGTGGTTATCTCATCGGGAGCAGGAAGCATCATGGGCATCCGTGCGGCCGAGTATGAGTAAAGCAGGTTTGCTGGGGTGATTGGGTAGCCAATAAACGCATCGGCACCGGCTCTAGCCATGGCCTCAATCATTAGCCGAGAGCCATCGGTTATCACCAACTTCTTTTTACTTGTTTGCTGCATACACTATGTTTTGACTGATTAAATTTTCAATTTCCTCGAGTTCCAACCCTAGCTCATCGTGGAGGATGTGGTAGGTGTGCTCGCCGTAGTGGGGCGGATAGC
Organism: uncultured Rikenellaceae bacterium; assembly: GCA_964490015.1. Lineage (GTDB taxonomy): Bacteria > Bacteroidota > Bacteroidia > Bacteroidales > Tenuifilaceae > Perlabentimonas. The sequence continues at coordinate 33,886 of CAZBBA010000037.1, forward strand.
TCATACCACCACTCGAAGGTACTCCATCGATATTAAACGCCACGGAGCTAACCCCTTGAATGGACATCCCGTTGATATCGGCCTCAAGAATCATCTCCTTGGCCTCGGGGGTTTCAAAAACCTCCTGCATATTGAACACCCCGCCTGCAGGCACCTTACGCATGGCCAACATCTCTAAAATTGTATCGCGGTCGTATTTGATAATTAAATTTTGAAGTATGCCGTTTATCTCCGCCTTATTCTTTACCCGACTAAAGTTCTTGCTAAACTTAGCATCGGTTGCCAACTCTGGCTTACCCAGCACTTCGCACAGCTCGGCAAACTGCTTCTCGGTGCCAACGGCAATTACAATGCCCTTGCCATCGGAGGTGTTGTAGATAGTTCCGTAGGGAACAATGTTTGGATGATCGGAACCCATTCGCTTGGGTATGGTTTTGCCCACCAGCCAGTTGGTGGCCTGGTTAGCCAACGACGACACGCCTGCCTTGAATAGGGATGCATCGATATAGCACCCCTCTCCTGCCCGCTCGCGCTGGTATAGTGCAAGCAGAATGGCCTCCTTAAGATGATGCGCCGCCAGCACATCCATCAGAGCCACGGGCATTTTGGTGGGAGGACCATCGGGCTCGCCATTCATGTAGGTAAATCCGCTCTCGGCCTGAATAATGGCATCGAAACCTGCTCTATCGTTCTTAAGCCCATAGCCTGTAATATGCGAGTAAATTACCCGAGGATTCAACTTCTTAAAGGTAGCATAATCGACCAGCAACTTCTCGGCATCGCCGGGCTTATAGCTTGCCAAGATTATATCACATTGCTTACCCAGAGCGTAAATCACGTTTAGCCCCTCGCACTTGGTTAGGTCAATGGCCAGCGATTTCTTGCCCCAGTTCACGCATGAGTAGTATCCAGAAATGTCGGTATCGGGATTTTCAGTGGGCAGCTTCCACTTGCGGGTAACATCGCCATCGGTAACCAGATTTTCAACCTTAATTACTTCGGCACCCAACTCGGCCAGGAACATCCCTATGCTTGGGCCTGCCAGTACGCTAGCCAACTCCAGCACTCTAATCCCACTTAACGGTTTGCTATTGCTCATATCATCAAAAATAGATTCGCCTTACTATTTCTTGCGCATCGAAATCCCCTTAGCCCTAATCTGCCTTTTACGCCTATTGGCATATATATTTCCAATTAGGATAAACACCACAGCAGCAATAAGCGCCATGTAGGTATCCTCCATCTTCCACCAGCCAGCAATACGAGCAATAATGTTAACGATTACCGCAATGGTGCCGCCAATAAAGGCAAACCGCACGCCGTCGGTGGAGATCCAGCCTCGTTGGTAAATACCCAGCATAATCACTATAGCACCAATTGCACGAATTCCGTAGGATATGTAGGCCATGCTAAGAATTGCTCCGCTGGAGTAGATTGCCAGTGGAATGGTGATGAGGTTAACCAAAATAACCAGCTTACGCGCGGTGGAGATAATCTTTTGGTCAACCGCCGATTTGTTGATAATGCCATGGTAAATATCCTTGGTGGCAATGGTAACCACGGCAAAGTTAACAGGCCCAACAGTCGAGAGGATAGCCGCCAGAATACCCGCAAGAGCAATTCCTCCCATTAATGGATGGATAAATTCGGGGGTCACCATCAGTTCGGGAAGCACCATCTTGGCATTTGTTACCTCGAAATAGCTACCCGACTTGGCAACTAGTCCCAGAAGGGCTACCATTATGCCGAATGGAGCAATAATTAATGAGGAGAGAATGGCCGATTTCTTGGCGATTTCGGCAGTGCGTGCTGCAAAGATGGGTTGAATACTTGCCTGTCCGGCCATTCCACCCAGCACACCGCCTAGTATAAGACTCCACGCGTAGCTTAATCCTCCGCTAAAAGGATTGTACAAATTTTCGGGCGAACCATGGTTGGCTACCAAGTCGGCCTTAAGGGCAGCAAAGCCGCCCACATCAACAATACCGTTTACGGCCGCATATCCAATCCCTAGGAACATTACAATAACGTGGATAATACCAGTAATGGCCAAGGCATGCATACCTCCAATGTAGGTGTAGATGGTTATCACCACCGATGATACCAGCACGGAGTATCCCCAGGACAGGTCGAACATGGCCGAGATAACGCTCGATGCAGTTTGCAGCTGCACAAACGCCAGCACAATGTAGGCAAAAAGGAAAGCCACAGCCGAAATAGCCTTGGAACGCTTACCGAACAGCCGTCCCAGCATCTCGCTAACTGTATGTACATTATTTTTACGGTAATGGCGTGCAACAGTAAACCCAATTATGATCATCCCAATTGCTGTGGAAATATTGTAAAGAATGGGCTGTAGCGTTCCCGAGGTAAAAGCCCTTTCGCTTACTCCAATGGTACTCATCCCGCCAAGCCACTCCGAGGCAACCACCACGGCACAGGCAACTACCCCCAAATTACGCCCCGCCACTAGGTAATCAGCAGCCGATCGGCTGGCCACTTTCTTTGTTAAAATCGAGATTAATGTTATTAAGCCAAAGTAGGCTAGCACAACAATAAGATAGATTGACATACAGTTTTTTAGGTTAGGTTGTTAATACTGAATTAAGCTGACACAAAAAAGAACCAGGCTTAGGAAAACCTAAACCTGCCCTGCAACTAATGCTGCGCTGTACAAACTTCATTACCATGTACGAACACGAAAATGTTACGCAAATTTATCCATTAAAATCTAATTCGAAAACCTTTGCGGAGATTATTCGGGGCGGGTGTTTATAAACATATGGGGAAGACGGAGGTTCGAAGACTGAAGAGCGAAGGGCAGAGGGCAGAGAGCGAAGAGCAAGGAGAATATCGAATATCGAATGCTGAATATCGAATATCGAAGTTTGAGGTGATATGATAGAGCGATGAGGCGATGAGCGAATTATTTACCTTCGGTGAACTCTCTCTTCTCGTCACCTTCTGACGAGAAGAGAGCGGTTGTGTGAATTGACTTCTTTAAGTGTTTTGTGTTTATTTGTGGAATTGATTAGTCTGAAAGCATGCCCTGAACTTGCCGAAGGGTCGAAAGTCGAAAGTCTGAAATACAGAAGACCGAAGAGGGAAGTCAGAAGAAAGAAGAAAGGGTCACCTATCACTAACGTCACCATAGTCACACGTCACCAATATTCAAGTAATCTTTGGTAATTCGTGTAATCTGTGGATAAAATATGCCAGGGGCTAAAAAGCCAAAAGTTGAACGCTTTG
>CAZBBA010000038.1:0-36718 GCA_964490015.1 uncultured Rikenellaceae bacterium
TAATTGACTAGCAATAGATTCTTTTAAGAAAATCAATAACGTTTGGTAACAAGGGGTGTAGCCAATGTGGGTTGACACTGGGTCTTCGGAGCGGTTTCGCCCGCTCGGGCGTTTTCGTCGGGGGACGAAAACGTAGCCCGCTCTCCTCTCGTCTCGTCACTTTCTGACGAGACGAGACCACACCCCCAGCCGTTAGCAACAAGGCGATTGCGCCACACAGAACTCTACCTCGTATGAAAAGTTAAATAAAGACATTTCTTATTTAAGTTATTTTGACATTTCTTAAATAGCAGTTATCTTTGTTTAAAAAAATTGGAATGAAACAATATAAATCTGGACAGTACATAAGCCAAGGCTACTATAAGAGTTTTCAACCTACATTAATCAACAAGCAATTGCACGTTGACAATATGGAAGTGTTGCAACTACTGAGCCAAGCGGACAGAGAATTAGGCAGACTAGACATGTACTCAAAGTATATTCCCAATATTGACCTCTTTATAAGTATGCACGTCCTAAAAGAAGCTACTCAAAGTAGTAGAATTGAAGGGACTCAAACTAATATGGAAGAGGCTTTATTGGAAAAAGAAGACATCCCTCTGGATAAAAGAGATGACTGGGAGGAAGTCCAGAATTATACAAAAGCAATGGAATGGGCTATAAATGAACTGGAGAGCCTTCCGTTTTCATCACGATTAATTCGTGAAACCCATAAAGTCCTACTGCAAGGAGTTAGGGGAGAGCGAAAACAACCCGGAGAATTCAGAAATAGTCAAAATTGGATAGGTGGAGCAACTATAAATGATGCTATCTTTATTCCCCCAATTCATACTTCTGTACCTGAATTAATGAGTGATATTGAGAAGTTTCTTTACAATGAAGAAATTTTCATCCCAGAATTGCTAAAAATTGGTCTTGTTCATTATCAGTTTGAAACGATTCACCCATTCCTTGATGGAAACGGTAGGGTTGGCAGGTTGCTTATTCCTTTATATTTAGTCAGCAAAGGAATTTTAAAGAAACCAATCTTGTATCTATCTGATTTTTTTGAAAAGAACAGAAAGTTATATTACGAAAACTTAATGCTGGTAAGAGATAAAAATAATCTCTCACAATGGTTTAAGTTCTTTTTGGTTGGAATAATTGAAACTGCAAAAAATGGAATAACAACATTTGACAATATCCTTCAATTACAAAAAACGGTTGAATCAAGCATTCAAAAATTAGGTAGTAGAGCCGCGAATGCAAAAAAGGTTGTTGATTATTTGTATAATCGCCCAATGATAAATGCGGAAAAAGTTAGTGAAATTACAGGAATATCAATGCCTTCAGCTTATAAATTAATTATAGATTTAGAAAAACTAGATATTCTAAAAGAAATAACAGGAAGTCAGCGAGGTAGAGTGTATGTGTTTGACAACTACTTAAGACTTTTCAGATAATTTAAGCCCAGTTGCTAACATGGGGTGTAGCCAATCTCGCTGTGCCTCGTAATCGGATGTTCTTTGGCCGATAACGAGGTCACTCCTATCGTCGAGCCGAGACAAGGTGTGGGTTGACATCGGGGCTTCGGAGCGGATTCGCCCGCTCGGGCGTTTTCGTCGGGGGACGAAAACGTAGCCCGCTCTCCCATCTCGGCAACACCTTGACGAGACCACACCCCCAGTCGTTGGCGTGCACTGTGAAAATTCAATGGACAGAATAATTCGATCATAAACAGAAAAAATCAAAGTGAAATAAGCAAAAAAAGACTGCTTGAATTTATATGATAGAAAACGAAGAGCAAGAAATTTGCACCGAGAAAACGCGAAAGGTTTTCACAAATCAGGCCATTTCCATGGCAACCTTTTTTGGCGGCCCATTAGCCGCTGGATTCCTTATGGCTAAGAACTATATTGCTTTTGGGAATAGACCTGCTGCTCAGAATACCCTTATTATTTCCTTTATCTCTTCAATTCTGGTGTTGGCGTTAGTCTCAATTATGCCGCACCAGTCGAAAGATGCAATTCCCAACATGCTTTTACCCATGTTCTACACAGCTGTGGTAACGGTGCTTGTTGCCAATCTACAGGGAAGTAAGATCGACGAGTATATTAACACCAAGGGGGCTAAAGCATCTAACTGGTTAGCCTTTGGTTACGGTATGCTGGGGGCTGCAATAACTTTTATTCTTATATTTACTTTTGCTTATAATGTCCCCTATCAGGGATATGAGAGGAGCATAAAGGTAAACAAGAACATTACCCTGTACTACAAAAAGACCATTGACACCAGCTACAGCAAGCATGTTTCTAGCACTATTGAGCTCTCGGGGTTTTTAGATATTGACGAGGATATTGATGTTTTCCTATCGGAGGAGAGCGACACCTACCTTCTCAAATTCATTATCACCGATAGGGATGTACTGCTCGATAAAGAGTTTTTAACCGACTTCAAAACATTTGAGCAACTCCTAAACTATCACCTGCGGTACGACAAATCGCTTAGGGTTGCCTTTACCGATGAGTTTTTTGAGGAGCTGTTCGAAATACCCGAAACCGTTATCCCAAACTCGTTGGGTTACGATCCCTTTAATACCCTGAATAGCTATTCGGTAAATAAGTTTCACACCATATACTACAACGATAATATGCCCCTTTCGGATGTGGAGATAGTTGAAAGCTCTATCAAGCGGCTTCGGGGTTACTTCCCACCCAACGTAATTATCGACATAGTTTTTCTTAAGAACCAGAGTGATTACACAATTAAGTTTTTTGTGAGCAAGGATTTGTGGAACGACTCCTCCATTATTGAGCGGTTGAGAAGCACCGTTGTTTATATTCGGGATAATGGGATCAGCAGCCCAATTCGCCTAATTCTGGTCGATAATAACGAGTACGAGGAGAAGGAGGTGTTTTAAGGTTATGATCAGTATTAATCTTTTAGAAATATCATAAAACATGCGAAAAATTTTCTTTCTTCTCCCAGTTTTACTTCAGCTACAACTCTTCGCCCAGTCCAACTTCCTCGAAGGCTATATCCTAAAAACCGAAACCGACACTATTTACGGCAAAATCAACAATAGATCGTACCACGAGAATGCCCTGTTTTGCGAATTTATGGATAACAATGGCAACGTTCAGCAGTTTACTCCAAGCGATATTTATGGCTATAAGTTTAAGCCGGGTAAATTCTATGTGGCAAGGCAAATTACGGTAAACGATCAGGAAAAACTTGTGTTTGTTGAGTACCTGGTAAACGGTAAACTCGATATCTTCTTCTTTCAGGATCATAGGCTCAGCAATTACTACTTTGCCGCAAAGGACTCACTTCCCCTTCAGGAGATAAAGTATAGCCAGCAGGTAGTGGAAAGGGATGGAAAGCAGTATCTAAAACAATCGCGCGATTACCTTGTGCTTATGGGGCATCTCACCAGCGATGCACCCAAAGTACATGATAAGCTAAACAGGCTTGGTAAGCCTACCCACAACGATCTTATCAGTTTTGCCCGAAGCTACCACTACGAGGTGTGTACCGACGAGGAGTGCATTGTGTACGAAAAAAAGCTTCCCCTTAAATTCATAGCCAAAACCAGCGGAGGAATTTTCTGGCTCGGTTTTGATGCCAAAAAATTGGACCTTTCACTTTATAGCGCCGAGCTAATGATCCAGCAACCCCTAAAGAGCGAAAGCATATATGTGGGCATTGGGGTTGACTGGATCCAAGGTGACAAGGATAGTATCGATTACCGTTTTCGCTATCTTATTCCCTTATCCATAAACTACCATAGCCCTAGGTCAGGGTTTAGCCCCCTTTTTTCCTATAAGTTTTATGTAGACTTTGGTTTTGGAATTCATGTCGCTAGCGTAGGACTAAAGTGGCAAAAGAGGAAACTGGCACTTACAGCCAATGCCAGCTTATGTTATGCCCTAACCTTTCCTCCACAAATTGCATACACGGCTTTAAATATTGGTGTTGCAGTAAATTTAAATTGATTCCCGATAATTCAATATGTATGTGAAACAGCTTGCTGGCCCTTGCTTTAAGCCTTCTCGTTTTATCTACAGCTCTACTTGCTGTACGATTCGGGTTTGGGGCAGTAGGCCGGTTAGCATAATTTTCCTCAATAAATCAATATGATGATGTAGGGAACCCGAGGTGTCGGATTACAGTGAAATAAGGTGACGGGTGAATGGTGACATTAAGTGACAAGTGACACAAAGTGACGTTCGACTATTTTAATCAAAAAAACCTCTAAGAAATACACAAAGCACACAAGCTGGTAAGTTGACCTCTTGTATTACATCGTAAATCAAAAATTGTTAATCGATATTCTCTCTGCTCTTGCTCAAACTCTTGCTGATCTGTGTCCTTCGCTTTTTGCCCTTCGCCCCATACCACATCACGATATGCCATCGAAAAGTGCGGGGTCGTGCAATGGAAAGGTAGGGTTGATTGTTGTGTTTTGGAGATAAATTATTAGTATTGTACCAATTCAGAAGTCATATGCCCATTATAGTTTAAAATATCCGAAATAATTACAACCATATAGCTAAAACAGATTGATAGTAAGTACTAATTAGCAGTATAGAATAATTGTTTGAGACTAGAAATGCGATCGAAACATTCAGAAATTATTTACCCAATTAAAAGTGTATGTTGAAAAATATTTTTGCTCTATTGATGGTTGTAATGGCTGTAAATGCCTATTCTACTGAACAAATTAAAGAAAGATTGTTCCGTGATAATGATACCTTATACTTATACTTTTCTCCCCTTGAACTGATTCCTGAGGTTATGAATAAGCTTATAGATGACACGGAGTTTGGCTATGCAACTGATTGCTCAAACGGTTTTGTGGCCGATTGGAGATTAATTGATAGTAAAATTTACTTGGTCAATGTATTTAGATTCAACTCTGGCACTAATCTAAACAGCAAGTTAGAGGTTTTATTAAATAAAAAGTTTTCGAAAGGGATGCTTTTAGCCGATTGGATTAATAAACCATTGTGGTGCGGCAAAGAACCCTACTATAATCCCTACTTTGATTACGAAAAGTTTTTTAAAACCGAATATCTTCTTTCAATCCAAAATGGTGTTGTTGTCGAAATTGAGAAATATGCCCCAAAAGAATGTATTTTCGAGGACGAATCTGAGCGAGAAGATTTTCTGCTTTCGAGAATTGATTGGGTGCGGTTGCCCAAGCTAGTGAATAGATTTGTTTTCATTGAGGTTTGTGTCAAAACCATAAGAGGGGGGGAGATCACTGATGCTTGGGTTACTTATTCTAGCGATTCAACTTTTAATGCGGAGGTAATAAAAGCTGCCAAGCAGCTTCCTTGTATATCCAACAGTTTTTATAAAGGCGAAATTTACGGGAGTAATCTCTGCACTCGTCTAGGCATAGGGCCAGATGATTTTAGTAGATGCCTTCGTTAAGGTTAGGATATAGATTCATATTCATTTATTTAGATATAATGGACACATACACTTTTATCATTTCTGTATCGCTAGTGGCCTTAGGTTTTTTGGTCAAGGCCTTCCCTATGCTTATTGCCGGGTACAACACCATGAGCCATAAGGAGCGGGCGCAAGTTGATATAAAGGGTTTTTCGAGCTTTATGCGGAATGTATTTGTGATTATGGGGCTAACCATACTAGTCGGAACATACCTTTTCGAGCGGTTGGGTATATCGATGGTAGCACAAGCCATTCTGCCTCTTGCCATTGTGGGTGGGGTAATTATTCTTTTGATATCTGGTCAACGATTCAATCACAATGTTTCAAACACGTCGTCGCGGCGAAGGTTGGGCATTGGGATTACTGCTGGGACAATAATCGCAATTGTTTTGGCCATAATAGTATGGGGACTTATTCCATTTAGGGTAGATGTAAATACCCAAAATCTTAGGATCAGGGGGATGTATGGCGTAGAATTATACTACCAGGGAATGCAGAGCGTTGAACTTACTGAGGATATGCCAACAGTAATTCTGCGCACCAATGGTTTTAGCCTGGGAGGCATAAATAAGGGCTATTTTAAGTTGGATGGGATAGGAGAAGGGCGGTTGTACCTTATGTCGCCAAATCCTCCCTATATTCAAATTACCGACCATAAAAACCGAAGGGTAATCATTAACTTTAAGGATAGCGAGGAAACCACCCGGTTATACCATCAGCTAACGGAAAAGCTCCAAAAGCAAAACCGCCCCTAGAGGCGGTTGCTAACATACGTCAGCGCGGTTATAATTGAACGCTAAGTCACTAAATCGCGAAGAATGATTAGGGCTCTTGGCTTTTAGCCTTTTGCCCTTCGCTTCGGACTTCAGTCTTCTGACTTTCCACTTGCTTAACCACTAAGGCACTGAGCGCACTAAGTTTCACTAAGGAAGCCACAAAGTATACAAAAGGTTTCGTCATCTCTAAATCTTAAATTGTTAATCGATATTCGATATTCTCCCTGCTCTATGCCCTTTGCGTCCTCGCGCCTTCGCGCTTAAACTGAACGCAAAGCCACCAAATCGCAAAGAATGATTAGGGTTCTTGGCTTTTAGCCTTTTGCCCTTCGCTTCGGAGTTCAGTCTTCTGGCTTTCCACTTGCTTAACCACTTAGGCGCTGAGCGCACTAAGTTTCACTAAGGAAGCCACAAAGTATACAAAAGGTAAATCTTAAATCGTTAATCGATATTCTCCCTGCCCTTTGCCCTTTGCCCTTTGCTCTTTGCTTTTGGCTCTTGGCTTTTAGCCTTATGACTTTCGACTTTCGACTTTTGACTCTCAACCCTAAACTCTAGTCACTCTATGAACTCTAAACTTTAAACTTTAGTCACCGGCTACTTTTCTAGTGGTATTACTGCTTAATTCTCTCCTCAAAGGCTGTAATAGCAGCTTGCCAATCGGTTTTAAGCTCGTTAAAAACATCCTTTACCGTCGATATTTTATCAGCCAGATAGGCATTTGCTCCGGCAAAGGCATAGCCGCTCTTCATATTCCCCTTGTAGGCATTGTACAGCGCAGTGATTATGCAATAGGGACTGCTCGATACATCACAGGTTTTTATGCAGTGGAAGGGGCACTTAATGGGACGTTTTAGCCCCTCGCGTACCTTGTCGATAAAGCTATTCCGTACCGCACGGCCGGGCATTCCAACAGGGCTTTGTATTATCTCAATGTCGCTGGCAGTGGCGTTCACGTAGGCCAGCTTAAACTTTTCCGATGCATCGCACTCCTGGGTAGTAACAAAGCGGGTTCCCAGCTGCACGCCGCGGGCTCCTTTCTGCATGATATTGAAAATATCCTGTCCGTTGTAAATCCCTCCGGCGGCAATTACCGAGATCTCCTGGTTGTACTGCTCCTCAAATACGCTCACCTCCTTCACCACATCGGTAACCAGCTCCTCGAGTGAATACTTAGAATCGGTTAGCTGCTCACGTTTAAACCCCAGATGGCCTCCAGCCTTTGGTCCCTCCACCACAATGGCATCGGGAAGGTAGTTGTATAGCGATTTCCACTTCTCGCAGATTATCTTAGCGGCTCTCCCCGAGGATACAATGGGCACCAGCTTGGTAACGCTATCGGGTTGTAGGAATTTCGGAAGATCGAGCGGAAGTCCTGCTCCGGAAAAAATAATGTCGGCCTTTTCGGAGATAGCCGTCTTCACCAAATCGGTAAAATTCGACATGGCCACCATGATGTTTACACCAATAATACCCTTAGTTTTCTCCTTGGCTAGGCGAATCTCCTTCTTTAGCCCTTCGATATTGGCCTCAATAAAATCGAGTGCCGGGTTTCTGTGTACTAGGCTCAGCCCAGCGGCCGAAATTACACCTACACCACCCTCGTTGGCAACTGCCGCTGCAAGGCCCGATAGGGATATCCCAACTCCCATTCCTCCCTGAATTATCGGCACGGGAATGGTTATGCCGCCTATCCTTAGTTCTCTCATCATGTGTTGATACAGTAATAATTTAAGCCGTAAAAATAGGTAAACATTTGTTTAATTAGTGGGCTTGGTTCATAATTATGGTTAATATTGGTGATTATTTTTGTGCAAATAAGTACTCTTTTCTTTATATTTGTATGCAACTCTTTTGATTTCAGTAGTGTATATAATAGCTGGGATAATGAGTACAAGCGATAGCAAGGATTACAGGCTTTGCCCCGAGTGCGGGGATAAGATAATTGGTAGAGCCGATAAGAAGTTCTGCTCCGACCAGTGTCGGAATACATACAACAATCGGCTAAATAGCGATAACACCAATACTGTTAGGAATATCAACAATATTCTACGCCGCAATAGGCGAATCCTGGAGGGGCTTAATAAGCAGTCGGGCAAAACCATGGTGACTCGCGAAAACCTGCTTACCAATGGGTTTAACTTTACCTACCACACCCACACCTACAAAACGCAGAAGGGGTACACTTACTATTTCTGCTACGAGCAGGGATACTTGTTTTTAGAGGATAAAAACATGTACCTGTTGGTAACCAATAAGGACAAGGAAGTTTAATCCACCTCCTCGAAACCAGCAATATCGCTAACGCGCATGGGTCTTCCATTGCGAACGCCAACGCCAGTAACCTTGGCCTTCACCACGGGTTTCAAGTCGGGTAGCCGCACAATTTCCTGATCGAATATTACCCTAAGATGCCCCTCTTTCCTCATCGATGAGTTTATCTGGAACCTATCGCCGCTGGTAAGCGATTGCTTGTAATCAATCTCAATACGGTGCACTACCAGGTCGATGCCCTCGGTGTGCAGCTTGGCAAAATCGATGTTTCGCTCTAGTAGGTATGTATGTCGTGCATGCTCAAGGTAGTTGAGGTAAACAGCATTGTTTACAATGCCCTGCAGGTCGCACTCGTAGTCGCGTACCGTAAGTTCTAGCTGGTGGATGGGGATCATTTTGGGTGATTGGATGATTGATTGAATGGTTGATTGGTTGAATGGTTGTCTGGAGTATAGGGCATGCAGGGTTGAGTAGTCTGGCATTGCCAACTGCATTTTGCCAACTTTCGTTTGATTGAATAAGGTTTAAGCTTTATATGTCATTTATTACTTCTCTTATCAACATCCCAAAACCATCGGTTTACAAGGCAGGCTTCTTCAGACTTCAGACTTCAGACTTCTTGCCTTTTGCCTTCTTTTACATTCTCCATTCCTTATCCACTCCTATATCGCCTAAAAATAATATTGTAAGCAGCCACAAACAGGTATTTTATATCGGTCCAAAGCGGGTGCTTGGCGTAGGCATCGAGGTACTTGTGCTCCGAGGCCATAATCTCGTCGAGGGTTTTGGGGTTGTCGACGTAGAATGGGGGAACCAGTCCGGGGCGGTACTTTATGCGTTTCTCCTGCAGCTCCTTGGTGTAAAGGCTAAAGTAGTGGCGACTAAGTGGGCGAACGCCCACTATTTTCAGATCGCCACGCAGCAGGTTAATCAGCGATGGCAGCTCATCAATCCAAAGCCTTCGCATTAAATGGCCAACCGTTGAAATTCTGAAATCGTCCTTAAACTTGCCGCCATCCTGTAGGTTGTGTTTTTGGTACACGTACTCCTGAAGGTACTCGGCGTAGGGGTGCATGGTTCGCATCTTGTAGATCTTAATCTCCTTACCGCCTTTGCCAACCCTGCGTAATTTTATGAGTGGTCCATAGGTTGCCTCTAAGTCGTAGGCTGGATTTTTAATCTTGCGACAAATTACGTACAGATGATTGCCAATAAACTCCTCGTTCAGCACCTCAAACCCGCAGGAATAGAGCCGTCCTAGCAGCTCGGCGCGTGAAAGTACTCTATTCTCGCCTCGAGTTAGGAAAAAGTAGATGCCCTTGGTAAGGTTAAACTTGGGTAAAACCCTTTTAATAATGTAATCGAAGGTGTAGTAGATATAGTTAATTACGGGAGGGAATTTCCTTAAAATCCTTCGTTTTCGGAGATCCTTGGTTTCGGCCATGCAGACATAGATTCCCCCCTTGGGTAGTTTGTCGTTTACCGACTCAAAAAACTTGTTTATCCACCGAATATCGTTTACCCGCTTAAGGTTGACAATGGTATGAAAAAAATGCGAGGGCTGGTTGTCGATATTAAAACGCGTGGTTGTCGATACAATTAGGGTTGACTCCACATTTAGATTTATGGCCTTGCTGATATAGGCGTAAACCTCGAGCCCCAATTCTTCAACAATAGTTCTTCGAATGGCTTTCTTTCGTGCAAAGTCTACCTTTTTAGAGGTTTCATCAAGCAAAGGAATTTCGGGTGGAGTAACGGGAATCCTGCGGGGTAGTGGTATTTCCCTTATCTCGTGACTTTGCTTAACCAGAAACCAAAATCCGTAGGTAATCACCTCGAGAACTGTTGCAAAGCCAATGGTTCCCACAACAATTATGCGAGAGAAGGAGTAGCTGTAGAAGAAAAACATTATGGTGGTAACAATTGCTAAAGTTACCAGGTTGCTTGTAACGATTCGCTTAAAAACAGGGCTAAACTCGCTGCCCGAAAAAACAAATTTCCCAATTGCAATGGATGATACAGCCCACGAAAATAGGAATATTAATAGGGGAATAGGGTAGTGGTCGATGTAATACATAAGCCCATTGGGCTTTACAGAGATGCTCAAGCAGAATCCCGCAAAGAATAGTAGCAAATCAATTAGTAGCAGAAAAAACCGTGTGAGCATTTGTGCTGTTTTTTTGAAAAATCAAGCTAAGTTAATCGATTTGATATGTAAGAACAAAATAAAAATGACTTCCTAAGCCTGATTTAATAACCGCAGCGCCTCAAAGTTGTGGATATTGAGGCTAAGCAGCCTGTTCTGCGGTATGCTTAAAAAATGGTTGTGTTTCGAAAGGTAGCGGGCAAGATATTCCTGTTCCGATTGTCCGGGCGTGGGGATAATTATGGCATTCCGGTTTAGCGCAACCAGATCCATAACGGTGCTGTAACCCGATCGGCAAATCAGTAGTTTTGCCGAAACAATTGCCTGCGCCATCTGATCATCGGGTAAATGCGACATAAGCGTTGCGTTGCCCACAACTCTAGCCAACCTTGGGCCAAGTGGCAATCCTTGAAAAATTAGCACTTTTAGCTTTAGGCGGTTGGCTACGCTGATTAGTATTTGCTCAAAAATATCGCGCTGTGGTGGCGGCCCAGAAACAATCCCAACCAAATCCCATTCCGATTCAGCTTTCTCAATTTTGATACCAGAGAACCGCGACTGAATTCCAATATACCTAATGTTGTTGGGTAATTTCTTGGGATTTGAAAGATCGCCCGAAAAGCGGAAACCCTTCTCGTTATCGGGAACCCAGCATTCGGTGAATTTCTCGGCATATCGCCTAACATACCACTGCCCAATGGGCTCGGCCCATTTAAAGGGATGAGGAAAAAGAATACGCAGCTGATGGGTAATAAGCACCGATTTTTGGGTTGCTCCCCAAAGTCCATAACGGTTATCGGAGATAACCATGTCGATCATGTACTCCTTAACAATAGCTTTAAGCTTCTTGTGCTCGAGACGAGTAAGCAGAAAGAATCTTAAGGCGATATCAATTAAGCGGATTATCCGTAATCGTCCCCTCGACAGCTTTACGCTGATTGATGGAAAATGGATGTACTCAAGGTCTGGGAATCTTAATCGAAGGAGTTCGTTCGAGGGCAAGTCGCCAGCAACAACCACAGAGCAGCCCTTGCCTATAAGGTCGGAGATAATTGGGATTAACCGCGTAGCGTGCCCAAGACCCCAGCCCAGAGGGCTAACCAAAATTCGTTCGTTTCCCTTAATCTCAATCATTTTATCCCGATACTTGTACTGGTATTCCTAATTTTCTGGCCTTATTGGCAATCGTTTCGAGTTCGCTAACAGGAACTTTTTTTAGCGTATCAACGGGTGTGTCGCGGGCAATGGTGTAAATCATTATCTCCTTTGGCATTAGGCGTTGTACCGCTGCAATCCATTGTTCAACCTCTTGGTCGGATGTGTTATCAACGGGTTGCCCATTGAAACTCCCCTTAATAAACATGGTTTGTAGTATAAAATTGCCTTTGAACTGCTCCAAATGACTAATTACCTCCTCGGCAGTTGTGGGCTTGTTGGGCTTATTTAAAAGTTTGATGGTTTCGTCGAAACCAGAGTCTAATTTAAGAATATTTTGATCAACTTTTAAAAGCGATTCAACAACGCTTGGTTTATGCAGCATGGTGGCATTTGAGAGGACAGCAATGCGAGCCGAGGGGAAATACCTATTCCGCAGCTCAATGGTGTCGTCGATTATCTCGGCAAAGTTAGGGTGAATGGTGGGTTCACCATTACCGGCAAAAGTAATTACATCGAGCTTGTCGCCGATTGCTGTCATTTCCTCAAAGCGATGGTGCATGCGCTGTTGCACCTCGGCGCGGGTAGGCAACTTTGAACTTTGGGCACTTTGGGTCCAGCCGCACTCGCAGTAAATACAATCGAAGCTGCACACCTTAGAGTTGGTGGGAAGCAGATTAACGCCCAGCGAAACCCCCAGCCTTCGGCTGCGAACGGGTCCAAAAATTATCTCATCAAAAAGAAATGTTGCCATAAATCCCAGTAAATTGGAAGCAAAGTTAGAAAAATTTGGTGTTTACATTTGGTGTTAAACAACACCGCTTAGGTGTATGTTTCTGCTCCCGGTAGAAATAAATGTGATGAAACTACAAGAGCTTCTTAACCCTGCTGTTTGGTTTAAGTTTACAGTTTGCAAAGTCAAAGGGCGTGATCAGGTTTAGTCCGGGCGATTTTCCTAGCTCAATTGTTCCTAACGCATCTTCGAGTCCCAATGCCTCGGCCCCATTTTTTGTTGCCCAAGCAAGTATTTCGGGGAATGGTATCTGAGGAAAAAACTCTTGAATAATCCTTACTTGTTCAAGAATTGAAAGCGTAGGAGAGGAGGCGAGGCTATCTGTTCCCAGTGCGATTTTCAAATTCTCATCAACCATCATGGGGATATTTGGTAGAGTTTTCTCGATGAATAGATTTGATGCTGGGCATAAGACAAAGAATGCTTTGGGAAATTGGTGCTTAAGCTCTCGGGCATCCGCAATTTTAAGGAAAGTGTTATGTACAAAAAGGGTTGTTGTTTTCCTGTTGAGATGTCGCTTTGCTAGGTCGATTAAATAACCTGCTGGTGCATCATCAATGGGTAGATCCCAACTCTGGTAATTCTGAGCTAACTTGCCAGTATGATTGCCGACGAACAGCTCTTCCTCCTTACTCTCGGCAAAATGGATTGAGACTATAGGATTGGACGTTGTTTTATCCTTTAGATGTTGCAAGAGTGTGGCTGAAAGTGAGTAGAATGAGTGAGGCGTTAGGTAGGCGGTTGTATTTAATGTCTCCTCGGCAATTTGTTTGGTTATCCGAGCTCTCTCCAGAATAAGGTCGGCCTTGGTTTTGTCGAGTCCTAAAACCTCTATTAGGTTTGTGAATCGGATTTTTGAATTCTGTTTAGCAAAAAAGCTATCGGTTGTGTTACAGATATCGGTAACGGCAACAATTCCCTGCCGCTGCATCTCCGCAATTGCATCGAAAATGGGCTTGTCTTCAATTATATCACCGGCCAATCTCGAATTGCGGATTTGATTCACAAAATCGGCTAAACCGGTTTCTGGTGTAATTTTCCCCTTGAGGTGCGAAAGTTCGGTGTGACAATGGGCATTTACAAACCCTGGCACAATAATTCCATTGCGGAACTCGGTATGCGCGTACTCCTTCACCTGCCCTTTATGGTCAATTATCTCTACAATCACACCATCGTCATCAACACCAACAACCCCATTTCGGATAGGTTTTCCGCAATTGGTATAGATATAGTTGGCGGAGAATCGGCGCATGCGTTACTCTGTTTTCTGTGGCACCAGTTCCAGCTTGCTGATGTCGTACCCCAGCGATTTGGCCTTATTTACTATTGTACGGAAAAGATTTTCGTCCATTTGGGGAGTGCGGCTAAGAATCCACAAATAGTTTGGCGAGGTACTGCCAACCAGCGCCCATTGGTAATTGGTATCCAGATCAAGAATTAGGTAGTCGGCACCAAATGGCCAGAAGAAGTAGACTTTCAATCGGCCAGGTTCGTTAGGATTTGGTATTTTGGCAAATGCCTTTGCTTTCGACCTTTTGCCATCGAGGGTGTATTTATAACCCTGATTTAAAACCTCGATGTTTCCGTTTTTCTTCAGGGAGTAGGTTGCGGTAACGCCAACCAGGTTGCGCTCAAAGGAGTGGGGAAATCGGGCAATCTCGTACCAGGTTCCCACGTAGCGTGAAATATCCACATTCTTTACTGTTTCCATCTCGGTTATTGTTTGACCTGTTGCGCAGCCTACGCTAATTATGGCAATAATAATTGCTGCAATTATTCTATTCGACATATCGTTGGTTTTTTTACAGCATGATAATGCACAACGCCACGGTAACGCAACCAAGGGCAAATCCTGTGTAAACCTGTGCGGCATTGTGTGCCTTAAGGGCTAGTCTGGCCCAGGCAACTACTCCTGATATTGCTATGGCGATAACAAGAACCCAAAGAATATTGTAGTAACCTTTTTGCGAGAGGGCAAATATTAATCCGGCTAAACCGCCAATTCCCACCATGTGAATACTTATTTTCCACCATATTGATATCAACAGAATAAGGGCAATGGTGATTGTTGCCCCAAGCATAAAGGTCGATATCTCGGCAGGTATTGGGAGTCGCTTTAAAAAGTAAAACGAGAAAATGTAGGGGATTAGGGTAAACGTAACGGGTACAATCCGCTCACGATGCTCATGCATCTGTATACTTTTAATAATGCCTAGACGGTGGAATAGGGGAATCATTAGTAGCGGCAGCGCAAGCGTGTTGATACCAACAATAAGTAGGATTATTCTTTTTGCCTCAATGGGCAGCATAATCATGTTGTTGTTGGTGTTGAAAATGGTGAGAAGACCATACGTCGGTATAAGCATCGGATGAAGCAGTGCCGAGGTTATGTATGCAAGGGTTTTGTACATCCTTATAAATGCTTTTGATGTAAAAAATTACAGCTCCTTGCGAAGTCGTGCAACAGGAACTCCAAGTTGCTCGCGGTACTTGGCCACCGTTCGGCGGGCAATGGGATAGCCTTTCTCCTTAAGGATATCGGTTAGTTTTTCGTCGGTAAGTGGGCGGCGTTTTTCCTCAGCCTCGATGCAATCCTGCAGAATTTTCTTAATCTCCTTGGTCGAAACCTCCTCACCCGAATCGTTTTGCATACCCTCGCTAAAGAAAAACTTAAGGGAGAGGATTCCAAAGTTGGTTTGGATATACTTGCTGTTGGCAACCCTTGATATTGTTGAGATGTCGAGACCCGTTTTTTCGGCGATATCTTTTAAAATCATGGGTCTCAGCTTGGTCTCATCGGCGGTTCTGAAATACTCCTCCTGATATTCTATTATTGCCTGCATGGTGTACATCAGCGTGTTTTGCCGTTGCCGAATGGCATCGATAAACCATTTAGCAGAGTCGATTTTCTGCTTCACAAAGGCTACGGCCTCCTTCTCTTGCCTGGAGGCATTGTTCCGGTTAGCTGCATACGACTCCAGCATTTGCGAGTACTCGCGGTTTATTTTCAGATCGGGTACGTTCTTGGAGTTTAGGCTTAGGATAAGTTCCCCATCAACCAAATCGAGAATAAAATCGGGGATAATATGGTACGATGCCCTGTTGTGCGGGTCGTTGAAGCTACCTCCGGGTTTTGGGTTCAACTTCAATACTTCGTCAATGGCCTCCTTCAGCTCCTCGTCGGTAAGGTTTAGCTTCGATTGGATTTTATCGTAGTGCTTGCGCGTGAACTCATCGAAATGGTACTTGAGAATTTTACGTGCAAGCGCAATGGACTGAACGTTCTGGTTTTTGTTTTCAATTTGTAACAACAAGCACTCCTGCAGGTCGCGGGCTCCCACGCCCTCAGGGTCGAAATCGTGGATAATGTACAGGATTTGTTCCAACTCATCTTCATTGGTCTCAACGCCAACCGAGAATGCCAGGTCGTCGGCAATGGCCGAGAGTTTCCGGCGCAAGTAGCCATCGTCGTCGATGTTGCCAATAAGGTAAAGCCCCAGGTTCCGCTGGCGTTCGTCTAGCACTCGGAGACCAAGTTGATTTTCGAGATGCTCGTGAAAGGATATGCCGGAGGAGAAAGGGATCTCCTCGTGCTTGTCGTCCTTGGAGTAGTTGTTAGATGAAAGACGATACGAGGGGACATCCTCGTCGTTTAAGTAATCCTCAAGGGAGAACTCATCGTCGTTGCTGTTGGCAAGCTCCTCGTTTGGACCTTCTTCCTGTGGGGTTTCCTCATCGTAGTTAATGCCCTCCTCCAGGGTAGGGTTCTCCTCCAATTCCCTCTTAATTCGTTGCTCAAGCTGCATGGTGGGGATTTCCAGCAGCTTAATTACCTGTATCTGCTGGGGCGATAACTTCTGAAGAAGTTTCTGTTGTAGCCTTTGCTTAAGCATCGTATACTAATGTTTTTTTTACTAAAACTCGCAATTATTCGGTGTGCGGGGGAATGGTATCACATCGCGGATGTTGCTCATTCCGGTAACAAACAGCAGAAGCCTTTCAAAGCCTAGTCCAAAACCGCTGTGGGGTGCCGAGCCAAATTTACGGGTGTCGATATACCACCACATCTCCTTTTCGGGAATACCCATCTCCTTCATTCTGTTGGTGAGCGCTTCGAGGTTCTCCTCGCGCTGCGAACCGCCAATAATCTCGCCAATTTTTGGGAAAAGCACATCCATGGCCCTTACGGTTTTGCCATCGTCGTTCTGCTTCATGTAGAATGCCTTAATATCCCTGGGGTAGTTGGTGAGGATTACTGGCTTTTTGAAGTGTTTCTCCACCAGGTAACGCTCGTGTTCGCTCTGCAGATCGGCACCCCAGAAAACGGGGAACTCCCATTTAACATCGGCTTTTTCCAGTATATCGATGGCCTCGGTGTAGGTTAGGCGAATAAAATCGTTCTCTACAACAAAGTTTAACCTTTCGAGCAGCTCTTTATCCCACATCTTGTTAAGGAAGTTGAGATCGTCGTTGCAGTGTTCCAGGGCATAGCGAATTAGGTATTTCAGGAAATCCTCGGCTAAGTCCATGTTGTCCTCAATGTCGTAAAAGGCCATTTCGGGTTCAATCATCCAGAACTCGGCCAGGTGACGTGGCGTGTTGGAGTTCTCGGCGCGGAAAGTTGGCCCAAAGGTGTAAATCTCGGAGAGTGCTAGCGCTGCCAATTCACCCTCGAGTTGTCCCGATACGGTAAGGTTGGTTTCGCGGCCAAAGAAATCGTCGGTGAAATTCACCTTGCCATCCTCTTTTCGGGGAGGATTGCTAATGTCGAGCGTGGTTACCTTAAACATGGCACCTGCTCCTTCGGCATCGGATGCGGTGATGATTGGAGTATGAATGTAGTAAAATCCCTTGTCGTTGTAGTACTTATGAATGGCGTAAGCCATAGCATGGCGAATGCGAAGCACTGAGCCAAAAGTGTTGGTGCGAGGACGCAGGTGAGCAATTTCCCTAAGGAACTCTAGGCTATGTCCTTTTTTCTGCAGCGGATATGTTGTTGCGTCGGCTTTGCCGTATATTTCAATGGACTTGGCCTGAATCTCCACGGGCTGCTCAGCCCCGGGCGACTCGACCAAATTCCCGCTAATATTTATACATGCGCCAGTATTTACATCTTTTAAAAACTCCTCGCCAAAGGCTGTAACATCGGCCACAACCTGAATATTGTGAATGGTTGAACCATCGTTAAGGGCGATAAATGCAACGTTTTTGTTGCCCCTACGGGTACGAACCCATCCCTTTACCACCACATCGGTGCCAACTTTACCAGCGCTAAGTAGCTCTGCTATTTTCGATCGTCTTTTAAGTGTCATTTAGTAAGATAGTTATCCAGTAAAACTAGGAAATGCGCATTGTTTTGCGCAACAATTCACAAAAGTAGCTATTTTTTGTAAAATAGATACCTTAACTACCTGTTTGATTGGGTGGGGTACGATTTTTGTTAAAGAGGCCAGCGCTTAGGAGCCGTAGTAGGTTGATAGTCTTTTGCGGAAAACCCTTTCGTTAGCCTCGTTAATGGCTTTAATTAGTGCCTCAATCTTATCAAAACGTTGGCTGTACTCTGCAGTCGACAGGGTGTCCTGATCCTGAAAAACTACATAGTCCATTTTATAACCCGACTTGTCGAGGCTCATGGCAACGGCCGCCTTGTAATCATCAAAAATGATGATTGTGGGCAGGTTGTTGAGGCTGTAAAGTAGTACCGAGGCGGTTACTCGTTGCTGGATGTAATCAATTTGATACGTTCCCAGATATTTTGCGCCCAGCAGAAGTCTTACTAAATCGATTTGCGCCACTTTCATTCGCTGCCCTTCGGCTTTTAGCTTATCGTAATTTTTCTGCGAAGTGGTTAGGAAAAGCTCAATAAATTTTTCGGGGATTCCCTGTAAATCCCTTAGGTCGTTCTCTTTCTTTCGCAACTTGTATTCCCGCTGAGCCAATTTCTGGTCCAAAGGGATGTAATGCGTCCACTTTCGAGTGCGCTTGTAGGACTGTGTCATAGGCTTTGGCTTCCAGTTAGAAACTGGACGAACCATTATGGGATCGTTGAGGTTGAAGTGATTAGACTCCAGTGCGTACACCAAACAGTTAACAAAGTGCACATACCCACCCCCCAGCGTTCCGTGCAGAGCCGACCATAATGTAGTTGGCCTTGCCGCCTTTGTTGTATCACTGCTATTAAGGGTTTCTGTTTCGAGCCTTCGGTTTTTAATGTAGCTGATAAATTCCTCGTCGAGGCTAACAGGGTAAAACGTGGTGGACTCGTTATCGTTATCAAAGGTAACGTCGCCAGTGTGGTGGAGTGCGCGAACATCCATCACGTAGTTGGTATCGTTCGATAGTTTTACGTGTAGGTTAAAGTCTCTTCCCCATCGCATCTCACTAATCGATGGCATGGTAGGTTGTCCAACCAAAACTATAGAGTTAAGGATGGCCATTAAAACTATTATGTACCTTGCTGTTCTCATTGGGCTCGGCTGTTTTTTTACTCCGATAAATATACTAAAAAACAGCCGTGGAGTTTCAGCTTGATGTAAGTTTTGCCGAAAATGATTCTGGTGGTAACGCAGCTATCTCTTTGCTAAATATTTGGTTTAGGCTGATAGAATTCTACATAAGATACATTAACTTAAGGTCAATTTTGTCGAATGCCTCACCTACTCCCAGCGCAGCCCAGAGAATGAACATGCCTATTAGGACTTTAACAATCCAATGGATACGAAACCGGTGATTCTATGGAACAGTAAGCCTACTTTTGGGATGTAACTATGCGAAAGGATTACTATAAAAACTCCAAATCTCACATCATTCCCCCAAAACAGGTTGATTACTCCAGTTGTAACAAAAAGCAAAAAGGCAAGCCAGCTTGCTAGGTCAAGGAGAAATTGCTTGGTATTCATTTTTTGCTGCTATTCTGATTTTGAAGAGGCTGTGTGATCAAATATAAAAGGTAATGAAACTTTAAGCTCCTTTATATACCAGTAACTTTCTTGACAGTATTGTTATGTCCAAATTTAGGTTAATGGAATTGCAAATGTGACAACTGTCCCTTTGTTTTCCTGCGACTCTAGTTTAATGCTACCCTTTAAAAGCTCAATATAAGCCTTCGCAATGGTTAGTCCAATCCCCATTCCGCCATACTGCGCCTGGATAGTTGGATTGGCCTGAATAAACCTTTCGAAAACCTTCTCGTGCATCTCCTCGGGAATGCCAATTCCCGAATCGGATACCTTAAAGTGCAGCAGGTTGCCCTCAGTGTAGAGCGAAATATCGACTTGTCCCTTGCTGGTAAATTTTACGGCATTGCTGGTAACATTCCATAAGGCCTGCTTTATCTTCTGCCTGTCGGTTTTGATCGATAACTCTTCACATCCACTGCTGGTATTAAGACTTAGTTCGATTTTTTTGCTTTCAGCAATGGGTTTAAACTGCTCAAAAATGTCACTGACCAATTCGTGAGGGTACACAAGTTCTGATGTGGTGGCTTCCTGACCAGTCTCTATGTTTGAAAGGCTAAGAATGTCGGTTACAATGGAAAGGAGCTGGTTGCTGTTGTTGATAACGTAGCCTGTATAGAGGTTAACTTTTTCGTCACTTAACCCCTTTTTGTTAAGCAGCGAAGCAAAACCACAAATGGCATTCATTGGTGTTCTAATCTCGTGCGAGATATTTTGAAGAAATGCGGTTTTAAGCCGATTGCTCTCCTCGGCCATTGCCTGAGCGTTTCTGAGCTTTTTAATGTATCCCCTTAGAAAAGCGTAAAAGAGGGTTGCT
This sequence comes from uncultured Rikenellaceae bacterium, assembly GCA_964490015.1. Classification (GTDB taxonomy): domain Bacteria; phylum Bacteroidota; class Bacteroidia; order Bacteroidales; family Tenuifilaceae; genus Perlabentimonas. The sequence goes on from CAZBBA010000038.1 coordinate 20,357, forward strand.
GTAACTAGAACATAGAACCAACCCTTGTAGGTTTGTATTTTGCTTATGGTGTAGGGATCACTCACCAGTAAGTAAATTAGCCTATCGGAGAAAACTATCCAAAGCCCACCAACAATAGCGTATGCAAGGGTAATCTTGTGCTCAAACCTAAATCTGCGTTCCATAATCCGATTCACTTAGTGAAACTCAATCAGTAAATATAGTGAAATTGTGGATTAAGGCAAATTGTATGTAATAATCCTACATGATATCAGCTAATTCTCCGGTAGGGTGTAAAGCCCCTGTTTGGGTCGAACATGTACCTGTATGTAATATGAACCTTGCGTACTTTTGCTCCAATTTGCTCGGCAACCTTGCACATGGTGGGATTAAAATCGCCTATCCAGTTTAGCTCAATATCGGTATATGGGTAATCGTCGCGGGTTGCCCAGTGGGCAAAACCCTTTACCAGTGCCCCTTCAATCCCTTTGCCCTGATGTTGGGGTACAATACCAAATATAAGCCCAAGGGCTTTGGTGCAAACCTTTTTTACCTTAAGTAAAAACATCATTTTAAGCTTTGCGAGCAGGTTAAATTTGCCGTTAAGGTGTTTAACCACCTGGTTTAGATCGGGTATCATTATCAGGAAACCTATGGGTTCGTCGAGATGATAGGCAAATAGCATTAATCGTTCGTCGATGATAGGCTTAATGGATTTTAGCAAAGCGTTTGCTTGCGCTTTACTCATCTTACCAACACCTGTAAAGCGTCCCCAGGCGTTATTGTAAATGGTAACAAAATCATCGGCAAATTTTGCCAACTCCTTTCGATTGATGTTTACAACACGATAGTCGGGGTTTTGGGCAATTCTATTGGCCTTTTCCCACACTACGGGGTCTACGTTTTTATCGGTCACGGGCATGTGGTAGGTTAGCTGCTTGAAAAAAACCTTAAACCCATAGTTTTCGAAAAGTATCTGATAGTATTTATGGTGATATCCCATGCAGTAGTTTGGCTCGTAGAAACCCTCCGCTAAGAGTCCCCACCAGCGGTCGCGCTCACCAAAGTTGATTGGGCCATCCATTGCCTCCATTCCCCTGGCTTGCAGCCATTGTTTGCAAGTATCGAAAAGAGTATTTGCAGCCTCCTGGTTGTCGATACATTCAAAAAAACCCATTCCTCCAGAGGGTTGGGCATGAGTTTTTGAAGTTTGGTGATCGATAAAAGCGGCTACGCGCCCAACCGTTTTTCCCTTATCATCCTGTAAAATCCACCTTGTGGCTTCGCCTTGACGAAAGTGCTTGTTTTTTGCAGGATTAAAAACATCTTCTATATCCTTGTCGAGCGGCCTAATCCAGTTGCGATCATCGCAGTAAAGATTAACCGGAAGTTGAAGAAATTCTCGAACAAATGTATTGCCTTTTACCTCATGAATTGTGAAAGCCATAAAGATTCAAATTTCAATTGAATCGCAAACATATAAAAAATGTGATAAAAGTATTGTAAATGATTTTGTCTAAATAAATTTACAAGACATTACACCGATTTCGTTTCTACTTCATAATTATCATGAAGTTATACCAACATCAACAGGCACATTCTTTTTAAGACCAACAGTTGCAAGATAGGCCACAGCTAGGGTAAAGATAAAATTTGCCAACCTGGCGGTAATAATTGTTTTATCGAAACCTAGACTAACCCAAATGATTGTAAACAGCATACCCGAGACTATAGTCACCACTGCTGCTTTTCCATGGAAGCGTTTCCAGAAAAGGGTAAAGAGTATTACAACTGAAAAAGTGCATCCAATGCCTGCCCAAACGTAACCAACCAGGGTGAATATTAACTTTTGAGGCGACACGTAAGCAATTGCTAAAGCAACTCCGGCTAAAAGCGCCGTTATTACTCTGGATTGTAGCAGACCTTTACGGTTATCAATTGTTTTTCGAATGGGTTTAACCAGATTCTCGCTCAACTCAGTGGCCGAAAGAACCAGCAGCGAGTCGGCAGTGGATATCATGGCGGCTATGGCGCCGGTTATCAGAATTGCTGCAATTGCAGGTGGAAATATCTTTAAAAGTACCGCTGGCATTACAAATTCCTGATCGGAGAGGGTGCCGGGGCCAAAAATGGCCAAACCTATTAATCCCGAAAGCATTGCGCCAGTGTATGCAATTACTGTCCATGTAATTCCAACGTTTCTGGCTTTTTTGGCCTGACGAGTGTCCTTTATTGCCACAAACCTAAGCGATAGTTGTGGCATTCCGCCTAAATACCCAAAAAACCAGCTAAACCCGCTCACAATAACCGCTCCGGCGCCAAATCCTTTTAGCCCGTTAACCATTGAGAGGTGATTGGGTCCAGCCAGTTGAAGTGCTTTTGGAATGGAGGTAGCAAAAACATCGGGGTTATTGGATATGTATATTATTCCTGCAATGGGGCCAACTACTAGGGTTACTATCATCACTATAGCCTGAATAACATCGGTGTAAACCACGCTGCGAAATCCGCCGTAAATGGCATAGGGGACAATAACCAAAGCTGTAAGCAGCATACCCCATTCGGGTTTAATATCAAACATGGTATGCAGGGTTTTACCTCCGCCCAGAAACTGTGCCCCAACGTAGAAAAAGAAAAAGAAAACAATGGTAAAACTACCGGCAATCCTAATCCATTTTCCAGCATCTCCATGTCGTAGCGCAAGGTAGTCGGCAAAAGTGTTGGCGTTGTATTTTTCGGCCTCGTCGCTTAGGCGCCAGGCCAAAAGCCACCAAGCAGTAATAATCCCCAAAACACACCCCAGGGCAGTCCATATTTCAGTAAGCCCCATGGCATAGGCCGCGCCGGGTAAGCCAAGTAGTGCCCACGACGACTCGCCTGTGGCGCGTTCGCTAAGCGCTGCAACCCATCCGGGTAGCTGGCGACCTGCAATTGAGAAATCGGATGCTGATTTTACCTTACGTCCCTGATACAATCCCCACAGGATAATTAGGAGCAGGTAGGTAACCATTACGGCAAGAAGCTGGGTTTGGTAGGCCATAATATAAATCTATTTATTGATTATGAACCCCTAAATTACCCGCTATTTAAAAAATGAGCAAGAATTTTCCTAACTAATTGTGTTGGTTGGAATACTCTTTTTTTAGCATGCTGTATACCTCAAGGTCAGTATATTCCCCGTTGGCCAGCAGTTCTCCATCGCGCTCAATCCCCTCGAGTAAGAAACCCAGCCGCTGCGGAATCTTTTTGCTTGGATTGTTCCCCACAGCACAACGAATTTGGATGCGGTTCATCTTCAACTCTGCAAAAGCATAGTCGATTAATCGCTTTACCGACAGGACAATAATTCCTTTTCCCTGAAAAGGCTCGGAGAGCCAGTAGCCAATTTCCGTTTTTTGGTTAAGCCTGTCGGTATCCTTAAATCCAATAATACCCGCAAAAATGCCCATGTAGTAAGCTACAAAAACCAGCTCTGCCCTTTCGGGAGGCGCATCTACAACCGAGGAGATAAACGAAATGGTATCGTCAATTGTTTGGGTGAATGGCACAAAGGGTAACCAAACACTAAGGTATTCCCTTTGTGTATCGATAGTTGAGAATATTTCATGTGCGTTGGGAAGCGAGATCTGTGTAAGCTTAATTTCTCGTGTAACAGCAATTTCAACCATCGATCTATTATATAACCTTTTGCGCTAATAATTGTCGCTAGCAAACCACTCGGCGTAGCTGGTTGCTGTTTCGTGAAGTTTTAGGTGATGTAGAGCCACTTCCTTTGGAAGTTCGGCCGAGATTAGCTTGGCAAAATGAATAAGTAGGTTTTCGCAGGTGGGCTGGTAGTCCACAACTTCAATCTTTCCTAGCGACAGCTTGTCGGCAATGCTCAGCAGAGTACTACTGCTGTTAACCAGTAAAACGTGATCGAAACGGCCAACTATTAGCTTGTTTACAATGCTCTTGAGCTGGCCAAAATCCATAACCATTCCATACTTGGGATTTTTTGAATCAGCTATAGGATCTCCAATTACTGTTACTTCTAGTCTGTACGAGTGGCCATGCACATTTCTGCAGGGGCCATCGTAACCCTCGAGGATATGGGCCATTTCAAAACTAAACTCTTTGGTGAGCCTTATCTTTGTCATAAATGGGTAGTATTTTTAGTAAATATCAGCAAAACCATATCATAAATAACGATCAGTTAAGCTGGGAAATTAATAAAAAGTAGTCGCTAAGCTGCAACTTCAGGGTATCTACATTGCTATGTATTGCATTGATTTATGCAATCCATAATCTTCGAAAGGCTATCGTTGCGTAAAAAGTAGTATGTATTTTTTCCTTCCCTTTTCGATTGTAATACCCCTTTGTCCTTTAGTATTCCAAGGTGATGCGAGGTTGTTGACTGCTCAATCTCTAGTTTCTCGTGGATTTCGGTTACGGTCATGCGCTTGCCATCCTCTAAAAAATTAAGAATCGCAATCCTCATGGGATGTGCCATAGCTTTAAGCATGCTGGCAGCCTGCTCAAGCTGCTCTATCCTAAGGTTGTTAACTGTAGTCATTGGTGAACATATTTATGAAATGCAAATATATAAATATTTTGTATTCTATTCAATTTGACGTTTTATTAAACATATCAAAAGCAAAAACGTTTGGATTATACAAAAAGTTTTAAAGACGAACCTTAGTCAGGAGTTTTTTGCCCTAAGCAATCGTTTTAAGCAAAAAAAGTAGTTATTTTGTCAACCTCAATTCACGAATACAACATCTACGTGTCCAGTTTATATTCAATTAAGCAACCCGTTGCTAAGGAGTTAGATGCATTTGAGCCCTACTTTCATAAAATTATGAGTAGCAAGGTTCCCTTGCTGGGCATAATCACAAACTATATTTATCGACGTAAAGGAAAGCAAGTGCGACCCTTGCTGGTATTCCTTTCGGCTGGGCTAAACGGCAAAATAGCGGACTCGACCTATGTTGCAGCCGGAATGATAGAATTGCTCCACACGGCAACCCTAATCCACGATGATGTTGTTGACGAAGCCTACGAGCGCAGGGGGTCATTTTCGATAAACGCGCTGTGGCGCTCCAAGATTTCAGTGCTGGTTGGCGATTTTCTCCTTTCAAAAGGATTGCTCTTGGCCATTGAGACCAACGAGTTTGAATTGCTACGCAATATGAGCAACGCTGTTAAGGAGATGAGCGAAGGTGAGCTGCTGCAGATAGAGCGTTCACGCAAAATGGATATCGACGAGGAGGTTTACTTTGATATAATCCACAAGAAAACGGCTACACTTATTGCATCGTGCCTGGTGAATGGAGCCGTGTCGGCGGGTGCATCGGTTGAGGCAGTTGCCAAGATGTACGAGTATGGCATCAATCTGGGTTTGGCATTTCAGATTAAGGACGATATTTTCGACTATCAGGCCAAGGGCATACTGGGAAAACCCATCGGTAACGATATTAAGGAAAATAAGCTAACACTTCCTCTAATCTACGCGCTTAGTGGAGTTGATAAAGCTGAACGCAAACGCATACTAAACCTAATGCGCAAGAGCAAGAGGAGCCCACAAGCCGTTGAGGAGATTATCGCTTTTGCAAACAGCAAGGGTGGTATCGATTATGCTGTGCGCAAAATGACTGAGCTAAAAGATAAGGCGGTTACCGCTTTAGCCTTTTTCCCCGACTCGGCATACCGCACCTCATTAATCGATATGGCCGAGTTTATTGTGAATCGTAAATCCTAAGAATTCTATAACCTAAAACCATCAACCTATGAGTCTTTTAGACATTGTCCTAATCGCCATTTTCATTTTCGCAGGATTTAATGGCTACAAAAAGGGATTGATAGGGCAGGCCGCAGGGCTAGCCGGTCTCCTTCTGGGAATTTGGGGAGCAATCCACTTTTCCGATTTCACTGCCGACCTGCTCACCGAGCACCTTTCGTTTACCTCAAAGTATCTACCACTTATTGCTTTTGCCATAACATTTGTGGTGGTGCTAGTAGCCGTTCATTTTATAGGTGGACTAGTTGAGGGCATAATCAACCTAGCCTTTTTGGGCTTGGCCAATAAGCTGCTGGGTGTTGCCTTTGGCGTTCTTAAAACCGCGCTAATTCTCAGTGTTATTCTGCTTTTGCTTGGGAAAGTGAGCCATAGGGTAAAAATTATCCCAGAGGATTTCGGGGAAGAATCATTGCTGTATGGTCCTGTGGAGCGTATTGCCCCAGCCATTTTCCCATACCTTCATTTCGATGAGATAAAGGGAAAAGTGGAGGAGACTTTCACTTCGAAGAAGGAGTCTTAATTTATTAAGATATTTTCCCACTGCTAAAGTAATTTTGCAGTTGATACCACTTGTACTATTGCAGATCAAACATGCTATATTGGTGTATTGATCTGCTTTTTATATATTTGCCAAAATTTTTTGAATACGATGAACTTTGTAAAAGAATTACAGTGGCGCGGGATGATACACGATATGATGCCCGGCACAGAGGAACTGCTGCTCAAGGAGATGACAACTGCCTACGTGGGCATTGACCCAACGGCCGACTCGCTGCATATAGGGCACTTGGTATCGGTGATGATGCTTAAACATTTCCAGCGATGTGGCCACCGGCCAGTTGTACTGGTTGGCGGAGCTACTGGAATGATAGGCGATCCATCGGGTAAATCGCAGGAGCGCAATTTGCTCGATGAGCAAACCCTTAGGCATAACCAGGAGTGTTTGAAAAAGCAACTCTCGCGCTTTCTCGATTTTGAGTCGAATGAGCCCAATTCCGCAATTATGGTGAATAACTACGACTGGATGAAGGAGTTCTCGTTCCTCGATTTTATTCGCGATATCGGAAAGCATATCACTGTAAACTACATGATGAGTAAGGATTCGGTGAAGAAGCGGATTAGCGGCGATGCAGGAGCTGGGTTATCGTTCACCGAGTTTACCTATCAGCTGGTTCAGGGAACCGATTTCTTACATCTATATCAGGCTCATAGCTGTAAATTGCAGATGGGAGGTTCGGACCAGTGGGGAAATATTACAACGGGAACCGAGCTTATTCGCCGGAAACTTGGTGGCGAGGCATATGCACTTACATGTCCTCTAATTACCAAGGCCGATGGGGGAAAGTTTGGTAAAACTGAGGAGGGCAACGTATGGCTCGACCGAAACCTGACTTCGCCCTATAAGTTCTACCAGTTCTGGCTAAACACCTCCGATGAGGATGCAGAGAAGTACATTAAGATTTTCACCATGCTCAGCCAGGAAACTGTTGAGAAACTCGTAGCGGAGCATCAGCAAGCCCCCCACGAACGAAATCTGCAGAAAACTCTTGCCAAGGAACTAACTATTATGGTCCATTCTGAGGAGGATTACAACACTGCCGTGGAGGCCTCGCAGATTCTTTTTGGAAAATCAACTTCAGAAATCCTGCATCGCATAGACGAAAACACCTTTTTATCCGTTTTCGAGGGTGTACCCATGTATACTGTAACTCGAGATGTGTTGAATGGCATTCCATTTTCCGATTTAGCTGCTGAAAAAACCGAGGTTTTCCCATCGAAGGGGGAGTTGAGGCGAACTGTAAAGGGAGGTGGTGTGAGCATAAACAAGGAGAAGGTTGATGACCCAGAGATGCTAATCGACGCGTCGATGCTTATCAACAACAAGTATCTTTTGGTGCAAAAGGGAAAAAAGAACTACTACCTCATAAAAGTGGACTAAATAACAACGTGTAATGGAAAGGGAACTGCCAGATTTCAACTTAAACGGAACCAGCTTGGTTCAAATGCTTTGGAAACGTCGTTGGGTTTTTGTTCTAATTGGCGGGGTTGCTTTTGTGGTATCGTTGGTGGTTTCGTTCCTTATCACTCCGCAGTTTAAATCAACTGCAATCCTTATTCCGGCTGCTTCTACACAGGCATCTAAAGATGTTTTTGTGGCTTCGCGGGCTAAAGGGCTTACTGTTTTTGGTGATGACGAGGAGGTGGAGCATCTCCTTCAGGTTTTGTCGTCCGAAACCTTGCGCCGGCATATCGTTACCAAGTTCAACCTTTTTGAGCACTACGACATAAATCCATCGGAGAAATTTGCATGGCATAAGGTGAATAATATCTATTCCAATAATATCTCTTTTCGCCCATCGCGGTACCGTTCGGTGAGAATTGAGGTGCTCGATGATTGTCCCCAGATGGCAGCCAAACTCGCCAATGGAATTGTTGTTGCTGCCGATAGCCTAATGCGCGACACTAAGCGCTTAGTGGCTCAAAAGGCGCTGGAAGTGTTAGAGTTTCATTATCAGGAAGCTCTTGTGGAAGCCTACAGGATGAGCGATAGCCTTTCGTATGTGATGTCAAAAGGGGTTCTCAATTTGCCCTTTCAGGCCAAGGAGGTAACCAAACTTTACGCCGAGGCTCTAGCCAATGCTAGCAGCACAGGCGCATCGCGACTGGAAAAGTACATGGCACAATTAGCTCAGCATGGTGCTGCATTTACGCGCTACTTCAACGATGTTGAGTACAAGTCGCTTCAGCTAAAGGATATGAAGGAGGATCTTCAAATTCTCAGAGCCGAAGCTCAGGGTGTTATCCCTTCGCAGTTTGTAATTGATTGGGCGCATGCATCCGACAAAAAGGATAGACCCAAAAAGTTGATAATTGTTGTAGCATCTACCCTAGCGGCACTGTTCTTTTCGTTGTTCCTTTTTGTTCTGGTAGATTTTTTTAGGAAATCAATAAATCCTCCAAAAGTTGCAGAGGAGTAAGGGCGAAATATGGTTTGTGGTTGTATTAAGCCTATTGTTTATTGCAGCCAACTCCTTTTTTCTTGTCGAACAATCGTACCTGGCAAGTGCCGTACCTCTTGTTTTGCTAATTGGTTTTTGGGTGTTTTTTGCTCCCACAAAACTTTTCTTTGCTCTGGTTTTACTTGCTCCACTTTCTGTAACTCTTCGTCGTATCGTTCCTGGTCTCGAGTTCGATTTTTGGTTTCCCACTGAGCCTATACTTGTTTTCTTGCTAGTCATGCTAATCCTTAAGTCGCTTAAGGATAAATTTTTTGCAAAACCTTTACTGCAAGAGCCCCTTTGGTGGGCGATTCTCTTTTACCTGGGTTGGCTGCTAATAACCTCTTTCACCAGCGAAATGCCAATTGTTTCGGTAAAGTACTTTCTGGTTCGTTTCTGGTTTGTTGGAATTTTCTTTTACCTAGCATATATTCTGTTCAAGCAGGATAGTAAGAATATAAATCGTTTCCTGATATTTTATGTTATTGGTTTGGTTGTGGTTGCCTTGTTAAGCCTTGTAAAACAGGCTCGGCTTGGTCTGTTTAATCATAATGTGGCTCATCAGGCATCAGCCCCATTCTTTATCGATCATACATCCTACGGTGCTGCTCTTGCATTTGTAATTCCTATAACTATTGCTCTGGCCGTTAATTCCCGCAAAACATGGCTGCGACAGCTATTCTGGACTCTATCCGTATTCCTGGTTATCTCGATTATACTTTCGTACTCCCGTGCTGCATGGCTTAGCCTTATTGCTGGAGCAGGAGTTTGGTTGCTGATATTACTTAAGGTTAAGCTGCGGAGCTTAGTATTTGTTCTAGTGGTTATGCTTGCAGCATTTTTCACTTTTCAGGATGATATTTTATGGCGATTAGAGCGCAACACAACCGACTCGAGCGGCGATCTCACAGAGCATGTGCAATCGATAATTAATATCAAATCGGATGCCTCGAACCTTGAGCGCATTAACCGTTGGGATGCCGCCATAGCCATGTTCAAGGAACGCCCGTTCTTTGGATGGGGACCAGGAACATACCAGTTTCAGTACGCGCCATTTCAGATGAGCTATAACAAAACGATAATCAGCACCAATTTTGGAACGGGCGGGAACGCTCACAGCGAATATCTGGGGCTGTTATCGGAGGCTGGTGTTCTGGGTTTACTGGGTTTCTTGTTGATACTTATCTTTGCCCTTAACGCTGCGTTTGGCGTATTAAAGATGCAAAGATTAACCGCTGCTGAACGCAACATTGTCACTGCTTGCTTGGTAGGGTTAATTACCTATATTTTTCATGGAGTGCTCAATAATTTCCTCGATATGGATAAAATTGCGGTGCTTTTCTGGGGTTACATGGCCATAATATTGGCCATAAAGCATAGGGTAGGTTTACTTAAACTCAAATCCGAGGATTGAGATATCGTCAAAAATCTTAATTAAATTGCTAGCCTGCTCCTCCATTCTAATCTCAACAATTTTGTTAACGTTGTTCTTGATTGGCTCGTTATTGGATATGCAATTTTCAATAACGGTGTGATCCATTACCACTTTGTCATCTTTCGAGAATTCCACCAGCCCATCGGTGTAGCAGATTAATTTTGAGGGAGATGTTACTCTGAGCGATCCCACGTTCATTACCGGAATATCGTCAATCATGCCCAATCCAACACAGCCGCTTGTAAGCATTTTTATCTCTTTGGTTTCGGTATTGAAAAAAACTGGCGGGTTGTGGCCGGCATTTATGTACTCCAATGAGTTCCTGTTGGGGTTGTATCGCCCAATAAACAGGGTTATAAAGCGCTCGCCCTTGGCCGAGCTCATTACGCGGGTGTTAAGCTTTTCAACCAGCCCTGTAAGGGTAATGTCATGAGTGAAAAGTGCCCTTAGGTTTGCCTGGAAGTTCGACATTAGAATGGCGGCAGCCATACCTTTTCCCGATACATCGGCAATGCAAAAACCCAATTCTCCTCTATCGAGCTGTACAACATCGTAAAAGTCCCCGCCAACCTCGGAGTGTGGATGGTAGTAGGAGTGAATCATAACATTAGCCGTTTGGGGCAAATCGAGCTGATTGGGTATAAGTAGGTTCTGCATTTTTGAGGCCAGCTCCAACTCCTTTTTCATCGCCTCCTGCTCAATGGTTTTGTGGAAAAGCCGCAAGTTTTCGATGGCCACAAAGATGATAATGGAGAGGGTTTGGACAAAGTTTAGGTGCTTTATGGTGGCGCTAACGCCTTTGGCCTCATCCTTGGTATCGGCAATTAGGACGTATGCAAGGGCCGCATTATTCTGAATAACGGGAATAATAATATCGAACTCCTGCAGCATTCTATTAGCCGATGTGCTAACAAAGGAAATGTCGTTGAAGCATAGCAGATCAGTCTCTGGGTCAATCTGGGAGCTAATTTGGTCGGAGCAGTTGGTTGATAGCAGCAGCTTCCACTTTTCCTCAAATTTGTAGAACAGAACTCGGTCAATTTCCAAATCCTCGTTGAGGATTGTCCTGAACCGCTCCATCAAATCCTCAGTCCTCATCTCGCCGCTTATGGCTTGCGCCATGCTAAGCAACGCGTTGAGTTTAAAGGTACTCAGCTTTAATCGTTTTGATGAAGAGAAGGACATAGTTGCGGTTTGGTTGGCAATAGTTTTTGAGCTGTATACGCAGCCCTTTTCAATGGGATAAGTTACAAAAATAATAATTACCCCAAGTCGTCTTGGGGTAATTTATTGAAAACAAAAGTTAAATGCTCTACTTTACCCTTTCGGAGTATTCGCGCGAGCGGGTGTCGATCTTAATCCTTTCACCAATTTCGATGAAAAGCGGAACGTTAATTATTGCTCCGGTCTCAAGGGTGGCTTGCTTTAGTGCCGTTGAGGAAGCTGTATCGCCCCTAAGGCCAGGTTCGGTGTAGGTAACCTCAAGTTCTACAAAAGGAGGAAGCTCGCAGGAAAGTACGTTTTCGGTTTCGGCATGAACCATAATTTCTACATATTGGCCTTCCTTAATCAGGTCGGTGCCATCTACCTGCTCTTCGTGCAGCGTAAGCTGCTCAAAAGTTTCCTGATGCATAAAGTGATAGCCAAGTTCATCCTTGTAAAGGAACTGATAGGGTCGACGCTCAATGCGAACGGTATTGATCTTTATCCCAGCGTTAAACGTGTTTTCAATAACCTTGCCTGATTCAAGGTTGCGGAGTTTGGTGCGAACAAATGCTGCGCCTTTACCGGGTTTTACATGTTGGAACTGCACTATTGTATACAATTTCCCATTGAACTCTAAACACAATCCGTTTCTAAAATCTGCTGTTGTTGCCATACTGTTATAGATTCTTTTTTGAAAATTTTCGACAAAAATAGTTAAAATCGATTTTTAATCGATTCTTTTTGGTGAGTTTTTGCTGTTTTGGGTTGATTTTTTGAGCCTTAGTGGCGTAACCCGTAAGTTTATTGCGGCTATCGTAAAGATGAGAATGGGTGCATAAGCCCCTTATGCTCTATTAAGTCGCAGTATGCAGCCCCAACAATTATGTTAAACCTAATGCGAACGGGTAGGAAATTTTTATCGTTCGAGAACCAAACGATCATATCATCCTCGTTCTTGAAAACTCGTCCAGTAATTACAATGGGTACAAGCTTTATGCAGTTTATTGTTCCAAGCTTGGTTTTCACGTTCTCGTAGCCCATAAAGCGAACGCGCAGGGCGTAAACCTCATCGGAAAAGTAGGTTTGTACCACCAGCGTATCGCCAATGTTTAGCTTTCGTCCTACTAGCTGGTTTCTAAGGTAGTAAAAGGCCGAAAGGATATCGTTACTATTCTTGGGCGATAGCACTTGCCCCGTTTTGGTGCTATACACAATTGTTGAGTCGGAGCGAGTCCAATGGTCGAAAACCTGCTCGCTGTAGTGCTTATAGCTGCCCTCCTTGATATCGCGGATGGATTTGTAGGGCAAATCGGTTTCGGGATTGGTAAAACTTTGGTATGTGTCGTCTACGTTGTACAGAACATTAGCCAATCCAACGGTTTTGCCATTTAGGTATAGATGGTTAACTTTGTTACCCTCATAAACGCCATTTCGTACCTCAAGAACCGCTTCACCACCTCGGATTGGGCCATAGTAAATGGAGTATTTTAACCGCTCGCCGGGTTTAAATGCCTTGTGCTGACCAAGAACGGTGTCTGGAATGATTGTTAGAAGACTGGCGAATATAAAAAATGCCAGCAACACTACTGGTTTGTTTAGCACACTACTTTTCTCCCAAAACCTTATTCCGGGCAATGGTTGCAACAAAATCCTTAAGGTATAGCGGTTCAAAGTAGGCAACATCTTCAAAAAGATTTTGGTTAAAATGCTCTTGGGCTAAAGGTAACATATATCGTGCCGAGGGCAAAAAGCCATCGAGGAACAGCGCGTTTGGATGATTAATCACATTTTTTGCCTTGGTTGAGCCGTTACCCAGAAACAAAACTTTGCTTGTTTCTAGTATGTCGCTAAAGGAGTTCTCATCGAGTATTTTGGCCTCAACTTCGCTTGTTGGATTACCTTCGCTATCGAAAAGTTGAGTGTAAACCTCCATGCGTCTAGCATCTATCATGGGACAAAAAAACTGAGGTTTTTCAATCGATTTGTTTTCCTTTATCCATTGTAAAGAACCCTGAACCATAGCCTGGAGGCTTCCAATGGCAATAAGCGGGATACCAGCTCCGTAGCAAATACCCTTGGCCGCCGATACGCCAATTCTAAGGCCAGTGTAGGAACCAGGACCTTTGCTCACGGCCACTGCAGCTAAATCAGTAGCTTTTAAGCCCCCCTTTTTTAGTAATAGTCTAGTAAACTCTGTAACGTTTTTAGCGTGATTATTATTCGGTTCGTGGTTTTCTAAAATACCAATAAGCTCTTGGCCACGGCCAAGAGCTACTGAACAGGTACTCGTTCCCGATTCGATACAAAGGATCGGTTTCATGAATTATTTCTTAGCTGATTGAAAGAGTTTATCCTGAGTTACTTTCTTGATAAGTTTCCCATTTTCGAGACGACGCGACACAGCGCTAAAGGGCGCTACAATAACCTCCTCTTCGCCGCCTAACCCTTCGGTTATCTCAATGCTTCGGTTATCCTGAATTCCGGTTTTAACAAAAACCAACCGGGCTGTATCGCCCACGGCCACAAATACTGCCTCAAGAGTTTTAGCTGTAGATTGCTCTGTTTGTTCGGTGTTTTGGCTTAGGTTCACAAGATTTTTTGCTGATACAGCTGAAGTATCCGCTCGTGTGGTAACTGCTTGTATTGGTACCGTTAGGATGTTTGCTTTGGTCATGGTTTGAATATCAACCGTGGTCGACATTCCGGGTCTGAAGGGGTTTGGTTGGTTAGGCTTAACTAGGTGATTATAGGATTTATCGAGCAAGAAAATTCTAACCTCAAAAGTTGTTACCTGATCGGTGGCAACGCCTGTTGTGCTGGCCGAATTGGCAATTTGTGTAACCAATCCCTTAAAGGTTTGATCGGGATAAGCATCAACATAAATTAGCGATGTGTCCTGAAGTTTTACTCTAACAATATCGTTTTCGTTTACGCTAACCCGTGCTTCCATTCTCGATAAATCAGCAATGCGCAAAATTTCTGTTCCGGCCATCTGTGCTGTACCAACCACTCGTTCGCCCAGCTCAACGCTTAGCTTCGATATGGTTCCGCTCATTGGAGCGTAAATGGTAGTTTTGCTCAAGTTCTCGTTGGCTTCCTTAAGCGAAGCCTCGGCGCTTTCCACGTTAAAAACGGCCGCTTTAACATCGGCTTGTGCTACCTGATAGCTGGTTTTGGCATTCTCGTAGTCCGATTCTGATATGGCTTTTTGCTCAAAAAGCTGCTTGTTGCGGTTGTACGAGAGTTGCGATTGCTGGAGCTGCGCTTCGGCCTGGGTTAAACGAGCTTTTGCCGAATTTACAGCAGCCGTTGCCCTCTCCTTCATCGAGATGTAGGTGTCCGGTTTAATGCGGCACAGCAGCTGGCCGCGGGTTACCTTGTCACCCTCCTTAACCGTGAGTTCAATAATCTCGCCCGATACCTCGGGGCTGATCTTTACCTCAATTTCGGGTTGGATTTTCCCGTTGGCCGAAATGCTCTCGATTATGGTTCTTATTTCGGGTTTTTCAACCACAACATCAATGGTTTCGGGTTTGCCAAATTTGCCAGATTTTTTGCCGATTATGGCCAACACAATTAGCACAACAACGGCAATTATTAGGATTCGAAGTAAGTTTTTGCGTTTCATAGCGGGTAAAGGATTATAGGCTTAGTGGGTTTCCTCGGTAAAAATCGAGAATTTTAGTTTTAAAGATATATTCGTACTTGGCGCTAAGTAAGTCTGCTTGAGCCTTAGTTAGCCTAGTTTTCGATGTGGTGTAGTCGAGCGAGGTTACCAACCCAAGCGAGAACCTTTGGTCGGAGTAGCGAAATGCCTCCTCAAGTGCCACAACATTCTTTTCGGTGGCCTTGTACTTTTTATGCGCAGCAAGCGCATCGGTGTAGGCTTGCTGAATATCCTTGTACAGGTAGTTTTTTTCCTGCTCCAGGTTATATCGGGCATTATCGAGCGAAATAATGGAGTTGGCAATGGAGGTTTTTACCTGCCAGCCATTGAAAATGGGGATGGATAGGCTTAAACCAATTCCTAAACTAGCATTTTCTTTAACTTGATCCATAAACGGATCGTTTGAAAGGCCTGGTGTGGATGTGTTGAGGTAACGCCTTGACCCAGAACTGTAGCTTGTTCCCAACGATAACCTTGGGTATTTCCCTCCATTGGCTATGTCAACGCCTTTTTTTGCACTTTTTACCCTAAATTCAGCCACTTTTATTTGAGGCAATGTTGAAAGGGCTTGCCCAAAAATTTGTGATGGTGAATCATTGGGTGTAGACTCTACAAAACCCTCGAGATTAGGTTGTTGAATGGAAAATCCCTCTGGTGTTTTAAAGTCGAGTATTTGCGTTAGCGTAAGGTAAGCCATGTCCAACTGGTTCTGGTAGTTAACCACCTGAAGCTCGTCCGATGCCAGCTGCGCTTCGATTTCCAGCAAATTGCCCTCTGGAAGGCTTCCGGCTTTAACCAGCTGGCTGGTTCTGTCGATCTGCATCTGGGTTAACTCCTTTTGCTTTTTTGCAGATTCAACCAGTTCTTGGCTAAAGAGAATCTGCAAGTAAGCCGCGGCAATATTCAATGCAATATTATTTCGTAATTTTTCAACCTCACTAATAGATGCAAATAGATCAAATTCATCTTTTTTCCTAGAATTGGTAATCTGAAATCCGTTAAACAGGGTAATAGATGAGTTTATTGAGAAGCTGGTGGCTTCCATATCCTGCGAAACGGTATTTGTGCCATAGTCGATGGCACGACCAAAGCTGTAGTTGTGATTGGCGGAGGCATTAAGGTTGGGAAGTGCGCTTAATCTCGACTGGGTAAGCTGATTTTCGCTAACCTTAACGTTTAGCTCCTGCTGCTTAATGGTAATGTTGTTCTCCAGGGCATAGGTAATGCACTGTTCAAGGCTCCAGGCTTGCTGCCCGTAGGCATATCCTGATAGCATTAAAGCGCTAATGGCTATTGC
>CAZBBA010000039.1:0-35260 GCA_964490015.1 uncultured Rikenellaceae bacterium
CAGCACAGCAGATTTTGGTTCTGTTAGTCTAGGTTCGAGTCCTGGTAGGTCAACAGAAAGCCCCTTGAAATTAGTTTTTCAAGGGGCTTTCTGTTTGTTGGTGGGTGCTTTTGGTGGATAGATGTTGCGCCAAAACTCTCCGGTACTATTTCCTTAAACAAATATTCAGCATTATACTCCAGCCACAACTCAACTATAATAACTAATCCCTCGAAAACCTGCTCTTAGCTGCCAAATGTAATGCCAGAAATTGGTAGTTTTGCTTTTAATTTTTTTAGGCTCAAAGGCCCAGAATAACCAATAAAGTTACCCCATGAAGTTCAAAAAGCATTTCCAAACAATTAAGATATTGGCAATATTGCTAATAATTGTAGCCGTAGGGTGTAAACTATCGACAAAAAACCAAAACGAGAAATACAGCGCCGATTTCCAGCTGATACTCGATGGTGAACTCAACGATAGCATTCCCGGAATTCTGCTTAACGTTACTACTCCCAAATTCGGGATTGACTGGAGCGGTGCATCGGGACTAAACGATTGGTTTCAGGGGGTTCCCCTGCAGTCTGATCAAACTTTTCGCATTGCCAGCGTAACTAAAACCTATGTGGCTGCTACCATTCTCCGTTTATGGGAGGACAAAAAACTTTCGCTGGATGATTACATAACCAAATACATTTCGGCTGAGCACGCTGCCATTCTCGAAAAGGGTGGCTACATCCCAAGCCAGATTACAATTAGGCATCTGCTTTCGCACACCAGCGGATTGGGCGATCATACCAACTCCAATAAATACACGGTTGACTTTTTAAAGAATCGGCATATATGGACTCGTACGGAGACCCTAGTCGATCTTGTTACCCTAATGGAGCCAGCGGGTGATATAGGGGCACAGTTCAGCTACTCCGACACCGGTTACGTGCTGCTGGGCGAGATAATTGAAAATATCACTGGTCAATCGATGGGCGATGCCATCCTCGAGCTGCTCCAGCTCCAGAAGTTGGGACTAACCGATACGTATCTCGAAACTTTTGATGGAGACTTCACGGGTAAGCGAATTCATCAGTACCATCAGGGGCACGACTCGTACAACTTTCACCCCTCGCTCGATTACTTCGGCGGTGGTGGGTTACTCTCAACCACACGCGACCTAAGCCATTTCTTCCACATGTTGTTTAACCACAAGATTTTTGCTAACCCGAGCACTCTCGACACCATGCTAACCTCCGTGCTGAGTGGTGTTGAATTGCCCATGGATTATAGGTTGGGCATCTGGCGAATTGAGGTAAACGGCAAAGAGGCTTTCACCCATACTGGTTTCTGGGGGACGCAAACGGTTTACATCCCTGAGATGGATATCGCCATTTCGGCCAACTACAGCCAGCGCTGGCACAACTCCAGCATCGCCCCAGCAATCCCCAGTATAATTGAAGTGATAGAAAAGAAGAAATAGGTTCAAATATCAATATCCATAAACCACTGGGCTAAATGGTGCGAGTGGTATAAGTGTAGGATTGTTGAAAATGCCAAAGCGGGAAGATGAAGAAATCTTCCCGCTTTGGAAAAATGCTCGTAATAGATAGGGTTACTTCTTTTTGAACATCGTGTAAAGCCCAAGGATTCCCAGTATAACCCCAGCAATCATTGAGCCAGCATACATTTGCTTACTTAGGGTATACGATCCACCCAACTCGCTCATTAGCCTATCGCCAAATCCAGCGTGAGGGGAATGGTTGTAGGCCCAAAATACAACTACAAGGCCAGCAATAATAAGGACAAGTCCAATAATAACTTTTCTATTCATGGGTAAATGGTTTTTTGGTTAAACACAAGGTTGTATTAATAAGAAAACCGATTCACTAAATTAAATAATAATTCTCATTACCAAGGCATGTTCACCTGGTGAATAGTAGTGGAGTCGTTTGGCAGTTACCATAAAGCCATTCTTTTGGTAAAGTCTTATGGCTGGCTCGTTTTTCTCGTTTACCTCAAGCGACACCACTCGAAACCCATTTTCTCGGGCGATATTTTTGGTAGCATCAATTAGCATCTGAGCAATTCCTAATCCACGATGGTGTGGGCTAACAGCAATTGAGTAAATCCTAAGCAAGCCAGAGTTTTTCCGTTTTAATAACATCAGGTAACCGGCTATTTTGCCATTGTGCAGAGCAACCTGAAAAACGCATCCTTGACTCTTAATTAGATATGTGAACTGTCGGCGATTAAATGCTTCCGATTTAAAAGACTGGTTCTCGATGGTTAAAATCTCATCAAGATCGGAAACGCTTGCTTCTCTTAGCTTAATGTCTGCCATCACTTACTGATGCTTATTCTCTAGATGTCTAACAAAATGGTTAATTATCCTGTAGTAAAGTTCATCGCCCAGAATGGCATCCTCAATCTCGTGATCGATACTTGGATTATCGTTAATCTCTATAACCACACCCCTGTCGTTAACCATTTTCAGATCCACTCCATATAGCCCCTTGCCGATAAGAGCCGTTGCTTTTAGCGCAGTTCGCAGAATTACCTTGGGTACATTATAGATGGGAACCGCTTCGGCAATGCCTGCACGGCTTTTACCCGAATTCTGGTGATAGTAGATTTGCCAATGGCCTTTGGCCATGTAGTATTTACAGGCGTAAAGGGGCTCGCCATTTAGCACTCCAATTCGCCAGTCGAACTCAGTTGGTAGGTACTCCTGCGCCAATACAATGGCCGAACGTTTAAAGAAATCGTCGAGTGTTTCCTTATAGTCCTCAGGATTCTTAACTTTTTTAACGCCATGCGAAAACGAACCGTCGGGAATTTTGACAATAAATGGACTATCTAGCTTTGCCGCAACCTCCTCGAAGGAGGCTTGACTCGACTTAAAGATTAACATCGATTTTGGCGCAGAAATCCCTTCGCGCACCAGTAGTTCGTTAAGAAAAACCTTATTGGTACAGCGAATTATCGACAGCGGATCGTCAATCACCACCATATCGGCCTGCTTGGCTTTTTGCGCCACCTGAAACGTGATGTGATTGAGTGATGTGGTTTGCCTGATGAAAAGCGCATCAAACTCCATTAGTCTTAGTAAATCCTGCTCTGTGATCAGCTCAGCGTTGATGTTCATCTTCTTGGCAATATCGACAAATTTGGCCAGCGCTTTCTTGTTGCTGGGCGGGAATGCCTCGTTGGGATCGTGGAATATGGCCAAATCGTATCGGCGAACCTTTTTGGAACGGGGATTTCGCCAAATCTTTTTGTTAAATCGATCCAGCGCATTTGCAAAGTGACTCTGCTCCTCCTCGTTTAGCTCTTTGAGCTTAAGTGGGGTAATGCTCTCGATCTGGTTTTTCGATTTTGTGTTAAGGGCAACACGAAGAATTGGGTAAGGGTAGTTGTCGAAAACGAAACGCGCAATTTTCTCGAGGCCAACCTCGGCGCAGGCGCCAAAGTAAACGTTAAGGTACCAGATTTCGTCTTTGATCTTTTGCTTTTCGATCCAGTTGTGGCAAAGCTTGTGAAGCGCGCTGTCCATTCTGATGCCCGCTCCCGATTCGAGCTTGTTAAGAACCTCGGGGGTGGGAATTACGCGATGCCCTCGGGCTGTGGCCAGCAGCGAGCAGTAGTAGCCCTCGGAGTTGTAGGTTATATCGCTACATAGGTTAATAACTAAGTTTGGGGTGGTTTCGGATTTCTGCTCAAGATACTCCGAGGCTGTGATAATGCTTTCGGTTGGATAGTAGGGTTTCCAGATTGAAATATGATCCAGAAGAATTAGAACGTTCTGCATTTGATAGATTGATATAGCGGTTTGTGTGTTAAAGTTATGATAAACAAGAGGATTTGTCGCTTTCTAAAGTCACAAAATCCATTACAAATATTGAAACAAATTTGAAGCGATGTTCATCAAAACTTCATTATTTTGGTTAAAATAAAAATATTTTTTTTTTGGCCTAACAATGTGAATATTGCAATCCGATATGAATAATATTTATAGTTTTCGCCTGCCCGGTTTAAATGGGCAACCTTAAATGAATTAATTTCGTAAATAAATCGATGCAATTAAACAGAATAAATTACCAAAAACAAACTTGATAGCCATGTATAAAACCAAAGTAATTCACACCCGATCCACATACTGGACACACGCAGCCACCAACGACGAGTATAGCGTGGTTGATGCCGACGATTTAGCCAAGGAGATAGAAATTCAGTGTAATATCTTGGCACAGGAAGGTTATCAGGTTATCTTCATAAACCCAATAACTTCGGGAAGTTTTGGCAATGGGAATGGGTATGTGCATACCGAGAGCGTGGTGTTAACTGCAAAAAAGGTTTAGGCAATTCGTACACCCAGTATTAGCATATCGTCAACCTGCTTTTGATTTCCCTTAAACTCCTCGATGGTGGTGGAGAGGGTTTCTTTTTGGGTGCTGCAATCCTGACTATGAACTGATATTAACAGCTCGCGGAAGTTCTGCATTAGGAATTTTATGCCCTTGGGCCCGCCAAACTGATCGGCATAGCCGTCGGAAAAAAGGTAGAGCATATCGCCCTTTTGGAGAGTAATGGATTGGTTGCAAAAAGGGTTTTTGTCGAGCACATGATACCCAATGGGCATCTTATCGCCCTTAATCTCGAGGAGTGAACCCTCGCTTTTCTTCACCAATCGGTAAATCTCATCGCTCTCATCAACCTTAAAACTTCCGTTACGAACCACCATTGCCGACAGGTAAGCTCCAGAAAATTCCATTACCCGAGTAGCTGGATCGATAATTGCAATGGCCATATCCATGCCATCGTGCTGGTCAATCCTCTCGGATTGTGGGTTTAACGACAGGATAACCATATCGCGCATGCGCGAAAGGATATCGGAGGGCAAAAGATTTTCATCGCGGCTAATAATATCGCGAAGCAGGGTAATCCCCAGCATGCTCATAAATGCCCCAGGAACACCATGCCCAGTACAATCGGCTGCTGCAAGCAGTATTTTACCGTTGCTCATTTTGGCGGTCCAGTAAAAATCGCCGCTTACAATATTCTTAGGTTTGTAAAAAACAAACGACTCCCAGGGAAGCTGCGCAAGGGTTATCTCACCGGGAAGAACTGCGTTCTGTATTCGGCTGGCGTAGGTTATGCTATCGGTTATTTGGCGTTGCTGCTCGGCAATCTGATCGCGCTGGCGGGTGACAAAATCGCGCTGCTGCTCAATCTCCTCCTTCTGGCTCTCAATCTCCTCCTTTTGATTGCTGATCTCGATATTCTGTAGAACCAGCAGCTGGTTTATCCTTTTCTTTTCGCGGTAAGCGTAAAATATAAAGCCTGTGAGAATGCCTGTGAGCAGGAAAGCCACCACAAAAAATATTAGAACAACCCTTTGCCTGTCGAGCCGGGCTTCCTGAAGCGCTTCGCGCTGGCGGGTGAGAAGTTCCTGCTCCTTCTCTCGCTTCTCGAACTCGTATTGCATCTCCAAACGGGCAATATCGCTGGAGTTTAAGCTATCCTTATACGCCGAGTGATTCTTATAGGCGATAAGGGCATTTTTGAAATTTCCTTTTTGTCGATATATTTCCGAAAGGCTCAGATAAGCAGCACTTATATCGGGAATAAGCCGATGTTTTTGAGCAAAGGTTAGGCTCTGGTTGTAATAACGGTGCGCTTGATTTAGGTTGCCGCTAAGCATCTCCACTTGACCCAAGTGGCGGTACAGCAGGGCAAGGTCAATGCTGTCGCCTACACTATTCTTTAAAGAAAGAGCCTTACTAAGGTAATTTCGGGCCATCTCAATTTTGCCCTGTTCAATAAAAACTGTGGCAAGGCTTATATGGTTGGCTGCTTGACCATGGATGTTTTTGGTTTTATCGTTGATTTCAAGTACCATTTGCGTGTACTCAAGCGCCTTTTCGTAGTTGCCCAGCTTATGGTAAATGCTTCCAATCTCGCTTAGGCACAGAGTAACTCCAGTACTATTACCGGTTCTCTGCTCAATTACACGGTAGTGCTCCAATGCCGACTGGGCATACTGCATGGCTCTATCAAGTAGATCGAGCCTTTTGAATAGTCGGGCTATACCCAGCGAGGTCCACGCCAATCCCTCCCGCTCGCCAACCTCTTCGTGGATATCCATTGCCTTTAGAAAATGCTCAATGGATCGCTGGTATTGCCCAATAACACTGTACACATTGGCTAGATTGACTAGGGTACGTGCAACTTCGGGTCGGTTATTCACTTTTGAATTAAGTTCAAGCGCTTTTAGGTAAAAATCGAGAGCAGTAATATAGTTGGTTTGGAGCTGGTTAACATTGCCAAGCCTATTTAGGGCTTGCGCTTGCCCTTCGCTATCGTTGCGTTCGAGGGCAATTTGGTACGAGATATTAAAGTGCTTAGTGGCATCCTCGAACCGATTTTGATGGTAGTTTATGTATCCTAGCTGAAAGTAAGCCCTTTGAAGCAATTCTGCTTCTTTTGCCTCCTGGGCCAGATCGATGGCCTTATTAACTAGCAGTAACGATGAGTCGGGTTTGGTTTGGGTAAAAACAGCCGATTTTTGGAGTAAACTATCTGCTAGCGAATAGCGGCTGTTGGTCTCTTGGGCTAAAACGTTGGCGCTAAAAAAAACAAAAACGAATATTGTACTGAAAAGCAATTGCTTGATTGAGTAAATCATAAGGATGAGTAAAAGTTTGTAAGCCACCTTTGCGATGCTAAATTAAGCTTTTTTACCTTTTCACGTCATATAATGCCGAATTTATGTTCCGGAAATAAAATTTAGTGGGTAAAATCTATAAAAACATTTTGTACTTTTAACCGTGAATAAAACAGTATGTTTTATAATCCCTCAGGATTTATGCGGGTTTTCTCAATTCACTAATTTAACCAATTACGGTATGGCTATCCGTTTCAAGATGAATATCAGGGCAAAACTGCTTGTGTATGTTTTGGCAACCTCAATAATAGTGTTAGGACTGGTGAATGCCTACATCCAGCTTAGGAACTATAATAATGCCCTGGAAAATGCTGAGATGTATGCCCTAAGCACCGCACAAAACGCTGCCAACATGGTTAAGGCCGAGCTTGAGTTCGACCTTGGTTTTTCTAGGTCGCTGGCACACTCACTTTACGGATATTACAAATACGAGGATAGTGTTCGTGATAGTATCTATTACGATATGATAAAAAGTTTACTCGAGAACAACATCCGCTATATTACAGTGTGGTACAACCTTGAGTATTCTGCTACCAAGCCCGGTTACGACAAGAACTATGGACGAAGATCGGTTTCATCCTTTATGCGCGATGGCCAAAGTAACATTCTAATCGAAGAGCGAAATGTTACGGGCGATATAGTGGGAAGCGAATACCATAAAGCCAAAGTAAACAACAAAGAGTTACTGTCCGATCCCTACTTCTTTAAATTCGATGGTGTTAACGATGTTATGGTAACAAGCGTAAGCGCTCCTATACGTCGTGAGGGTCAGTTTGTAGGGTTGGCAGGCGTTGATGTTACCCTCGATAAATTTCAGCAAACCATAAAGCAAATAAAGCCATACCCCAGTTCTCAGGCTTTTCTTCTTTCAAACAATTCTACTATTGTAGCCCATACAAATGATTTATTCTTAGGCAAATCTTTTCATGAGATTTATCCCGATATTGCCATGAGGCATAACATCTCCAACAAGGTGCTAATGGGAGTACCGTTCACCTTTAGATGGGATTTTTTCCGAAAAGACCACATGATTACCCTAACGCCTGTTGAGGTTGGTAACTTTACCACACCCTGGAGCGTTGGCCTAATTGTGCCCGTTAGGGAGGTTATGGTTGATGCCCGTAAGTCGATTTACCTTGGGCTAATGATGGCTGGCTTTGGTGTGGTGCTGCTGGCAGTAGTTCTTACATTTGTGTCAAAAACCATAACGGCCCCGGTGGTGCTTACCACCAACGTGCTTACTCACTTGGCACAAGGAGACATTGACCGTCAAAAAAAGCTTTCTATCCATACTGGCGACGAGATTGAGCAAATGGCCGAATCTGTTAACAAGCTAATTGAGGGCCTAAACCTTACTGAAAACTTTGCACGTGAGATTGGCCAAGGTAACCTCGATGTGGAATTTAAGCTTTTAGGCGAAAAAGATATTCTTGGCATCTCTCTTATTGAGATGCAGAAAAGCTTAAAGCATGCCAAACAGTTTGAAGAAGAACGGAAACTGGTGGAGCAAAAGCAGAACTGGGCAACACAGGGTATGGCGAAGTTTGGTGATATTCTAAGACAGAATAACGATAACCTCAATGAGTTGTCGTTTAATACCATTAAGAATCTTGTCGATTATACTGGCTCAAATCAGGGCGGGGTGTTTATCCTTAACGATAACGACAATGAGAAACCTTTCCTTGAGATGACTGCCTGCTACGCTTACGATAGACGGAAATTCCTCGAAAAACATATTGAAATTGGCGAAGGACTCGTTGGGCGTTGTTTTCGTGAGGGGAAAACCATTTTCATGACCGATGTTCCTAGCGATTACATCAACATAAGCAGTGGTCTTGGAACCGAAAGGCCTAGGTGTTTGGTTCTGGTTCCATTAAGGTATAACGATGATATCCTTGGGGTGGTTGAAATGGCAACCTTTAAGGTATACGAAAGCCATCAAATAGAATTTATTGAAAAGTTGGCCGAGAGCATTGCGGCAACCCTATCGAGCGTTAAGATTAATATTCGGACTGCCGAGTTACTCGCAAAATCGCAACAGCAAGCGGAGGAGATGCATGCTCAGGAAGAGGAGATGCGGCAGAATATGGAGGAGCTGCAAGCCACTCAGGAGGAGATGGAACGCAAACGCGTTGAGCAGGAGAATATCCAGCAGGAACTCAAGCAGGAGATTACCCTCCTGAATGCATTAATGAATAATATTCCAGACTTTATCTACTTTAAGGATGAAAGCAGCCACTTTATCCGCATTAGCAAATCAATGGTTAAGCTATTCAATGCCAATACACCAGAAGATTTAGTGGGCAAGTCCGATTTCGATTTCCATACCAAGGAGAACGCCGAGAAGTTCTTTATGGAGGAGCAGGAGATTATGCGTACCATGAACCCAATTGTCGACAAGGTGGTGCAAGAGAAGTTTGATGATGGAAGGGAACAGTGGGTGTCGACTACCAAAATGCCATTGATAAGTACAACAGGTGACGTTGTTGGCACTTGGGGTATAAGCAAAATTATTACTGAATTGAAACAAGCCGAAATTAAAGCTCAAGTTTTAGCCTCCGAAGCCGAAAAGCTGAAGGGAATGATTACCACCCACGAGGGCGAATATAAGGCCATTGTAAAGGCGCTCGACTCCACAACATTTGTGTCGGAGTATACAACCGATGGTCATATTCTCAGAATAAACGAACCTCTACAAACCATTTTAGGAAAAACATCGGCCGATGTTGAAGGCAAGCATCATTCTGAGCTCTTCAGAACCAAAGCCGACGATGACGCATCGTATCAGGAGTTTTGGGACGATTTACATCGCGGAGTTGTTCGTCAGCGAGTTTTCAAGGGCTCTATTGGAGGATCAAGGCTGGTACTTAACGAAACCTACTCGCCGGTAAAAGATAGAGAGGGTAATATTGAAAAGATTATTGCCATTGCGGTAAGAGGATAATTTTTCGTTGTTCGTTGTCAGTTAACCGTTGTTCGTACCTCTATTTATCCCATGTTTATAGAGTCGAATAAGTTGAGTCATCCATTCTGCTCGTGTTGTTTTAGTTGGATTTTTCCGCTAGAATCAAGAAGATTAGGACTCGTAAACATCCGACCAACAATCAACGGTTAACGGCTTAAATCATCCCGTAAAGCATCCTAATCTCCTCTGCCCAAATATCGGGATCAGTGGTCTCCAGAATCAGCGGGATATCATCAAATCGGATGTCGTTCATAATCCGCTTAAAAGGATCTAACCCCAGGTAGCCTTGGCCAAGGCTATCGTGCCTATCGACCCTACTACCCAGTTCCTTTTTGCTATCGTTTAGGTGCATCCCCATTAGGTAACTAAATCCAATAAGCCTTTCAAAATCAGCCCAGGTTTTCTGGTATCCCTCGTCCGACTTAATATCGTAACCAGCCGTAAAGGCGTGACAAGTATCGATACAAACTCCAACGCGCGATTTATCATCTACATGCTGGATAATATAGGCCAGCTGCTCAAAGGTATACCCTAAGTTGCTGCCTTGCCCCGAGGTGTTCTCAATAACCGCTTTTACGCCAGTTGTATTATCCAGAGCAAGGTTTATGCTTTGCGCTATGGTTTTTAGGCACTCCTCATCGCTGGTTTTGCCCAGCGAGCTGCCCGGATGAAAGTTAAGCCTATCGAGGCCAAGCTGCTCGCAGCGTTGCATCTCGTCGAGGAATGCTGCCCGCGATTTTTCCAGCGGCTCTTTTTCTGGATGACCCAGATTGATTAGGTAGCTGTCGTGAGGCAAAATATGTTTAGGAGAATAGCCATATTTTTCGCAATTCTTCTTAAACTCACTTATGCTTTTTTGAGTTAATGGTGCAGCAACCCATTGACGTTGGTTTTTGGTAAAAAGCGCAAATGCCTTTGCTCCAAGTGCATTAGCATTAATGGGCGCATTTTCAACTCCTCCTGATGCGCTAACATGTGCTCCAATAAATTTCATATGCCGTTTTTTAAAAATTTGATAGTTAATACAATTACAAACTATCATGAATAACAAGCAGTAACATTAATATGTTTTGGTTCAAAATTAACAATTAAATTTTAAGCTTATGAATACAAGAAAAGGTGAACTAACAATTGAAGAGAGGGCTCTTCAGATTGACGGGTTTGACAAAGTTATTAGTATCATGAAGCAGCAAATGTTTCTTAGAAACCACAGTCAGAGCACACTTAATAATTACGTTAGAGCAATAGCTTCGTTGTGCCTAAGATTCAACAAAACACCTGACCAAATTTCCGATTCAGAAGTAAATGAGTATTTAACTCAGCTAACTAACTCGAGCACACCTCCTTCAATAAGTACATTTAAGCACACCATTTTTGGCCTGCGCTACTATTTTCGAGATAGGGATAATGAAAGAAGGGAAATTTTTTTTCCACCTATTAAAAAAGAACAGAAATTGCCAATCATCTTAAACAAAACTGAACTTCGCGACCTTTTCAGCGCACCCAGACTGTTCAAACACCGACTTATACTAATTCTAATTTATTCTGCAGGACTGAGATCCAGTGAGATTATTAACCTTCGGGTTGGGGATATTGATTTTGAGCGCAAAACAATACACATACATCAAAGTAAGCATTACAAAGACCGAATAGTTCCTCTATCATCAATAGTAGCGAACAATTTAAGGAAGTACTTAAAAAAGGAAAACCCAACCTATTGGCTTTTCAATGGCAATAGTGCTGATGGGAAGTTCAGCAGAACAGGTTTGAGATGGATCATGCGTGAGGCAGTAAAAAAGGCATCAATAAAAAAGGACGTAAGCCTACATTCACTTCGTCATAGCTATGCAACTCATTTGCTGGAGCAAGGTGTAAACATCGTAACAATTAAAGAACTTCTGGGCCATACTGATATTAACACAACAATAACCTACCTTCATGTGGCGCTAAACGATGTTATTAGAACTCACAGCCCAATGGACCGCTTATACAATAGGGA
The DNA here is from genome assembly GCA_964490015.1 of uncultured Rikenellaceae bacterium. Taxonomy (GTDB): domain Bacteria; phylum Bacteroidota; class Bacteroidia; order Bacteroidales; family Tenuifilaceae; genus Perlabentimonas. Next base: position 11,659 of record CAZBBA010000039.1, read on the forward strand.
GTAAAAAAAAGATGCAACAATCTATTGAAGAATGTCGGCCAACCGACTTGCTGTTTCAAAACTTAATCTGTTGATTATTATTTATTTTATAATTCTTGTAGATAATTCATATCTACTTAATCCACATTCTTTTTTTCTAGCCCCATCTTTAAAAAAAACAGTTTTACGCATTAATCCAGTACTTTTTTCCGTAAATTTGCAGAGTAATGGTTCCAATGGGTTTTGTAACCCGCAGGATTAAAAGGGAATGCCGTGCAAATCGGCAACAGTTCCCGCTGCTGTAAGCTTCGTTAACCAACTGAGCACCCCAGCCACTGTCTTGTCACTAGTGACGAGATGGGAAGGCGCTCCGAAGGGAAGTAAGTCAGAAGACCTGCCATTCGCTGCCTCAATTCAGATACGCTTTCGGGAACAAAAGCGCGGATGAGAACCTCACAGTCCACATCCAAACCCCACTCTCGGTGTCTGTCAGCTAGGCAGGATTTAGCTTTGCCAGGTTGCAAGGGCGTAACGGTCTGCCATAACTTTTTGCCCTTGCGCCTGTTTTTTTAAATAGCCTAAACAATTGAAATTGAATATGCGGTGCTATTGGGTTTTACGTTTAATTACCATTCTTGTGGCGATGCTATTGGCGCATACCGCTAACTCACAGCACTTGCTTTCCGACACGGTGAATATCGAAAGTGTTTCCGTTTACCGCAATCGAACCGACAACCTAACTCAAGCCGGATTAAAATCGATAACAATTGATACGCTGGTGCTTAAGGAGAAAAAGGGGATGAGCCTTGCGGAACTGCTTCAGGAAAACAGCCCGATCTTTATAAAAACATACGGCAGGGGCGCGACGGCGACCTCATCTTTTCGCGGAACGGGTGCTTCGCACACAAATGTGTACTGGAATGGCCTAAAGGTAAACTCGCCCATGACTGGCCAAGCCGATTTCTCCATAATCCCGCTTTACTTTGTTGATGATGTGACCATACACTTTGGCCAATCGTCGATGCGGCATGGGAGTGGGGGTCTGGGCGGAGCGGTAAATTTGCAGAGTTTTCCAGATTGGGGTAAGCCGCTAGGTGCATCTGTTTACCAGACAGTAGGTAGTTATCAAACCTACTCTACTGCAGCATCATCGACCTATGGAACGGACAAGTTTAGGGCGCAAACACGGATTTTTCGGGAGTCATCGGAAAACAACTTTAGCTTTCGCAACATAGCTAAAATCGATAAACCCATAGAAGTACAGCAGAATGCCGATTACCTAAAGTATGGTATCCTTCAGGAAATATATATCAGGCCAAGTGACAACTCCTTTCTTTCGGCCAAGGTGTGGGCGCAACAAACGGATAGAGGAATACCTCCTCTTATGACCAACTTTTCGAGTGCCGAAACAAATAGGCAAAACGACATGAATTTCAACTCAATAGTTGAATACAATGTTTTAAGCAACAGGTTTAATTGGAAAGTTGCATCGGGCTTGTCTAACTTGGATTTACATTACGATTATAGAAAAATCTCGGTTGAGGGTAATCCCCTTCCGGTGCTAAACACCCAAAGCACTTCGTGGAGTTGGAACAACAGGGCGGTTGTGGATTGGATGCCAACAAGCTGGTTGTCGGCCAGCTTACAGGGAGAGGTTACGGGGCATTGGGTAAAATCATCGGAAGCAATTCTGGGAACAGGATACTCCGGCAATCAGGTTCACAGTGCCCTAAGAGCAATGTTTCTTGTCACCCCTAATGATAGAGCATCAGCAACAATTCTTTTCTCCGAGGAAATGTATGCCAGTAAAACCATGCCATTATCGTACTCCATTGCCATTAAGTATAGGCTTTTTGAAAATAAAAACATCTTTACGAACGGGGGATTCTCTCGCAACTTCAATCACCCGTCGCTTAACGATTTGTTCTGGCAGCCGGGAGGAAACCCTAACCTTCTACCCGAGGATGCAAAAAGTTGGGAAGGTGGATTGCAATATTCGCTATCGAGTTCAAACTCTAAGCTTGATATAAGCACTAATATTTTCTCGTCAAACATCAACAACTGGATTATGTGGCTTCCTCATCTTAAAGGATTCTGGGAGCCGGTAAATCTTTCGCAAGTTAAAACAAAGGGACTTGAGATTTCGGTATTTGCACAGCATCGGGTTGGCGAGCTAACCCTAAAATTCCGCGGGAATTATAGCAACACACAATCGATAATTGACAATGCAGGTGGGGTAATGCGACCCGAGACTCACGGCAAACAAATTCCTTTTATTCCAGTACATTCGGGGGGTGTGATCGCTAATGTTATCTGGAGGCAGTTTCATACAACCTACTCATTTACACACTTTTCAGAACGCTACACCACAACCAGCAACAATCCAAATTCGATGCGCAGGCTCTACCCTTACTATATGAGCAGTGTTACCCTGGGAAGGGATTTCTCGCTTTATAATCAGCCTGTTGGGATTCAACTACGAATCGATAATTTGCTCAACGAGAGCTACCAAACTATCCTTTGGCGCCCCATGCCCGGACGAAACTTTAGCATAACACTTAGGGTTGAACTATGATGAGTAGGTTTTATATAGATATAAAAAAATTAATCCCAAAGGTTGGTATTTTATCAATTTTGATGATGCTAATTTCCCTAACGGGATGCATGGAGGAGAATGTGCTACCCATATCGGATGTCGATCTTTTTGGTAGCCGAGGGGTTTTTATTATCAACGAGGGTAATTATCTGTACGGAAATTCTAGTCTTAGCTACTACGATATGGAGTCGGGCGAGGTGATAAACAATATATATTCATTGGCTAACAGGGTTCCGCTTGGTGATGTTGCCTACTCTATGCAAATTTACCACGACAAGGCCTATATTGTGGTGAATAATTCGGGTTGCATTCATGTGGTTGATGCCAACACCATGCTGCACGTGGCTACCATCGAAAACCTCCCATCGCCCCGTCATATCCTCTTTTTAAGCGACGATAAGGCACTGGTTAGCGATTTATATGCAAGAGCCATAAGCGTAATAAATCCACAAACTTATACGGTAATTGGAAGTATTCAAACTGGTGATGCCAGCTTACCATACAACCGCCACTCATCGGAGTATTTGATTCCTGTTGGCGGTAAGGTTTTTACCAACTCCTGGAGTTTCGACAATCAGGTTCTGGTTATCGACATCAACGAGCAAAAGGTAGTTGATAAGATTGAGGTTGGTTTACAGCCCCTGGCTATGGTCAAGGATATGAACAATAATCTTTGGGTTATAAACGACGGTGGATACGCTGGAAATCCAGCAGGGCATGAGATCCCATCGTTGATGAGGATTAACACCCAAACCCACCGGGTTGATTTAACTCTTACCTTCTCTTCGATTACCGATAATGTGGGGCAAATTGCCATCAACCCAGCAGGCGACTCACTATACTTTATCTGCAATCACCTGTTTGCCATGCATGTTGATGACACCCAGCTGCCCACGGAACCTTTAGTGTATCGAAATGGGCGGAGTTTTAGGGCCTTAACTGTCGATAGAGTTAGTGGTGATATTTTTATCTCCGATGCCATCGACTATATGAGCGAAGGAGTAGTGTATCGTTATAAGTCGAATGGTAAAGCGGTCGATACTATTGGCGTAGGAATTATTCCAGGGAATTTCTGTTTTAACTAGCTCTACCCAAGCAGAATGGCTTTCTGGACTGAAGCAACCAGTTTATCGAAACTGGTAAGCGCAACGCTGCAGTTCTGACTGCTATTCATCTCCCAACTCTTTCTTACCCTTTTGATGATTTCGCCATATTTTAACAATGTGCAACGAGGCCAGGGCTAAGGCAACAACGGCAAGCCCTATGGCGATGTAAAGGAATAGCTGCGATGAGTTTTCGAAGTAAATCTTCTGGTATCCCCACAGCACCAACGCCATGGTTGCAGCCAAAATAAGGGATATGTACTTGGTGTTAAAACCCGAGTTGCGGTCGTAGCGATTTGTGCGTCGTAGGTTTACCATTACTAAAGTATTTTTTCCAAATATAGTTTGTTTTACACTCCTATCAAAGAAGGGGTGTTCGTTTATGAACAGTCTTCGATCGTAAATGAACAATTAAGGCAATCCTAACAAGAATGCATTAATTTGAATTACATATTATTGGATTTTGTGGCACAAACTATGATTTAATTGCAACAAAAAAAAATTGCAATGCAATTCAATACTAAATTCAAATACTATACAGCTCTATCTTTAGCTACTATTCTTTGCTCATCTCATCTCGGTGCACAGGAAATTGATGAGTTTGAACGTAATGGGTTGACCGTGTCTTCACACTTGTGGAGTTACAGCTCCTACAGTCAGCAAAAAATGGGCTACCCACTAAGGGCAGGTTACCCCGCTATACAAGCAAAAGGGGTGGCCGTAAGGGTGAATTATAAATTCAGTAAAGGATTAGTTGCACACGAACTCTCTTTGCTAACAACGGCACCAGCTGGACTTACCTCCAATAACGGAACTGGACAAAATCTCCTAATTGAAAATAAAAGCTTATCATACCACAAATCAATCCTTGGCTATAAACTATGGCTAAATCTTATTGATCTTGAGAATATAAGGGCTACACATAGCTTTTCTTCGGGCGTGCTTTTGGAGTTTCGAAGGTTGAACTATTTGTCAGGTGATATAGAAAAAACAAGGGATATAAACCTATACCTTGGGCCCTGCTTTCACATTGCTTACGATGTAAGCCAGCAATGGCAGGTATTCGCTGGGTTCGATGCGCATTTTTATCTTCCGTACCTCAACTACGGTTGGCTAAAAACATTCTCCGAAACTGGAGAACAGCGCTTTTCATCGCCCTACAGGGCCTTCTACTACCAAACAAATTTCAGTCTGGGCATTAGATATGACATCAACAAACAAATGGGAGTTAAAGTAGCCTTTAGTAAGGATGATCTGGTTGGCTTTGCCAATAGGAAGCCATCATTTAAAGTTAACGATATTATTCACCATAAACTCGATAGGGTTTACGCTTTAAAAGTTGGAGTTGAATTTTAGGCAATATGCAATGAAAAAGTTACTTTTAATTATAGTCGCAGCAGCGCTTTTCTCCTGTACCGATTTTATAGCGGTTATAGATCATCAGCAGGATTGGGAGGTTTTGGAGAGCGAAAAGGTGATTCTTCACTACCGGCCGTGGGGTTACTCGCAATCACCCTCACCCACTACCGAGGAGGCATTGTTCATTCTAAACAACCAGATCTTATACTACCAAGCCATACAGGATAGCATAAATCGTCAGTTTAGCGACAGGGTTCTGGTTTACCTCTACAATAAGGATGAGGGCAAAGAGCTTATTGGAACAAACGGTGGCGGGCACGCCATTCCCAAATTCAACACCTTTTACTACACATTTTTGGAGGGAATGAAAAATTTTACGGATATGTATGGTGTTGAGAATCCCTTTATAGGGGCACACGAAATGGTACACGTCATTACCCACCGAACGCTGGGCTATCCCACAACCAGACTTATGAGCGAGGGCTACGCCGTTTGGCTCGATGGGAGTTACAGTCGTTATGCAATTGAAGATATTATGAGGCATTACCGTAATAACGAACCTAACAAAGTATTAACTCCCGACCAACTTCTGCTTGAGAGCACCAGCGATGAGAGCATCTACTACCCCAATAGCGGGTTATTTACCAGATTTCTAGTTCATACCTATGGACTTGAGAATATTAACAGCCTTTTTATTTCAACTCGTGAGGGTTTTAAAGATGATTTTATGACCTTGTCTGGGGTAAATTGGAAAGATATGGTAAGTGAGTATAGTTCATATATGAAAAATTTATAATAATATTATAATGAGAGGAATGCGCAAACTCTTCAGGTTAACACTTTATTTGCTAACAGTCATAGGTTATACCTCATGCCAAAAGGACGACACCATTGTGCAGAGCCTTTTCGACCTATCGGGTGCACCGCTAAAATACGACGATAGCAATGCCTCACGGCATTTGAATGTGGTGGCTGTTAGTATGACCTGCTCAAAAGATAAATCGGAGAATATTAGTATGGTTCGGCAAAAAGCTACTAAAGCCAAAGAACAATACCCCAATGCTGAACTAATTCTGTTTAGCGAATCGGTATTGGGTTGGTATTTCGACGATGATAATCCCGAACCCTATCAGCGCAGTATAGCCGAAACCATACCTGGCCCCGCCACCGATAGCATTACCAAAACGGCGAAACAACTAGGGTGTTACATTGGACTGGGTTTAACCGAACTTAAAACCGGAAACCTCTACAACTCTTTTGTTCTAATCGATCCAAACGGTCAGATCATGGCAATACATCGAAAGGTAAATATTACACCAGAGGATATTTTAAGCGGAATAACCCCAGCCGCTAAGGTCGATTCGAGCGTTACCCTTGTCACCATTAACAACTTAAAGATAGGGATGATTATCTGCGCCGATGTGAATGGGTTCTGGCTTACCAAGCAGCTAACCGAGCGCAAGGCAGAGGTAATTCTACACCCTATGGCATCGGAGGTGCCTATGTTTAACATCGATGCGGTAAGCCGTCAGTTCAATGCCTGGGAGGTTTTTGCCAACCGTTACGGAACTGAACTCAACCGAGAGTACAGCGGAACAACATTTATTGCTGACCCAGCAGGAACAATTCGTGTTGGCGATAGTCAGAAGGAAGGGTTTTACTATTATAGAATTGGAGTGAACTAGCATGAAATACACAAACACAATATTTATAGGAATAGCCTTCGTCATACTTACTATTGGTGTTAAGAACAATAATGCTTATGCTCAGGGCAAACCCGAGACTGGCGCAGCATGGTACATTGGAACCAACCCAGTGGCCATTCCCTTAGGTTTTTCAATAAAGGATGAGGTTAAACGCTTTCTCCCCATTGCCACAGGCAATGAGTACGGGGCAAATGTTGTGGGCGGATTCTTTTTTCGTCCAAACCAGAATGTTGAGGGAAGACTTTCGTTATCAAACATCCATCAGGTGGCATTTGTGGGGCAGTTTCACTTGGGTACAAATTATTACTTTCTAAACAGTAAACTCAGCAAAAATAACATGGGCTGGTACATTGGAGGGTATGCAAAGTATTGGGATTTTTACAACAGGCAAACCGATATACATTTCCACAATATTTCGCCATACATCAGTGCTGGATATACCTTTTCGGCTAAACGATTACAGGTAGACTTACGAATTAACCAAACCCTAGCTGTTTACTCCTGGTCCAGCCTTGAGCATACAAAAGGTAATGCAGCCTGGATGTTCTCGCCATGGCCCGAATTTATTTCAGTTATACCAACTATTACGCTAACTATGTTATACAAACACCGATAAGTGTTAGCTATATATATTTATCAAATCATGAAGTTTCATTGTAATGAACTTGATTCTTAGTATTTTAACATACCATACAGCTCTATCCATTATCAACTATGCCTCTTTATTGGCAAATCTGCAAAATTGTCTACATCGAATGCCCCCAGCGGCTAGAGCTAAAGTAAATGAAAAACATCCAACAAGAAAAGTTAGTTAATTATACTGGGAGTTCCTATGGGGCTTGTATTCTTCTATTCTATTGCTGTTCCGGCTTTAACATTCAATCTGCTTAGTCAAATTGCGCCAAGCTTATTTGACTTTACCGTTGGATTTTTCATAAGAGATAAATTAATTCTGTATCTATTTATACTATTTGGAGTAACGCCAAAGCCAATGATTATGGAAAGAACGACCAAAAACGACTATACAGAAAAATTATAATAAAATAGGTGGCTAATGTTATTATGATGGCTGAGGCTAGCTCGGTAGTTGTTGGGTAAACAATATATCTAATTTAAATATTGATTGACTCTAGAACTGTCAATCGAGTTAATAAGTTTCAAAACAATCTAATCTTAATTCTTAAACAACTCAGACTATATTTAATGGATAGACATCTAAAAAAATATCTCAGGAACATGAATGAAAAAGTTTTGGCTTATTCTGTTTTTTTACATTGCACGTGACAGCCTTTAATGGACTGTAAACCGATAGCCTTTTATTTATTAAGTAGTGCATGTTTTCTATAATCGTAATTACGCTCGCACAGTTGAATGCATTAGCAAAGCCATAGAGATCGATTCAACTAAAGCCTAATACAACAATGGGATCACCTATGTTAAGTAGGATGTGAACAAGAATGCTATTGCTAATTTTATCAAGGTAGTTGACCTACAGCCTCAGTTCTAGCGAGCATACTTTAAGTAAGAAACTGCTCGGCAAATGCCTGAAAACTATTAATGTGCGATTAGTGATTATGCTATAACCATTTAGCAGCATGTTTGTTACATTTGAACATATTACGAAAAGGAAGTAGCCTACCTTATGTGGTTAGTCTTTGCATAGCAATACAGATTATAGTAAAGATTAGGCTTAGCCCTAAGATTTAGTGTGTAAACTTTAACAAAGGTATGCTTATTCTCTATTGGTTACTCGGTAATAGCCCATTACCGCACATATCAATTTTAGAATACTGCAACCCAAGCGGGCATTAGCCGGGATGAAAATGATGAGTTAAAAACTTTGCCTACAGAGTTGAATTATTGAGGTGAAATCTATCTCACCTCAATTGAGTGGCGCATGTAAAATACTTTGCCCCTCGAGGATACTCCTCTTAACAGAATATCGTATTCGCCTTTAGTGTCGGGAGTTTGAAATGTTACAACTGTGGGGACTTCTTTGTCGAATTGCAAATCTGAATTCCAAAGTATAGTTGTTCTTGTATCTGGGATATTCCGATCAATATTATTTGGACAAATCACTTCTCCCCCATTGTCAAAAAACTTGTAGTTTAAGAAAATATCAGAAGTGGGTAACTCAATACCAGCAAAGTCTCCCTTTTTGGAGAAAAAGCTAACAACTCCTCCATAAACCATGCTGCCCTTATAGTAAGGTTTTGAGATAATGTCGATTTTTGAAAGCAGATTTGGATCGGCGGCAAGTATTCTGGTGGCATCGGTTACTACTATGTTATCAATCATCAACAATGGGTCAAACATTTTGAATTCAGCATAGTTTTCTGGGAATCCAAAAGTAATAGTACCTCTTCTTTCTTTCACGGATACAGGGATTAACTCAAAAAAATACTCTTTTATTGATAGTAAATCGACATATTTTTTAAACTCAAACACCACATCAGGTGTGCCGTAGAATGGATCGTGAGTTTGAAAGTAAACAGGATTAATTGAGTTCAAATAATCGGTAGGTAATGGAAATTGTTTCGACACTTCAAGGTTATTCAAAATATTTTGAGCTACTTCCTGCTCTTTATCACTAATAGAAAAAGTAGAATAGTTAAAACCACTACTTTTTGTACAGAAGTCATTATCAATAATAACCTTATTATGCGCATCACTCTCTATTCCTATATATAAATCGAAGTTTCCATTAATTGGCGGAAGGTTAAGGTTAAAGTGTCCATTAAAGTCGGTTCTAACTGGAATAAAGTCGGAGTAGGGGCCAAGTATTGAGATATTAACTAAGGCATGAGGAACAAGTTCTTCTGATTCGATCCTGATTACCTTACCCGAAATAGAAATTCCGTCCAGCTCGGGTTGATAGATAATAACTGGGTCCTCTGATTTAGATCCATTTGCAATACTTGTGGAATAGTCAATAGCCGCAGTGGGTGCAATGGAGAGGCAGGTCCACACTAAATCCACATCCAGTTTTTGTATGTTAAGGGATAGTATACCCTCCTCACGGGGAACGTAAGACGTCTTATTTGTTTCAATAATACCGTCAGAATATTCTACTTTATCGAAGTTGACATATGAATTTTTATTACCATTCTTTCCATTTGTCTTAATACCCAGGGTGTTTGAAGAGAGGTTTATCAGTTTAATTGGGACATAAGCGTAATTGTCGGGGCTAAAGTTCCTCATCCACTTGGTGTATGCCTTTATAAAGTAAGATCCGGTTGGCATATGGGCAGGTAAATATATTGAACCATGTGCCTTTTGTCCTGAAATTTTGAATTTGCTTGAGTAGAATGAAAGCCCTTCCTGAGATATGATTTCGACGTAAAGCACGCTACTTCGAAGATCGGAACTATTGTCGACATAGGATGAAAATAAAATTGACTCGCCGGCAACAAACAAATTTCTGTCAACGAAAAAATACACCTTATCGTTTGTTTTTAAATTTGATGAGGATAGAGTTTTTCCTTCTACCAAATCAACCTGCCATAATAGTGCGTTCATTATCAGTATTATAACTGTCTTTTTCATAATCTTTTTCTATTAAATAGGCCAATAATCTGGTACTGTTGTGACCCCACCTAACACTCTGCAGTCAACACAGAAATCGTAAACCCATTTTTTCACTCCACTTTCATCAATTAAATATACAGGATAGTCACTAGGCTTAAATATTCTATATCCAGACACCAGCTCAACGGGCGTACAGTAAGATGTTATCTCGAAGGGTACCTCCATCGTATTTTTGAAGAAGAAACGACGAGACTTAGTTCCTTCAACGCTAAAATACCCATGAATACGTCGCTCTGAATGCGAAGTAGAGTGAAGATTTCCAACGATAGAGATGGGTTGCGTTCCAAATAATCCTTCCTGATTTTTTGAATTAAGGTTTATTTGTTCCAAATAATTGTAGTGATCTTCTCCAATTGCCGATTGGTGAACTAGTATGCTGTATAAATACATTAGACGCTGGGATCTGTTATTGACAAAATGCAACTTGAACCCATCAAATCGGCTTTCGGACAAATTTTTTGTGCTTAAAGGGAAAAACTCACTAATTGTCCTTGTCTGCCAGCAGTAATACAAAGAGTAATCTTCGGGAAACACTTCATTAACTTTCCCGTCATAGTAAAAAGTTATGGGATATGTAGATCTATACTCAAAAGTTTCCTCTATCTCCCATCTAAAGAATTTCCCGTAAGATCCATCAACCTCAAAATCCACTTTAAACTGAACACCTCGTTCGGGAGAATTTGGATCCATGGTGGGTTTGTCTACCCTCTCGAAGTAAACATCTTGGAGATTTGGACATTGCCTCAAGGTGTCATATGCTGACTCAATGATAACTCCATCTGGAGTGCGAACCTCAACTTTAAAACATTTTCCTAGGGTAACTAGGGCTCTGTCGATTTTCACAAAGTACCTACCATCATTTGTGGTTGAGTCAGAAACAAATACATTGTTGTGGTTATCGGTTATAATCACCTCGCACGAAACAACAGGATTGCGTTTTGGCTGAGTAAGAGACGATGCACGCGAAACTTGCACCATATGATAATCGCTACCATCTGTTACTTTTCCGTAAACAACATAACTTTCGTTATGGTCGAAAGAAGTTTTTGGGTGGTAATCTTCAACACAACCCACAATGGCAATAAGAGATAATAGAATGATAATATACTTAGTCTGTCGCATAGTTTCCAAGTTTAAACACCCAAGTTGCGGTAAATATTGGGGTGCCAATAATAGAATACTTATAGCCCTTAATTCGGCCTTCGTCTAATTTAAAATAGATAGAAAGTGGATTTTTCCTTCCCGTTAAATTATATACACCAAATACCCAGGAGCTATGAAATAACTTATTACGTTTCAGATTTCCTTCAACAGCAAGGGAAAGGTCTATTCTAAAGTAGTCTGGAATTCTAAACTCGTTTCTGGCAGAATAATCTACCACGGGGATATTGTTAGAATAGTAAATTGCCAGTGGATAGGTTATTGGACGGCCAGTTTGATATGTGGCTGTACTTGAAAGATTAAATCGGCGGTTGAAGCGGTAATTAAACACGCCATTAATAACATGAGGAACATCATAGTTAGAAGGGTAAGGTATACCGTTATTAATCTTCATCCAATTTTCATTCCCATCAATCTCAACCATGGATCGGGAATAAGTATATGCAACCCAGCCGTTTAATCGCCCTTTGGGTTTGCGTACCATAACTTCTAAGCCATATGCAACTTGCTCTCCCTGCAAAACCATTGTCTCTATGTAAGGGGTGGCTATGAAACTGGCCCCATCCTTAAACTCGCTCATATTCTCTATCTCTTTTGCAAAGACTTCTATAGAAATCTCGACTGCCGATTTAAAGAGATTTCTAAAAATACCAAGCGATAACTGCTTACCAAGTAGTGGATTTAGGTGCTCACCAGCAAGTTGCCATTGAGTGTTTGGAGCAATGGTTATGGTATTATTGAGCATAAATAAGTTCTGTCGAGTTTGGTTAAAAGCAATCTTTACCGAGCCATTTTTGTCGGTTTTAAAGTTTAACGAAGCTCTTAATTCAGGCCCATGATACCATTTAATCGGTTGAAAACGCTTGTACTGTATTGTGTCGACAACATACTTAAGATCACGTGCCTGACCTTCCTGGTAAACTAGTGATAATCGGTTGCCTACGGGTGTAAAAACCGAGTATCTTAACCCCAGATAGATGTTTAGCCAGGGAAGGGGATCGTAAGTATCTGCAATAAAAAAAGTTCCTTCAACTCCATTCTCGGTACCAAGTTCAACAGGAATGCGAAGTGATGTATTGCCATAAGGCTTAACAGTTCCCTTGTTGAGGTTATATATAGTGCTTGTAATACCGCCTTCAATTTTATTCTTCTCGTTAACTAGATGTGTTACGGTGCCCTGAATCTCGTAATGGTTTATTGCGTAGCTATGGGAGTATGCAAGTGGTCCAATATTATTATCAACAGTATTGAAGGAGTAGCGTGAAGAGACAAACGAAAGCTCTGCTCGAGTCGCATGCGTCAACCTATGCTTCCAATTCAATGAGTTACCAAAGTTTGAATAGGTATATTGATTTATATCCGAGAGCCTAAAGTGATCGGAACTGTAGTACGTGAAAATGCTCAACTGGTTTTTGTTGTCTAATTCGTAATTGGCAGAGAGTAAGATATCACCAAATCTCGCACTACTATTTCTAATATCAGGATCGGATATTTGCTTTAGAATCCAGTCTGAGTATGTTTTTCTAAAGCTAATTAGCATTGAACCCTCATCCTTAACAATAGGTCCTTCTAATGTTAGGTTTGTAGTAACCGGATTTAGGCCACCCCTAACATTAAATCTCTTTCTATTTCCCTGCTTCGAAACGATATTAAAAACCGAAGACAATCGACCTCCATATTCGGCAGGCATATGCCCTTTGTAAATTGAGAAATCCTTTATCACATCGGGGTTAAAAGCAGGGAAAAAACCAAAGAGATGAGAGGTGTTGTAGATCGGTACTTTGTTTATGTAGAAGCCGTTTTGATCATAGCTTCCTCCTCTCACGTTTACACCCGACACGCCTTCACCGATGCTCACAATGCCCGGCAATAATTCTGACACCTTAATAACATCCCTTTCGCCAAGCATCATAGGTAGTTCCTTAAGGGTGGAAAGGGGAATTCTCTCAAATCCAGCATCGCGAGTAGTTACATTAAGCGATTTATCGCCATACACCATAACCTCATCAATTTGCATTACAGACCTTTCGAGGCTAAGGCTAAAATCTCCACCCGAAAGCACATTAAGCTGATACCTAGCACTTTTCTGTCCAATACAATCGAATCGAGCATTGTAATGGCCTGGCTCAAGGTTGATGGAAAGAATCCCATTTAGATCTGTTGCTGTTCCAATTTTTAGCTCTTCAATATACATTGTAGCACCTATAAGCGTTTCGCCACTACTTTGGTCTCGTAGGATTCCGCTTACATTTACCTTTCCCTTTCTATCATACATTGATTGAGTTCCAACGGTAATCGTTTCAACCACATCTGCTCCCCTACCTCTTAAGTAGCGTTGCTCAGCTTCAGTAATTACTTTTTCCTTCGTAGAAAATTCCGTGAGAGGCGAAACTTCTTCGGCAAACTCGGACAAGGTTGCAAAAGTGATGGGTTTTCCACTAATTAAGAGATTTCCCTGCCAATAAGTAAGAAACATATCATACCTTGAAAGGACTTCGGTTAACAAGGGAAAAATATCTGCAGAGCCATTAGGGCAAGGTACTAGAATTGAAAGCGGAATGCCATTTTGAGCATATATTCTTATGTTTTTATGCTCGTTTACTTTCCCCATAAACTCTCTGAGGGTAATTGAATCCTTGCAAAAATCTTGGATTGGGGGATGTTGCTGGGAATAGGATGCTGAAAAAAATAGCAAACCCCAGAAAAAAGGGACTATACTTTTCACTTATATGAGATTGAATTACAGTAATTAATTAACAAAGCCATCTCCTCATCGGAAGCCCTTGAAACTTTAATTCTATTTGCTTTTATAAAATGTCTTACCAAAATTTTACTTTCCGACGAAAAGCAGCTCAAAAAACTCCTATTACCTCTGAATCTTTTTAGATGCCCATCCATTTCCACAAACTGAGTTCTAATGGCGGGTGTATAATAGTACTCCCTTTTGGATGTATTTAATTCAACCCTTTTTTTCCAACTATACAAAGTGCGAACTCTTCCATTACCGATTACCTGGTAGATTGATTTTGATCCATCGGGCAGCGCCTTGTACTCAAAACATTTGGTACCAATGCTGAAACTGGTTACGCTAGCGTCGGACATTGATAACCTATGCTTAGCCCCTTGGGAATTGTAGAACTCTAGTACCAATTGCTGGTTGAAAATATCGAGGTTTAAAAGTAAGTCTTTATAGAGTTTACCATTAATTATTGCTGTACCTTCAGTAAAATGCTGATGGTACAAAAACTGATGCCCCTCTATTTGAGGTGTGAGGTAATCATACTTCCGTCCATTAACAACAATTGAAAAATCGAAACGATCATAACTTTGAGGTATCATTCCCACGCCACCAGCTTTCATTTTGAAGGGTAAACCTAAAAACAGCGAAAAGAGTACAATGGTAATGGGAAGTCTTATCCTAGTAGAGAATTTCATATAGAGTTTAATGTAACAAGTTAGCAGTTGACTAATACAATAAGTGCAAAGAAACAAAAAACCAGCATCATTAGCTATAGTTTTTAACACTTTTTGCCGCTTATACACAACTGCAATGTACGGCAGCACTCCTTTGACGACTTATTAGAAAAAGGTTTAATGGGGGACTAATAATTAGCAAGTTTATTCGCTATTACTAAAAACCTGAAAGAAATGTTTGTTGCAGCTTTTAATTGAATCGCAATGTTTTTGTATCTCGGTGAAATTATAAATACCCAAAAGTGTCATTCAAGTTGCTTTAGACAGCAAAAATATTCAACAGTCTAAAAAAATGAAATTATCATAATTGTTAGTACCCTCACAGGTAAACATATTGTGAAATCTAAGTCTAAATAGAGGATATATTAGGGGTTTATCCAAAATAAATCATCATTCAGTAAACGTGAATAATGATAAATTTTCTGTTGTGGAGTTTGTTCCAATTGAAACAGTAAAGTCTCCTTCCTCCACGCAATATTCTCCACTAGAGTTAAAAAAACCAATATCATCCACCGAAAGGCAAAATGTAACCACACGCGACTCACCTGGGGCTAAACCAATCTTTTTGAACGCTTTTAGCTCCCTAACTGGCCGCGTTATATTGCCAACCAGCTGTCGGGTATAAAGTTGCACCACCTCTTCGCCATAAACATCACCCGTATTGGTAACGACAACGGATGCTTTTATAGGTTTTGCTTTTGTCATTATCCGATCATCCAGCTTTACTTCGGAGTACTCAAAGGTTGTGTACGAAAGTCCATAACCAAAAGGGTAAAGCGGTGTGTTGGCAACATCGAGATATTTCGAGGTGTACTTTTGATCACTGTAAGGGCGACCGGTATTCTTCTGGTTGTAAAAAATTGGGATTTGCCCCACATTTCGGGGAAAGGTAACTGGTAGCTTTCCCGACGGGTTGTAGTAGCCAAACAGAACATCGGCAATGGCATCGCCGGCCGTGGTTCCCAAAAACCAGGTTTCGAGAATTGCATCGGCTTTCTCATCAATCTTTTCGATGGTTAGCGGCCGGCCATTCATTAGCACTACTATTAGAGGTTTGCCTGTTTTTGATAGTTCAAGTGCCAGCTCTTCTTGCATACCTGGCAGGTTGATATTCGAGCGGCTGGCAGCCTCCCCGCTCATATTCTTATGCTCCCCGATGGCTAGCACAATGGCATCGGAGGCGCGTGCCAATCTTATGGCTTCGCTAAAACCTGCCCTCGAATTATCATCGACCCCTGTTCCTATGCAATGCAGAATGCGGCGGCTGTTTCCGATCTTATTCCTTATCCCTTGCAGCAAGGTAACCGATTTTTTGTAATCGCCTGCTGCCGACCATGATCCAATCATATCCATCTGACTATCGGCTAGTGGACCAATAACAGCAATGGTTTTAATATCCTTGCTAAGTGGAAGCGTTTTATTATCATTCTTAAGCAGCACAATGGAACGGCGGGCAAAGTCTCTGGCAAACTCGAGATGCTGAGGTGTCATAATATTCTCACTTTGCCTTTCAATATTTGAGTATCGGTAAGGATCCTCGAATAGACCGAGCTCGTACTTAAGCGTAAGAATTCTTTTTACTGCTCTATTAATAGTTTCTACGCTAACCTTTCCCTCGTCGAGTAGCTGCATGAGGTGATTGTTATATATTCCCGACTGCATGTCCATGTCAACCCCGGCATTTAGAGCCAGTTCACCTGCGTGCATCTCGTTCTTGGCGAACCCATGAGGAACCATCTCCTTTATAGAGGTGTAGTCTGTAACCACAAATCCGTTAAACCCCCACTCTTCCCTAAGAACATCGGCAAGCAGAAACTTACTGCCTGTTGCAGGAACGCCAAAGAGCTCGTTAAATGCGGTCATAAAAGTGGCAACGCCCTCTTCAACAGCAGCCTTAAAGGGAGGGAGATATGTGTTGCGAAGTTCGATTTCTGATATATCAACAGTATGATAATCTCTGCCTGCCTGTGGTGCTCCATACGCTGCGAAATGCTTGGCGCAAGCAAGCATAGTGTTGGTACTATAGAGATTATCGCCTTGATAGCCCCTAACCTTTGCCCTGGCAACCATGGAGGTTAGAAACGGATCTTCGCCCGAGCCTTCGGCAACTCTTCCCCAGCGAGGATCGCGAGTAACATCAATCATGGGGGCAAAGGTCCAATGCAACCCTTCGGAGGTGGCCTCAATGGCTGCAATACGTGCCGATTTTTCAATGTAATCCATATCCCAACTTGCCGTTTCACCAAGTGGAATGGGAAATATAGTTCTGTGACCATGAATTACGTCGTAACCAAAGAGCAGGGGGATACCAAGCCGTGTTTCCTCAACCGCCATTCGCTGAAGGTTGGTAGTGAATTCCACCCCAAATGCATTGAAAACAGCACCAACTTTACCGGCTTTAATGTCGTTGGCATAGTTATCGTGCATAGTTGGCCCTGTAATATCGTAACCGCTGGAGAAAAGGGTTAGCTGCCCAATCTTCTCCTCTAGGGTCATCCTTTCCATAAGATGCTCAACAAAAGCATTCTTTTCGTCACTTTTCTCTACGCAAGAGAGGAGCAGCATGGATAAGGCTAGCGCTAATGCTAGTGGGCGTAGTAATTTCATAATCCTTCTCCTATTTTATGAGATGCGGTTTTATCGCATTCTGCCATATTTTATAACCCTCCTGATTCATATGAAGCATATCATCCAGGAAAATGGAAGAGTCGGGTATGCTATTGCTGTTGATCATTTTCTCCCATACATCAATGAAGTTTGTATAGGGTTTAGTTTCTAAAAATTGTTCAATAGCTCTATTCCCTTGAATGAATTTGCCTGCAAGGTGCCATCGTGATGGGCTTGGCTTCATTGAAACGTAAGCAATTTTTATTTCGGGGTACTTATCAAAAATAAGGTTGTAAAGATGAACGAATCGCTGAAAAACTATATCCACAGAGATTAGATCACTTGAGGCAAAATCATTCTCACCGCAGTAAATCACGATTTGCTTTGGGTTGTGGGGAAAAACAATGTCATTAACGTATCGTATCTGATCTTCGAGGGTTGAACCGCCAAAAGCCCGATTGATTATTATGTAATCGGGAAATTGCTCTTGTAAATCGTACCACATGGTGAACGATGAGCTGCCAATAAATAGAATGGCATTCTGAGGTGGCGGGTCTAGCTCGTCTATCTCCCTAAAGCGTTCGATATCTTTAATAAATGGCTGGCATATTCCGTTTAGCGCTGAATGGAGTATAAGAAATAGAATTATGATATGCTTTTTCATTGTGCTGGTGCAGTTACGAGAAAAGTTTATAGTTCTACAACCACCTCGTTCTTCGATTGATCAAGGTGTGTGAGTAATAATGATTTTGAAATGGTTACACCGCCATCCCTATAGGGATTAACTTCGCGTGTAATGGGGATTGACTTACCGTTCACGGTAACTTTATTGGGGCCATACTCCCTTGTCGATACCATAAAGGTAATGGATACCGACCGGCCAAGGAGAACAAGTTGTGCAGATAGCCCACTAAGGTTTTTGGGTAAAACGGGATCGAGGGTGATGTGATCATGCCCAATCCGTATGCCCAGCAATCGCCCAATAATGAGCCCGATGTAGATACCTGATCCGCTCGAGTAAACCCGCCAGCCACCCCTAACAGTTAGTTTTCCCTCTTTTACCAAATCGTAACGCTGGTCGGCATCGTATCTACTTTTAAAAATTACATCGGAGCTGCTATAGTAGCAGTTTGATTGACGGATATCGCCACAGGGAACAATGTCTTTGTACTCAACTGGATTTGCCTGCCGAAGGGCTTTGACGAATCCTTCCGCTTTACCCATAATGGCTAGCGACTCGGCATAGCGAATGTGCTCATGCACATACATTAGTCCAATTTCGCGGCCAAAGAATGTACTGCTCTCGGCGCGTTGGAAAATCTTTTGGATGCCACCGTGGTATTTTAATGGGTAGTCCATTAACCTTGCCCCGTCGGGTCCCTTAAGGTGTGTTTCAATAATATCTTGATGTTTCTGCGCTTGCTCCTCTGAAAAAATTCCGCTAATAATTCCACGGTTCATGGGAAGGATGCTGTAATGAATTCCGGTTGTATTATCGGTTGGATGAAGAAGTACGCTAATCGACTTATCTTTCTCAACCAGTCCATAACCTGCAACTATTCCATCTTTTACCAAATACTTGTTGAAATCGGACTTTATCCTTTCGCAGATATCATGCAGCCTCGTTGCCTTCTCCTTGTTCCCTTGCAATTCGTAAACCCTTTGATACTGGGAAAAAGCCTGATAGTTCATCTCTACAGTCCAGCTCGATATCATCCTCTTGGCAAGATCCTCGCTAACGGGCTGAAGGGAATCGTTCCAGTCGCCTCCACCAAAAGGAACTAATGCGGTTCCAGGAATAAACGACTCAACTATCATTATGATAAGCCTATCGATATGCTCGCTTAATGGAGTTTTTTCAATTTTATTGTTTACGGTGTCGGAGTAGTAGGGAAGAACCTCATCGAGGAATTTAAGATCACCAGTTGCATTAATATAATTGCTAAGGGCAATAATACACCAGTAAAAAATGTCGCCATGAGCCTCATGAGCGCGAATATTTGTATAGCTATCGAACATCCACCACTGTGGCCAGCCCCCATCGGGGTTTTGGTTCGAGAAGATTATGCGTAAAACGTGCTTAGCCTCTTCGTACTTTTCGAGGCTCAATAAAAGGTCAATTGGCCCTTGCGATACATCACGAGTGCCCCAAGCTGCTCCCCCAAACTGTTCAAGCCCGTAAGGTGTGAGGTAGTGTGTGAGAGCATTAAGCCCATACCAAGGTATTATCTCCCGTATTGTCTCAATATCTTTCTGATGAGCATTAAGTGAGAGATTTAAGCTTGAACGTTGCCAAAACGACAATGCCTCAACGGTGTCGGCTGCCCATTGCTCCTCAGAATTATGAAATTTAACTGGCTTTTCAACTGCACAAACCTCACCCAGAAAACTCATGGAAAAACTTGATATATTTTTCACATCAAGGATAAATAGTGAGTTTGAAAACTTATCACCGTTCGAAGTCGCAGGATGTGCCCCAACTTCTTGAATAATAATTCTAAACTGCGCATTGGGGAACTTGTTGGCTATTAAGCTTTTTGCGCTGGGTTTTACAACAAACTCGTTATTTGTATCGCCAGAAAAAACTTGCCATCCGGTTGACTGTTCAAAGTGGTTTGAGACCAGAATATCAACGTCATCGCCCTTTATCACCTTAAAATCTAAATTTACCTGTGGCGATGCGGTTGATGTCCAGGATCGTACTTGAAATATGTGGTTTTTAAATTTATAAATCCATCGGCTATAGTTCAATCCCACTTCGTATGCCGAGGGCACACCAAGCAGATAATGCTTTCCATCAACCTTTACAAAGATACGCTGGCCTGCTTCTGTAGATGTATTAAACTGGCTCGAGCAAACCGATAGCAGAATATTGAAGTTGGTATTGCCCTGGGTTAGGTGTGAGTTAAAAACGCCATAGGCAAAGGTGTTGGTCGACATAATGCGCTCACTGGGCAAAAGCCCAGAATTTGCCTGCATTATATGCCCATGTGGACGATCGACCAACAACTCTTTTGCACATAAAACAACATGGCTACATTCATTGATAAAAAACGAAAGCAGCTTCTCGCCGTCCCACTCCACGTGTCTTCTTTGATTGCCAAAAAAATCGCACAGCTCATTTTCAGTCAAATCCTCAACCTGTAAAAAGGGAGAGGTGTTGAACAAATTTTTGGTGGCCGAAATCCACTTGGGATCTACTGTTGAGGGAAAATCGTGGCTAAACTCTGCAAATGCATTAGGCAATAGCGAAAGGTCATTGGTTGAGGTGGATTCAGGATGATTTGGCAGATAAACGGCAATAAAATCGGAATGATAAACCTCATGGGGCTCCAGGGTAAAGGATTTTTCCTGCAGGGCAATAACCGATGATTCGCCAGCGTACTCACCACCCATAAGCTCTTTGGTTAGACCCTCTGGAATTCTGGTCTCTCTATATGTTCTTCCGTAGAGCTGCATCCCATCGGTGCTGGCGGCAACAGCCCCATTCCTGCTGGCTATCATTAGCCAAGGATTTGCGTCCGACTCCCTCATGTTTTGCCTGCAGCAAATTACTGAACCGTAGGATTTACTTTCGAGTATTAGCCGTTCTAAGTACTGACTAACATAGTACTCGTTAACTAATCCGTCGCTTATGTTTTTAAGGCCAACATCCTGAACTAAAACCAAATCGAGCGCTTTAGGTTTACTCGATTTATTGCTCAGTTGAATACTCCACTTCCAACTCGTACTTTTGGTTGATAGCTGCAAAACGCAAACATATTCAATTCCGTTCCAGCTTCCTTTTGCAAAAAACTTATTTTCCTCAAGGCTGAAATCGCTGTTGCTCTCAGGCCCGGTAAGGGCGATAAATTCAAATGGCGCTGTCCTTTTTCTTAGGTAGATGTTTGTTCCGGGAATTGAAAACGGACTGGCATTCTTCAGGCTTATTCTTATAGGTTCAACCTCGATACTCTTCACCGAACCGTTGTCGAGAAAGTGAAAGTTGAGCCCGTGAGAGTTTTTTATTACCATCTAGCTAATATTTACAGTTAAAATAATTTCTTTGTTGTGTTTATGATTGTAATTTAGTACGATACGATCAAATTTGGCCATTAAATTAAGGTTCTCTCCATCAATTGAAGCGCTCCAAATTTTGCTTACGTTGATTCCCTCAAACACAATTTCTCCGGTTAAATCGCGATCGCCCTGCAGGGTGATTTTTGTTTGATCAGCCATCTTTTCAAACCCAAGGAAATCGGAGGTGCAATGCAGAATCTTTATACCTTCAACTAATTCGAAACAAATAGGAGTTAGCACGGCATAGAGCGGAGGCCAAAGCATTTTATCACCTGCAAATGGTATACTAACAGATTCTCCGTTGATGGGGTGCGTGTAAGAAATTTTGCCTTGCTGTTCCTCGTTGTAATAATTACCAACGAAAAGCAATGATGACCCATAATCGGTGAATCTTTGTTTCAAAGTGATGCTATCATTGTTTGAGCGGGTGTATTGAAGCTTTGCATCCGATTTCTGTAGAATGGCTTCGTAAACCGGTTTGTGCCCTTCGGTATCGAATCCTATCCAGGTTCCCAGATGCATTACCGAGCCTTTTCCCAACGATTTCCTAAATCCGCAAGGCGATCCCTTGAGAGTTCGGGCAATTACCTCTGCCCCATCCAGTATTTTTTCGGAGTATACAATCTGTGGATTGGCGCACTTTATATCTTTTAGATCGTAAATATCAACCAGTGGCGAATCGATTACTTCGCTCCCAGCTGGATGAATCGAAAGCGCATCGCGAATGATTGTGCAGGGCTTTTGGTTCATTTCGCGGTCGGGCAGATTGGGGAATATTACAGTATTTCCTCCATTTAATGTGTAATCAACAATTACCTGCTGATCCCGTGCATTCATCTCGTCGGTACTAAAGGCCCAAACCTGCCTGTAATTTCTCAACTTATCGGAAGTAATCTTGCTGAGATCCTCCATGTGGTAGTCGATATTAAGCACCTGAAGTGCCTTTAGCAACCCATCGAAATATGCTGGACGGCGAATTGCTGGGGCAACAAATTGCAGGTTGCTTGCACCCTCCTCGGGTCGCTCCAGCTCAGTGGCGTAGTAAGGCGGATAGAACAGGACACAAACCTCTGCCATGCGTTTTGAGTTCAGAATTATCTCTTCGTTTGATTCGATTATTCTGCTCATCTTTTTAACCAGGGGGAATGAACTTCCTTTTTCCCCATTGGCCGATAGGGGTGTAAACCAGTAAAAAGTATCACCCGAGTACCCCTTTCGACTGGGATTCTTCCCTTGCGAAAACATGTAGTAGTTCCAACCGGTTAGCCCATTGGCAATGCTGGCTTTATAGAAAAGTTCCATTTCGCGAGGATTGGTTACAACGTGGTACTCGCGCGAACCACCTTGGAACTCAGCGGCAAATAAGGGCTTATTGCCCTGCATTGCATAGGTGATATCGTTAATAATGCGGTCGTCGTGTAGGTTTCGGTACGATTGAAATTCGGGAATATGATCGATCCCAAATATTATATCGCTCTTGTAGTCATATAAATCCTCGTACATTGTTATGTTAAGTGGAAAGTCGAAGCCATGCCCGTAGATCCATCCCGGTAGGTTATGGTAAAAGGGAACATCTACACCTCGTTGCCGTGCCAGCTTAGTGAGCATCCTAAGATAATCGCCATAGTAGGTTCTCCAGAAACAGTGCCACTCGTAGTCGCGACTCCTATCGCCCTTCGAGGCGAAGGGAAGCCTACCATCGGGGGGAAGTTCAATTTCATCGAATTGGCGATAGCTGGTACCCCAAAGTTTATTCACTTCATCGATGCTTGTGTATTTAGCTTTTATGAATGAAGCGAAGCGAGTTTTCACATCCTGGCTATAATCGGCCTGATGGGCAAGCCACGAGAACACGCCTATCTCGTTGCAGATTTGCATCATTATTACTGGGCCTCCGGCAGAAATTTGCCGCTTGGCAATAAACGGCATAATCTGATCGTACCAAAGGGTAACCTTTTCGATAAAGATTT